>LT599022.1:2858529-3471474 GCA_900079695.1 uncultured Alphaproteobacteria bacterium
GGCGGGCACCGGCAGTCCCGACTTCAACCGCCTGTGGACTCTGCTGCGCGGCCCGTGCGTCGGCGTGCCCGGTCTCGCCTGCGCCGCGACCGGCCTGCCGCTCGGCGTTCAGGTGGTCGCACCGCTCGGCGCCGACGCTCTGGCGCTCGCCCTCGCCGAACGGGTCGCCGCGGCGCTTTAGGTCAGAGCGCGCGCACCGCGTTGCGGCCGTCGGCCTTGGCGGCGTAGAGCGCGCGGTCGGCGCGTGCGACGGCCGCCTCCGGCTCTTCCCCCGGCTGCGCCACCGCGACGCCGAAGCTGGCGGTGACCGCGAAGTCGTCGGCGAACGCCGCGGCGACCAGGCGGCGCAGGTTCTCGGCGTGCGCGACGGCGGCCTCGGCGCTCGCGCCCGGGCACAGCAGCAGGAATTCCTCGCCGCCCCAGCGCCCGACGGTGTCCGAGGCGCGGCTGTTGGCGCGCAGGAGACCGGCGACGCGGCGCAGAACCTCGTCTCCCGCCGGATGGCCGAAGCGGTCGTTGATCGCCTTGAAGTGGTCCACGTCCATCAACGCCACCGCGAAGCCGCCGCCGAAGCGGAACCGCCGCCGCGCCTCGGCCTGCAGCGCCGCCTCGATGCCGCGGCGGTTGGCGAGGCCGGTGAGGGCGTCGGCGTTCGCCATCACCTCCAGTTCGTCGGCGTGGCGGGCGATGCGGCGGAAGTTCGCGTCCACCGAATCGATCATCTGCGTCAGCGCGTCGGCCACCTGCGCCGCCTCGCCCGGCCGCCCGCGCAACGGCGACAGGCGGTCGCGCAGGCCGCCGAGGCCGGTGGCATGGTTGGCGTATTCGAGCAGGCCGCCGACGATCGCCTGATACGGCGCGAGCTGACGCCGCAGAACCGCCAGCAGCGCCGCGAGGGTGAGCAGCGACGCCAGGATCGCGCCGAGGCTCAGCCCCGATTGCAGCTTCAGCATCCGCTCCCGCCGCGCGTCGGGGAGGAAGTCGACGCGGAATTGCGAGCTTCCGTCGGCCCCCGTCAGGGTTTCGCGGAACAGCGCCTGCGACAGGGGCGCGGCGCCGGTGCCGGAAATCGTCGCTCGCGGGCCGACGTAGCTCACCACCACGTTGGCGCTGCCGCTGATCGCCGAGAGCTTCGCCGGCGTGATCGGGGTGGAGACGATCACCATTCCGACCGGCAGGTCGTCGTATTTGTGCAGCATCCGCGCGGCGACGAAATTCGGCGCGCCGTCAACCTCGGCGACGCCGAGGAAATGTCCGGCGGCGGCGGTCTCGCGGAACACCGCGGTGTCGGCGACGACGTCGCCGAAGCGGAATTCGTCGGGCGCGCGGGAGATCACGAAACCGAGCCGGTCGACGAACGCGATCGCGTCGATGCCGGCGGAGCGGTCGACGCTGCCGACGAACGCGGAGCTCCAGTCGTACAGCGCCTCGTTGTCGGCGGCGGCGAGGGCGTTGACGATCTCGCGCGGTTTCGAGAGGTTGGCGGCGGCGTTGTCGAGTTCCCCGAACAATTCGTCGAGGCGCGCCTGCGCCAGCCGCATCCCCTCCACCCGGTGGGCGGCGAAGCTTTCGCCGTCGAGCCGCCGGACCTGATGCAGCGCCGCGAGATTGAGGCCGCCGAGGGTGACGATGGCCGCGAGAACGATCGCAACGAGACGGAGGCGGAAGGACATCGGGGTCAGCGCCTTCCGTAGACCGCGCGGACGGGATCGTAAAGGGAGTCGTCGCGCTTCCGGAAGCCCGCGGCATCCCATCCGAAGGTTTCGCGCATCTTGCGGCAGAACCGGTGGTCGGAGGGCATCGCCACCAGCGCCTCCTGGATCCGGGCGGCGGTGTCGGCGTCGAGGCGCGCGGACGCGGCGACCGCCACCATCGGAATCGGCTCCGACGTGCCGATTACCTTGAAGGCGTCGCCGGTTTGCCGCCGCGCGCCGTAATAGACCTCGTCGGCGAGGGCGCCCGCGTCCACCGAGCCGTGCCGCAGGGCGTCGAGGATGCGGTCGTGGCGCTTGAGAAAGAATACCTTGGCGAAGTCCCGGTCCGGGTCGATGCCGTTCCGCCGCAGCAGGTGGACGGGAAAGGCGTAGCCCGAGGCGGACTCCGGGTCGGTGAAGGCGAAGCGCTTGCCCTTGAGATCGGCGAGGGTCTCGATGCCGCTGGTTTTGGCGACGACGATCACCGAGCGATAGTACGGGGCGATCTCGCCGGTGGCGTGGCTGCGGTTGACGTAGGTGGCGAGGTAGCGGAGCCCGGGAATCTCGTCCACCGCCTGCACGTAGCTCAGCGGTCCGAGCCAGGCCACGTCCGCCGATCCTTCCGCGAGGCGCGCGGCGGTCTCGGCATAGTCGCGGGTGATCACCGAGTTCACCGGCCGCCCGAGGCGCTCGGTCAGGTAGTCGCTCAGGTCCCGCATCACCGCGCCCAGCTTTTCGGGATCGTTGGACGGAAACGCGGCGAGGGTGATGTCCCGCCCGGCGGCGGCGCACGGCGCCAGCAGACCCGCCAGCACCGCAACCAGGATCGTCGACCGCTTCGTCACGCGCGCGTTCCTCCTCGCTGGTGCGTTGCCTCCGAGCGTACCACGAGAGGGCGGGCGTCCCACTTGGTAAGACGATCGGCGCGTTTCAAGGCTTTGCGTAGACCGCGCGCACGGAGTCGTAGAATCCGTCGTCGCGCACCGCGAAATCCGCCGCGTTCCAGCCGAGGATCTCGCGCATCGCGCGGCAGAACGGGTGGTCGGGCGGCATCTCGAGAAGCGCCCGTTTCACCGCTTCGGCCTTCGCCGCGTCGAGACTGCCGGAGGCGACGATCGCGTCGAGGGGGATCGGCGCCGACTTGGCGAGGATGCGCAGCGCGTCGCCGTGGGCGCGCCGGGTGGTGAAGTAGGTGCCGTCGGATATCGCGCCCGCGTCCACCGCACCGTGCAGCAGCGCTTCGGCGACGCGATCGTGGCGTTTGAGAAACACGACGTGGGCGAAATCGCGCTCCGGGTCGATGCCCCGGCTTTTCAGCATGTGGTTGGGGAAGGCGAACCCGGAGGTGGAGGCGCGGTCGGTGAAGGCGAAGCGTTTGCCGCGAATTCCGTCGAGGTCGGCGATACCGCCGGAGCGGGGGGCGACGATGTAGGCCTGATAATAGGGGGTGATCCGCCCGGTGGTCTCGTTGCGCTCCATGTAGGTGGCGAGGTAGCGCGCCGAGGGCACGTCGGAGATCAGCCGCACGTAGTTGAGGGTGTTGACCCAGGCGATGTCCACCGAGCGTTCGCGCACGCGTTGCTGAAGCTCGGCGTAGTCCCGCGTCACCACGGTGGCGACGGCGTCGCCGGTGCGCGCGGCGAGATAGTCGCCGAGCACCCGCATCACCGCGTGCAGCTTCGCCGGATCGTTGGAGGGAAAGATCGCCAGCTTGATTTCGTCCGCCGCCGCGTGCGGCGTCCACGGCAGCAGCGCCAGCAGGCCCGTCAGCCATTTCCTCACGGGCGCATCCTCCCCGGTTGCGGATGGAACTCGCGGGGGAGGATAGCACGTCGGGCGGGAAACCCCGGCCTCATCTTTCCGGCGTCAGGCGCGCATGCGTTCCAGCAGGCGTCCGACGAACGCCTCGCAGGCGCGGATCTGGTCGACGTCGACGAACTCGTCGGGCTTGTGCGCCTGATCGATGTCGCCGGGGCCGCAGATCACCGTGGACATGTTCCAGCGGGTCTGGAACCGCCCGGCCTCGGTGCCGAACGCCACCTTGCCGTAGCTGTTCGCGCCCGAGAGCTGGCTCACCATGTGCACCGCCGGGTCGTTGGGATCGGTATCCGAGCCCGGCACCGAGGAGAGGATCTCCCACGAGAAGCCGCACGAGGGATGGATCGCCCGCATCGCCGGTTCGAGCTCGGCGGCGACGTAGGCCTTGATCTCGTCGAGGATCGCCATCCGGTCGTCGACCGGGATCGCGCGGATCTCGAAGTCGAAGGTGCAGTCCTGCGGCACGATGTTGAGCGCGGTGCCGCCCTCGATCAGGCCGGTGTGGATGGTGGTGTGGGCGATGTCGAACATCGTGTCGAACGGGCCGTCCTTGCTCTTCCGCCGCGCCATGCCCTTGAGGAAGGCGATCAGCTCGGCGGCGTATTCGATCGCGTTGACGCCGGTGGGGGCGAGCGAGGAGTGGCACTCGAAGCCCTTCACCCGCACCCGCACGTTGACCTTGCCCTTGTGGGCGAGCATCGGCCGCATCATCGTCGGCTCGCCGACGATGCACACCTCGGGGAGCGCGGTCAGGTGCGCGAGGTCCTCGACCAGGCTCCGCACGCCGAGGCAGCCGACCTCCTCGTCGTGGGAGAAGGCGAGGTGCAGCGGCTTTTTCAGCTTCGCCGCGGCGAAGCGCGGCAACCACGCCAGGGCGACCGCGAGGAATCCCTTCATGTCGCACGCGCCGCGGCCGTAGAGGCGGCCGTCCTTTTCGGTGAGGTCGAACGGATCGGTGGCCCAGTCCTGGCCGTCCACCGGCACCACGTCGGTGTGGCCGGAGAGCATCACCCCCGCGACCTCGGGTGGTCCCACCGACACCAGGATGTTGCCCTTGGTGCCCTCGGCGTTGAAGGTGCGGCGGATGGCCGCGCCATGGCGGCGGGCGTAGGCCTCGATCCAGTCGATCAGCGCGAGGTTGGAGTCGCGGCTGACGGTGGGGAAGGCCACCAGGGTCTTGAGGATGGCGAGGGTGTCGAGCGAATCCGACGACGGCATGATGGTGTGACTCTTTTCCAAATACTCAGGCGCTTCGGGCGAACGCCGCCACCGTCGCCATCAACCTGCCGACCGCCGCCTTGGTGGCGGCGTAACCGGCGGTCTTCTCGAAGGTGGTTTCGTTCATGTAGAGGCGGCGGTTGATCTCGACTTGCAGACTGTGGCGACCCGCCGCCGGGTCGGAGTAGGCGCGCACCAGTTCGACGCCCTTGTAGGGGTCGTTGACGGCGACCTCGTAGCCCATGCCGGCGAGGCATTCGGCCACCGCGCGGGTGAACTCGGGGGCGCAGGTGGCGCCGTCGCGGTCGCCGAGCACGAAGTCGGCGCGCGGCACGCCCTCGCCCTCGGGTGCGCGGGGGCCGGAGAGCTCGGGCATCGAGTGGCAGTCGACGTGGTAGACGCGGCCGAACTCGGCGTGGCGCGCGTCGAGCAGGCTCTTGAGCGCGGCGTGGTAGGGCGCGTGGCAGCGGTCGATGCGCGCCTGCGCCTCCTCCACCGACAGCCTGCGGTCGTAGATCGGCTCGGCGTCCGACGACAGCCGCCAGATCAGCCCGAGGCCGCATTCGGTCTTGACCCCGGGGGCGAGGGGGCCGGGCCAGGGGGCGTCGAGCAGGCCCTGGTCCATATCCTCCACCGACCGGTTGGCGTCGAGATAGACGCGCGGGAAGCGGGCGAGCAGCAGCGCCGCGCCGTGCTCCGGCGCGGCGGCGTAGAAGTCGTCCACGTACATGTCCTCGGCCTTGCGTAGCGCCGCCATCGGCAGGGCGGGGCGGAAGTCGGCCGGGTAGTCGGTGCCGCTGTGCGGGCTGTCGAACACCAGGGGGATGCGGGCTCCCTCGGGCGCGTCGAAGACCGACAGGGCGGGGGTTCGTCGCGCGGTTTCCATCACACCGCCTCCTCGAGCAGATGGCAGGCGGCGGAAATGCCGGACGCCTTGGAAATCAGGCGCGGCCGCTCGGCGGCGCAGCGGTCGAAGGCGTGCGGGCAGCGCGGGTGGAAGTGGCAGCCGGTCGGCGGATGCAGCGGCGACGGGATCTCGCCCTTGATCTGGCCGAACGCCTGCTTCTCGGTGGAGATCCGCGGCATGTTGGCGAGCAGCGCCTGGGTATAGGGGTGGCGCGGGTTGGCGAACAGTTCGGCGGTCGGCGCGGTCTCGACCACCCGGCCGAGGTACATGATCACCACCCGGTCGGCGATGTGCTCGACGACGCCGAGATCGTGGCTGATGAACAGGTAGGTGAGGTCGAAGTCGTGCCGCAGGTCCATGAACAGGTTGATCACCTGCGCCTGGATCGAGACGTCGAGCGCGGCGACGGATTCGTCGCACACCAGGAACTGGGGCTTGACCGCGAGCGCGCGGGCGATGCCGATGCGCTGGCGCTGGCCGCCCGAGAACTGGTGCGGGAAGCGCTGCTTGTAGGCGGGGTCGATGCCGCACTTCAACATGATCTCGTCGACGTAGCCGTCGATCTCGGCCTTCGGCACCAGACCGTGCACCACCGGCGCCTCGCCGATGATCTCCGCCACCCGCTTGCGCGGATTGAGGGAGGCGAACGGGTCCTGGAAGATCATCTGCACCGCCACCTTGGCGCGGTAGCGCTCCTGCGGCGACATCTCCGAGAACTCGCGGCCGTGGTAGCGGAGGGTTCCGGCGGTGGGGTCGAGGATCCCCGCGATCACCCGTCCGAGGGTCGACTTGCCGCAGCCGGATTCGCCCACCAGGCCGACCACCTCGCCCTTGAAGACGTCGAGGTCGACGTGATCGAGCGCGTGCACGCCCACCGGTTCCGGCCGGGGGATGCCGAGCTTCGCCGCCGCGGCGTCGGCCAGGCCCGGCCGCTTCTTGAGGAACACCATGTCGATGCCGCGCACCGAGATCACCGGCGGCGCGCCGTGGGCGTCCTTGGGGAGCGGGGCGGCGGTCATGACGCGGCTCCTTCGGGCATCGGGTGGAAGCAGCGGGCGAGATGGCCGCCGCCGGGGCAGGGGGCGAGGTCGGGCATGGCGAGGCACTTTTCGTCGGCGCGGGCGCAGCGCGGCGCGAACGCGCAGCCCGGCGGCAGGGCGAGGAACGACGGCGTCATTCCCGGGATCTGGGTCAGGCGGCTGCCGCGGCGGTTGCGGCTCGGCACCGAGCCGATCAGGCCGTGGGTGTAGGGGTGGCGCGGGGTGGCCACCACCTCGGCGACGCTGCCGGTCTCGACGATCCGCCCGGCGTACATCACCGCGACGCGGTCGGCGAGGCCGGAGATGATCGCGAGGTCGTGGGTGATCCAGATCAGCGCGGTGCCGGTTTCGCGGCACAGCGTCTGCACCTCGGCGAGGATCTGCGCCTGGATCGTCACGTCGAGCGCGGTGGTGGGTTCGTCGGCGATGATCAGGTCCGGGCCGTGCAGCAGCGCGATGGCGATCGCGACGCGCTGGCGCATGCCGCCCGAGAACTGGTGCGGATAGCTGTCGAGACGCTCCTCCGGGCTCGGGATGCCGACCCGGCCCAAGGCGTCGCGCGCCTTCGCGCGGGCCTCGGCGCGGCCGATCCGACTGTGCGCCTGGAGGGTTTCGATCATCTGCGTCTCGATCTTCAGGACCGGATTGAGGGTCATCATCGGGTCCTGGAAGATCATCGCGATGCGGTCGCCCCGCAGGCTGCGCAGGCGCTTGGGGCTGGCGGTGGTGAGCTCCTCGCCGTTCAGCCGCACCGATCCGCCGACGATCCGGCCGGGCGGGTCGATCAGGCCGAGGATCGAGAATCCGGTGACCGACTTGCCGGACCCGGATTCGCCGACCAGGCCGAGAATCTCGCCGCGGTCGACGGCGAGGTCGACGCCGTCCACCGACTTGACCACGCCCGCCTCGGTGAAGAAGTGGGTCTTGAGGCCCTCGACCTTGAGGGTGGGTTCGCCGGTCATTTCTGCAGCCTCGGGTTCAGGATGTCGCGGAGGTGGTCGCCGACGAGATTGATCGACACCACGGTGACGAGAAGGGTGATGCCGGGGAAGAAGCTCACCCAGTAACGGCCGCTCATCATGAAGTCGAAGCCGTTGGCGATCAGCATGCCGAGCGAGGGCTCGGTGACCGGCACGCCGACGCCGAGGAAGGAGAGCGTCGCCTCCAGCGCGATCGCGTGCGCCACCTGCATCGTCGCCACCACGATCAGCGGCGGCAGGCAGTTGGGCATGAGATGGCCGAAGACGATCCGCGCATACGGCAGGCCGAGGCAGCGCGCCGCCTCGATGTATTCCTTGCGGCGCTCCACCAGCGCGTTGCCGCGCACGGTGCGGGCGTAATAGGCCCACTGCAGGGCGACCAGGGCGATCATCACCTTGTCGACGCCGCGGCCGAGGATCGCGAGCAGGATCAGTGCGATCAGGATCGGCGGAAAGCCGAGCTGGAGATCGACGAGGCGCATCACCAGGGCGTCGCGCCAGCCGCCCGAGTAGGCGGCGAACAGGCCCATGACGAGGCCGATCGCCAGCGCGATCACCGTCGAGCCGACGCCGACGCCGATCGAGATCCGCAGGCCGTAGAGGATCGCCGAGAGCATGTCGCGACCCTGCTCGTCGGTGCCGAGCCAGTAGCGGCCGCCCGAGAACGCCTCGCCGCCGGGCGGAATCGCGCCGTCCATGATGTCGAGGCCGGCGAGGTCGTAGGGGTTCTGCGGCGCGATCAGCGGCGCGAGCAACGCCGCCAGCGCGACCGCGGCGAATACCGCGAGACCGCCCAGGGCGATGCGGTTGGCGGCGAACTTGCGCACCAGACGCCGGAACGGAGTCTCGACCGAGACCTCCTTGGGCGGGGTGGTCGCGAGGGCTTCGGTCATGCCGCCTCCTTGCGCCGCACGCGCGGGTCGAGGATCGCGTAGATCAGGTCGACGAGAAAATTGATGGACACGAACAGCATCACCGTGAGCATCAGGTACGCGACGATCACCGGCCGGTCGAGGTGGACGATCGAGGCGATCAGCAGCTTGCCGATCCCCGGCCAGGCGAACACCGTCTCGGTCACCACCGCGAAGGCGACCACCGAGCCGAACTCCAGGCCGAGCACCGTGACCACCGGGATCATCATGTTCTTGAGCATGTGCACCAGGATCACGCGGGTTTCCGGCAGCCCCTTGGCGCGCGCGAACTTGATGTAGTCCTGGCCGATCACCTCGCGGGTTCCGGCGCGGGCGAGGCGGATCACCAGCGAGGTCTTGAACAGCGCGAGGTTGACCGCGGGCAGGACCAGATGCGCGAGGCCGTCGGCGGTGAGGAAGCTCCAGCGCACGCCGAGCACCTCGACGGTTTCGCCGCGCCCGGTCGAGGGCAGCCAGCCGAGGTTCACCGCGAACACCATGATGAACATCATCCCGACCCAGAAGGTCGGCAGCGAGAACCCGAGGATCGACACCGTCATGATCGAGCGCCCGGCGAGGCCGTCGGGCTTGAGCCCGGCGATCACGCCGAGCGGGATGCCGATCAGGATCGCCATCAGGATCGCCGCGAGGGCGAGTTCGAGGGTCGCGGGGAAGCGTTCGAGGATCAGCCGCACGGCGGGTTCGTTGTAGATGAACGAGGTGCCGAGGTCGCCCCGCAGCGCGCCGCCGACGAAGGTGAGGAACTGCTGCCACAGCGGTTTGTCGAGGCCCATGCGGACGATCGTCGCTTCGATCTCCGCCTGATCCGCCTCGGGGCTGATCAGCATGTCGACAGGGTTGCCGATGGCGTAGACGCCGACGAAGACGAGAACCGCCATCACCGCGATCACCAACAGCCCCTGCATCAGCCGGTTGAGTACGTATCCCATATCTGGTCCAAGCTCGAGAGACACCGAGGACGGAAGCCCGGAGCCGCCCCCGCAGGAGCGGCTCCGCGGCCGGAGCGGCGGGCGGTTACTTCGCCGGCCGGACGTCCTGCGCCATGGTCTGCTGATCGACGCGGGCCTTGTAGGTGAGGCCGGCCTTCATCGCCCACGGGGTCTTTTCGAAATGCACCGGGATCATGCCGGTGTCGGCCATCACCTCGGCCATCGCCTTCTGCAGCAGCGCCTCGCGCTTGGCGTCGTCGATGGTGGCGAGCGCCTGATCGAGGGTCGCGTCCATCTGCTTGTTGCAGTATTCGGCGTAGTTGGTGGTGCCGTAGCCCTTTTCCTTGTCGCGGCAGGCGACCAGGGACTTCAGGGGCGAGGAGGCCTCGCCGGTGCCCGCGCCCCAGCCCGCGAGGTAGGCGGCGAACTCCTGCTTGCCGCGGCGCGAGAAGAACACCGAGGCGGTGACCGCGTCGACGTTGGTCTTGACGCCGATGCGGGTCCAGTACTGGGCGACCGCCTGGGTCACCTTTTCGTCGTTCATGTAGCGGTCGTTGGGCGAGCCGAGGGTGATCTCGAAGCCCTTCGGGAAGCCCGCCTCGGCGAGCAGCTTCTGCGCGCCCTTGGGGTCGTAGGCGTCGACCGGAATCTTCGGGTTGTGGCCGAACAGGCCGGGCGAGATCAGCTGGCCGGCGGGCTCCGCCTGGCCGTTCATGATCTTGGCGTCGATCGCCTTGCGGTCGATCGCGAGGGACAGCGCCTTGCGCACTTTGGGGTCGGCGAGCGGGTTCTTGTCGGCGCCCTTGATCCCGGGGTGAACCTTCGGCCCGCTGTTGAGGGCGATGTAGATGACGCGGTTGGACAGCCCGTCGACGATCCGCACCGACTTGTCCTGGCGGAGGCGCGGCAGGTCCTGCGACGGCGGATTCTCGATGAAGTCGACGTCGCCCGCCAGCAGCGCGGCGACGCGCGGGCCGTCGGCGAGAATCGGCTTGAAGGTCACGGTGTCCCACGCGGCCTTCTCGCCCCAGTAGTCGGGATTCCGGACCATCACGATCCGGTCGCCCTTGACGAATTCCTTGAACTTGAACGGGCCGGTGCCGTTCATCGCCTTGCCCGAGTTGAAGTCCTCGGTCGAGGGATAGCTCTCGATGCCCTCGCAGCCGTCCTTTTTGAAGACGATCGGGCCGGTGACCTTGCCGGTGTTGGCGGCGACGATCTGAATCGTCGAGATGTCGGTCGGCAGCAGCGGATACGGCGTCGCGGTCTTCATCACCACGGTGGTGTCGTCGGGCGCCTCCATGCTCTCGATCGCCTTCATGTAGATGGTGAAGGCCGACGGGCTGTTCGGCACCTTCGGCACGCGGCAGAGCGAGAACATCACGTCCTTCGCGGTGAACGGCGTGCCGTCGTGGAATTTCACGCCCTTGCGCAGCTTGAATTCCCAGGTGGTGTCGTCGACCGCCTTCCACGAGGTGGCGAGACCGGGCTCCAGGCGCTGGTTCTCGTCCTGCTCCACCAGGGTGTTGAAGGCGTGCTTCGCCATCGCGTTGTTGGGAACGAGGTTGTGGTAGTGCGGATCGAGCGCGCTCGGCTCCGCCGACAGGCCGATTCTGAGGTCGGCGGCGTTCGCGGCCGTCGCCGCCAGCCCCATCATCAGGGCGGTGGTTCCAATCAAGAGGTTGCGCATGGGGGTGGTCTCTCCGGTTGCAGTGACACGCTCCGACTCACGTAGGTGCTTGTCAGCGCCAGCCTTCCCGAGATCATTGCTTTTTTATGTTTGACCCAAGCTAAACACCGGTCAAACATAGCGTCAAATACGATTGCATCATAAGATCATCCGGAAATCCTATGGCATCGCGCATAACGATGAGGCAGATCGAGGCGCTGCGGGCGGCCGTGCTCACCGGAGGAGCATCCAGCGCCGCGCGGCTCCTCAACGTTTCCCAGCCGTCGGTGAGCCGTCTGCTCTCCGAGTTGGAGCGCGAGGTGGGGTTCCCGCTGTTCGACCGCAGCACCCGCAGATTGCGCCCGACTCCCGAATGCGAGGTGCTTTACGCCGAGGCGGAAGGGCTGTTCGCGGGCCTCAACGGCATCGCCGCGCGCGCCAACGAGATCCGTCAGGCGGGACTCGGGCAGCTCCGCCTCGCCTGCATGCCGAGTCTCTCCTCCGGCGTGCTGCCGCGGGTGGTGGCCGAATTCTGCCGCGCTCGGCCGGACGTGCAGGTGACGCTCTCCTCCTACGGCTCGGCGACGGTGGTGGACTGGGTGTCGCGCGGCGTGGTCGATCTCGGCATCGCGCTCAAGCCGCTCGAATCGCCGGGGGTGGAGAGCGAGCTCCTGATCTCCACCGAACTCGTCTGCGCGATGCCGGGCGACCACCCGTTGGCGCAACGGGCGGTGATCGTCCCCTCCGATCTCGCCGAGGTCGACTTCATCGGCCTCACCGACGACCGCCTCGCCTGGGGCGCGATCTCCAACGTCCTTCACGAGGCGGGCATCACCCCGCGGCGGCGCATCAGCACCCAGCGCGCCTACACCGCCTACGCCCTGGTGGCGGAGGGCATGGGGGTGACGGTGGTCGAGCCCTTCACCGCCCACGCCTTCCGCGACCGCGGGGTGGTGACGCGGCCGTTCGCGCCGCGGATTCCGCTGTCGTTCTACCTGTTCTTTCCGATCGGCAAGCCGCCTTCGGGCGTCGCCCGCGAGTTCTGCCAGGCGGTGCGGGAGTTCCTGGTGCGGATCGCTCCGGTGCGGTGAAAACCCGGTCGCCCCCTTGCGGTGAACGAGAATGCGAGTCAATATCATGTGGCCTTCATCGTTGCGCGTCCGGGTTCCGGGCGCGCCTTTTTCCTGCAATCGACGGAGTGTCGGGTCATGGCGCGTATCGGATTGATCTACGGTTCGGACACGGGCAGCACCAAGCGCGTCGCCAAAACCATCAAGGCGCTGTTCGACGACGAGACGATGAGCCCGCCGATCGACGCCGGCCGCGCCACCGCCGAGGAGGTGCTCGCCTACGACTATCTGATCGTCGGCACCCCGACCGTCGGCGTCGGCGAGATTCCGGCGGACTGGGAGGACCTGATGGCCCGCCTCGACACCGCCGACCTGTCGGGCCGCACCGTCGCGGTGTTCGGCCTCGGCGATCAGTTCGGCTTTTCCGACAGCTTCGTCGACGCGATCGGCGAGGTCGCCGAGTTCTTCGCCGAGCGCGGCGCGAAGGTGGTGGGGCAGTGGCCGGTCGAGGGCTACGAGTTCGAAGCCTCGCAGGCGGTGCGCGACGGCCACTTCGCCGGACTCGCGCTCGACGAGGACAACCAGCCGGAGCGCAGCGCCGAGCGCATCGGCGCATGGCTCGGCCGGATCGCCGGGGATTTCGGCTTCGCCGCGCCCTGAGGCGGGTCAGTCCAGAATCTCGATCTGTTCCGGGTGGGTGGCGGCGATCATCGGCCCGTCCGTCTCGAACACCCAGCCGCGCACCCGCACCCGCTTGCCGCGGTAGTCGGGCATCCGCGCGCCGAAGCGTTTGCGGTCGCCGGGGGCGATGCGCACGGTGAAGTCGCGCGCCCAGGCGCGGCCGAAGTTGAGATAGGTCGGCCCGTCGCCCGAGGACTGCGCCAGCACCACGCCCTCGACGAGTTGAAAGCCGCCCGGCTCCACCTCCGCCGCCGTCCGCACCCGGTATTCCGGCAGCGCCCACAGCCCGCGTCCGGCGCGCCGCGCCGCGTCCTCGACCGCGAGCATCGCGGCGACGCCGCGGCGGTTGTCGGGGAGGCTGTAGACCCGGGCGAAACCTTTCTCCAGCAATGCGCGTTGCAGCCATGCGCCGTCGTCGCGCACCACGTGGGCGAGGCGGCGGCCGTAGCGGTCCTGCGGGTTGGCGTCGAAGTAGAGGACGAGCGCGCGGCCGCGCACGAAGGCCTCGACGAACGCCTTCGCCTCCGCGCCGAGCGGCTCGCCGCGGCCGGTGAACGGCGGGGCGTCGGGCTTCGGCGCGCGAATCCCGACGAGCCGCACGCGGCTGCCGTCGGAAAGGTCGAACGAGGCGGCGTAGGCGACGCTCGCGGCCGTCAGCCGCGGCCCCTCCGTCAGTCCGTCGAGCGGTGCCTCGGCGCGCGCACACGTCACCCCGAGCAGCAGCGCGAACACCGCTGCAACCGTGCGTGGCACGATCCGGGGTTTTGCCGTATCATTCCGGTTCATGCGCGCATCCTAACGCGATCGCGCCCACAACGGGAGGCCGAGGTTGGATACCGTCCACGCCGCCGATCTCTATCCGCCGATCGCGCCGTTCGCCTCGGGCATGCTCGCGGTGGGCGACGGGCACCGCATCTATTGGGAACAATGCGGGGCTCCCGGCGGCATCCCGGTGGTCTACTTCCACGGCGGCCCCGGCTCCGGCTGCCTGCCCGCGCACCGCCGCTTCTACGATCCCGACCGCTACCGCATCGTGCTGTTCGATCAGCGCGGCTGCGGCCGGTCCGCGCCGATCGGCGAAACCCGCGCCAACACCACCTGGGACCTGATCGCCGACATCGAGGCGCTGCGCCGCTATCTCGACATTCCCGCGTGGCTGGTGGCGGGCGGAAGCTGGGGCACCACCCTCGCGCTCGCCTACGGCCAAACCCATCCGGACCGCTGCCTGGGGTTCATCCTGCGCGGGGTGTTCCTGTTCGGCGCGGAGGAGGTCGACTGGTTCCTCACCGGCATGGGTCGCTTCTTCCCCGAGGCGGAGGCGCGCTGGCGCGGCTTCCTGCCGCCGGACGAGCGCGCCGATCCTCTTGCCGCCTACGCCCGACGCCTCGAAGATCCGGATCCGCGCATCCACGGTCCGGCGGCGCACGTGTGGAACGCTTACGAGCACGCCTGCTCCAGCCTTCACGGCCCGCGCGACGGCGACGTCTGGTGGCGCACCCCCGAGGTGGTGGACGGCGACGTGGTGGCGCTGGCGCGGCTCGAGGTCCACTACATGCGCCATCAGGGCTTTCTCGCGCCCGGCCAGCTTCTCGCCGGGGTGCCGAAGGTGGCGCATCTGCCGCTTGCGGTGGTGCAGGGCCGCTACGACGTGGTCTGCCCGATCCGCACCGCCCATCGCCTGGTGCAGGCGTGGCCGGGCGCGTCGATGACGATCGTGCCCGACGCCGGGCATTCGGCGTTCGAGCCCGGCACCCGCGCCGGAATGGTGCGCTACGCCGACGCCTTCGCCCGCAATTTCGACGGCTTCGCCGGGATCTCCCCGGTGCGGGCTTTCGCGCTTTGATCCCCACCGTATTCGCGGTATAACCCGCCCCAAGTCCCCGTAGCTCAGCAGGATAGAGCATCGGATTCCTAATCCGGGGGTCGCACGTTCGAATCGTGTCGGGGACGCCACGAAAACCCCTGCTTCGCCAAAGCGATAGCAGGGGTTTGTTGTTTGTTTCGCCTCGCCGGAAGGTAAATACGCGCCCCATAGAATTCAACGGATTACAACGAACTCCGATGAATTCCATATTTTCCGTGGCGCATGGCGGGGGCTCAATCGGAGGCGAGACCCGCGCTTCGCGGCGGAGACGATTTCCTCCGCCTTTGCGACGTCCGGCCAGAGGTGGCCGTAGCGGTTGAGGGTAACCCGAGGCGTGCCGCCTGATTACCTCCACCAAGGGGCCGGTTCTCCCGCCGTGATCCGGCGGCGGGCGTCCCGGTGGCGTCGCGAGAAAAGCGCTCGCCGGGGAGTCTCGGGGTTTGCTAACATGGCGGCACTGGATGCGGTTGTGGGTGGTGAGGTTTATTCCCGCGAACCGCGTCGTCAGCCCGGAGTCTCCGATGTCCGTATCCGCCGCCATGCCCTCCGCCGCCGCGCTGCCCCAGTGGGTGCGCCGCCGTTCGCCGCCGGTGCAGGTGGCGCTGCTGGCGCTCGGCGTGGTCGCCGTCGCCCTCGCCTCGAAGATCTCGGTGCCGATGACGCCGGTGCCGATGACGCTGCAGACCTTCGCGGTCACGCTCGTCGGCGGGCTGCTGGGCTGGCGCCTCGGCGGTCTGTGTCTGATCGCGTATCTCCTCGCCGGAGCCGCCGGGCTGCCGGTGTTTTCCGGCACGGCCGCGGGGCTGGCGAAGCTCCAGGGGCCGACCGCCGGGTATCTCTTCGCCTTCCCGCTCGCCGCGGCGGCGGTCGGCGTGCTGGTCGAGGGCGGGTGGGCGCGGGCGTCGCTGGCGCGGCTGTGCGCGGCGATGCTGATCGGCAGCGCGATCTGCCTGATCGTCGGCGCGGCGTGGCTGGCCGCTTCGGTCGGCGCGGAGGCCGCCCTGGCGAAGGGGGTGACGCCGTTCCTGCCGGGCGCGGCGCTGAAGTCCCTGCTGTCGGCGTTGTGCCTCAAGGCCGCCGCCACCGCGTTCGGCCGCCCCTGACGCCCGCTCCGCGCGGGGCGAGCCGTCATACTTTGCGACACTTTTCCCGCCGCGCGGCACACTCCGCCGACACCTTGGCGCTAGGCTCTCCTCATGCCCGGAAGGAGGGAACGATGACGTCGAGCACGATGGAGCTGCGGGAACTGGCGCGGTCGGCGAACTGCCGGCTGTCGGAGATCGAGGGCGAGCTCAGGGTGCTGCGCAACGAGATGCGCGACAGCGTCAAGGCGCTGCGCGCCGAGGCCCGCAAGGACGCGCGCACGCTATGGCTGGCGCTGTTCGCGCTCGCCGCCGGGGTGGTTCTGGTGGCGGGCGCCACCACCGTTCTGTTCATGCGCTGACGTCGGCGTCCTCGCCGAGGAACAGCGGCCGGAACGCGCGGTCCTCGGCGAGAATGTGGTTGGCGAACAGCTCGTGGACGACGTGGTGGAACAGCGCCGCATCGCCGATCTCGTCGTCGGCGTAGCGCCGGAGCAGGTCCTCGCTGCGGGCGAGGAGTTCGCGATGGATGCGGGCGTGGTCGAGGGCATCCTCGTATCCGGCGCTCTCGATGATCCGTTCCTCGTCGGCGAAATGGGCGCGGGTTTCGTCGAGGAACGCGCGCAGCGCCGCGACGATCCGCTCCTTCGGAGCCTGCCCGCCGCCGAGCCCCAGGAGGGCATTGGCCTTTTCGAACAATGCGCGGTGCTGGCGGTCGACGGTCTCCTCGCCGCACAGGTAGCTCGCGCGCCAGATCAGTTGCGGGACCGCCACGGCCCCCGTGCCGGACCCCCTGCGGACGATCTCGATGCCCTCGGTGGCGATGCGGTTGCGGCCGTCCGCCTTGGCGCGATAGAGGGCGGTGTCGGCGCGGCGGAGCCACTCGCCCCAGGACTCCGTCGACAGGCACGCCGCGAACCCGGCGCTGACGGTGACGCGGAGGTTGCCGGGAAAGATGTGGGTTTCGACCGCGGTGCGCAGACGTTCGGCGATCGCCGCCGCTTCCGAGATGTCGCTCATCGGCAGGAGGATGAGGAACTCCTCGCCGCCCCAGCGGCCGACGACGTCGGTGGTGCGGACGACCCGTTGTGCGACGCGCGCGAATTCGGCGAGCACTTCGTCGCCCGCGCCGTGACCGTGGCGGTCGTTGACCAGCTTGAAGTGGTCGAGGTCGACGAGAATCGCCGAGACCGGATGGCCGTATCGGCGCAGCCGCGCGATCTCCTGCGCGGCCGCCTCCTCGATGTGGAGGCGGTTCCAGCATCCGGTGAGGCGGTCGCGCCGTGCCGCCGCCCGCAGGCGTTCGTCCGAGCGTTCCTTGGCCATCATCAGGAAACCGGTGGAGGCGAGGATCAACCCGCCGAGGGCGGAGAAGAAGCCGAACGACTGCACCGGCGAGGGCGCGAAGAACTCCCCCAGGGCGGCGGGGGCGAGCAGCGCGCTGCCGAGGCGCACCGCCGCCACCGCCGCCAGGGCGCCCAGCCCCGTGACCGTGAGGTCGCGGCCGCGGGTCGGAAAGTCGTAGCGAAAGCGGACGAGACGCCCGATCACGAGCAGCAGCTGAGCCAGGTAGGTGGCGTTGACCGCCGCCACGCGCGTGCGCAGATCGGGCGGAAGCAGCGGCAAGGCCACTGCCAGCAACAGGATCGGCGCGGCGACGGCGCGGCGTGGCGGCGGCAGATTCTGGAAGCGATGAACCGCCGCGAGGAGCGCCGCCATCGCTCCGGCGATCAGCAGGTTGCCGACGATTGCGAGACTCCGGTCGGCGATCGTGCCGCGCAGCTTCAGCATGAAGAAGGCGCAGGCCATCAGTCCGAGCGCCGCCGCCCACAGCTTCAGGCCGTCGTCCGCCCCCTTCGTCGCCAGCGCGAGCGGCAACGCGAGCACGATGCAGACGACCAGCAACGCCGCGAAAATGGTGGGGATGTGAATCTGCAGAAACATCGGCGGGTTCCGCGGCCATGCCGCAGAACAATCACGTCATCGCCGGCGCTCTGTCAAGGCGTGCCGGGCGCGCTGCGAGGATGCGCGGCAGGTTGGTTTCGATCCAGTCGGCGAGGGCCGCGACTCTGGTCGCCACCTCCTCGCCCAGCGGCGTGAGGCGATAGTCGACGTGCGGCGGCACCACCGGATAGGCGGTGCGCCGCACGAAGCCGTCCGCCTCCAGCCCCTGGAGGGTCTGCGCCAGCATCTTTTCGCTCACCCCCGCGATCTTGCGGCGGATGTCGCTGAAGCGCAGCGTGCCGTCCTGCAGGGCGACGAGCACGAGCACGCCCCAGCGGCTGGTAACGTGCTTGAGCACCTCGCGCGAGGGGCAGGCGTCGGCGAACACGTCGCCGCGGCGGATCTGTTCGGTGAGGCTGAGGGGTTCCGGCATTTTTCACGCTAACCTTTTTGTGCGTACTTACGAAAAGTTTGTGATGACCCTACCTTCGTGTCAACCCGTTCGCACCACATGAAGGACAGATTTCCATGATCGTCGTCACCGGAGCCACCGGCCAGCTCGGCCGCCTCGTCGTTTCCGAACTCCTCAAGACCGTGCCCGCCGCCGAGGTCGTCGCGCTCGCCCGCGATCCGCACAAGGCCGCCGATCTCGGCGTTGCGGCGCGGCAGGGCGATTACGCCGATCCCGCCTCCCTCGAAGCGGCGTTCGCGGGCGCCGACAAACTGCTGCTGATCTCGTCGAGCGAGGTCGGGCAGCGGGTTGCGCAGCACCGCAACGCGATCGCCGCGGCGAAGCGCGCCGGGGTGAAGCTGATCGCCTACACCAGCATTCTGCATGCCGACTCGACGCCCCTCGGCCTCGGTGCCGAGCACCGCGCCACCGAGGCGCTGCTGAGGGACTCCGGCGTTCCCCACGTGCTGCTGCGCAACGGCTGGTACACCGAGAACTATCTCGCCAGCGCGCCCGCCGCGGTGGCGCACGGCGCGCTCCTCGGCGCGGCGCGGGACGGGCGGATCTCCTCCGCCGCCCGCGCCGACTACGCCGCCGCCGCCGCCGCGGTGCTGACCGGCGAAGGCCATGCCGGGCGGGTCTACGAACTCGCGGGCGATGGCTCCTATACCCTCGCCGACTTCGCCGCCGAACTCGCCCGCGCCTCGGGCAAGCCGGTGGCCTACCGCGACCTGCCGGAGGCGGAGTTCCGCGCCGCCCTCGAAGCCGCCGGTCTGCCCGCGCCGATCGCCGCGCTGCTTGCGGACTCCGACGCGGGCGCGGCGAAGGGCGGGCTGTTCGACGACGGCGGCGCGCTCGGCCGCCTGATCGGCCGTCCGACCGCGCCGATGGCGAAAATGGTCGCGGCGGCGTTCGCCTGATCGCACTATAGTCGGCGGACCGTCCCCGCAATCGCCGGTCCGCCGATGATCCCCGTCACCGAAACCTTCGCCATCTCCGAGGACCTGATCGAGGAGCGCTTCGTCCGCGCCGCCGGGCCGGGCGGGCAGAACGTCAACAAGGTCTCGACCGCGGTGCAACTGCGGTTCGACGCCCGTGCGGCGCTGCCGGGGGCGGCGTTCCGTCGTCTGCGCGGCATCGCCGGATCGCGGATGACCGCCGAGGGGGTGGTGGTGCTGACCGCGCGCGAGCACCGCAGCCAGGAGATGAACCGCGTCGCGGCGCGGGAGCGCCTCGCCGATCTGGTCCGCCGCGCGCTCACGCCGCCGCGGCCGCGGGTCGCCACCCGCCCCAGTCTCGCGCAGAAGCGGGCGCGCCTGGCCGACAAGCGCGCCCGCGCCACCACCAAGAAGACGCGCGGCGCGGTGCGCGGAGAGGAGTAGGGCGCGGGCGGCGCTTGACAGGATTTTCCAACAGGAGTACGCACAATGCGTATATCCTGGAGGGCAAAATGGACCCGGATTCCGAGCAGCAAGTCCTGCTTCGTAACGCAATGCGTACACTCAATATGACCCGCGACGCCTTCTCGCAGCGTCTCGGGGTCACCCGGCGGGCGCTCGATGCGTGGCTGCTGCCGAGCGGATCGGCGGAATCCCGCACCATGCCGGAGGTGGTCGGGCGATTCGTCGCCGAGATCCTCGCATCCCGGCCCTCCCACGCGGTTCCGGCGGCGGGCGCGCCCACGCTGGCCTTCGAGGGCAAGCCCCAGCTCCTCACCACCGATCAGCTCGATCTCGGCGTCGTCCACGAGCTGTTCCGCATCGCCGACATGCTCGAACCGGTGGCGCGGCGGCGCAAGGTGACGCGGGTGCTGGAGGGCGCGGTGCTCGGCAACCTGTTCTTCGAGGCCAGCACCCGAACCCGCATGAGCTTCGGCACCGCGTTCTGCCGCCTCGGCGGTTCGGTGGTGGACACCACCGGCTTCACCTTCTCGTCGATGAGCAAGGGCGAATCGATCCACGACACCAGCCGCGTCGTCTCCGGCTACGTCGACGCCCTGGTGGTGCGCCATCCGGAGCAGGGCTCGGTGGCGGAATTCGCGCGCGCCACCAACCTGCCGGTGGTCAACGCCGGCGACGGCCCCGGCGAGCATCCGAGTCAGGCGCTGCTCGATCTCTACACCATCCAGCGCGAGTTCTCGCGCCTCGGCAAGAGCATCGACGGCATGCACGTCGCCTTCGTCGGCGACCTCAAGTACGGCCGCACCGTGCATTCGCTCGCCAAGCTGCTGGCGCTGCACAAGGGCATCCGCTTCAGCTTCGTCTCGCCCAAGGGGCTCGAGATGCCGCGGCATCTCCTCGAACGCCTCGACGTCAACGGCCACGTGATCGTCGAAACCGATCAGATCGTCGACGGGGTGAAGGACTGCGACGTGCTCTACGCCACCCGCATCCAGAAGGAACGGTTCGCGGGCGAGGCGATCGAGGGCTATACCCCCGAATTCCAGATCAACCGCGCGCTCGCCGATGCGGCGTGCCGGGCCGACACGCTGATCATGCATCCGCTGCCGCGCGACAGCCGCGCCGACGCCAACGACCTGTCCACCGACCTCGACCGCGATCCCCGGCTCGCGATCTTCCGCCAGACCGACAACGGCATTCCGGTGCGGATGGCGATCTTCGCGATGCTGCTCGGCGTCGCCCAGCAGATCCCCCACGATCTGCGCGACGCCACATGGCGTTCGCCGCGCCCGGTCGGGCCGGACGACGCGGTGTTCGAAGGCTTCGAATGAGAAAGACGCCCCGGAAATTCCGGGGCGTTTCGCTTTCCGGCCGGTGCCGCGGCGGAGGCCGCGGCACGGGTTTCCGCAGCGATCGTACAATTCCCCCTCCCAAAACTTTGCAAAAGCGACTATCGTCGGCGCCTTCGTGCTTCAAATATTTCAGGGAACCATGATGAAAAGCTTGGCGGCGCTGGCGCAGTTCGTCGGCCGGACATTTGCGGTCTGGGTTCTGGTGATCACCGTGGCGGCGTATTTTGCGCCTGCGGCGTTCCGGCCGATCGCGCCGTACATCGTCTGGCTGCTGGGGATGGTGATGTTCGGCATGGGCCTCACCCTGTCGCCCGGCGATTTCGTCGAAGTGGCGCGGCGGCCGCGCGAAGTCGGGCTCGGCGTGATCGCGCAGTTCACGGTGATGCCGCTGGTCGCCTTCGCGCTCACCCGCGTGGTGCCGATGTCGCCCGAGATCGCCGCCGGGGTGGTGCTGGTGGGCTGCTGCCCCGGCGGCACCTCGTCGAACGTGATGACCTATCTCGCCAAGGGCGACGTCGCCCTGTCCGTCACCCTCACCACCATCACCACGCTGATGGCGCCGTTCGCGACGCCGTTCCTGGTGTGGCTGTTCGCAAGCCAGTATCTGCCGGTGGACGCCGCCGCGATGTTCCTCTCGATCGCCAAGGTGGTGCTGCTGCCGATCGCGCTCGGCGTCGCGATCAAGGCGCTGCTGCCCGGCCTCGCCCGCAACCTGGTGCCGGTGCTGCCGCTGGTGAGCGTGACCGGCATCGTGCTGATCGTCGCTGCGGTGGTGGCGGTGAGCCAGGCGAAGATCGCGCAAAGTGGGCTCTTGATTGCAGCGGTGGTGGTGGCGCATAACGGCATCGGATACACGCTCGGCTATTTCGCCGGGCGGCTGGGCGGCATGCGGGTGCCGCAGCGCAAGGCGGTGGCGATCGAGGTGGGGATGCAGAATTCGGGGCTCGGTGCGGCGCTCGCGCAGGCGCACTTCTCGCCGCTGGCGGCGGTGCCGAGCGCGATCTTCAGCGTCTGGCACAACATTTCCGGCGCGTTGATCGCCAACTATTTCGGACGCCGCGCCGACTGACCGGCGGCGGCGGACGCGGGGCGCGGCGTCCTGGGGGGGAACGCCGCGCCCTTGGCCTATTCGGCGGAGGGCGGGATCAGGGCGCGGGTCGCCGCCCACAGCAGAACCACCAGCGCCAGCCACCACGACTGGAACACCCCGAACGACACCAGGAACGGCACCGCGGCGGCGGCGAACAGGCCGCACAGCGGCGCGTCCGCGGCGGTCGGCGCGATCGCGGCGGACAGCATCCGCCACAGGCCGAAGGCGGCGATCGCCGCGCCCGCCGCGCCGAGTTCCAGCCAGATCTGCAGCGGTCCGTTGTGGGTGTGCAGCGGCAGATAGGTGGCGGTCAGCGCGAACGGCAAGTCCCGTCCGGGCAGCGGCACGGTGAGGGTGAAGGTCTCTTCGGCGCCCGGGAACACCCGCGCGGCATCGAGTCCCCAGCCGAGCCAGGGCCGCTCCAGGATATGGTCGTAGGCGAAATCCCAGATCACCAGGCGATGCACCCACGAGCCTCCGAGCTGCGGCAGGGTGCGCACGGCCTCGGCCGGGTCCACCAACATCGGCAGCAGCGGCATCGCCAGCACCGCGCACGGCAGCCCGAAGCGCAGCAGGTTGCGCGAGAGGCGCGGCCGGACCGCGTGCAGGAGCCATGCCGACGCCCCCACGAGGGGCAGCAGCACCGCGGCCGATCCGTCGACGCTCGCGGCGGCGGCGATCGCGGCGGCGAGCATCGCCGCCGCGCCCAGAGGCGGCAGGCGGAGCCGCCGGTAGGCGGCGATCGCGGGCACGGTGGCGAGCACCAGCGCCGTGACTCCGCCCTTCTCCGCCAGGTGCGCGGCGTCGAGGCGGCCGAAGCTGCCGAAGGCGGCGCGCAGCGCCGCCACGATCGGCGCGTGGGCGAGCGCGTCGAGCAGCGGGATCGCCACCGCGACGCTCCAGCCGATCAGGGCGAGGCGGGCGAGGCGGTCGCGGTCGGCGTCGGGTCGGCGATCGGCGGTGCCCGCCAGGGCGAACGCCGCGACCGCGACCGCGGCGAGCTGCCCGACCTTGCCCAGGGAATTGCCGGGATCGATCGACCACAGCGCGCTCAGCGCGCCGAACCCGAGCAGCGCGAACAGCGGCGGCAGCGCCCCAAAGCGCCCGAGCGGCTGGCGGCGGAGCGCCGCGGCCACCACCGCGATCGCGAGAACCGGCGCGGCGGCGCGGTTGGAGATCAGGATCAGCGGCAGAAACACCAGGGATTGGAGCAGGAGCAGCGCGCGGGTCATGGGGGGAGTTTCCGGGGTGGCGACGACGAACTTCTGGTTACGTGGGGTCGCCGCGCAAGTCAACGGCGGCCGCGAAATCGCTCCCCAGGCGCGCGCCGCGCGGTTAAGTTCGGGGCGGAGGGCGGCATGGAGCTCAGGCAACTCAGGATTTTCGTCGCGGTGGCGGAGGAGCTGCACTTCCGCCGCGCCGCCGAACGCATCGGCATGGCGCAGGCGGCGCTGTCGGCGCAGGTGCGGGCGCTCGAGGACGAACTCGGCTTTCCGCTGCTGTTCCGCACCACCCGGCACGTCAGCCTCACCCAGGCGGGTTCGGTGTTCCTGAACGAGGCGCGCGCGGTTCTCGAACGTGCCGACGCCGCGGTGGAGACCGCGCGCGCGGCGGCGGCGGGCGGGCTGTCGCGGTTGCGCATCGGCGGCATCGACGCGGCGCTGGTGTGGTTCCTGCCGCCGGTTCTGGCGCGTTTCCGCGCGCGCTTCCCCGGGGTGCACGCGCCGCTCACCGAAGTCACCGCCTCGGTGGAGCAGGGTCTCGAACTGCTGCGTCATCGCGTCGACGTCGGGTTCTTCCGCGCTCCGGCGGCGGACGACGCGATCGCCTGGGAGCCGTTGCTGGCGGAGCGGGTGGTCGCGGCGATGCCCGCCGGGCACCCGCTCGCGGCGCGTTCGGCAATCGGCGTTTCCGACCTCGCGGCGGAATCCCTGATCGGCTATCCGCGCCACGCCCGGCCGGTGCTGCATGCGATGCTGTGGGATGCGTTCCGCGCCGCGGGTCTGCGTCCGCGCGTCGGCTTCGAGGCGGTGGAGAAGGCGACGCTGCTGCGTCTCGTCGCGCAGGGGCTGGGAATCGGCCTGGTGCCGCAGTGGGTGACGCTCGCGCCCGCGCCGGGGGTCGTCTTCCGCCCGTTCGCCGACGCCGCCGCGCCGATGCGTCTCGGCGTCGGCTGGCGGCGCGCCGAGGACGGCGAAACGCTGCGGACGTTCCTCGCGCTCGTCCGCGAACATGCCCGGACGACCCAGGCGGTTCTCGACGCGCAGGCGTTCTAGGCGTCGTCTTCGAGATAGGCGAGGGCGGCGGCGGCGGCGTTGCGGACGTGCACCTGTCCGAGGCGGCGCGCCGCCTCCGGATCCCGGGCCATCAGCGCGTCGAGCAAGTCGGAAAGCTCGGCGATGCTGGCCTTGGCGCGGCCGGGGGCCTGCAACGAAGTGGCGCGCAGCATCATCACCCGCGAATTCAGCATCCGCAGGCTGATGCCGAGGGCCTCGTTGCAGGCGCCGTCGACGAGGCGGTCGTAGAACGCGTTCTTGGCCTTCAGCCGCTCCATCGGGCTGCCGGTCTCCATTGCCTGGCGGAGCGCGGCGAACGCCGCCTGAAGCGCGGCGCGGTGGCGGTCGTCGGCGTTCTCGGCGAACAGGGTGCACGCCAGTCCTTCGAGCTCAGCCCGCACCTGATAGATGCCCTCCGCCTGCCGCCGGGTGACGCGCGCCACCAGCGGCCCGCGGTGGGGCAGAACCTCGATCAGACCCTCGGATTCGAGCTGGCGCAGGGCCTCGCGCACCAGGGTGCGCGAGACGCCGGTGAGCTCGCACAGCTCGCGCTCGGGCAGGCGGTCTCCGGCCTTGAAGTGCCCCGCCGCGATCGCGGTGCGGATGCTTTCCGTCACGCTGTGCCGCAGCGGTGCGGCGACCTTATCGACGCGATAGAGGTCGAGGGAGTGCGTCATGTCCGTTCCGTTCGTTGCCGGGGCCGTCCGGCCATGGACCCTCCACGCCGCGACGCGCCATTCTAGGGACGCCCGCCCGCGTTTGTCATCCCCGTCGCGCCGCCGCCCGGAGGCGGCGCGCGCGGCGGCGGGTCAGCGGCCGAGGGCTGCGCAGACCTTGGCGACGTAGGCCTCGCCGTCGAAGCCCACCTCCCTGGCCCGGGCGTACCAGGAGTCGTAGGCGGGCCGGTTGCGCTTCGGATCGGCGAGGGCGGCGCGCTGCTCCGGACTCGCGCTCCACATCTTCGCGCCGCGGCTCCGCATCTCCTGCAGGGCGGCTTCGACGTAGGCGGTGTGCCGGTCGAACGCCTCGGTTTCGATCCGCTTCATCTCGGCGGCGATCTGCTCGCGAACGTCCGGCGGCAGCTTCTGCCAGCGGTCCGCGTTGATCAGGATCGCCCAGCCGGTGATCGGGCTGAGGCCCCAGTCCTGCACGTTGCCCGCCACCCGCCAGAGCTCCATCGCGTTGCCGACGCACGCCGAGGTGAACACTCCGTCGATCACGCCGCGTTCGAGTGCTGGCATCAGCTCGCTCACCGGCAGCGGCGTCGGCTTCGCGCCGAGCGCCTCCATCAGCGCCGCGCTCTGCGGGTTGTGGACGCGCAGGCGCTTGGCCTTGAAGTCGTCGAGGCTGTGAATCGGCTCTTTCGAGAACAGCCGGGTGGTGCACCAGGCGCCCTCGGCCAGAACCTTGGCGTTCCATTGCCTGGCCCAGATCGCGGCGACGTCGTCGCCCCAGAAGGCGTTGCGGACCTTGACGTAGTCGTCGATGTCGTTGATCAGCCCGGGGAGATTGAAGATCCCCATGCGCGGCTCCTCGGCCGCGAGGTAGGTGTGCAGCGCCGCCGACATCGGCAGCCGTCCGTCGCGCACCGCCGAGGCGATCTGCGCCGGCGCCACCAGCGAATCCGACACCGTCACCGACACCCGGCCGCCGGTGGCCTTGGCGATGCGCTCGGGCACGCTGGCGGTGAAGTGCGAGTAGAGATCGCCGGGACTGACGATCACCCCCATGGTGAGGTCGATCTTCTCGGCGGCGTGGGCGGGCGCGGCGCCGAGCAGGCAGGCGAGCGCCGCCGCGGCGAGGCCGCGGGAGAGCGCGAAGGCGCGAAGACGCGTGGCCATCTCCATAGTCCTCCCAATGTGTTTCGTTATCCGTTGCGACCGCGCGAGATTTTCTCGCGGCGACGGGTTGCGTTATACGATCATACAATATTATTGTGTGTCAAGACACCCGTCCCGCCGCGCGCCCGGAGCCCCGCTCCCCGCCGCCATGGAGGATGCCGCCCGATGCCCGAGAGCCGCGCCGATCCCCGGGGTTTCGCCCCCGGACGCCCGGAAGCCCATGCCGTCGTCCGCGCCATCGACGCGCTGATCCGCGTCGCCGAAGGGGTGAGCGTGCTGGTGCTGCTCGGCATGGCGGGAATCGTCTGCTACGAGGTGATCGCGCGATTCGCGTTCAACGCGCCGACGGTCTGGGTCACCGAGGTCAGCACCTACATGTTCGTCGCCCTGGTGTTCCTCGGCCTCGCGGTGGCGCAGCGGGCGGGCTCGCACGTTCAGGTCGAGCTGCTCACTACCCATCTCGACGCGCCGCGCCGCGCCGTTCTCGAAGCCGTCGGCCTGTGGGTCGGGCTGCTGTTCGTCGCCGCGGCGGGCTGGCAGATGGCGCGCTTCAACTTTTCCGAATGGCTCTACGACACCCGCGACTGGGGGCTGCTCGCCACCCCGCAGTGGATTCCCGAGCTGCCGGTGACGCTCGGCTATCTGCTGTTCGCCGCCGCGATACTGCGCGACCTGTTCGTGCTGCGCCCGCCCGCCGCGGCGTGGCGGGCGTGGGCGGGACCCGCGATCGCCGCGGCGGTGGCGGCGGGTCTGGCGCTGTACGGCGGGCGCGAGGTGACGCTGGCGGGTGGCGCGCTCGATCCCGGCGTCCCGATTCTCGGCGCGGGCGTGCTTGCCGCCGCGCTGGCGTGGAGCGGCGCGCGGGTGGCGCTGGCGGTGGCGCTGCTCTACGCGCTGGTCGCCGGGCTGTGCCTGCTGGCGCGCGATGCGTCGCCGGGGTGGACCGGCGCGGCGCTGGTGGCGGCGCTGCTGGTGCTGCTGGTGCTGGGGGTGCGGGTGGCGCTGGCGATGGGAGCGGTGGGGATGGTCGCGCTCCATCTGACGATGCCGCAGCCGCAGCTCGCGATTCTCGCCGACCGCTCGTGGACCAGCGTCAACACCTTCACCCTCACCGCGATCGCCACCTTCGTGCTGATGGGGGCGCTGCTGGTGCGCAGCGGCATCACCTCCGAGCTGTTCGATGCGCTGATCCGCTGGTTCGGGCGCACCCCCGGCGGGCTCGCGCACGCCACCGTCGGCGCTTCGGCGGTGTTCGCGGCGGTGTCGGGCTCCAGCCTCGCCACCGCCGCGACCCTCGGCGCGGTGACCGCGCCCGAGATGATCCGCCGCGGCTACAGCCGCCGCCTCAGCTACGGCGTGGTCGCGGCGGGCGCGACCCTCGGCATTCTGATTCCGCCGTCGATCGCGATGATCATCTACGGCAACGTCGTCGGCGCGCCGGTCACCGTGCTGTTCATGGCCGGGGTGCTGCCCGGCCTGCTGCTGGCGGCGATGTTCATGGCCACCGCGTTCGTGTGGGCGCTGGCGGTGCCCGGCGCGACCCCCGACGAACGCGCCTACGGCTGGGGTGAGAAGCTCCGCGCCCTGGCCGGGGTGCTGCCGTTCCTGTTCCTGATCGCGATGGTGCTGGGTTCGCTCTACGCGGGCGTCGCCACCCCCACCGAGGCGGGCGCGGTGGGCGCGGCGGCGGCGCTGCTGCTGTGCCTGCAACGTCGCGCCCTTTCCCTGCGCGGGCTCTACGACGCGGCGCTCGAAACCGTCCGGGTCACGGCGTTCCTGATGCTGCTGGTGGTGGGGGCGTCGATCTTCAGCTGGGTGTTCGATTTCCTGCGCCTGCCGCGCGCGGCGGTGGAGGCGGTGACGGCGGCGAATCTCGCGCCGTGGGTGGTGATGCTGCTGATCGGTCTCGTCTACCTCGGCCTCGGGATGATCATCGAAAGCATTTCGATGATGCTGATGACGCTCTCCGTGACCTTCCCGATCGTCGTCGCCCTCGGGTTCGATCCGATCTGGTTCGGCGTGGTGCTGGTGCTGCTGATCGAGATCGGCCTGATCACGCCGCCGGTGGGGATGGTGCTGTTCATCCTGCGCGGCCTGTCGGGCGACGTGCCGCTGCGCGCCATCGTTCTCGGGGTGCTGCCGTTCATCGTCGCGATGCTGGCGTTCGTGGTGCTGCTGTATCTCTTTCCCGGCATCGTCACCTGGCTGCCGTCGCGGATGGAGTAGCGGCTACGGCGCGCCGGGGCCGTCTCCGGCGGTGACGCCGCCGTCGATCACGAACACCCCGCCGGTGACCGCCACGGATTCCGGCGCGCAGAGATAGAGCGCCATCGCCGCCACCTCCTCCGGCTCCACCATCCGGCCGATCGGCTGGTAGCGGCGGAGCGCTTCCAGATAGCTCTCCGCGCGGTCGGGATAATACTGCCGGACGTAGTCCTCGACGAACGCGGTGCGCACCCGCGCCGGACAGATGCAGTTGGCGCGGATGCCGTGGGCGACGTAGTCGACGGCGATCGCGCGGGTCATCTGCACGATCGCCGCCTTGGTCGCGCCGTAGGCGAAGCGCTCGCGCATGCCGTGGATGCCCGCCAGCGAGGCGAGGTTGAGGATCGTGCCGCCGCCGCCCGCGATCATCGCGGGGAGGAAGGCGCGGGTGACCGCGAAGGTACCCTCGACGTTGACCGCCAGCACCGCGCGCAGGGCTTCGGGGGTGGTGTGGAGGAGATCGCCGACGGTGATCGCCGCGGCGTTGTTGACCAGCACGTCGGGGGTCCAGCCGTCCGCCGCGAGATCGCGGGCGAGGGCTTCGAGGCGCGCCGCGTCGGTGATGTCGAGGGCTTCGGCGCGGATCTCGCCCGCGAGGCCGTGCGCCGCCGCCGCGTCGCCGTCGCGGTCGCTGACGATCACCCGCGCGCCCTCCGCCGCCAGCGCCGCGGCGATCGCCCGGCCGATGCCGCGCGCCGCGCCGGTGATCAGCGCGGTCCGGCCCGCCATCCTCATCCCGCCGTCCATCCGCCGTCCACCGCCAGGGTCGCGCCGGTGATGTCGGCCCCCGCCGGGCCGCAGAGGAACGCCGCTAACGCGCCGACGCTCTCCATCGCCACGAAGCGCCCGGTCGGGTGGCGCGCCGCGACGTAGTCGGCGGCGACGTCGTCGGCGTCGCGGCCGGTTTCGGCGGCGGTGGCGGCGATGCGGCCGAGAATCGCCGGGGAGGGCACGGTGCCGGGGCTGAGCGCGTTGCAGGTGACGCCGGTGCGCGCGGTCTCGATCGCGATCGCGCGGGTCAGGCCGGTGAGCGCGGTCTTGGTGGTGACGTAGCCGACGCGGCCGGCGGCGCCGCGCGCGCCGAACACCGAGGCGACGTTGAGGATCCGCCCCCAGCCCCGGCGCTTCATCTCCGGCAGGGTCAGCCGCACGAGGTGGAACGCCGCCGAGAGGTTCACCGCGATCTCTTCGTCCCATTCGGCGGCGGAGATCTCCTCGATCGCGCCGAAGTGGCGCACCACCGCGTTGTTGACGAGAATGTCGACGCCGCCGAAGCGGCCGGTCGCGGCCGCCGCCATCCGCGCGATTTCGGCGGGGGCGCGCAGGTCCGCGCCGTCGAACCCGGCCGCGACGCCGGTCTCCGCGGCGAGGGCGCGGGCCGCCGCCTCGCCCGCGCCGGGCGCGGCAAGGCCGTGCAGCATCACGTTCGCCCCGGCGGCGGCGAGGGCGCGGGCGATCGCGTGGCCGAGCCCGGAGAGCGAGCCGGTGACGAGGGCGGTGCGTCCGGCGAGAGTCATCGGCGGCTCCTCCTCAGAGCTGGCGCGGCGGCACGTCGAGGCGCGCGACGATCCCTTCGAGCGCGGCGTCCGGCGCGGGGTAGAGCGCCATCACCAGAGGGTCGTGGCCGGGGATCACGTGGTCCGGTCCGTCGGCGAGGGCGTGCACGGTGCGGTAGCCTTCGAGCAGGTCGCCGACGTTGTAGACCGCGGGAAACGGCAACTGGCGGCGGAGGTTGAGGTAGAGGTGCGCGGCGTCGGAGGCGATCACCACCCAGCCTCGCCGGGTCCACACCCGCACCGCCTGGAGCCCGTCGGTATGGCCGCCGATGCGATGCAGCGACAGCCCGGGAACGATCTCGACCGCACCGTCGTGAAAGCTCATCCGCCCGGCGAACAGGTGCCGCACGAACGCCACCACGTCCTCGACGTGGAACGGCCCGCGCAGCACCTCGTGGCACATGCAGCGGCCGGTGGCGTAGGCGGCCTCGGCGTCCTGGAGGTGGAAACGGGCGGCGGCGAAGTCGCCGAGGGTTCCGGCGTGGTCGTAATGCAGGTGGGTGAGGATCACGTCGTCCACCCGCGCCGCGTCGATGCCGATCAGCGCCAGCCCCTCCGCCGGGCGGCGGAACAGCTCGCGGCCGCGCGCGGCGGCCTGATCGGCGCCGAATCCGGTGTCGATCACGAACGCCCGGTCGGCGCGCTTCGCCACCCAGACGAAATAGTCGAGATCGGATCCGGCCTCGTGCAGGTCCGCGCCGATCGCGTTGTCTCCGGCGCTGCGGCCGGTGTGGCGGGCATAGCGGATCGCGAACAGTTCGAACGGTTCGCCGGGCGGGGTCGGGGGCATCGCGTCCTCCTCGGGTCAGCGGGCGGCGAGCCGCGGGATCGCCGCGGCGTCGGGCAGGGCGTCGAGGGTCCAGGCCGCCGCGATCAGCGCCTCGACGTCGCCGGGAAATCCCGCCGCGCGCGCCTGGGCGCGCAGCTTGTCGGCGATCTCGGCGTCGGACAGCGGGTTGCCGGGCGTGCCCCGGGCCGCCGCGATCGCGACCGTGCGGCGCGCGCCGTCGCGGGTTTCGACCGTCATCTCGACCGCAGCGATGTCGCACGCCGGGTCGTCGACGAACCGCACCTCGGGGCGGCGGCCGAGAGTTTCCGCCACCGCGCGGTCGGAGAACGCGGCCGGGTCGGCCGCGCCGGTCTTGAGCGCGACGGCGATGGCGTGCTGGGCGCTGACCTGGGATTCCCGTCCGGTGGTTGCGTCGGGGCGGTCGGTGCGCTGGCGCAGCAGCGGGTGCCCGCGCAGGGTGACGCGCACCGCGTCGTCCCACGCCAGACCTTCGCCCCGCAGGCGCAGGCAGGCGTCGATCACCGGGTTGAGCACCACGCCGACCGGATAGGGCTTGTAGGTGTTGCCGCCGAATTCCCAGCGCTCGCCGAGGCCGTCGACGAGGGCGGCGAGGTCGGGCGGGTCGGCGAACACCCGGGCGAAGCCGCGCGTGCCGCTCAACGGTGCGGCGGGGCCGTCGAGGCCCGCCTGCGCCAGCAGCGCGGCGAGCAGGCCGCCGCGAGCGGCGTTGCCGACGCTGACGCTCTTCGCCATCGTCCCCAGGGTTTCCACCAGCCCGGCGGCCTGCGCGGCGGCGGCCGAGATCGCCGCGATCAGGCGGTGGCGGTCGAGCCCGAGCAGCGCGCCGACGCCGAGCGCCGCGCCGAACGGCCCGCAGGTGGAGGTGACGTGCCAGCCGCGCGCGTAGTGCGCCGGAGTGAGGGCGTTGCCGAGGCGGCATTCCACCTCCGCCCCGAGCACGAACGCGCGCAGGAGGGCGCGGCCGGAGACCGGCCGGGTTTCGGCGAGCGCGAACAGCGCGGGCGCGACCGGCGCGGTGGGGTGGACGATCGTCGGCGTGTGGGTGTCGTCGAAGTCGTGGACGTTGGCGGCGGCGGCGTTGAGGAACGCCGCGAGCGCCGCGTCGACCCGCTCGGCGCGGCCGACGAGACCCGCCGACGGCGGCCCGGAGAACGGCCGCAGCGCCGCGAGCAGGACGTCGATCTCCCCCGCACCCGCGAAGCCGGTGGCGAGGATGTTGACGATCGCCCGGCGCGCCTGATGCCGCACCGCCTCGGGGATCGCCTCCCACGGGGTGGTCTCGACGAACCCGGCGATCGCGGCTTCCACGGCTCCGGGAGTTTCGGGATCGATCGGCATGCGCCGCGCCTCCGGGTCAGGATTTCGCCGCCTTGCCCTTCACCTCCACCCCCGCCCATTCCTCGACCACGCGGATCACGCCGGTCAGGTCGGTTTCCGGGCCGAGGCGGTCGCGGGCGATGGCGAGGAGGGTGCGCACCGCGCCGCCGACGATCATCGGCACGCCGAGGCGGTCGCCCTCCTCGACGCACAGCCGCGCGTCCTTGGTCGAAAGGCCGATGCTGAAGCCGAAATCGAAGGTGCGCGGCAGCACGAACTTCGGGATCTTGTTCGCGGTGGCGCTGTTGCCGCCGGTTCCGGCGTTCAGCACCTCGATCATCCGGTCCGGGTCGAGCCCCGCCTTGACCCCCATCACCAGGGTCTCGGAGGCGATGGTGAGCGCGGCGGTGGACATCAGGTTGTTGATCAGCTTCATCGTCTGGCCCTGGCCCGGGCGCTCGCCGACGGTGAAGACCTTGCCGAGCGCCGCCAGCACCGGCGCGAGTTCGGCGATCGCCGCCGGGTCGCCCGCCGCCATCATCGCCAGCGTGCCCGCCTTCGCTCCGGCGACGCCGCCGCTGACCGGGCAATCCACCAGGGTCTTGCCCGCCTCGGCGAGCGCCTGCGCGATCTCGGTCTCGACCCGCGGCCCGGTGGTGGAGAGGTCCACCACTACCTGCACCCGCGCGCATCCGGCCAGGGCGACCGCCACCGCGCGCACCGCCTCGGGCGTTGGCAGCGACAGGAACACCACCTCCGACGCCGCGCCGAGGTCGGCGAGCGAGGCCGCCACGGCCGCGCCCTCGGACGCGAGACCCGCCGCGGCGTCGGCGCGCAAGTCGTGAACCGCGAGGGCGTGCCCCGCCGCCAGCAGTCGGCCGCACATCGGCACGCCCATGTTGCCGAGCCCGACGAACCCGTACGCGCGATCGTGCATCCGTTTCCCCCCGACGATGGGGGCGGCGCGACCGCCCCGGTTGATCCGACAATCATACAATATGGTTGCCCAAGCCGGATCGACAACGGACGAAATCGGACAGGCTAGACCGCGGCGCTCTCCTCCGCCGCGACGCGGGCGAAGAAGCCGCGGAATTCGGCGGTTACCCGCTCGGGGCATTCCTCGGCGAGGTAATGGCCGCCGGGCAGGGGGCCGCCCTCGACGCGCGCGGCGCGCCGCCGCCAGAGGGCGAGCGGGTCGAAGCACTTTCCGACGATGCCGTGTTCGCCCCACAGCGCGCGCACCGGCATCGGCAGCCGGAAGTCGCCGTCGGCGTCGTCGTGGGCGATGTCGAGGGTGGCGGCGGCGCGATAGTCCTCGCAACTGCCGCGAATCGCGTCCGGATCGGCGAAGCAGGCGAGGTATTCGGCGAGCGCGTCCTCCGCGAACGGCGTCATCCCCGCCGAGCCGGAACCGCACTTCTTGCGCCAGTAGGCTTCCGGGTCGGCGCCGATCATGCGTTCGGGGAAGGGCGCCTTCTGGATCAGGAAGAACCAGTGCCAGTAGGCGCGCGCGAACGCCTCGGTGGTGGCGCGGTACATCTCCCGTGTCGGCGCGATGTCGAGCGTGCAGAGCGCGCGCACCCGCGCCGGGCAATCGGCGGCGAGGCGGTGGGCGACCCGCGCGCCACGGTCGTGCGCGCCGACGAAGAACCGCTCCGCGCCGAAGTGCGTCATCACCGCCGCCATGTCGAGCGCCATCGCGCGCTTGGAGTAGCTGGCGTGATCGGGAACGCTCGCGGGCTTGGACGAGCGGCCGTAGCCGCGCAGGTCGGCGCAGACGACCAGGTGGTCGCGGGCGAGATCGGGGGCGACGCGGTGCCACATCGCCGAGGTTTGCGGGTAGCCGTGCAGCAGCAGCAGCGCCGGGCCGGAGCCGCCGACGCGGCAGAAGATCTCGACGCCGTCGCCGACGGCGACGCGATGTTCGGAAAAGCCGGGGAACATGGCGGACATGACGGGTCCCTTCGATCGGAATGCCTGTCTCTGAGAGATAGTCCCGTCCGGCGGGGATAATTATACGAAATTATTATAAAATGATTTCTGATTAATTCCCGGCGGCGCGCCCCCTACCTTGACCTCAGGTTCACGCAAGGGAGGCTCCGATGCCCCGCACCCTCTACCGCAAGCTGGTCGACAGCCACACCGTGCGCGCCCTCGGCGGCGACGAGGTGCTGCTCGGCGTCGACCTGCACGTCATGAACGAATACACCAGCCCGCAGGCGTTCGCCGGGCTGGCCGCGGCGGGCCGCGCGGTCGCCCGTCCGGGCGCGCATCTGGCGGTGGTCGACCACGTCAACGCCACCCGCCGCAAGGGCGCGGGCGACGCCGAGGGGGCGCTGCTGGTGAAGACGCTGGAGGCCAACTGCCGCGCCCACGGCATCGCGGTCTACGGCCTCGACGATCCGCGCCAGGGGATCGAGCACGTGGTGGTGCCGGAACAGGGATTGGCGCGGCCGGGCATGGTGATCGCCTGCGGCGACAGCCACACCACCACCTATGGCGCGTTCGGCGCGCTCGGCTTCGGCATCGGCACCTCCGAGGTCGCCCACGTGCTGGCGACGCAGACGCTCGTCTACACCCGTCTCGCGGATTTTCGCGTCGTCGTTTCCGGCGCGCTGCCGCCCGGGGTTTCCTCCAAGGACGTGGCGATCGCCGTGGTCGCGGCGGTGGGCGCGGGCGGCGCGAACGGATACGCGGTGGAGTTCGCGGGCGAGGCGATCGCCGCGCTCGATCTCGCCGGGCGGATGACGGTATGCAACATGGCGGTGGAGCTGGGCGCGCGCGCCGCGCTGATCGCGCCGGACGAGACGGTGTTCGCCGATCTGCGCGGGCGGCCGCAGGCCCCCGCCGATCTCGACGCGGCGATCGCCGCGTGGCGCGGCCTCGCCTCCGATCCCGATGCCGCGTTCGCCCGCGAGGTGCGGCTCGACGCGGCGGAGATCGCGCCCCTGGTGACCTGGGGCACCTCGCCCGATCAGGCCGTGCCGATCACCGGCCGGGTGCCGGACCCGGACGAGACTGCCGATCCGGTGCGCCGCGCCGCGCTCGTCCGGGCGCTCGACTACATGGGCCTCGCGCCCGGGCAGGCGCTCGCCGGGGTGGCGATCGACCGCGCCTTCATCGGGTCGTGCACCAACGGCCGCATCGAGGACCTGCGCGCCGCCGCGGCGGTGTTGCGCGGCCGCCGCGTCGCGTCCGGGGTGACGGCGGTGGTGGTGCCGGGCTCCAACCGGGTGCGCGCGGCGGCCGAGGCGGAGGGTCTCGACCGTGTGTTCCGCGACGCCGGGTTCGACTGGCGCCCCGCCTCGGGCTGCTCGATGTGCCTGGCGATGAACGACGACGTGGCGCGGCCGGGCGAGCGCCTCGCCTCGTCCACCAACCGCAACTTCGAAGGGCGTCAGGGGCGGGGCGCGCGCACCCACCTGATGAGTCCGGCGATGGTCGCCGCCGCGGCGGTCGCCGGGGTTCTCGCCGACGTCCGCGCCTTTCCGATCGGGGAGATCTGAGATGCAGCCGTTGATCCGGGTTCGCGGTGTCGCCGCGCCGCTGCCGCAGCCGAACGTCGACACCGACGTGATCATGCCCAAGCGTTTTCTCAAGACCGTCACCCGCGCCGGGCTCGCGGCCGGAGCGTTCGCCGACCTCCGCTTCGACGCCGTGGGGGAGGAACGGCCGGAGTTCGTGCTCAACCGCGCGCCCTGGCGCGGCGCGCCGATCCTGGTGGTGGGCGACAACTTCGGCTGCGGCAGTTCGCGCGAACATGCGGTCTGGGGGCTTCGCCAGCTCGGCGTGCGGGTGCTGCTCGGCACGTCGTTCGCCGGAATCTTCTTCGACAACTGCCGCCGCAACGGCGTGCTCGCGGTGCGGTTGCCGGGCGCGGCGCGCGACGCCCTGCTCGCGCGCGTCGCCGACCCCGCCCGCGCCGGTCTGGAAGTGGATCTCGAGGCCCGGGAGATCCGCGGCGAGGGCCTGCGCCTCGGGTTCGAAATCGAGGACGCGCGCCGCCGCGACCTTCTCGACGGCGCCGATCCGATCGCCGCGACGCTCGAAAATGCGGCGGCGATTCGCGCCTGGGAAGCGGAGGCCCGCGCCGCGCGGCCGTGGGTGGAGATCGACGTGCGGCGCTGAAAGGGACTCCCCAAGATCCGCGGAAGCGCGTATGGTCCGCCGCTGTTCGCGCGCCTTGGGGGAGGGGAAACATGGGCGTCCTCGCTGCGGTCTCGCGCTTCGTCGGCAAGACCTTCGCCTTTTGGGTGCTGGGGTTCTCGGCGCTCGCCTACGTCTGGCCCGCCGCGTTCCTGCCGCTGGTGCCGCATATCGTCTGGCTGCTCGGCGTGGTGATGTTCGGCATGGGGCTGACCCTGTCGCCCGCCGATTTCGCCGAGGTGGCGCGCCACCCGCGCGAGGTCGCGGTGGGGGTGGCGGCGCAGTTCACCATCATGCCGCTCGTCGCCTTCGGCCTGACGCGGCTGTTCGCGATGCCGCCCGAGGTGGCGGCGGGCGTGGTGCTGGTGGGGTGCTGCCCCGGCGGCACCGCCTCCAACGTCATGACCTATCTCGCCAAGGGCGACGTCGCGCTGTCGGTCACTCTCACCACCGTCTCGACCCTGATCGCGCCGTTCGCCACTCCGGCGCTGGTGTGGCTGCTCGCCAGCCAGTATCTGCCGGTCGACGCCGCGAGCATGCTGATGAGCATCGTCAAGGTGATCCTGGTGCCACTTGCGCTCGGCGCGGCGCTCAAGAGCGTGTTCCCGCGCGCCGGAGCCTGGCTCCAGGCGGGGATGCCGGTGGCGAGCGCGGGCATGGTGGTGGTGATCATCGCCGCGGTGGTCGCAGCCAATCAGCCGAAGCTCGCCCAGGGCGGCCTGCTGATCGTCGCGGTGGTGGCGGCGCACAACGTCGTCGGCATGCTGGTGGGGTACGCCGGGTCCCACGCCGCGGGACTGTCGTTGGCGCAGCGGAAGACCATCGCCATCGAGGTGGGGATGCAGAACTCCGGCCTCGGCGCGGCGCTCGCCCAGGCCCATTTCTCGCCGCTGGCGGCGGTGCCGAGCGCGGTGTTCAGCGTAATGCAGAACGTTTCCGGCGCGATGTTCACGAGCTATCTGCGCCGCCGCTTCGGATAAAGTTCAACCCCGCCCGTGATCCGGTATGTGCCGTACCGGGCGGGCGGGGTCTGGACCAATCCAAGCCGTGTGGTCGAGAAGTATGATAGCGATAATCATTCGCAAATCAAAGCGAAATCGACAGTAGTTCTGACCTATTCTGAAAAGCCGCGCAACACTGTGGGGCGTCCGCGAATTCTTTGCGGCGTTTGGTGCCTGCAGGCCGGGCGCGCAGGCGCGCGCCGGGTGCGAAGGTCGCGATCCGGGGGTGTGGTGCGCCGTGATATATCCGAATTACAGAAATAAATTATCGTAAAACAGAAATTCTTCTTACCGGCGCAGCGAGCTTCGGCGATCCTCCCGAAATCGCAGGCCGCGGAGGAAAGGATGATGACGGAGTCGTTTGCGATGGCGCGGGTGCGTCGGTTGTCCCGGCGGTTGAGCCGGGTGTGCGTCTGGTCGGTTCCGGTGCTGCTGTGCGCGCCGCCGCTGTGGTGGGGGGCGGTCGACGTGCCCGCGGTGTATTCGGAAATGCCCTTCGGCATTCCCTATCCCGAAGCCCTCGCGGCCGCCCAGCGCGCGGCGGCGGCGGCGGTGACGCTGATACCCGCCGCCGCGATGGCGTGGTTGCTGTGGCTTCTGCACCGCCTGTTCGCCGGGTTCGCGCGCGGCGAGGTGTTCTGCGAAGCGAGTTCCGACCGTTTGCGGCGGGTCGCGCGGGCGCTCGCGGTGGTGTTCGCCGCCGGAGTCGTCTATCGCCCCGCGATCGTTCTGGCGCTGACGCTGGGCAATCCGCCCGGTCAGCGGGGGCTGTCGCTCGGCCTTTCGGCGGGGGATTGCGCGGCGCTGCTGCTCGCGGCGGTGGCCGCCATGCTCGCGTGGGCGTTCGCCGAAGCGGCGCGCCTGCGCGAAGAGAACGCGGAGATCGTCTGAGCATGCCGGTGGTGGTCACCCTCGACGTGATGCTGGCGAAGCGCAAGCGGCGCGGCAACGATCTGGCCCAGGCGATCGGCATCACCGAATCGAATCTCTCGCTGCTGCGTCAGGGGCGGGTCAAGGGCGTGCGGTTCGCGACTCTGGAGGCGATCTGCCGCGAGCTGGACTGTCAGCCGGGCGATCTGCTCGCCTACGTGCCCGAGCCCGCCGGGGGCGAATGAGCGGCGGGCGAAAACGCGAAAGGCCCAGCGTGCGCCGGGCCTTTCGTCTTGGCCGGAGCGGCGCTCAGGCCCGCCACTCGTAGATCTCGTTCGCCGCGCTCTCCGCGCATTCGCCGCAGCCGCGCGAACAGGCCTTGCAGTCGGCGAGGCGGCAGACCTTGCCTTTGCGCATCCAGTGCTGGAGCATGCCGCGCGCGGTGTCGGGGGTGACGCCGAGGCGGACGGCGATGTCGGAGAGCGGCGCGCGGCCGCGCGCCGAGAGATAGGTGCGGATGTCACTCAGCATGGCGCAACGCCTCCACCGTCGATCCGGCGGCGGGTGCGCCGAGGTGGCGCAGCGTCGCCACCGCGGCGATCAGCGCCGCCGCGACGCACCCGATCGCGATCGCCGAGCTGCCGGGATGCTCGGAGAAGGTGGCGGCCTGATAGAAGGCGGTCGCCGCGCCGTAGCCGAGGCCGGTGGTCCAGAGCGCGGCGAAGGTCGCCCAGCCCGCGCCGGTCTCGCGGTAGATCGCGCCCATCGCCGCGACGCACGGCATGTAGAGCAGCACCGCGAGCAGGTAGGCGAACGCCGCCGCCTGGCTGCCGAACAGGGTCTGCATCGCGCCGAAGGTGGCCATGTCCACCTCGTTCTCCTCGGCGACCGCGGCGGAGTCGGACAAATCGCCGACCTCGATGCCGAGCGGATCGGCGAGCTGGTCGACGACGCCCGCGAGGTTTTCGGGGATGGTCGCGAACGCGCCCGCGAGCCCGCCCCAGAGGTCGAAGCTCTCTTCCGCCTCCGGCGCGGCGGCGCCGTCGTCCTCGGCCGCGGCGTCGCCGACTCCGGCATAGAGGGCGTTGAGCGTGCCGATCACCGCTTCCTTGGCGAAGATGCCGGTGAACATGCCGACGGCGGCGGGCCAGTTGTCCTCGCGGACGCCCATCGGCGACAGCACCGGCACCACGGTGCGGCCGATCGCCGACAGCACCGACTGGTCGGAGTCCTCGTTGCCGAAGCTGCCGTCGGTGCCCCAGGAATTGAGGAACGACAGCACCACGACGACGCTGACGATCATCTTGCCCGCGCGCAGGATGAACACCTTGAGGCGGTCCCACGCGCGCAGCAGCAGGCTGAAGGTCTGCGGCAGGTGGTAGGGCGGCAGCTCCATGATGAACGGCGCGGTGTCGCCGCGCAGCAGCGTCGACTTCAGCATGAAGCCGGTGCCGATCGCCGCCGCGATGCCGATCAGGTAGAGCGCGAAGACGACGTTCTGGCCGCTCGCGGGAAAGAACGCGGCGGCGAACAGCACGTAGACCGGCAGCCGCGCGCCGCACGACATGAACGGCGCCATCAGCGCGGTGAGGATGCGGTCGCGCGGGTTTTCGAGGGTGCGGGCCGCCATCACCGCCGGAACCGAGCAGCCGAAGCCGACGATCAGCGGCACGAACGCCTTGCCCGGCAGGCCGATCGCGCGCATCACCCGGTCCATCACGAACGCGGCGCGCGCCATGTAGCCCGAATCCTCGAGGAAAGAGAGGAACAGGAACAGGCAGCCGATCACCGGCACGAAGGTGGCGACCGTCTGGATGCCGCCGCCGACGCCCTTGGCGAGCAGCGCCACCGCCCAGTCGGGCGCGCCGATCGAGGCGAGCAGGTGGCCGAAGCCGTCGACGAACAGGGTGGCGAAGAACTGGTCGAAGAAGTCGATGAACGCGCCGCCGACGTTGATGGTGAACAGGAACATCGCGTACATCACGCCGAGGAAGATCGGCAGGCCGAAGACGCGGTGGAGGACGACGCGGTCGATCCGCTGAGTCAGCGCCGCGGTGGCGACGCCTTTCTGCCGCACCGCGTCGGCGGCGATGTCGCCGATGAAGGCGTAGCGGCCGTCGGCGAGGAGAATGTCGAGCGTGTCGCCCAGTTCCGCCTCGGCCGCGGCGACGATCTTCTCGAGTTCGCCGTAGCTCTGCGGCGGCAGCGTGGCGGCCGCGCCTTCGATATCCTCGATCGCGCGCAGGGCGGCGAAGCGACGATCGGCGTTCGAGCCCCGGGCGTCGGCGCGCACCAGCCCCGGCAGCGCCTCGGCGGCGCTCACCGCGCGTTCGACGGTGTCCGGATAGGTCACCCGCGCCGCCGCCGGGGCGGGGTCGCGGATCGTCGCGGCGAGTGCGTCGAGAACCTCGCGCACGCCCTTGCCGCGCGAGGCGACCATCGGCACCACCGGGCAGCCGAGGCGCTCCGAGAGCTTCGCGACGTCGATCTCGACTCCGGCGGTTTCGGCGGCGTCCATCATGTTGAGCGCCACCACCATCGGCACCCGCATCTCGATGAGCTGGAGGGTGACGTAGAGGTTCCGTTCGAGGTTGGAGGCGTCGACGATGTTGAGGATCGCGTCGGCCTCGCCGGAGGCGACGTAGTCGCGCGCGATCCGCTCGTCCTCCGATGCGGCGTCGCCGAACGACAGGCAGTAGGTGCCGGGCAGGTCGACGATTTCGAGCGCGAGCCCGGCATGGGCGGCGCGGCCGACCTTCTTTTCGACCGTCACGCCCGCCCAGTTGCCGACCGCCTGGCGCGCGCCGGTCAGCGCGTTGAAGAGCGTGGTCTTGCCGCAGTTGGGGTTGCCGACGACGGCGACGACGGCGTTCCGCTTGGCGTCCATCTCAGCGCCCCCCTTCGCGCTCGACCAGCACGATCCCGGCTTCGTCGCGCCGGAGGCTGAGCGAGAAGCCGCGCAGCACGATCTCAACCGGATCGCCGAGCGGCGCGACGCGCGTCACCTTGAACACCGAGCCCTTGGTCAGGCCCAGCGCGAGCAGCTTGCGGCGATACGCCGCCGATCCGCCCGCCATGAAGCCGGTCACCCGGCCGCTTTCGCCCACCGCCATCTCGCGCAGCACCGCAGTCATGTCCACTCTCTCACGATTTGGAATTATTAAATATTATACGGTCCCGAAGGGCGCGCCGACGCCCGCGTTTCACGACACCACGATCTTGTCCGCCATGCCCGCGCCGAGGACCAGCCGTCCGCCGCCGACCTCGACCACCACCGGGCCGCTGCCGTCGGCATGGGCGAGGCGGATGGTCGTGCCTTCGCGCAGGCCGAGGGTGGCGAGGCGCAGGCGCGCCGCGCGGCCGCCGTCGATGTCGACGATGCGCAGCGGCTTGCCGACCGGCGCCTTGGTGAGGAAAGTTGCGTTCATCGTTCGCGGCCTTGACGCTTGCGGTTGGGACGGACTCCCGGCAAACCCCCGTGCCTGTGCGGAATACGCCGTCATCGCGCGTGCCCCCTGGGAATCCTCGCAATGTTATCGCCAATCATTCGCAAGTCAAGGCGGGGATACGGCAAAATCGCTGACCTTCATCGATTTTTTCTAATATCTTGAAATTTCGGGAAATATTTGCGACTCTCCTAGGCGAGGACGCGCGCCCGCACCATCTTCGCGGCAGAGGCGCGCCGAATCGAGCCGCCGACACCGGACCCGGAGTGACCCGAACATGAAAGCGCGCAAGCGAATCGGCCTCGTCGCCCACGACGCCCGCAAGGACGATCTGGTCGAATGGGTGAAGTACAACGAGGGAACCCTCGCCCGCCACGACCTCTGCGCCACCGGCACCACCGGCCGGCTGCTGCAGGCGCAGTGCCCGTCGCTCGACATCGCACGGCTGAAATCCGGCCCGCTGGGCGGCGACCAGCAGCTCGGCGCGATGATCGCCGAGGGCAACCTCGACGTGCTGATCTTCTTCACCGATCCGATGTCCACCCAGCCCCACGACGTCGACGTCAAGGCGCTGATGCGGTTGTCGACGGTCTACAACATCGTGCTGGCGATGACCCGCTCGACCGCCGATTTCGTCATCAACAGCGCCCTGTTCGACCGCGACGACTACCGCCGCGTCGTGCCCGATTACGATTCCTACATCCGCCGCAGCACGCCCGGCCACGGCTGAGCGCGAATTCGCTTGGCAACCGCGGCGCGCGCCCTTATGGTGCGCGCCTTCGCCGGAGGTCGGGTCTGCGGACCCGCGGCGCCGGTTGTACCGCGCGCCCAGTTACATACGTTTCCTTATGCATCGCCTCCGATCCCGATGCCGGACGACGCCTTGGCCGTCGCGTCCGGCCGTTCGATCATGGCCGCAAAGGACAGTTCATGACCTTCGACGCGTTCGCGCTTCATCCCCTGGTTCTCAAGGCGGTCGCCGCGTGCGGCCTGACCGAGCCGACGCCGGTGCAGGCCGAGGCGATCCCCCACGTGCTCGCCGGGCGCGACGTGCTCGCCACCGCCGCCACCGGCACCGGCAAGACCGCCGCCTATCTGCTGCCGGTGCTCTCGGCGATCGCCGCGCAGCCGGTGCGCAGGCACCCCGGCGCGCCGACGGTGCTGATCCTCACCCCGACCCGCGAGCTTGCCGGGCAGGTCGGCCGCAGCGTGCGCGACTTCGGCAAGTTCGCCAACGTTCAGAGCGTCGAGATCGTCGGCGGCATGCCGTACCGCGAGCAGCTCCGCCGTCTCGCCCGCCCGGTGGACGTGGCGGTGGCGACCCCCGGCCGCCTGCTCGACCACGTTCGCGCCAACCGCCTCGATCTCTCGCGCATCGACACCCTGATCCTCGACGAGGCCGACCGCATGCTCGACATGGGGTTCGCCGAGGACGTCGCCGCGATCGGCGCCGCCTGTCCGGCGGAGCGCCGCACCCTGCTGTTCACCGCCACCCTCGATCGGGCGATGGAAACCCTGGCGCGCGCGTTGCTGCGCGACCCGGCGCGCGTCGCCATCGCTACCACCGAAAGCAAGCCCGACATCGTTCAGGCGCTGTTCCACGCCGACGACCTCGCCCATAAGAAGGCGCTGCTCGCCCACCACGTCTCCCGGCCCGAGGTCGGCAAGGCGATCGTGTTCGTCGCCACCAAGCGCGACGCCGACGATCTCGCCCGCGAACTCGCCGAGGCGGGCCACGCGGTGGCGGCGCTGCACGGCGACCTCTCCCAGGGGCAGCGCAACCATACCCTGAAGCGCCTGCACGACGGCCGCCTGCGCCTGCTCGTCGCCACCGACGTGGCGGCGCGCGGCATCGACGTGCGCGACATCAGCCACGTCATCAACTTCGACCTGCCGCGGGTGGCGGAGGATTACGTCCACCGCATCGGCCGCACCGGTCGCGCCGGGGCGACCGGCACGGCGATCTCGTTCGCCGGGCGCGACGACATGGGCCTCGTCATCCGCATCGAGCGCTTCACCCACACGCCGCTGCCGGTGATGGTGGTGCCGGGCCTCGAACCCAAGCTGCCGCCGCGTCGCGCGCCGTCCCGCCCGGGTCCGAAGCGCCCCGGCAACGGCGGTTTCCGTAAGGACGGGCCGCGCGGCGAGGGCGGTTTCCGCAAGGAGGGCGCACGCAAGGACGGCGGCTTCCGCAAGGACGGGCCGCGTCCGGGCAAGCGCGACGCCGCCGGGCGCCGTCCGAGCCGGGGCGACGCCGGGCGCAAGCGCGCCTGATCACTTGAGGTAGTAGCCGCAGGCGACGAACAGGTCGCCCTCGCGCAGGACGTAGGTGCTCTTGCGGCGTTGCTTGCGGCTGACCGGATCGACGTCGACGTAGTCGACCCAGCCGAGCCGGTCGGTGCGGGCGGTCATCACCAGTTCGCGTCCGTAGGCGACGCCGTTGAAGTCGCGCGCGCCGAGAATCGAGCGGCCGACGCTGCGGCGGTCGTAGGGATGGGCGAGGATGGTGCCGTCGAGCCCGACCGCGAAGACGTAGAGGCTGCCCTCGATCAGCTCGCTCTCCTGGGGCGGGGCGGCGATCGCCGCCAGGGCCTTCTCCAGCCCGTCTTCCCGGATCATCGCCTGGGCGCGCTCGGCGAGCGCCTTCGCCACCGCCGGAGTGCCGAGATCCTCGGCGCGGCGGCTGAACAGCCCGAACCCCGACGCCAGCGCCAGCAGCGGCCCCCCGACCACCGCCGCGAGCAGCAGCATCCGCAACACCTTCATTCCGCCGGTCTCCCCTCAACCGCATTCGTGCGCGCCGAAGAGTGTAGGCAACTTCGCAGGATTTGCCGAGGGAAGGTTTTTCATCCGGGGAGGGCCGCGATCGCCGCAGTCCTCCCCGGAGCGTCGTCAGAACAGGCCCTTTTCCATCACCGCGGTCAGGCGGCGGGAGAAGGCGGCGGCGTCGTCGACCGGCTCGCCCTCGACGATCCGCGCCTGATCGAGCAACAGCCACGCCGCGTCGGCGAAGCCCTCGCTCGCGGTGCGCTGCGCGAGCGACTTGATCACCGGGTGCTTGGGGTTGATCTCCAGCACCCGGTCGGCGTGCGCGCCGGTGCGGTTGTGGGCCTTCAGCAGGCGCTCCATGTGCAGGCTCACGCCCGCGTCGCCCGCCACCAGGCACACCGGGCTCGCGGTCAGGCGCTCGGACGCCTTCACCGCCGAGACCGCGTCGCCGAGCACCGTCTTCATCGCCTGGGCGAGGGCGTGGATGTCGGCCTCCAGGGTCTTGTCGGCCTCGGGCGCGTCCGCCTCGGCCGGGGCGTCCTTCGCCTTGATCTTGGAGAGGTCGCCGCCCGCCAGGGCGACCGGCGCGAAGCGGTGCTCCTTGTAGGGCGGGGCCATCGCGGTCCAGAACTCGTCGATGGTGTCGGTGAGCAGCAGCACCTCGACGCCCTTGGCGGTGAAGCCCTCGATCTGCGGATTGACCCGGAGCGCCTCGACCGAATCGCCGGTGAGGAAGTAGATCGCGTCCTGGCCCTCGGGCATCGCCTCGAGATAGTCGGCGAGGCTGATCCAGCCGTCGCGCAGCGACGAGCGGAAGCGGCAGAGGTCGAGGATCGTCGCGTGGCGCTCGAAGTCCTCGTAGATGCCTTCCTTCAGCACCGCGCCGAAGGTCTCCCAGAACTGGGCGTAGCGGTCCTTGTCCTCCGCCGCCTTGCCGATCTCGCCCAGCACCTTGCCGACCAGGCCGCGGCCGATCTTCCGCACCAGCGGGTTGTCCTGAAGCATCTCGCGGGAGACGTTGAGCGGCAGGTCGGGAGTGTCGACCACGCCCTTGAGGAACCGCAGGTACGACGGCACCAGCCCTTCGCAGTCGTCGGTGATGAAGACGCGGCGGACGTAGAGCTTGAGGCGCTGGCGGCGGTCCGGGTCGAACAGGTCGAACGGCCGGTCGGAGGGCACGAACACCAGCCCGGTGTATTCGATCGCGCCCTCGGCGTGCATGTGCACGGTCAGCCACGGGTCGTCGAACGCATGGCCGACGTGGTGGTAGAACTCGGTGTACTGCTCGGGGGTGATCTCCGCCTTCGGGCGGGTCCACAGCGCCGAGGCGGCGTTGAGGGTGCGGCTTTCCTCGCCTTCCTCCAGCACCACCGGCAGGTCGATGTGGTCCGAGTAGGTCTTCACCACCCGCGCGAGCTCGGCGCCCTTGAGGTAGTCCTGCGCGTCGTCCTTGAGGTGCAGGACGATGCGGGTGCCGCGCGCCGCGCCGTCGAACGGCTCGACGGTGAAGTCGCCCTTGCCGTCGGAGGACCACTTCCAGCCCTGATCCTCGCCCGCCTTGCGGGTGATCACGTCGACGCGGTCGGCGACCATGAACGCGGCGTAGAAGCCGACGCCGAACTGGCCGATCAGGTTGAGCGCCGCCGCGCCGTCGCCCTTGGCCTGCTGCGCCAGCGCCTCGGCGAAGCGCTGGGTGCCGGAACGGGCGATGGTGCCGAGGTTTTCGACCAGTTCCTCGCGGCTCATGCCGATGCCGTTGTCGGCGACGGTGAGGAGCTTGGCGGTCTCGTCGGGAATCAGGCGGACCTTGAAGTCGCTGTCGCCCTCGGTGAGGGCGGGGTCGGTGATCGCCGCGTAACGCAGACGGTCGCAGGCGTCCGAGGCGTTGGACACCAGTTCGCGCAGGAACACGTCCTTCTGCGAGTAGAGGGCGTGAACCACGATGTCGAGGAGCTTGGTGACTTCCGCCTGAAAATGCAGGGTTTCCACGGTCATGGTGGGAATGGGCCTCTGAAACATGCCGAAACGAAATCAACGAGAGGGCATGTAAGAAGGCCCGGCGGCGGCTGTCAATCCCGGCGACGTTGCGGCGCCCGGCGCGCGCCCGCCCGAGTTGACATCGCCGCACCGCCGCCCCACTCTGCGGCGTCATGATCGAGAACCGCCATACCCGCGTCGCCGCGATCCTCGGCCCCACCAACACCGGCAAGACGCACTACGCGATCGAACGGCTGATGGCGCATGCGAGCGGCATGATCGGGTTTCCGCTGCGCCTGCTCGCGCGCGAGAACTACGACCGCGTCGTCAAGGTGCGGGGCGCGGCGCAGGTGGCGCTGGTGACCGGCGAGGAAAAGATCATTCCGCCGAACCCGCGCTACTTCATCTGCACCGTCGAGGCGATGCCGCTCGACCGGCTGGTGGAGTTCCTGGCGGTGGACGAGATCCAGATGAGCGCCGACGCCGAGCGCGGCCACGTCTTCACCGACCGCCTGCTGCACGCCCGCGGCATCTCCGAGACCCTGTTTCTCGGCTCCGACACCATGCGCGGGGTGGTCTCGCGGCTGATTCCCGGCATCGAGATCCAGACCCGGCCGCGAATGTCGGAACTCAGCTTCGCGGGCAACAAGAAGCTCACCCGCCTGCCGCGGCGCTCGGCGATCGTCGCGTTCTCGGCCGCCGAGGTCTACGCCATCGCCGACCAGGTGCGGCGGCACCGGGGCGGGGCGGCGGTGGTGCTGGGGGCGCTCAGCCCCCGCACCCGCAACGCCCAGGTGGCGATGTACCAGTCGGGCGAGGTCGATTTCCTGGTCGCCACCGACGCCATCGGCATGGGCCTCAACATGGACATCGACCACGTCGCCTTCGCCCAGACGGTGAAGTACGATGGGGCCCAGCCCCGCCATCTCGCCGCCTCGGAGATCGGCCAGATCGCCGGGCGCGCCGGGCGGCACATGAACGACGGCACCTTCGGCACCACCGCCGACGCGCCGCCCTTCGATTCCGAGACGATCGAGCGGGTGGAAAACCACGACTTCCGCCCGGTCAAGGCGCTCTACTGGCGCAACCGTCAGCTCCGCTTCACCTCCGTCGCGGCGCTGCTGAAGAGCCTGACGGTGCCGCCGCCGGGGGCCGAGTTCCTGCGCGCCCGCCACGCCGACGACGTGCAGGCGCTCGAGGCGCTCGCCCATTCCGACGCGGTGCTCGCCCGCGCCACCGATCCCGAGCGGGTGCGGCTGCTGTGGGAAATCTGCCAGATCCCGGATTTTCAGAAGATCATGGCCGAGGCCCATGCGCGGCTGCTGCAGCGTCTCTATCTCTACCTCACCGAGGACTCCGGACGGATTCCCGACGCCTTCCTCGAACACCACGTTTCGCGCATCGACCGAACCGACGGCGATATCGTGCATCTGTCGCAGCGAATCGCGCAAATCCGGGTCTGGACCACCGTCGCCAACCATGCAGGGTGGATTTCCGACACGAATCATTGGCGCGAACGCACAAGACGGATTGAAGATCGCCTATCGGATGCGCTACATGACCGTCTGACGCAAAAGTTCGTGGACCGGCGTACCGCCGTCCTGCTCAGCCGCTTGAAGGGGCAAAGTCCGTTGGAAGCTACCGTCACGCCGAACGGGGACGTTCACATCGAAGGCCACCGCGTGGGCCGCCTCGAAGGGTTGGGTTTCATCGCCGATACCGATGGAACCTCGGATCAGGCCGACAAGGTCGTCGCGATCGCCGCGTCCCAGGCGCTGAAGGGAGAGGTCGCCGCCCGCGCCCAGGCGCTGTCGGTGGCGCCCGACGCCACCTTCGCGCTCACCGAGGGCGGTGCGGTCACCTGGCACGGCGCGCCGGTGGCGCGCATCCTCGCCGGGGCCGAGCGCCTCAAGCCGCGCGTCGAGGTGCTGCCCAACGATCTCCTCACCGAGCCTCTCGTGGAACTGGTGCGCACGCGGACGCAAGGGTGGCTCGAAGCCCAGATCAAAAGCGTGCTGCGTCCGCTCGTCTCGCTCGCCGAGGCGGATCTCGCCGGTCTCTCGCGCGGCATCGCCTTCCGCATCGTCGAGGCGGGCGGCACGATCCGCCGCGCCGCCCTGGCGCAGGACCTCGGCCACCTTTCCGACGACGACCGCAAGGCGATGGGCAAGCTCGGCGTCCGCTTCGGCGTCGAAACCGTCTACCTGCCCGACATGCTCAAGCCCGCCGCCCAGCGCCTGCTGCTGGTGCTGACCGCGGTCGACCGCAAGGTCGAGGACGTCGCCGGGTTCGTCCACGCCCATTCGCCGCTCACCCCCGGTCAGGTGTCCTTCCCGCTCGCCGAGGGCGTCGCGCCCGAGTGGGTGGAACTGCAGGGCTACCGCGTGTTCGAGCGCCGCGCCGCACGCGTCGACATGCTCGAACGCTTCGCCGCCGAGGTGCGCCGCTTCCTGCGCGACGAGGCGCTGACCACCAAGGTCGATTCGCAGCCCGGCAAGGGCGCGCACCCGGCCGACCCCGAGACTCCGGCCGAAGCGGCGCCGCCGCCGGCGGAGCCGCCCGTCGCCGAAAGCGCCGCCGCGGCTCCGGTCGAGGTTCCGGCAGAGGTTCCGGAGCCGGAAGCCGCACCCGCCGAAGCGTCCGAGGTTCCCGCCGAGCCGGAGAAGCCCGCCGCGCCGCAGGGTGCGAAGATCCTTCCGCCCGCCCTGATGTCGCTGCTCGGCGTCGGTGCGGACGACACCACGACGATTCTGCGGGTGCTCGGCTACCGCGTCACCGACGCGCGCGAGGGCCTCGCGGTGCAGCCGAAGAAGAACCCGAAGAAGGCGTTCGGCGGCCCCCGCCGTCCGCGCCCCGAGGGGCAGCCGCAGGGCGAGCGTCCGCCGCGCGCCGCACAGCCGCAGGGCGACCGCCCGCCGCGGCCGGAACGCACCGATCGCGGTCCGCGCCCGCCGCGCGGCCCGGATCGCGGCGACCGTCCGGATCGCGGCCCGCGGCCCGATCGCGGTCCGCGTCCGGAAACCCGTGCCCAGCAGCCCCGCCGCTCCGAACCCGATCCGGATTCGCCGTTCGCGGTGCTGAAGAACTGGGGCAAGCCCAACTCGGACCGCTGATGGCGGAAGACGCGCCGCGCCTCGACAAGTGGCTGTGGTTCGCGCGTTTCGTGAAGACGCGCAGCCTTGCCCAGGGGCTGTGCGCGGCCGGTCACGTCAAGGTCAACGGGGAGCCCGCCCATCGCGGCCATCGCGCGGTCAGGATCGGCGACGAGATCGAACTCGTGCTCGGCACGGTGCGCCGCCGCGTCGTCGTCGCCGGGTTCGGCGCGCGCCGCGGGCCCGCCCCCGAGGCGCAGGCGCTCTATACCGAGTCGGACCCGCCCCGGCGTCTCGGCCCCGCCGAAGATCGCCCGGTGGCGCCGCGCGCCGCCGGGAGCGGCCGCCCGACCAAGCGCGAACGCCGCCGCACCGATGCCCTCCGTCACGAATTCGACGAATGAATCCAGCCTGTTGCGGATGGTTCGCAAGTTACGCGCGGGTGGTTGTCTTTCCCGCTCGGATTGCCTAGGTTCACCTCAACGGGATTTACGAGGAGTTCGCGTCATGCCCTATGTCGTCACCGACGGGTGCATCAAGTGCAAGTACATGGATTGCGTCGAGGTTTGCCCGGTGGACTGCTTCTACGAGGGCGAGAACATGCTGGTGATCCACCCCGGCGAATGCATCGACTGCGGCGTTTGCGAACCCGAATGCCCGGCCGAGGCGATCTATCCCGATAGCGATGCCGCCGCCGCCAAGTGGCTGGAGGTCAACGCCGAATACGCCGAGAAATGGCCGAACGTCACGGTCAAGGGCGAGCCCCCGGCGGACGCCGACGACTGGAAGGGCAAGCCCGGCAAGGACAAGCTGTTCAGCCCCAAGCCCGCGTCGCGCTGAGGCGGCGGGTTTCGCGCCGCGCCCCTGGCGCGGCGGCGGCGACCGTCTTAAATCTTTCGCGGTTCCATGATGGCAACTGTAACACCGGATTCCTGGTGGTGTTCGGTCTGCCGTTGTGGTATACACGAACTGTTGCGTCGGACGATGGCCCTCGACTGTCGAGGGGAGCAGGTCGCGACGCTTTTTTATGAAGCCGATAGCATCGCCTGCCCGCCGAATCGGGTGTCACGGTTGGATCATCTGATCGTGCGGTGGAGGATTTTGCTGTCGCGTCGGCCGCATCGGCGGCCGGTTCCGCCAACCAGCGGTTGGGGCGATTGCAGCGGACCGCCCCTCCGAGAGACGGGAAGAGAGACGAGGGATGTTGAAGGAAACGTTCAAGGCCGGTGACCACGTGGTGTATCCGACTCACGGAGTCGGGTGCGTTCTCGCCGTGGAGATTCAGAGGATCGGCGGCATGGAGCTCGAGCTGATCGTCATCGGATTCGAACAGGACCGCATGACGCTCAAGGTTCCGGTCAAGAAGGCCGAGGCCGCCGGCCTGCGCAAGCTCTCGAACAAGAAGGTGATGCAGACCGCGCTCACCACCCTCAAGGGCCGCGCCACCGTGCGCCGCGCGATGTGGTCGCGCCGTGCCCAGGAATACGAGGCGAAGATCAACTCCGGCGATCCGGTGTCGATCGCCGAGGTGGTGCGCGACCTTCACCGCAACGCCCGCAACGCCGAGCAATCCTACAGCGAACGCCAGATCTACGAGCAGGCGCTCGAGCGCCTCGCGCACGAGGTCGCCGCGGTCGAGAAGATCGACCACGAGGAGGCCACCCGCCGCCTCGAGACCCTGCTCGAAGCCGCCTGAGCGCGCCGATCCCTTCGCGCGACCCCCGCGACACGCGTTGTCGCGGGGGTTTTTGCGTGTAATACTCGGGACGTAATCCTCGGGAGGGCGCAATGGGACAATCGGAAGTGTGGCGCACGTTCGACAGCCCCGGCAGACTCTGGGTGGTCGGGGCGGTCCACGGCGAGGCCGACCGCCTGCGCAGCGTCCACGACCAGCTCTCCCGCCAGTTCCACCCCGACGACCGCGTCGTCTACACCGGCGACCTGATGGGCTACGGCCCCGACGTGGTCGGCGCGGTCAACGAACTCCTGCTGTTCCGCCGCGCGCTGATGGCGCGGCACGAGGTCGATCCGGAGAACATCGTCGTCCTGCGCGGCGCGCAGGAGGAGATGTGGCGCAAGCTTCTGCAGCTCCATTTCGCTCCCGATCCCGCCGGCGTGCTCGACTGGATGCTCGGGCGCGGCCTCGACGCCAGCCTCCGGGCCTACGGCCTCAACGCGACCGAGGCGATGAACGCCGCCCGCGAGGGGCGGACCGCCCTCTCGCGCTGGGCGGGCCACGCGGCCGACGTGATGAACGATCACGACGGGCACCGCGCCCTGATGGCGCACCTCAAACACGCCGCCGTCGTCGGCGACGGCTCGATGCTGGTGGTCAACGCCGGATTCGAGCGCGGCGTCGCCCTCGACAAGCAGCTCGACTCCTTCTGGTGGGGCGGCGCCGATTTCGACACGCTCACCCCCGAAGCCACCGGCTTCAACCTCGCGGTGCGCGGCTCCGCCCGCGGCGCGTCGGGCGTCCGCTTCGGCCGCTACGTCGTCACTCTCGACGGCGGCGCGGGCCGCGGCGGATCGGTCTGCGCCGCCCTCTTCGGCCCGGACGGACACACGGTTCAGGTGATCGAGGTCTGAGGCGCGGCGGGAGCGGATCCCGCCGCGATTTTCCGGTTGCCGCGGTCAGCGGCGCTCCCGGTCGGTTTTGTCGCGCATCGCGGTGCGCACCATCTTGCCGAATGCGCGGTCGCGGGCGCGGCGCTCGGCGAGGCTCGCGGTGTTGAACGCGTTCTCGGCGGCGAGTTTGCGCCAGCGCGCCAGGCGTTGCGGGTCGAGGCGCCCGGCCGCGATCGCGGCGCGGATCGCGCATCCCGGTTCGGCGTCGTGGGTGCAGTCGGAGAACCGGCACGTCCGCGCGAGGGCGACGATGTCGTCGAAGACCTCGTCGAGGCCGTCGCGCGCGTCGGCGAGTTGCAGCTCCCGCATGCCGGGGGTGTCGAGCAGCCAGCCGCCGTGGGCCAGGCGGTGCAGCGCCCGGGCGGTGGTGGTGTGGCGTCCGCGGTCGTCGTCGGCGCGGATCGCGCCGGTGGCGGCGGAGCTTCCGGCGAGGGTGTTGACGAGCGTGGATTTGCCGACGCCCGAGGAGCCCAGCAGGGCCACCGTCTGCCCCGGTCCGCACCAGACGCCGAGTCCGGCCGCGGCGCTTGCATCGCGGGCGTCGAGAGTCTCGACGATCAGGCCGGGGAGGAGGCGGCGCGCGGTTCGGGCGTAGTCGCCGGCGTCGTCGGCGAGGTCGGCCTTGGTGAGAACCACCACCGGCAGCACTCCGGCCTCGCGGGCGAGGACGAGGTAGCGTTCGATCCGCGCCGGGTTGAAGTCGCGGTTGCACGACGACACCACGAACAACGTGTCGACGTTGGCGGCGATCAACTGGACCTCGCGGCCGGTGCCGGCGGCGCGCCGCTGGAACAGGCTGGTCCGGCCGAGGATGCGGACCGGGCGCAGGGTGTCGCGCGCGACGATCAGCCAGTCGCCGACGGTGGGATGGGTGGCGTCCGGCAGGCGGGACGGGATCGTCGCGTCGACGGTCTCGCCCAGGACGGCGATCCGGTCGCGATGCACGGCCATGACGCGGACGGCAAGATGGTCGGGGGAGTCGCTCGGGGAGAACTGGGCGGCGAAAGACGGAGTCCAGCCGAGGTCGGCCAGACGGAGGTCGGGTGAAGGCATTGCGATGTCACCGGCTGTTGCGATTCCCTTGGGAATCGGAAGGTAAGACAACAGGCGCGGAGCCCTGGAACGGGCGTCCGGTCGCCGGGTCGGCTTCCTCGGGCCGGGGAGACGCCTTCGCCCGGATTAGCGGGCGGAGAGGATCACCGGGCCTTGCCGACCGTGGTGACGACAATGGCCGACACAAAACCTCCTGGGTTCGATTGCGATGGTTCCGTTTTAGGCGCTCGGAGCGGTGGCCGCAAGGCCTTCGCTCAGGCCGCGACGACGCGCCGGGTCGCTGCGTAATGGCCGAGGTAGCGCGCCGCGACGTAGGCGACGACGACGGTGGCGATCAGCAGCTCCATCGTCGCCCAATGCCGCAGCGGCGCGACCGCGTCCGGCGCGAGGCCCGCCTGCTCGAAGTAGCGGGCGGCCTTGAACGAGGCGTTGGCGGCGATCACGGTGGGAAAGGTGAAGGCGGCGTAGCCGGGCGAGAACGGCAGACGCAGGAGTTCGCTGAAGCCGATGTAGACGACGATCGCCATGAGGATGCCGAGGCCGAGAAGGACGACGACGGTGAGGAGGTTGGGCTCGGCGACGAACGAGAGATATCCGGCGAGGCAGAGGTTCGGCGGCGCGGCCATGATCGCGATGGTGGGGCGCGCGGGCGGCGCGATGGTGTCGCGGAAGATCAGGCGGTGCAGCATCATCGGCAGCATCGCCGCGTAGGCCGCGATGCCGAACCACAGGCAGGCGTCGGCGAGGGGGCGCCAGGGCTCGCCGGGGACGGTGAGGACGGCCACGACGATGCCGATCGGCGGCACGAACCAGCTCGGCACCATGTGCGACAGCTGGGGGTCGCGGGCGCGGTGGACGACGAACACCGTGAAGAACCCGATATGCGCGGCGACCGCGGCGAGCCAGAGCGGGGTGTGGAGCGGGCCGGTGCTGGCGGAGATCACCATCGTCGCCATCGCCAGGGTGGGGATCACCGAGCCGACCACCGGATGCGCGAGTTCGGTCATCAGGATGCGCGGGTGGGCGAGGAACTTCGCGATCACCGCGAGGACGATCGCCCCCGCCGCCAGAGCGCCCGCGGCGCGCACGCCGACCGCGGCGGGAAATTCCGCCTGCCACAGCGCGGCAAGACTGGCGAGCCCGAGCGCGAGGCCCGCGGCGGGAGTGGGGAAGGCGGCGAGGCGGTCGCGCAGCGGCATCGGGAATCTCCACGGGAAACGGTGTGGACTGGAGGTAACGCCGATCCCGTGGAAATTGAAACTAAACGTATTCGACGGTATGTTCAATTTTCATGAACATCTCGGCGATCACGCTCCGGCAGTTGCGGGTCTTCGACGCGGTGGCCCGGCACGGCTCGCTGACCCGCGCGGCGGCGGACCTGTTCGTGACCAAGGCGGCGGTGTCGGTGGCGCTGCGGGAGCTGGAGGCGCAGCTCGGCACGCCGCTGTTCGACCGCATCGGCAACCGCTTGCGGCTCAACGCCTGCGGCGCGCAACTGCGGCCGCTGGCCGACGACGTGCTGGCGCGGGTGGCGGCGCTCGAAAACGCGTTCGGCGGCGACGGGCTGGGCGGCGCGCTTCGGATCGGCGCGAGCGTGACGATCGGCAACCACATCCTGCCGCGTCTGCTGGCCGCCTATCTGCCGCGGGTGACGATTCCGCCGCCGCAGGTGACGATCGCCAACACCGCGCGGCTGGCCGAGATGCTGCTGCGCTACGACCTCGACGTGGCGTTCGTCGAGGGCAGCACCCACGGCGCGCCGTTGGCGGTGGAACCGCTGTGGCGCGACCGGCTCCGCGTGATCGCCGCGCCCGGCCACCGCCTGGCGGACGGGCGGCCGCACCGGGTGGTGGAACTGGCGGGCGAAACCTGGGTGTTGCGGGAGGCGGATTCCGGGACGCGCGAGCAGTTCGCGCGGCATTTCGAGCCCGAGATTCCCTGGACCCTCGGCCTCGAATTCAACTCCAACGAGGCGATCGTCGGCGCGGTGGCGGCGGGGCTGGGGCTCGGCTTCCTCTCCGAACTGGCGATCGCCGACGCTCTCGCCGCCGGGCGGATCGCGGCGGTCGCGCTGGACGCGAACCACGAACGCAGCCTCGATGCGGCGCTGGCGCGGGGCAAGTTCCAAAGCCCGCTGCTGCGGGACTTCCTGGAGTTCTGTCGGGTCTGGCGCGCCTGACTTCAGGCGGCGTCGGGCATCAGGCGTTTCTGCGCGGCGGCGACCATCGCCTGGAGCGTTTCGACCTCGATGCCGTCGCGGCGCAGCACCGCGTGCAGCGTGGGGTCGCGATAGAGTTCGGTTAGCAGGGGTTCCTCGGCGCCGCTGAATGCGGTGGCGCGGCGGTCGGAAACCGGCGGCGGATTGGCGACTTCGCCCATCGTCTTCGTCCTCCTCGATCCGATTCCGTTGGCCGAGAGACGACCGCGGAATGCGGTCGTCGGTTCGCAACGTGTGTGATTTGGGGCGGGCTGGCTGTGATGTCCATCGCACCAGCGCCCCTATAACGAATCGATCACCGAATTTGTTCCGGGTTGTCACGAAAACGGGCGGCGGGATCGCTCCCGCCGCCCGGCCTTCCGATGCTGCGCGCCGTCGTTAGGCGGCGGCGAGGTTCCTCAGCACGTAGGGGAGGATGCCGCCGTGGCGCATGTAGGAGAGTTCGTCCTCGGTATCGATGCGGCAGGTCACCACCACCTCTTCCCGGGTGCCGTCGGCGCGGGTGATTTCCACCGTCACGTCCTGGCGCGGCTGGATCGCCGCGAGGCCGCGGATGGTGAAGGTTTCGCTGCCGTCGAGGTCGAGGGTCTTGCGGGTGGTGCCCGGCTTGAACTGCAACGGCAGGATGCCCATGCCGACGAGGTTCGAGCGGTGGATGCGCTCGAAGCTCTCGACGATCACCGCGCGCACGCCGAGGAGCTTGGTGCCCTTGGCCGCCCAGTCGCGCGACGAGCCGGTGCCGTATTCCTTGCCCGCCACCACCACCAGCGGCACGCCGCGTTCCTCGTACTTCATCGCCGCGTCGTAGATCGACATCGGCTCGCCTTCGGGCATCAAGCGGGTGACGCCGCCTTCGGTGCCGGGGGCCATTTCGTTCTTGATGCGGATGTTGGCGAAGGTGCCGCGCATCATCACTTCATGGTTGCCGCGGCGCGCGCCGTAGCTGTTGAAGTCGGCCTTGGAGATCTGCCGTTCGGCGAGGTAGGTGCCGGCCGGACCCGCGGCCTTGATGTTGCCCGCGGGGGAGATGTGGTCGGTGGTGACGGAATCGCCCAGGATCGCCAGCGGCCGCGCGCCGACGATGTCGTCGATGCCGGGCGGGTCCATCGTCAGGTCGTCGAAGTAGGGCGGGTTCTTGACGTAGGTCGAGCCTTCGTCCCACGAGTAGGTCAGCCCCTCGGGGAATTCGACCTTGCGCCATTCCTCCGGGCCGACGAACACGTCGGCGTAGCGGCGACGGTACATCTCCGGCGTGACGAACTTGGCGATCGCCTCCTGGATCTCGTGGGGCGTCGGCCAGATGTCCTTGAGGAACACCGGCTTGCCGTCCTTGTCCTCGCCCAGCGGGGCGGTGACGAGATCGACCCCGACCGACCCGGCGATCGCGTAGGCGACCACCAGCGGCGGCGAGGCGAGGTAGTTCGCCTTGGTGTTGGGGGAGACGCGACCCTCGAAGTTGCGGTTGCCGGACAGCACCGCCGCGACCGTGAGGTCCTGCGCGTCGATCGCCTCCACCAGTTCGTCGGCGAGCGGGCCGGAGTTGCCGATGCAGGTGGTGCAGCCGTAGCCGACGACGTCGAAGCCGAGGGCCTCGAGCGCGGGCATCAGACCGGCCGCCTCGAGATAGTCGGTGACCACCTGGCTGCCGGGGGCGAGCGAGGTCTTGACCCACGGCTTGGCCTTCAGGCCCTTGGCCACCGCCTTCTGCGCCAGCAGGCCCGCGGCCATCAGCACCGACGGGTTGGAGGTGTTGGTGCATGAGGTGATCGCGGCGATCATCACGTCGCCGTGGCCGATGGTGTAGTCCTGGCCGGTCACCGGGAAGCGCCGGCTCATGTCGGCGGCGGGGTAGGCGTTGCGGAACGCGGTGGCCGCCTGGGCGAGCGAGATGCGGTCCTGCGGGCGCTTCGGCCCGGCGAGCGAGGGCTGCACCGTGCCCATGTCGAGTTCGAGGGTGTCGGTGAACACCGGCTCGGGGGTGCTCGCGTCGCGCCACAGGCCCTGCGCCTTGGCGTAGGCCTCGACGAGCTTGATCCGCTGCGGGTCGCGGCCGGTGAAGGCGAGGAAGCGCAGGGTCTCCGCGTCGATCGGGAAGAAGCCGCAGGTGGCGCCGTATTCCGGCGCCATGTTGGCGATCGTCGCGCGGTCGGTGAGCGGCATGTCGTCGAGGCCGGGGCCGTAGAATTCGACGAACTTGCCGACCACGCCCTTCTTGCGCAGCATCTCGGTGACGGTGAGCACGAGGTCGGTGGCGGTGGTGCCCGAGGGTAGCTTGCCGGTGATGCGGAAGCCGACGACCTCGGGGATCAGCATCGACACCGGCTGTCCGAGCATCGCCGCCTCGGCCTCGATGCCGCCGACGCCCCAGCCGAGCACCGCCTGACCGTTGACCATGGTGGTGTGGCTGTCGGTGCCGACCAGAGTGTCGGGATACGCGATCTCGGCGCCGTCGTCGCAGGTGCCGGTCCACACCGTCTGCGCCAGGTACTCGACGTTGACCTGATGGCAGATGCCGGTGCCGGGCGGCACCACGCGGAAGTTGTCGAAGGCGGTCTGGCCCCAGCGCAGGAAGGCGTAACGCTCGCCGTTGCGGGCGAACTCCAGCGCCATGTTGCGCGCCATCGCCGCGGGGGAGCCGAACGCGTCGACCATCACCGAGTGGTCGATGACGAGGTCGACCGGGGAGAGCGGATTGATCTTCTTCGGGTCGCCGCCGAGCTTGACCATCGCGTCGCGCATCGCCGCGAGGTCGACGATGCCGGGCACACCGGTGAAGTCCTGCATCAGCACGCGCGCCGGGCGGTAGGCGATCTCCTGCTCCGAGGTGCGGGTTTCGAGCCACGCGCCCATCGCCTTGATGTCGTCGACGGTGACGGTCTTGCCGTCCTCGTGGCGCAACAGATTTTCGAGCAGCACCTTGAGCGAGAACGGCAGGCGGGAGAGCCCGGGAATGCCCGCCTCGGCGGCGGGGATGCTGAAGTAGTCGTAGGACTTGCCTTCGACGGTGAGGGTTTTTCGGGTGTTCAGGGTGTCCTGGCCACACGTCGTCATGGATTCCTCCGGTTTCTTAACGGGCGGTTGGAAGGTGCGAGACAGGACGTGCGAATTCACCGGATGCCCGGTGGCGAGTGGCGACTCCGATCGGCACGTCGGATCGACTTTAGATTTATCCATTCCGCCGGTCGGGGCAAGAACCCGGGGGGTAATTTTTCCGTTCGCGCGAATGCCACTCAGTCGCGTAGGCCGTCGGCCTCCGGCCCCAGATCCTCGCGCCACGGGCGCAGTCTTTCCAGGACCATGAGCCCCGCCGCCAGCGCCGCGGCGAAGGCGAGCGCCACCGCCCAGAAGGGCAGGCCCAGCAACGCGTCGAACGTGAGCTTGCCCGGACCGCCGGAGAGCAGGGGGCGCAGCGCCGGTTCGGCATAGCCGAACGCGACCGCCCCGGCGAGGCCGCCCGCGAGGGTGAACCATGCGTCGCGATAGCCCGCGCCGATCTGCGCGAACACCGTGCCCGGGCACGCGCCCGCGAGCACGATGCCGATGCCGAGCAGGCTGCCGCCCGCGACGTTGGCGCCGAACTCGGCGGCCTTGGGGTGGAGCTTCACGCCCCAGATGCCGTTGAGCGCGGCGAGCACCACCAGGCCGGTGATCACCGCCGCGACGAACATCTTGAGCATCGTGAAGCTGCGGAACTGCATCTGTCCGACGATCACGCCGGGCTCGAACACCCGCCCCTTCTCCAGGGCGAAGCCGAACGCCGCGCCCATGGCGAGGCCGAGCATCATCATAGCCGTCACGCCCATGCTCAGACCCTCCGCATCAGCAGCGCCGCGCCGATCCCGGCGGCGAACATCGCCGCGACGGTGACGCCGGAGGAGACCGCCAACTGGGCGAGTCCGGAAATTCCATGCCCCGAGGTGCAGCCACCCGCGATCCGCGCGCCGAACAACAGGATGAAACCACCCGCGAACGCCATCGCCGCGCGCGGCGCGAAGGTCGCGATGCCGGTGGCCTTGCGCCACGCCGGCGCAACCGCGCCGCGGCGGGTGCCGGAGAGGCGGGCGGACAGGAACGCGCCGAGCGCGATTCCCGCCACCAGCGCCACCTGCCACCAGTTCTTGCCGCCCGCCGCGTGGGCGGCGAAATAGGCGTTGTCGATCGCGCCGGGGTCGAACCACGCGGCGACGTGCGCGCCCAGGGTGACGAACGACGACGACGCGCCGAGCGCGGTGTTCACCAGAAGAAACGCCGGAACCTGCAGCAGGCCGATGAGCACGCCTGCGGCGTAGGGCGACCAGGTGCGGCGGCGCAAGGCCGCGCCGCCGCACCGCACCGGGCAGGTGGGCGCGAGGCCGCGCGCGTCGTAACGAAGTTCGGACATGGCGGTTCTCCGAGGGGATTTAATATGATTTATATCTAATATAATGACCGGCGCGGTCAAGGGTTGCGCAATCCCCGGCCGCCACGCACCTCAGGAGCGGATGTTCGAGGAGACGACGTTTCCGTGGATCTTGTGCTTACGATTCTGGCGCTGCTCGCGGCGGTGATCGCCGCGGGCGTGATCGAGAAGGCGCTGCGGCTGCCGCTGCCGCGGCCGCTGCTGCAGATCGGCGTCGGCGCGGCGATCGGCGCGGTCGGCGGCCTCGGCCTGCCGCTCGACCCGGAGGTGTTCTTCCTCCTCTTCCTGCCGCCGCTCTTGTTCCTCGACGGCTGGCGGATCCCGCGCGAGGAGGTGCTGCGCGACACCGGCCCGATCCTCGAACTCGCCCTCGGCTTGGTAGCGTTCACCGTGCTCGGCCTCGGCTGGCTGATGCACTGGGCGATCCCGTCGCTGCCGCTGCCGGTGGCGTTTGCGCTCGCCGCGGTTCTCGCCCCCACCGACCCCCTGGCGGTGGCGGCGATCGCGCAGCGGGTGAAGATTCCCAAGCGGATGATGAACATTCTCGAGGGCGAGGCGCTGCTCAACGACGCCACCGCGCTGGTGTGCTTCCGCTTCGCCGTCGCGGCCGCGGCGAGCGGCGCGTTCGCCCCCGCCGCGGTGGTGGGCGAATTCGTCTGGGTGGCGGTGCTCGGCGTCGGCGTCGGCGTCGCCTTCGCCTGGGCGGCGAGCCGCGCGGGCGGCTGGCTCGGCCGCGCCTTCGCCGACGACAGCGGCATCCTCATTCTCGTCAGCCTGCTGATTCCCTACGCCGCCTATCTCCTCGCCGTCGAGATCGGCGCGTCGGGGATTCTCGCGGCGGTCGCCGCCGGGCTCGCGCTCAACTTCATGGATACCACCGCGCTGCCGCTCGCCCACACCCGCCTGCGCGGCAATCTGGTGTGGGATATGATCGCCTACACCGCCAACGGCGTGATCTTCGTCCTCCTCGGCGAGCAGATGCCCGCGATCCTCGGCCGCGCCGACGCGATCGCCGCCTACGCCGGGCACGACAGCCCGTGGTGGCTGGCGCTCTACGTCGTCGGCGTGTTCCTCGCCCTCGGCCTGCTGCGGCTGGCGTGGGTCGGGGTGTCGCTGCACGTGTTCCTGTTCCGCACCCGCGCGACGCCGCCGAAGGCACGCCTGCGCCTGATCGCGGCGATGGCGGTTTCGGGCGTGCGCGGCGCGGTGACCCTGGCGGCGGTGCTGAGCCTGCCGCTGCTCACCGAGGCGGGCGACGCCTTCCCCGCGCGCGATCTCGCGATCTTCATCGCCATGGGGGTGATCGTGGTGTCGCTGGCGGGCGCGACGCTGGCGCTGCCGCGGCTGCTGGCGGGGTGCGAGATGCCTTCGGAGTCCGGCGACGAGGCAGCCGAGGACGCGGCGGTGGTGGCCGCCGCCCGCGCCGCCCTCGCCGCGGTCGAGCGGTTGCAGCACGTGCTCGCCCACGACAATCCGCAGGCGGAGCGGATCATCCAGGTGGCGGCGCAGGTGATGGAGACCTATCACCGCCGCATCGCCCGCCGCGACGGCAAGCAGGTGGAGGGCGGCCGCTGGGCCGACGGTATCGAGCGCGAGATGCGCCTCGCCGCCCTGCGCGCCGAGCGCGTCGAGATCATGCGCCGGGTGCGCGCCCGCAAGCTCGGCAGCGCCACCGCGCGGCGGCTGATCTCCGCCCTCGATCTCCTCGAAACCCGCCATTCCGGCGAGCTCCACCGCTGAGGCGATTTCGGATGAAACTCCCCCGTCTTCGGCTATCATGACGCCATGCCCGGCTCGCCGTTCGCCCTTCCCCTGCCGCCCCAGCCGTTTCCGCTGATCCTGCGGGACGCCGCCTGCGCGCGCGGCGAGGCGCAGGTATTTTCCGGGCTCGATCTCGCCGTCGAGGCGGGCGGTCTGTGGCTGGTACGCGGCGTCAACGGCGCGGGCAAGACCACGCTACTGCGTCTGCTCGCCGGGTTGCTCCGGCCCGCGCGCGGCGCGGCGCTGTGGGGGGATGGGCGCACCCCCCGCGCCGCACCCGAGCGCGCGCTTCTGGTGGGGCACCAGGATGCGCTCAAGCCCGCGCTGTCGGTCGCCGAGAACCTCGGTTTCTGGGCGCGCTTCCTCGGCGTCGCCGAAATGCCCTGGCCGCAGGCGAGCGATCCGTTCGGGGTGTGGGCGCTCGCCGACGTGCCGGTGCGGACCCTTTCGGCGGGGCAGAAGCGGCGGGTCTCGCTCACCCGCCTGGCGTTCGCGCGCGCGCCGCTGTGGCTGCTCGACGAACCCACCACCGCCCTCGACGCCGCCGGTCAGCGGATCGTCTGGGAACTGATCGCCCTGCACCGGCGGCGCGGCGGCGCGGTGGTGGTCACCACCCATGCCAAGGGCACCGTCGAGGGGGCGAACGAACTCGTCCTCGGGGAGGCGCGATGACGGCGTTCCTCGCGGTGCTGAGGCGCGATCTTCTGATCGCGGTGCGCGACGGCGCGGGCACCTGGACGGTGCTCGGCTTCTTCGTCATCGCGGTGGCGGTGTTCCCGCTCGGGATCGGGCCGGAGCCGCAGGTGCTGGCGCGGGTCGCGCCCGGGGTGCTGTGGGCGATGGCGCTGCTCGCGGCGCTGCTCTCGCTCGACACCCTGTTCGAGGCCGACTGGCGCGACGGCTCGCTCGAGGCGCTGGTGTCGGGCGACCTGCTGCCGGAACTGCTGGTGCTGGCGAAGGCGCTCGCCCACTGGCTCGCCACCGGCCTGCCGCTCGCCGTCGCCGCGCCCGCGCTCGGGGTGTTCCTGCATCTGCCGGCGGAGTCGATGCCGGTGCTGTTCGCGTCGCTGCTGCTCGGCACGCCGGTGCTGTCGCTGTTGGGGGCGGTGGGCGCGGCGCTCGCCCTCGGCGCGCGGCGGGCGACGGTGCTGCTGGCGGTAATGGTGCTGCCGCTCGCCGCGCCGGTTCTGATTTTCGGCGCGGGGGCGGTCGAATCGGCGCAAACGGGGTTGGCGGTCGCGCCGTCGCTCCTCATCTTGGGGGGCGTGGCGCTGTGCGCCTTGGCGGTGTGTCCGGTGGCGGCCGCCGCGGCGTTGCGACAGGCGGTGGAGTAGATGGTGGCGCAGGCGCTGAGGGCGGTTCACGAGACGATGCTGCGCGCCGCGCAGCCGGCCCGCTTCGTCGCCCTCGCGGGGACGCTGATCCCCTGGGTTGCGATCGCGGCGCTGGCGCTCCTCGCCGCCGGTCTGGCCGAGGCGCTGGCGCTTTCGCCGCCCGACTACCAGCAGGGCGAGACGGTGCGGATCATGTACGTCCACGTGCCCGCCGCGTGGATGGGCCTGTTCGTCTACGCGCTGGTTGCGGGTCTCGGCGGCGCCGGGCTGATCGGCGGGCACCCGCTCGCCTTCGCCGCCGCGCGCGCCGCCGCGCCGCTGGGGGCGACGTTCACCGCCGTCTGCCTCGTCACCGGGGCGTTCTGGGGCAAGCCGATGTGGGGTGCGTGGTGGGTGTGGGACGCGCGGCTGACCTCGATGCTGCTGCTGCTGTTCCTCTACTTCGGCCACATCGCCCTGTCCCGCGCCTTCGACGAGACCCGCCGCGGCGACAAGGCGGCGGCGGTGCTCGGGCTCGTCGGCTGCGTCAACCTGCCGGTGGTGAAGTTCTCGGTGGACTGGTGGAACACCCTGCATCAGCCCGCCAGCGTGATGAAGCTCGGCGGCCCGAGCATCGACCCCTCGATGCTGTGGCCGCTGCTGCTGATGGCGGGGGCGTTCAAGCTGACGTTCTTCGCCCTGTGGCTGGCCCGCACCCGCACCGAGGTGGTCGCGGCGCGGCTGCGCGCCGCCGCCGGGCGCGCCCGGTCCGAAGGAGCAATGCGATGACCCTGCACGGCCCCTACACCGCCTACGTGATCGGCGCCTATGCCGTGACCCTGCTGGCGCTCGGCGTCGCCGCGCTCGCGGCGTGGCGCGACTGGCGGCGGGCGCGCGCCGCCTGGGCGCGGATCGAGGGAGGGCGGCCGCGGTGACGCGCAGACGGCAACGGCTGGTCCTTCTCGGCGTCGGCGCGGCGGCGGTGGCGGTGGCGGCGGCGCTGGTGCTTTCGGCGCTCGGCGACAGCCTCACCTTCTTCTACGGTCCCTCGCAGATCCTCGCGCGCGCCGATGCCGCCACCCACCGCGTGCGCCTCGGCGGCTTGGTCGAACCCGGTTCGGTGCGCCGCGACGGCGCGGTGGTGCGGTTCGTCGTCACCGACGGCGCGGCGAGCCTGCCGGTGCGCTATGCGGGGGTGCTGCCCGATCTCTTCCGCGAGGGGCAGGGGGTGGTCGCCGAGGGGCGGATGACGCCCGACGGCGGCTTCGTCGCCGAAACCGTGCTCGCCAAGCACGACGAAAAGTACATGCCGCCGGACGTCGCCAAGGTTCTCCGCGAGAACGGCGAATGGCGGCCCGCGCAATGAGCGTCGAGGCGGGTCTGTTCGCGGTGATTCTCGCGGGCGTGCTAGCGCTGCTCCAGGCGCTCGCGCTGCCCGCCGCGCGGCTGGCCGGGAGGCCCGCGCTCGCGGCGGCGATTCCGGCGTTCGCGGCGGCGCAGGCGCTCGCGATGCTGGGAGCGATGGCGGCGCTGATCCACGCCTTCGTGGTCTCCGATTTTTCCGTGCGCGTGGTGTTCGAGAATTCCCACACCGCCAAGCCGATGCTCTACAAGGTCGCCGCCGCATGGGGCCATCACGAGGGCTCGCTGCTGCTGTGGGCGATGCTGCTGTCGCTGTTCGGCGGCCTCACCGCGTTCTGGCGGCAGGGTCTGCCCGCGGCGATGCGACTCCGGGTGTTGGCGGTGCAGGGCGGGCTGAGCTTCGGCGTGCTCGCGTTCGTGGTGCTCACCTCCAATCCGTTCGACCGCCTGCTGCCCGCGCCGTTCGAGGGGCGCGGCCTCAATCCGCTGCTTCAGGACCCCGGTCTCGCCTTCCATCCGCCGCTGCTCTACGTCGGCTCGGTCGGCGTGTCGGTGGCGTTCGCCTTCGCCATCGCCGCCCTGTGGCGGGGCGAGCTGGGGCCGGGTTGGGCGCGCGCGGTGCGGTTCTGGACCCTGGTGGCGTGGGTGTTCCTCACCGCCGGGATCGCCCTCGGCGCGGCGTGGGCCTACGCCGAGCTCGGCTGGGGCGGCTGGTGGTTCTGGGACCCGGTGGAGAACTCGGCGCTGATGCCCTGGCTCACCGCCACCGCGCTGATCCACGCGGTGCGCGGCGTCGAGCGGAAGGGCGGCGTCGAGGGCTGGGTGGTGCTGCTGGCGATCCTCGGCTTCGGCTTTTCGCTGCTCGGGATGTTCCTGGTGCGCTCGGGCGTGCTCACCTCGGTCCACGCCTTCGCCGCCGACCCGCTGCGCGGCGTGTTCATCCTCGCGCTGTTCGCGGCGATCGAGGGCGGCGCGCTGGTCCTTTACGCCCTGCGCGGCCACCGCCTGCGCTCGCACGTGGCGTTCGCACCGGTCTCGCGCGACGGCGCGTTGCTGCTCAACACCGTGCTGCTGCTGGTCGCCACCGGGGTGGTGCTGTTCGGCACCGTCTATCCGCTGCTGGCGGAATCCCTCGGCCTCGGGCGGATCTCGGTGGGCGCGCCGTTCTTCGACGCGACGGTGATGCCGCTGATGGTGCCGGTGGTGGTGCTGATGACCTTCGGCCCGATGATGAGGGCGGGGCGCGACGATCTGAAACGCCTCGCGCCGCGCCTCGCGGTCATCGCCGCCGCCGCCGCCGTCGGCGCGGGCGTGGGGGCGATCTGGACCTGGAAGGCGGCGGTCGGCTTCGGCCTCGCCGCAGCGGTCGCCGCCGGAGTGGCGCTGACGCTGGCGGGGCGGCGGCCGACCCGCCGCAGCCTCGGCATGGCGATCGCGCATCTCGGCTTCGCGGTGGCGCTGGCGGGCATCACCGGCGGCAGCCAGCTCGCCGACGAGGCGATCGCGCGGCTGCCGGTGGGCGGCAGCGTCGCGGCGGGAGGCGACACCTTCACCCTGTCCGAGTTGCGCGAGGTGCCCGGCCCCAACTACATCGCCACGCGCGGGCGCGTCACCGCGGAGGGGGTCGATCTCGCGCCCGAGATCCGCGCCTACGAAACCCCGCCGCAGACGACCACCGAGGCGGCGATCCGCTCGACCGTCCTCGGCGATACCTACGCGGTGATCGGCGATCCCGCGCCCGAGGGCACGGTGGTGCGGGTGTTCCTGAAGCCGCTGCTGCCGTGGCTGTGGGCGGGCGCGGCGATGATGTCGCTCGGCGGCGGCCTCGCGCTCACCGCCCGCGCCGCCGTCGGCCGCCGCCGGAGGGAGGGATGATGCGCGCAAAGCTCTGGCTGCCGCTCGCCGGGTTCGCGGTGCTGCTCGCCGTCGTCGGCCTGCGCATCGGCAAGACCGAGGCGCCGCTGCCGTCGCCGCTGCTGGGCAAGCCGTTGCCCGCGTTCGCGCTGCCGTTGCTGGAGGGCGACGGCACCCTGTCGAGCGCCGATCTCAAGGGGCGCGCGGTTCTGGTCAACGTCTTCGGCTCGTGGTGCGTCGCCTGCGTCGAGGAGCATCCGGTGCTGCTGGAGGCGGCGAAGACCGCCGAAATCGTCGGCATCGCCTGGCGCGACAAGCCGGAGGCCACGCGCGCGTGGCTGGCGAAGCGCGGCAATCCCTACCGCGCCGTCGGTCTCGATCCGGACAGCCGCGCGGCGCTCAATCTCGGCGTCACCGGCGCGCCGGAGACCTTCGTCGTCGCCCCCGACGGCCGCGTCGCCTACAAGCTGACCGGAGTGATGACGCCGGAGATCTGGCGCGAGCGCATCCGGCCGCTGCTGGAGACGCTGAAATGATCCGCGCCGCGTTCCTGGCCCTGGCGCTGGCACTCGCGGCGGGTCCGGCGCACGCGTTCGACCCGGCGGAAACGCTCGCCGACCCGGTTCTGGAAACCCGCGCCCGCGCGATCGGCGAGGAGCTGCGCTGCGTCGTCTGCCAGAACCAGTCGATCGAGGAGTCGAACGCCGATCTCGCCCGGGCGATGCGCACCCTGGTGCGCGAGCGCCTTGCCGCGGGGGATTCCGATACCGAGGTGATTTCCGCCCTCGAAGCGCGCTACGGCGATTTCATTCGCCTGATGCCGCCGCTCAAGGCGACCACCGCGTTGCTGTGGGCGGCGCCGCTGCTCCTCCTCGGCGCGGGCGTGCTGGCGTGGCGGCGCGCCTTCCGCGATCGCGCCGCCGGTGCGGCCGAGGCCGCGCCGACTCCCGTCGAGATCCAGGAGCCCCGTCCCGGCCTTGCGGTTCTCGCGGGTGGCGGCGCGGCGGCGCTGGCGCTGGCGGCGCTGGTCTACGCCGGGCTCGGGCATCCCGGCGTCGCGGATCAGCCGATCCGCCCGCGCCTCGCCGAGCGCCTCGGCGTGTCCGAGGCGGCGATCGACGAGATGCAGGCGATGACCGCCGAGATCGAGGCGCGCCTGCAGACCCACCCGGACGACGCACGCGGCTGGCTGATGCTGGGCCGTGCCGACCGCTATCTCGGCCGCCATGCCGAGGCCGCCGCGGCGCTGCGCCGCGCCGCCGCGCTCGGCGAGGCCGACGCCGAAACGCTCGCCGATCTCGGCGAGAGCCTCGCGATCCGCGACCGCCGCGTCGGCGACGAGGCTGCGGCGGCGCTCCGGCGGGCGCGCGAGCTCGATCCGGCGCAGCCGCGGGCGATCTTCTACCTCGGTGTCGCCCGCGCCGAGGCGGGCGATCTCGCGGCCGCGGCAAAGCTCTGGCGCGAGGGTGCAGCGTTGCAACCGGCAGAGTCGCCCTGGCGTCGGCGGCTTCTCGCACAGGCCGAGCGGGCCGAAGCCGCGCATGCCGAACCTTGACCTTCGCCGCCGTCGGTGCATGTCTTGGGGGGCGGGCGCATCCCGCGGCAGCGACGGCATCGGAGATCGAACCATGGCACTCGGCAATACCAAAGACACCTACGGCTGCGTCAGCCGCGCGATCCACTGGCTGACGGTGGCGCTGCTGATCGGCGCGTTCACTCTCGCCTGGACCGACGTGATCGGTATCCACAAGTCGGTGGGTGTGGCGATTCTCGGGGTGGCGCTGGCTCGTATCGCCTGGACCGCGATCCAGCCCGGCGTCGGTGCGCTCGGCAACCTGCCGCGCTGGCAGCACGTCGCCGCCAAGGCGACGCACGGCCTGCTGCTGCTGTGGCTGGCGGCGATGCCGCTTACCGGCTGGGCGATGTCGTCGGCGTTCGGACGGCCGGTGTCGTTCTTCGGCCTGTTCTCCCTGCCGATGCTGACCGATCCGGACCGCGCCCTCGGCCGACAGCTCCACGAGGTCCACGAGACCCTCGCCTCCGTCGGTCTCGCCCTGATCGCCCTCCATGTCGCGGCGGCGTTGTGGCATCATTTCGTCGTCAAGGATGCGACGCTCGCGCGGATGCTGCCCTGCCGTCTCGCCAATTGCGCGTGCGGCGGTGCGCCGCGCGCGGTGGGGGCGGACGTTCCCCGCCGCGACGGCGATGCCGGCGGCTGCTGCGGCGGGCGCTGACGGAATCGTACAAGATCGGGCCTCCGGAGCGGTGCGAGACTGCGGTATCGTCATCACAGGAGGCCCGACGCCATGACTGCCGCCTTTCCCGAACCCGATCCCTTTGCTCCGCCCGCCGCCGCCGCGTGGCAGCCTCATCCCCGGTTTCCCGGCGTCGCGATGCGCCTGCTGCTCGGCGGGACCGCGACGGGCGGCGCGTTCAGTCAGCACGAGGTGCGCGTCGACGCGGGTCGCGAGATCGGCCTCCACACCCATCCCGGCGCCTGGGAAAGCCATGTGGTGCTGACCGGTCGCGGGCGTGTCGAAATTGCCGGAGAGGTGCGGGACTACGCTCCGGGAACCACCGCCGCGATGCCGCCCGACGTTCTCCACCGGGTGTGCGCCGACGGCGAGGCGTTGTATATTCTCGCGACGTTCGTGCCCGCGCTGGGATGATGTCGTCGGAACCATCGAAATGAGCGGTCGACCGCGCCGAGCGGCGCAGTGGTGGCCTCTGCCGTCGGGGTGCACGGTCTGCCGCGCGGAAGGGCGCGCGGTGGCCCGACACGCCCATCGCTCCCACGTTGCCACCGTCGCAGTGGCGGGAGCGCGGGAGATTCTCTTCGGCAGCGCATCCGTGACGCTCGCACCCGGCGCGGTGCTGCTGATTCCCGCAGGAATGGGGCATGCCACCGCGGCGGGCGGTCTCGCCGTGTCGCTGTCGATGCCGCGGGCGTGCCTGCCCGGTCTTACCCAGGCTGAGATCGTTGCCGACTCCGCACTTGCGGAGGCGGTTGCGGCACTTGCCTCCGCGCCGGTTTCTTTCGCCCGCCTGGATGCGGTGGTGGCCGCGCTGCGTCGCCGCACCGTCGGCGGGATGGTTCCGACAGGCTTTCGTCTGCCGCCGACCGCCGAGCGGATGCAGGCGCAGGTCCGCGACGCCTGTCGCCGCATCGGCGAGGGGGTTCCGCTGGCCGATGCGGCGGTCGAGTCCGGATTCTACGACCAGAGTCAAATGACGCGCCAGTTCCTGAGGGTTCTGGGCATGACGCCTGGCGATTACCGCAGCGGTTGGCCCGCCGCGCGGCGGGTCGAGCCGGGGCCGGACCGCCGGTAGAGGGCGTCTCGGTTCGGGGCGCACATTCCACTTTTACTGGCGCGACTCGATTCGCGTGCCCCCTCGCGAGTCGCGGAATCGTGATTCACATCACACAACCGCAAGGTTTATAATGGATAGAAAATATTTCTAGTGGTTGCTCAACGGGCTAGGGCATCTCTACGTAAGCGCGTATGTTGTGAGGCGAATTTCGCGGTTGAGGTTGTACGCGAACGTCCTACCATGGTCGTGAACCCGAGAGAGATGGGATCGGACAGTAGGCAACAACAAAAAGAAAAATCGTTCTGCGGAGGGATCGCCGTGGTGAAATTTGCAGACTTGAAGATCGCGACCAAGATCTCTCTCGGGTTCGGTACGTTGATCGCCCTGATCTTCGTGGTGTCGGGAACCGCCTATTACAACGGGCTCACCTTCGATAAAGTCATGAACGAATCGACGCGCGTGTTCGACAACGGCGCGCGCGTGCAGCAGCTCGCCGTGGCGGCTTCGGAACTCGAGGGCCACCAGGAGTTGTTCGTCGTCGATTCCACCGCGATCGGGGCGGATCATCTGTTCGAACACATCAGGCAGTTGCGGGGTGACGTCGTCGCCCTGCGCGACGTCACCCGCGATCCGGGGCGGCGCGCATTGGTGGAGCAGGCGCTCGCCGCCGTTGACGCCTACCAGGGCGCGTTCGAGAAGCTCGTCGCGCTCGAAACCGACCGCACCAACGAAACCGACAACGGCATCGGCCGGATCGGGCCCGAACTGCGTCTGGCGCTGGTGGACCTGATGACCCGCTCCGAGCAGATGCGCGCGTTCGAACCCGCCGCCGCCGCGGGCGGGGCGATCGAGGCGCTGATGGTGTCGCGCATGGACGTGATGCGCTATCTGCGCTCCGCCGATCCGGCCCTGGTGACGTCGATGCGCGAGACGATGAAGCGCTTCATGACGCGCGCCACCAGCCTGCCCGATCTGATGCCGTCCATCGAACTGCGCGATCGCGCCAAGATCCTGCTCCCTCAGGCCGAGGCCTATCAGACGTCGTTCGACCGGGTGGTCGATCTGCGCGAGCAGGTTCGGGCGATCGCCGACGGCGCGCTCGCGGCGCAGGCCAAGGCGTTCTCCGACAAGCTCACGGCGGTGCGCGACAGCCAGAACGCCAATCTCGACGCCACGCTCGCCACCGGGCGCGCCGATATCGGGCGCGGCGAGGCGTTGATGTTCGGCTTCACCCTGTTTGCTCTGGCGATCGGCGTGGCGGCCGCGTTCGCGATCGGCCGCGGCATCTCCGGCCCGGTGCGGCGGATGACCGGCGCGATGGGGGACCTGTCGCGCGGCAAGCTCGAAACCGAGGTGCCCGCGCGCGGTCGCAAGGACGAGATCGGCGAGATGGCCGAGGCGGTGCAGGTGTTCAAGGACAACGCCATGCGGGTCAAGGAGCTGGAGCGCCAGAGCGAGGAACAGAAGCGCCAGGCCGAGGCCGACCGTCGCGCCGCGATGAACCAGCTTGCCGACGCGTTCCAGTCGAGCGTCGGCGGCGTGATCGAGCGCGTTGCCGCGGCGGTGGCGGAGCTTCAGGCGGCTTCCGGGCAGATGGCGCAGACCGCCGCCGAAACCAGCGCCCAGGCGACCACCGTCGCGGCGGCCGCCGAGGAGGCCTCGGCCAACGTGCAGACGGTGGCGAGCGCGACCGAGGAACTCGCGGCCTCGATTTCCGAGATCGGCAAGCAGGTGGCGCATTCGGCGACCGTCGCCGAACAGGCGAACCAGCACGCCGACCTCGCGGGCGACGCGATCCGCAGCCTGGCCGACAACGCCAATCGGATCGGCGAGGTGATCGACATGATCACCGACATCGCCAGCCAGACCAATCTCCTCGCCCTCAACGCGACGATCGAGGCGGCGCGGGCGGGCGACATGGGCAAGGGCTTCGCGGTGGTGGCGGGCGAAGTGAAAATCCTCGCCAACCAGACCGCCAAGGCCACCGAGGAAATCGCCGGTCAGATCGCCGCGGTGCAGAGCGGCACCACCGCGGTGGTACGGGCGGTGGAGAACATCAACAGCGTGATCGGCGACCTCGGTCAGATCGCGTCCGCGGTGGCCTCCGCGGTGCAGCAGCAGACCGCCGCGACCGCCGAGATCGCGCGCAACGTCGAGCAGGCCGCCGCGGGCACCCACGAGGTCACCGCCAACATTCAGTCGGTCGAAGCCGCCGCCCAGGAAACCGGCGCCGCCGCGGCGCAGATCAACGCGTCGGCGACCGAACTCTCGCGTCAGGCGGAATTCCTGCGCACCGAGGTGACGCGGTTCCTCGAACAGGTCCGCCACGACGACGCCGAGCACGATCTGATGGTGTGGAATCGCGAGATCGAAACCGGTGTGCCGCAGATCGACGACGACCATCGCCGTCTCGTCGAACTGATGAACCGCACCCACGCGCAGATGGCGCAGGGACAGGTGCCGGTCGACGCGGCGGCGGTTCTGAACGCGTTCGCCGAATTGATGGAGAGCCACTTCGTGCGCGAAGAGGAGCTGATGAACGCCAGCACCTTCCCCCATGCGGCGGCGCACCAGCGGATGCACCGCGCGATGCTCGATCAGCTGGCGGATCTCCGCCGGATGGTCGACCGGAAAGACGCCGCCGCCGCGCGGGAAATCATGAAACACCTGGCCGCTTACCTGCGGAACCACATGTCGGAGGCCGATCTGGCTATGGCCGCCCATGTGAAGCGACGCGGCCGGATGGCGCGGGTGGCCTGATCAGCCCCCGCCAATACCCAGGGCGGAGGAGCCCCCTACATCCTCCGCTCAGACCCGGGACCAACCCCCAAGAACCGGGCATGGGAAACGGGCGTAGAGTGTCCTGGTACCGAGCAAGCAACCTGTAGAGTTTCGTTCGCGTTTCTCCGAGTCGGGTAGAGTCGAGTCCCCGGCCTCCACCCCCTGGAGGCCGGGTTTTTTTACGCGTCCAGCGCCGCCGCGAGGGCGTCGATCTCGGTTTCCGCGAACACCCGCACGCCGTGCCGCGCGAGCAGCGCTGCCGTCACCCCCATGCCCGCGCGCAGGATCCCGTCGAAGCCGCCGCCATAGACCCGGCGGCAGCCGCAACTCGGGCTCCGGTCGGCGAGAAGGGCGAAGCCGCACCTCTCGGCGCGCGCGGTTTCGAGGGCGAGGTGGGCGGCGGCGCGGAAGGCGCCGGTGAGGTTGGCGCCGTCGCGGCCGCGGACGCGCCCGGTCCCCGCCAGGATCGCGGCGGCGTCGTCTCCCGGTGCGATCTCCGCGGGCGGGCGCGGCGTCGGCAGCCCGGCGGCGCACTCGGGACAGAACGCCACCACGCGGCCTTCGTCCGACCACTGCGTAAGGCGCGGATGGGACAGGGTTCGCGCGTTGCCGTTGTAGCGCACCGGCTGCCCGAGCAGGCACGCGCTCACGAGAATCCGGCGCATCAGCGGGTGCGGGCTTCGAGCTGGCGCAGCGCGGCGTGAACGAAGTCCCGTTCGTCGTCGCGCATCGGGATCAGGCCGGAGCGGAACAGTCGCCCCTCCGGACCGATCATCGGTTCGGACAAAAAGCGCGAGACGAACTCCATCAGCCCGGGAATGCGGCCGACGTGCGCGACCTTGACGTAGATGTACAGCGGCCGCGAGAGCGGATAGCTGTCGTCCTCCAGGGTGTCGTCGGCGGGGGCGACGCCCTCCACCGGCAGCCCCTGAAGGCGGTGGACGTGACGCTTGAGGACGCCGTAGCCGATGATGCCGGTGGCCTGCGGATCGTCGAGCAGGCGGCGCACGATCATTTCGTCGTCCTCGCCCGCGTTGATGTAGGCGCCGTCCTCGCGCACATGGCCGCAGACGTCGCGCACCACGGTGTCGGGCGCGGACGCGGGCAGGTCGGCGCAGCCGGGGTTCATCACCAGATGCACGAACACGTCGCGGGTGCCCGAGGTGAGCGGCGGGCCGTAGATGCGGATCGGCGTGGCGGGGAATCCCGGCGCGATGTCGGACCACAGACGGTAGGGGTTGGGCACCACGCCGTCGGCGGTCTTCACCGAGCGCGCCACCGCCCGCCACAGGGTCGCGCGGCTGACCGAGAAGCGCGACGCCTCGATGCTGCGCGCGAGGACGATGCCGTCGTAGCCGACCTTGAACTCGGCGACGTCGGAGACGCTGTTGGAGAGGCAGTGCTCTTCCTCGAGCGGGGTGATGCGGCGGGAGGCGGCGACGATGTCCGGAGATCCGAGCCCGACGTCGGCGCAGAAGATCTTGAAGCCGCCGACGGTGCCGGTGGCCTCGATTACCGGGGCGCGGAAGCGGGTATCGCGGCCGAAGTCCTCGGCCGCCTCGGCGAGGAAGTCGTACATCGTCGAACTGCCGACGATGCGCAGGCTTTCGCGTTCGGCGGCGAGGGCGGGCGCGGCGGCGAGGGTGGCGACTGCGGCGGCGAGAACCCAGCGGCGAAGAGACATCGGCGGCGTCCGGTCAGGAGGCGAACGGAATGATCGCCTGCAACCCGAGAAAGATACCGGCCGCGAGCAGCGCCGACAACGGCACCGTGACCAGCCATGCGGCGACGATCGTCTGCAGGTGGCGGCGGCGCACCAGGCGGCGTTTCTTCCGCTTGCGGCGCTTCGGCCGGAGCGGCACCGGCCCCATCGGCGGCGCGAGCGAGGTTTCGCCGGGCGGCAGGTGGAAATCGGAGCGCAGGGTGCTGGCGCGCGGCAGCGCGCGCGGCCGCAGGTTGACCCAGTATTCGCGCAGGAAGCCGACGCCGAACACGCCGCCGACGGCGATGTGGGTGGAGCTGACCGGCAGGCCGAGGGCGGAGGCCACCAGAACCGTCACCGCTGCCGAAAGCGCGACGCAGAAGGCGCGGGTCTGGTCGAGCTTGGTGATCTTCTCGCCGACGGTGCGGATCAGCTTCGGCCCGAACAGCACCAGCCCGAAGGAAATGCCGAGCGCGCCGACCACCAGAACCCACCACGGCAGGGTCACCCGGGCGGCGACGCCGTCGCCCGCGGCGGCGTGGACGATAGCCGCGAGCGGCCCGACGGCGTTGGCGACGTCGTTGGCGCCGTGGGCGAACGAGAGCAGTGCGGCGGAGACGATCAGCGGCATGGTGAACAGCGAACTCACCGACTTGCGGCGGTTCTCGAGGAACGCCGAGCGGCGCGCGATCACCGGCTTCATCGTCAGGTGGGCGGCCACGCCCGCGGCGGCGCCGAGGCCGAGGGTGAGCACGAGCGGCGGCCGCCAGATGTGGGCGAGGCCCTTGAGCACGAGATAGACGGTGAAACACGCCGCCAGCACCGCGATCAGCGGCGGAATCCAGCGCCGCGCGGCGGCCAGGCGATCGGGTTGATAGAGGATCGCGATCTTGATGAAGGCGAGGAAGGCGCAGGCGATCAGCCCGCCCAGAATCGGCGAGATCACCCACGAAGCGGCGATCGAGCGCATCGTGTCCCAGGCGATCGCGTCCGCTCCGGCGGCGACCATGCCCGCGCCGACCACGCCGCCGACCACCGCGTGGGTGGTGGAGACCGGCGCGCCGATCCAGGTGGCGACGTTGACCCAGATCGCGGCGGCGAGCAGCGACGCCATCATCGCGAGGACGAAGGTGTCGGCGTCGCCGACCCGCGCGGGATCGACGATGCCCTTGGAGATCGTCGAGACCACGTCGCCGCCGGCGACGATCGCCCCCGCCGCCTCGCAGGTGGCGGCGATCACCAGTGCGCCGGTCATCGACAGGGCGCGCGAGCCGACCGCCGGGCCGACGTTGTTGGCGACGTCGTTGGCGCCGATGTTGAGCGCCATGTAGGCGCCGATCACGCCCGCGACGACGACGAACCAGGCGCTGCCGCCGTGGCCGCCGAGGGTCAGGGTGAAGACCAGAACCCCGATCAGGAACAGGCCGCCGATGCCGACCGCCGTCTTGAAGCCGCCGAGCTGGCGGGTCGCCCGCTCGATCTGCGAAATGCGCTTGAGATCTTTGTCGAGAGCGTGTCTGGCCACCGGTACCCCGCGTCGCGCCGCCCGGGGTTCGGGCGGGCGCTGTCATCGAACTGTCGCGGGATCGTCATAAAGACTTTGGCGCGGCGAGTCACGCGCCGCGATGCCCGCCCGGGCATTGCGCCCGGGCATGGCTGCGGGTGTCAGGCGGCGCGGTCGGCCGCCAGCTCGGCGGCGCGCTTGAGCGCCTGGGTGCGGGTGGCGAGGCGGTTGTCCTCCGGCACTTCGTCGAGCACGCGCATCGCCGCGAGGTGGGCGACCGCGGCGTTGCCCGCGCCCGCGATCACCACCGCGATTCCCTGACTCTGGGCGCGCTGCACCAGGGCGTCGATCGCCATCACCGAGCTGGTGTCGAAGCTGGTCTGGTCGGAGCAGTCGATCACGATCGCCCGCTCGCCCTGGAACTCCGGCACCGCGAGGGTGATGTTCTTGGCCGAGCAGAAGCTGAACGCGCCGTCGAAGTGGACCAGCATGATCCGCCCTTTGGCGGTGGCGAGGACGGCGCGGTCGAGGTCGTTCATCGGCACGCTTTCCCAATCCTTGCCCACCACCAGCAGGTTCTTGACCTGCTCGTCGGACATCCGCGCGGCGGACAGCAGCGACGCCATGATGATGCCGACGCCCACCGCCATGATCAGGTCGACGAGCACGGTCAGCACCAGGACCGTGGTCATCACCACGATGCCGGTTACGTCGTCGCCCCGGATGCGCCGGAAGTAGTCCCAGTCGATGATGTCGTAGCCGACCTTGAGAAGGATGCCGGCCAGTACCGCGAGGGGGATCTTCTCGGCCAGCGGCGCGAGGCCCGCCACCAGCGCCAGCAGCACCAGCGCGTGGATCACCCCCGAGAGCGGGGTGCGCCCGCCGGCGCGGATGTTGACCATCGTCCGCATCGTCGCGCCCGCGCCGGGAATGCCGCCGAACAGGCCCGCCACCATGTTGCCGATGCCCTGGCCGATCAGTTCCTTGTCGGAATTGTGGTGGGTGCCGGTGACGTTGTCGGCGATCAGCGAGGTGAGCAGGCTGTCGATGGTGCCGAGAAGCGCGAGGATGAACGCCGACATCACCACCTGCGATAGCGCAGCGAGGGTGATGTGCGGGATCACCGGCGCGGGCAGGCCGGTGGGGATTTCGCCGATCACCGGCGCGCCGGGCAGCATCCACAACACCCCGAGGGTGCCCGCGATCAGTGCGATCAGCGGCGCGGGAACGATCCGCGCCACCGCCTTGGGCGTGAAGCTCACGATCGCGAGGGTGGCGACGCCGATGATCGTGGCGTGCCAGTTGGGGGCGGAAACCGCGGCGGGAATCGCGGCGATGGCGTCGAGCACGCCGTGCTTCGAGGCCTCGTGACCGAACAGCGGCGCGATCTCGATGGCGATGATGATGCAGCCGATGCCGCTCATGAACCCGGAAATCACCGTGAACGGCACGAACGCGACGTAGCGCCCGAGCTTGAGCACGCCGAAGACCACCTGCAGCACGCCGCCGAGGATCACGGTGGTGAAGGCGAGGGCCGGACGGTCGGCGAAATGGGTGAAGATCGACGCCATCACCACCGTCATCGGCCCGGTGGGGCCGGAAACCTGGGTGGCGGTGCCGCCGAACAGCGCGGCGAACAGGCCGACGAAGATCGCGCCGTACAGCCCCGCGATCGCGCCGACGCCCGAGGCGACGCCGAAGGCGAGGGCGAGGGGCAGCGCGACCACCGCGGCGGTGACGCCGCCGTAGATGTCGCCGCGCAGATTGGTGAAGCGGACGCCGGTGATGGCTCCGATCATGGAGCCGTGAGCGGGACCCATCGAATTCTCCTTGGCTGAAACGCTCTCGCGCGGCGTCTCACGCGGCGCACGGAGCGCCGCTTCCCAGGCGTCGTTGGGCGGAGCGAGCCCGCGTTCTTAGCATAGATGGGCGAAGAATTCCCGGCAAAAAGAGGGGGCTCGCGGCTTGACGCGCGGGTTTCCAGCCGCGACATTCGGGGAAGCGCGCGGCCTGCGCGCTACGGGCGCCGCATCGGGCGGGCCCGGAACCGTCCGGCGCTCCGGTCGCCGTCCGCGCCTTCGGGCGGACGCCGCGTTTTCGGGGGCCGGCAGTCGGAGAACGTCCATGGCCCGCGTTTCAGGCACCTTCAACAGCCCGCTGCTGCTCGGCTTCGATCACTTCGAGCGGATGCTCGACCGGATCTCCAAGACCTCGGCGGAGGGCTATCCCCCCTACAACATCGAGCAGGTGGCCGAGGACGGCCTGCGCATCACCCTGGCGGTGGCGGGGTTCTCGGAAAGCGATCTGTCGGTGACGCTCGAGGCCAACCAGCTCACGGTGTCCGGCCGCATCGCCGGCGACGAAAGCGAGCGCGTCTTCCTCCACCGCGGCATCGCCGCGCGGCAGTTCCAGCGGAGCTTCGTGCTCGCGGAGGGGATCGAGGTGACCGGCGCGGCGCTCGACCGCGGCCTGCTGCACGTCGACCTGCGCCGCCCGCCGCCGGAGACCCAGGTGCGCCAGATCAAGATCGGCAAGGCGGCGCCCAAACCGGCGACGATGACCATCGACGCCAAGGACGAGTGAGGCCGCGTCAGTCTTCCGGCGACAGGAAACGGGCGACGAGGTCGCGGGCGAGCCGCGCCGGCTTCTTCGTCGCTGCGTCCAGGCGGCACCAGCAACTCGCGACCTCGGCGAGGGTTTCGTCGCCGCAGTCGATGCGCGCCCGATAGTGGGCGAGCGCGCCGCGCAGCTTTTCGAGCAGCAGGCGGACCACCACGTGGTCGTGGAGGTAGGCGGGGTGGCGATAGCGGATCTCGTGCGTGATCGCCACCCACAGGCTTTCGGCCACCGCACGCTGCGGCGCGAAGCGCGCCCAGTGGCGCAGCACCGCCGTTTGCACCCAGGTGAGATAAACGGCGTTGTTGACGCGTCCCTGGTCGTCGATTTCGGTTTCGGCGACGTCGAGGTGATATTCGAATACGCGTGCGGACGGCATGCGGCGATCCTCCTTCAGTCGGCGCGCCGAAGCCGCCGGAGCCTGCGGCGTCCGGCGCGCGTCTTCCCGTGGGGCAGGGCTCAGGCGGCGCGGGAGCGCTCGGAATCGAGCAACAGCGCGTAGAGCGCGTCCACTTCGGTGGCGCCGCGCAGCTTTTCGCAGATCCCCTTGTCGCGCAAAAGGCGCGAAACCCGCGCCAGCGCCTTCAAGTGATCGGCTCCCGCCCCTTCGGGCGCGATCAGAAGACAGATCAGGTCCACCGGGTGGTCGTCGATCGAATCGAAATCCACCGGGTGCTCGAGCCGCGCAAAGATGCCGAACAGGCGGTCGATGCCGGTGAGCTTGGCGTGCGGAATCGCGATGCCGTTGCCGACGCCGGTGGAGCCCAGGCGCTCGCGCTCGAGCAGGCCTTCGAGAATCGCGCCCTCCTTGAGGCCGGTGACTTCGGCGGCCTTCTGGGCGAGCAATTGCAGCGCCTGCTTCTTGCTGTTGGCCTTCAGGGCGGGAATCACCGCGTTGGGTGCGATCAACTCTGCAAGGGTCATCGTTATCCTCGATCCATCCACGCGATCCGGCGCTGCCGGGAGGGCTTTCCGCCCTTTTGTTGTCGTTGCGGTTGGAGCCGCGTCGGTGCGGACGCGGCTCCCGGCCATGCCGGAGGCGGCCCTAACGGGCGCCCGTCGTTGCGCGTGGCGGTTCAGCCTTTACCGTTGTGAGCCTCGGGGTCAATCCAGCCGATGTTCCCGTCCTGCCGACGGTACACCATGTTGAGGCGGCCGTGGGAACTGTTCCGAAACAGAATGGCGTTTGTGTCGGAAAGGTCAAGCCGCATTACCGCACCCGAGACCGAGCATTCGGGAATGTCGGTGGTCATCTCGGCGATCACCACCGGGTTCTGCTCTTCGGGCGGGAGTTCGCCCTCCTCCGGTTCCGGACGAATGATGAATTGCTGTGCGAGGATGCCGTCGTCGGCCTTCGCTTTCGGATGGTCGGTCAGGCGGCGCTTGTAGCGGCGGAGCTGTTTGGCGATCTTTTCGCAGGCGCCGTCGAACGCGGCGTAGGGATCGGGGGCGCCGGACGCGGACTGCAGGGTGAGGCCGCGAATCGGATGCACCGAAATGTCCGCCTTCACCAGATGCGCATCCTTCGAGATGATCACCGCGGCGTCGATGGCGCGGTCGAAATACTTCTCGACGAGCTGGGACAGGGTGGTTTCCGCATGACCCCGGAACGCATCTCCGAGATCGATCTGCTTGCCTTTAACCAGAATTTCCATGGCGTGCGTCCTACCTGACTGCGGCGCTTCCGGCCCCGATGTGTCGCGAGCCGCGGCGCGCCGGATGGACCGTCGTTCATGCGTCGGAAACCGGCCTCCGGTGGCGGAGCCGCGGGAAGCTAAAGAGGTCTCCGGAATTCGTCAAGGATGTCCCTCGTCCGTTGTTGTCCCCATGCTTTGAATATGGGCACGACGGGCGCGGATGTCTCGGGTCCGGAAGGAAAAATCGGCGTCAGCCGAGGCGCAGTTTCTTCTCGCGGCGGCGCTGCGACGAAGGCGCGATCTTCATCGCCTCGCGATACTTCGCAACGGTGCGGCGGGCGATGTCGATGCCGTCGCTCTGGAGAATCTCGGCGATCCGGTCGTCGGAGAGCACCGCCTCGGCGGTTTCCGCCTCGATCAGCGTCCGGATCTTGTAGCGTACCGCCTCGGCCGAGTGCGCCGCCCCGCCTTCGGTCGAGCCGAGTGCCTGGGTGAAGAAGAACTTGAGCTCGTAGACCCCGCGCGGCGAGGACAGGTACTTGTTGGTGGTGACGCGCGACACCGTGCTCTCGTGCATGCCGATCGCCTCGGCGATATCGCGCAGGATCAGGGGTTTCAACGCCGAGACGCCGTGGCTGAAGAAGCCCGACTGCTGGCGCACGATCTCGCTCGCGACCTTGAGGATGGTGGTGGCGCGCTGGTGCAGCGACTTCACCAGCCAGTTGGCGGACTGGAACTGCTCGTTGAGGAAGGTCTTGGTCTCGCGGTCGGCCTTGGCGCCGACCTCGGCGTAGTAGCGGTTGGCGACCAGCACCCGCGGCAGGGTGTCGGTGTTGAGTTCGATCACCCAGCCGCCCGCGTTGTCGGGGCGCATCAGGATGTCGGGCTCGACCGGCTGCTCGCGCACCGGCTCGAAGCTCGCCGCGGGCTTGGGGTCGAGGCCGCGGATTTCGAGGATCATCTCGGCGAGGTCCTCGTCGTCGACGCCGCAGACCTTCTTCAGCCGCGCGAGGTCGCGCCGCGCCAGCAGGTCGAGGTTGTCCAGCAGCGCCTGTATCGCCGGATCGAGGCGGTTGCGGTCGGCGAGCTGCAGCGCTAGGCATTCCTTGAGCGAGCGCGCGAACACGCCCACCGGATCGAACCCCTGAACGACGCCGAGCACCCGCTCGACCTCCTCGACGCCGCAGCCGAGCGCGGCGGCGACCGCGGCGAGCGGCTGGCTGAGGTAGCCCGCGTCGTCCAGCGTGTCGATGAGATAGGCGCCGATCATCCGGTCCGCCGGGGCGGCGCACGATAGGCCGAGCTGGGTGGTGAGGTGCTGGCGCAGGCTGACGGTCTCGCCGACGGTCTGTTCGAGGACGTTGCCCTCGCCGTCGTAGGCGCCGTTGCCGTAGCGGCCGAGGTTGTCGCCGGGGCCGAAGCCCTCGCCCGCACCGTCCTCGGCGTGGGTGTCGTTGGTGAAGGTGTTGTCGACCTCGACGTCGAGCGGCTGGTCGCCGCCACCGGTGCTGTCGAGCAGCGGCGCTTCCGCCGGGGCCTCGGCGGCGGCCGGTTCGGGCGCGGCCTCCGGGGCTTCGCCGTGGTCGTCCTCGCGCTCCAGCAGCGGGTTGCGTTCGAGTTCCTGTTCGACGAAGGCGGAGAGCTCGACGTTCGACATCTGCAGCAGCTTGATCGCCTGCTGCAGCTGCGGCGTCATCACCAGCGACTGCGACTGGCGGAGCTCGAGTTTGGGGGAAATCGCCATCGTCGCTTCCCCCGTTACAAGGTGAAGCGATCGCCGAGGTAGACCCGCCGCACCCCTTCGTGGGCGACGATCTCGGCGGGCGCGCCCTCCATCATCACCGTACCGTCGTAGAGGATGTAGGCGCGGTCGATGATGTCGAGGGTTTCGCGCACGTTATGGTCGGTGATCAGCACGCCGATGCCGCGATCCTTGAGGTGGGCGACGAGATTGCGGATCTCGCCCACCGCGATCGGGTCGATGCCCGCGAGCGGCTCGTCGAGGAGGATGAAGCTCGGGCGCGAGGCAAGGGCGCGGGCGATCTCGACGCGGCGGCGCTCGCCGCCCGAAAGCGACATCGCCGAGGCGCGGCGGAGATGCGTCACCGAGAACTCGGCGAGCAGCGCTTCGAGCTGGGCCTCGCGGGCGTCGGCGTCGGGCTCGACGATCTCCAGCACCGCGTTGATGTTGTCCTCGACCGACAGGCCGCGGAAGATCGACGCTTCCTGCGGCAGATAACCGATCCCGAGGCGGGCGCGGCGATACATCGGCAGCGGCGTGATGGTGACGCCGTCGAGTGCGATCGTGCCCACGTCGGGGTTGATCAGGCCGGTGATGCAGTAGAAGCAGGTGGTCTTGCCCGCGCCGTTGGGGCCGAGCAGGCCGACCGCCTCGCCGCGCTTCACCGACAGCGAGACGTCGCGCAGCACCGGGCGGCGCTTGAAGCTCTTGCCGAGGCCGGTGACGACGAGACCGGCGAGGGCGCTGCCGGCAAGGGGGGTGACTTCGGCAGCCGGAGCGGGCTGCGGCGCGGGATTGCTCATTCGGTCCTTCCCGTCGAGTACGCGGAACGTCGCGCCCGTTGCCGCGGGTCTGCCGCGGGGCGTCGGCGCTTGAGACTCGATTATCCGGACCCGCTCGGCGGGTGCAACGCTTTTCTGGTTTTGGCCGGATTTTTGCTTGCGCGAGGGGGCGTTAGCGCGCGCCGGGAACCGGGTCGGCCTTCTTCGGCGTGAACACGCCGCGCACCGGAGCGGGCTTTTCGACCTTCGCGCCCGGGGCGGAGGCGTAGAGCGTGCTGACGCCGGTGTTGAGGTCGACCACCGCGTACTCGCCCTTGAGGGAGTCCTTGTCGCGGGTGAGGGTGACGTTGTTGAGAATCGTCGCGATCCCGGTCTTGGCGTTGTAGCGGCCGCGGTCGCCGGTGACGGTCTCGGTCTTGGTCTTGATCATCACATGGCCGAAGGCGTCGACCAGCTCGACGCGGCCGGTGTTCGCGCCTTTCTGCGGCTTCGCCGGTTTCGGCCCGCTCTGCGAGGCGAAGTGGGCGGTGAGCACGTCGGCGGTGAGGGTGCGTCCCTCGCGGGAGACGAAGGCGTCGCCGCGCGCCACCGCGAACCGTTTTTCGCTCCAGTATTCGAGGGTGTCCTTGGCGGTGATGACGGTGTCCGGCGTCACCAGCTTGGCCACCGGCTTGCCCTTCAGCACCAGCACCTTGGAATCGAGGTCGTAGACCGCGGTGTCGCCGGTGGCGGTTTCGTCGGGGGAGACGATCCTGAGGTGGCCGTCGGCGTCGAGCCGCCAGAGCTCCGATTTGCCGCCCGCGCCCTCGCGATAGTGGGCGGTGAGGGTGTCGGCGTAGACGGTGGTGTCGCCGCGGGTGGCGCTGGCGTTGCCGCGCGCGACGAAGCGCTTGCCGTCGCGCATCCATTCGATGCCGTTGTCGGCCAGCACTTCGACCGGGGTCTGGTCGTCGCTGCCGCCGAGGCCGAGGGACTGGGCGCGCGCCGTGGGCGCGGCGGCGGCGAGGGCGGCGATCAGGACGGCGAGCGCAAGGGCGCGGCGGTCAGGGGCGAGGGGCATCGGAGCGCACTCCCGGGCGGATGATCAGGCGGGACTTCCCCTTGAACACGATGCGGCGGCCCTTGTCGAGGATGTTGAAGCCGCTCTCGCCGCGAATTTCTCCGGCGGGGCCATAGGCCTGGGCGGGATCGTCGCCCTCGGCTTCGCCCTGGCGGAGGGCGAGGCGCGCGGTCGGGCTCTCGAAGGTGTAGCCGTTGTCGTGGAACACCGAAACCCCGCCGGTGAGCTTGAGGATCTCCGCGTCGCGGTCGTATTCGCCCTCGGGCGCGCGGGCGATCACCCAGCCGCCGTCGTTGAGGGCGAGGTCGGCGGACGGCGCGTCGAGCGCCACCGAGCGGGCGCCGCTCTCGGTTTCGAAGGCGGATTCGGCGGTGACGGTGAACGGCTGGTTTTCGGCGTCGGTGCCGCGGAAGCGGGCGTTGACGACGCGCAGGCGGTCGGGGTGGCGCGGGTCGATGCCGGAGAGGCCGATCTGGAAGCGGTTGCGCTCGCTCTGCAACTGCGGCCACAGCAGAATCGCGCCGAACAGCAGCGCGGCGGCGGCGGGCAACAGCAGCTTCATCAGGCGGACGAAGCGGCTGTAGAACGACCCCTGGCGGGAGTCGGCGGCGCGCGCCGCCGCCACCGACAGGAACCGCAAGTCGGGCGCGGAGGGGCGCTCCGGCGGCGCGTCGGGCGTGGGGGCGACGCGCTTGCGGGTCATGACACCCCGGCGCGCAGGCAGTCGTGCATGTGGACCAGGCCCACCGGCCGGCCGTCCGCGACGACGAACAGGCTGGTGACCTTGCGGTCGTTCATCAGCCCGAGCGCCTCGGCGGCGAGGCTGTCCGGGCCGACGGTCAGCGGCGAGCGCGTCATCACTTCGGCGGCCGGGCGCTCCAGCAGGTCGGGCGCCATGTGACGGCGCAGATCGCCGTCGGTGATGATGCCCGCCAGCAGCCCGGCCGCGTCGACGATGCCGACGCAGCCGAAGCTCTTGGCGCTCATCACGATCAGCGCCTCGCTCATCGGCGCGGCGAGAGCGATCAGCGGGACTTCGGGCGCGGCGTGCATCAGCTCGCGCACCTTGAGCAGGCGCTGGCCGAGCTTGCCGCCGGGGTGGAAGACCTTGAAGTCGGTGGCGGAAAAGCCGCGGCGCTCGAGCAGCGCCACCGCCACCGCGTCGCCGATCGCGAGGCTGGCGGTGGTCGAGGTGGTGGGGGCGAGCCCGAGCGGGCAGGCCTCGCCGTTGTGCGGCAGCGCCAGAACCACGTCGGCGGCCTTGCCGAGGGCGCTGTCGCGCCGCTCGGTGATCGCGATCAGCGGAATCGCGAAGCGCCGCGAATAGGCGATCATGTCGGCGAGTTCGGCGGTCTCGCCGGACTTCGACAGCAGGATCAGCGCATCCTGGCGGGTGATCATGCCGAGGTCGCCGTGGCTCGCCTCGCCGGGGTGGACGAAGAACGACGGCGTGCCGGTGGAGGCGAGCGTCGCCGAGATCTTGCGGCCGATGTGGCCGCTCTTGCCCATGCCGGAGACGATCACCCGGCCGTGTTCGGACGCGACGACCCGCGCCTCGATCAGGTCGAGCGCGCGGCTGAAGTCGGCGTCGAGGTCGGCGCTCATCCGGCTGAGCGCCGCGGCCTCGGCCTCGAGGACGTGACGGGCGGCGGCGAGGTCGGAGGCGACCTGGGTTTCGGGTGGGGTAGCGGAAGCGGTCATCGGGCGTCGTCCAACCTAACGCGGAACAGGGAAACTCGAACCCGGAATCTAATGGGCGAAGATATCCACGTCATCCCACCCCGCGAGATCGAGCGCGGCGCGCGTGGCGAGAAAGGCGTGGCAGGCCGCCGCGAGTTCGGCCCGGCCTTCGCGCGCGAGCAGCGCGTCGAGCTTGTCCTTGAGCTTGTGCAGGTGGAGCACGTCGTTGGCGGCGTACTGCTGCTGCTCGGGGGTGGGATCGGGAGCGCCCCAGTCGCTGGTCTGCTGCTCCTTCGAGAGTTCGACCCCGAGGAGGTCGCGGCAGAGGTCCTTGAGGCCGTGGCGGTCGGTGTTGGTGCGGCAGAGCTTGGAGGCGATCTTGGTGCAGTAGACCGGCGCACAGTCGACGCCGAGGTTCTTCTTCAGCATCGCCACGTCGAAGCGGGCGAAGTGGAAGATTTTGAGCACCGCCGGGTCGGCGATCACCGCCTTGAGATTGGGGGCGTCGACGCCGGGCAGGATCTTCACCAAGTGGGCGTCGCCGTCGCCCGCCGAGAGCTGCACCAGGCAGAGGCGATCGCGGTTGAGGTTGAGACCCATGGTCTCGGTGTCGACCGCCACCGAACCGGCGAAACGCACGGTCGCGGGCAGGTCGCCATGATGCAGGAAGATTGCCATTGCCGCTCTCTCGCTCCCGTCGGGCGGTGCGCCGCCAGGGGCGCTTCAGAAGAGACCGTGCGTGCCGGGAGGCTACGGACGGTCCGCCACGGCGTGCGATGGTGCCCAGGAGAAGACTCGAACTTCCACGGTATTTCTACCACAGGTACCTGAAACCTGCGCGTCTACCAATTCCGCCACCTGGGCACTGATCCGCATGGCCTTTCGGGCGGGGAAAACCCGCGCCCGACCGGGAGCAGCCGGTCAGTGAGGCACGGTTTATCGGGGTTTCCCGGGGCAAAGTCAACACCCTTTTTTCATGGGCGGACGGGCGGATTTTGTCTAGATCGAAAGATATAAACGGTGTACGTCTTTCAGCGGGAACTGACATTTGCGCGCGCCCGCTTATATCGTCTTCAGGACCGTGCGCGGAACGGCGCGGGCGGAGCGTTCGCACGAGCGCAATCTCAGGAGGCAACCATGACGCGGCGACTGGTGACGGTGTTCGGGGGCTCGGGCTTCATCGGCCGACACTTGGTGCAGCGCCTCGCGGCCACCGGCGCGGTGATCCGCATCGCCATCCGCTACCGCGAGGACGCCCACTTTCTCAAGACCATGGGCGACGTCGGCCAGATCACCACGATGGAGACCGACATCGCCGACCCGGCGGAGATCCGCCGCGCGGTCGCCGACGCGGACTGGGTGGTGAACCTCGTCGGCATCTTCCATCCGCGCGGGCGCCACACCTTCGAGAACCTCCACGCCAAGGCCCCCGGCGAGATCGCCGCGGCGGCGCGCGAGGCGGGGGCGACGCGGGTGGTGCACATCTCCGCGCTCGGCGCCGACGCCGACGGCGAATCCGCCTATGCCCGCACCAAGGCTGCGGGCGAGCAGGCGGTGCTCGCCGCCTTCCCCGACGCCACGATCGTCCGCCCGAGCGTGGTGTTCGGGCCGGAGGACAACTTCTTCAACATGTTCGCGCGGATGGCGATCTTCTCGCCGTTCCTGCCGGTGATCGACGCCGGGGCGTGGAGTTCCAAGGGGCTCTACGGCGAGGGCGGGCCGAAGTTCCAGCCGGTCTACGTCGGCGACGTCGCCGACGCGATCGTCGCCGCGCTCACCCGGGAGAACCAGGGCGGCAAGATCTTCGAGCTCGCGGGGCCGCACGTCTACTCGATGCGCCAGATCATGGAGCTGACGCTCAAGGAGATCCGCCGCGACCGCTGGCTGCTGCCGCTCACCTTCGGCATGGCGAAGCTTCAGGCGGCGGCGATGAGCTGGATGCCGAAGCCGCTGCTGACCCGCGACCAGGTGCTGATGATGATGCGCGACAACGTCGCTTCGGGGAGCTTCCCTGGCTTCGCCGATCTCGGCATCGAGCCGACCACGGTCGAGGCGATCGTGCCGACCTACCTCAACCGCTTTCGCCGCAACCACCGTCAGGTGATCACCCGCACGGCGTGACGACTCAGCCTGCGAGCGCGAGGCAGCGTTCGAAGCCGGGGACCAGGCCGTAGGCGGCGGCCAGCAGCGCCGCGCCGAGAATCAGGCGGTAGACCGCGAACGGCGTGAAGCTGGCGTGGCGCAGCCAGCGCATCAGCAGCGCGATCGCGATCAGCGCGGTGAGGAACGACAGGCCCGCGCCGTAGATCGCCACGGTGGTGACGAGCGGCTGGTCGGCCTTGACGATGTCGAGCGCCGCGAGGGTTCCGGCGGCGAGGATCGTGGGAATCGACATCAGCATCGAGAAGCGCGCCGCCTCGCCGCGCTCGTAGCCGAGCAGGCGCGCCGCGGTCATGGTGATGCCGGAGCGGCTGGTGCCGGGAATCAGCGCGATCGCCTGGGCGAGACCGATGATCGCCGCGTCGGGGAGCTTGAGGTGCTCGATCCGCCGCACCGTCAGGCCGATGCGGTCGGCGGCGTACAGCAGAATGCCGAAGATCAGCGTCGACCAGCCGAGCACCGCGATGCTGCGCCCGGCGGTGGCGACGTAGTCCTTCACCACGACGCCGACCAGCACCACCGGCACGGTGGCGACCAGCACCGCGAGCGCGAGCCGCCCGCCGGGGGTCTTCTTGAGCCGGAGCGCCGCCCACAGGCCGAGGGTCATCTGCCAGATGTCGCGCCAGAAGTAGAGCATCACCGCGCCGAGCGTGCCGACGTGGACCGCGATGTCCATGTCCAGTCCCTGATCGGGGAAGTGCCCGAGGCAGGGCACCAGAATCAGGTGCGCGGACGAACTGATCGGCAGGAATTCGGTGATGCCCTGGACCACCGCGAGGACGATCAGGTTGAGCCAGGTCATGATGTTCGGAACCTCTCGGGCGGATGACGCGGGCGGGGCGGTTGCCCTCGGGAGATGTTCATATCACGCCGCCGCGAACGCCCCCAAACGGGAATTGGTAAACATGTGTGAACTATTTTCCCGAAGCCTGGCAATAGAGCCCCACGGAGCGCGAAATTTTCTGTCGAAATAGGTCAGTATATTTTCCCTAACGGCGGTTTTTGACTCGCCAGCCTCCGGAAATTCGATTATGTGTCGCTGACCACCACCACCGCGCTCCGGATCCGACCGGGGCCTTCGGGATGCCAGGAAAGGGACCGAGAGGATGGCGAAGCAGAAGATGCTCCAGTTCACCAAGCTGGACCGCCGCACCCCGGACAAGCGGGCCGCCGCCGCGCGCCGGAAGGACTTCGCCGAAATCTACGGCGGGTTTGACGCCAAGGGCGCGAACGCCCAGGCGTCGCGCTGCGAGCAGTGCGGAATTCCGTTCTGCAGCATCCACTGCCCGGTTCACAACCACATCCCCGACTGGCTGATGCTCGCCGCCACCGATCGCCTGGAGGAGGCCTATGCGGTCTCCTCGGCGACCAACACCCTGCCCGAGATCTGCGGCCGCATCTGCCCGCAGGACCGGCTGTGCGAGGGGTCGTGCGTGCTCGAACAGTCGACCCACGGCGCGGTGACGATCGGCGCGATGGAGAAGTACATCACCGACACCGCGTTCGAGAAGGGCTGGGTCAAGCCGTTCACGCCGCGGGTCGAGCGGCCGGAATCGGTCGGCATCGTCGGCGCCGGACCGGCGGGCCTCGCCGCCGCCGAGCAGCTCCGCCGCGTCGGCTACCGCGTCGACGTCTACGACCGCTACGACCGCGCCGGCGGCCTGCTCACCTACGGCATTCCCGGCTTCAAGCTGGAGAAGGAGGTGGTGGCGCGCCGGGTCAAGGTGTTCGAGGACTCGGGCGTGGTGTTCCATCCCAACACCGACATCGGCAAGACCGTGACGATGCGCGAGCTGCGCCGCCGCCATCATGCGGTGGTGATTGCCACCGGCGTCTACAAGGCGCGCGCCCTCGACCTTCCCGGCGCGGCCCTTGCGGGCGTGATCCCGGCGCTCGAATACCTCACCTGCTCCAACCGCCTCAACCTCGGCGACACGCCGGAGGGGTTCACGAGCGGGCGGCTCGACGCCAAGGGCAAGAAGGTGGTGGTGATCGGCGGCGGCGACACCGCGATGGACTGCCTGCGCACCGCGGTGCGTCAGGGCGCGACCTCGGTGAAGTGCCTCTACCGCCGCGACCGCGCCAACATGCCGGGTTCGCAGCGCGAGGTCGACAACGCGATCGAGGAAGGCGCGGAGTTCGTCTGGCTCACCCAGCCGCTCGAGATCACCGGCACCGCCAAGGGCGGCGTGGCCGGGGTGCGCACGGTGCGCATGCACCTCGGCCTGCCCGACGCCTCGGGCCGCCAGAGCCCGGCGCCGGTGCCGGGGTCGGAGGCGCTGATCGAGGCCGACATGGTGATCGAGGCGCTCGGCTTCGAACCCGAGGACCTGCCGGCGATGTTCGGCGAGCCGGAGCTGGCGGTGCGCCGGTCCGGGACCCTCGAGGTCGACGCGGCGACGATGATGACCACCCTCGACGGCGTGTTCGCCGCGGGCGACATCGTGCGCGGCGCGTCGCTGGTGGTGTGGGCGGTGCGCGACGGACGGGACGTCGCCCAGCACGTTCACGCCTACATTCGTCAGGGCGCGGAAGCGTCCTCTCTGGTCAACGCGGGCTGAGGAACGGACCGATGAGCAACACCGACTGGCACACCGCCTGGAACGGCGCCGAGAGCGGCGCGGAATTCGTCGCCCGCTTCGCGGAGAGTCGCCGCCGCATGCTCGCCGCGGGCGCGGTCGATCCGATGGACGCCCACGACGCCTGCGGCGTCGGCCTCGTCGCCACCCTCGACGGCAAGCCGCGCCGTCAAGTGGTGGAGTACGCGATCAACGCGCTCAAGGCGGTGTTCCACCGCGGCGCGGTGGACGCCGACGGCAAGACCGGCGACGGCGCGGGCATCCACGTGCAGATCCCGCAGAACTTCTTCAAGGATCACGTGCGCCGCACCGGCCACGAGCCGGAGAAGGGCCGCCTCGCGATCGGCATGATCTTCCTGCCGAAGACCGACCTCAACGCCCAGGAGGCGTGCCGCGCGATCGTCGAGAACGAGGTGCTGCAGTTCGGCTATTCGCTCTACGGCTGGCGTCAGGTGCCGGTCAACGTCTCGGTGATCGGCGAGAAGGCCAACGCCACCCGCCCCGAGATCGAGCAGATCATGATCGTCAACGCCAAGAAGCTCTCGGAAGAGGACTTCGAGCGCGACCTCTACATCATCCGCCGCCGCATCGAGAACCAGGTGCGGCAGAACAACATTCCCGACTTCTACATCTGCTCGATGTCGTGCCGGTCGGTGATCTACAAGGGCCTGTTCCTCGCCGAGCAGCTCACGTCGTTCTATCCGGATCTCGTCGACGAGCGGTTCGTGTCGAGCTTCGCGATCTACCACCAGCGCTATTCCACCAACACCTTCCCCACGTGGCGGCTCGCGCAGCCGTTCCGCATGCTCGCCCACAACGGCGAGATCAACACCCTCGCCGGCAACGTCAACTGGATGAAGTCCTACGAGGCGCGCATGGCCGAGGAGGTAATCGGCGGCGCGATCAACGACCTGAAGCCGGTGATCCAGCCGGGCGGCTCGGATTCCGCGGCGCTCGACAACGTCTTCGAGCTGATGGTGCGCGCCGGACGCACCGCGCCGATGGTGAAGTGCCTGATGATTCCGGAATCGATCGGCCAGAACGATTCGATGCCCGCCGCCCACCGCGCGATGTTCTGGTACTTCAACACCGTGATGACGCCGTGGGACGGCCCGGCGGCGATCGCCGCCACCGACGGTCGCTGGGTGGTGGCGTCGATGGATCGCAACGGGCTGCGGCCGATGCGCTACACCGTCACCGCCGACGGCCTGCTGATCGTCGGCTCCGAGACCGGCATGGTGCGGGTGCCCGAGGAGGTGGTGCTGGAGAAGGGCCGCGTCGGCCCCGGCCAGATGATCGCCGTCGATCTCGTCGAGGGGCGCTTCTACCACGATCGCGAGATCAAGGACCTGCTGGCCTCGAAGCAGCCGTTCACCGAGTGGGTGAAGCGCATCACCCAGATCGACGACCTGATCAAGACCGACGCCGCCGCCGCGCCCGAGCTCGAACCCGAGGAGTTGCGCCGCCGTCAGCTCGTCTACGGCCTCACCATGGAGGACATGGAGCTGATCCTCCAGCCGATGGTGGAGGACGGCAAGGAGGCGGTCGGCTCGATGGGCGACGACACGCCGCTCGCGGTGCTGTCGTCCAACTACCGCGGGCTGCACCACTTCTTCCGTCAGAACTTCTCGCAGGTGACCAATCCGCCGATCGATTCCCTGCGCGAAACCCGGGTGATGTCGCTGAAGACCCGCCTCGGCAACCTCGGCAACATCCTCGCCGAGGAGGAGAGCCAGTGCAACCTGCTGCAACTCGACAGCCCGGTGCTCTCCAACACCGAATTCGACGCGATGCGCGACTACATGGGCGACACCGCCCATGAGATCGACGTCACATTCGACCCCGACGGCGGGCCGAACGCCCTCCGCGCCGCGCTCACCCGCATCCAGCGCGAGGCGGAGGACGCGGTGCGCGGCGGCTGCGTCCACATCATCCTCAACGACAAGCGGATCTCCGAAACCCGCGCGCCGATCCCGATGATCCTGGCGGTGGGCGCGGTGCATTCGCACCTGGTGCGCAACTCGCTGCGCACCTTCACCTCGCTCAACGTCCGTTGCGGCAAGGCGATGGACCCGCACTACTTCGCGGTGCTGATCGGCGTCGGCGCGACCACGGTGAACGCCTACCTCACCCAGGAGGCGATCGCCGACCGCCATCGCCGCGGCCTGTTCCCCGGCCTCACCTACGAGGAGTGCATCGCCCGCTACAAAACCGCGATCGACCAGGGGCTGCTGAAGATCATGTCGAAGATGGGCATCGGCATGATCTCGTCGTATCGCGGCGGCTACAACTTCGAGGCCGTCGGCCTCTCGCGGACCCTCGTCGCCGAGTTCTTCCCCGGCATGAACTCGCGGATCTCGGGCATCGGCCTCAGCGGCTTGCAGCACCAGATGGTGGAGCAGCACAAGCGGGCCTATGCGATGGAGCATCCGTTGCTGCCGATGGGCGGCTTCTACCGCCATCGCAACGGCGGCGAGGCCCACGCCTGGGACGGCCGCCTGATCCACAAGGTTCAGGAGGCGTGCGCCCAGGACAACTACGCCCTCTACAAGGAATACGCCCAGGGCGTCTACGCGATGCCGCCGATCAACGTGCGCGACCTGCTCGAGATCAAGTCCGCCGGTCCGGTGCTGCAGCCGGAGGAGGTGGAATCCGTCACCGAAATCCGCAAGCACTTCCTCACCCCCGGCATGTCGCTGGGCGCGCTCTCGCCCGAGGCCCACGGCGCGCTCAACATCGCGATGAACCGCATCGGCGCGAAGTCGTGCTCCGGCGAGGGCGGCGAGGTGGAAGAGCGCTACCGGCCGACGCCCGAGGGCGACAACCCCAATTCGGCGATCAAGCAGGTGGCGTCCGGCCGCTTCGGCGTCACCGCCGAATACCTCAACCAGTGCCGCGAGATCGAGATCAAGGTCGCCCAGGGCGCGAAGCCGGGCGAAGGCGGCCAGCTGCCGGGCTTCAAGGTCACCGAGATGATCGCGAAGCTCCGCCATTCGACCCCGGGGGTGATGCTGATCAGCCCGCCGCCGCACCACGACATCTACTCGATCGAAGATCTCGCGCAGCTGATCTACGACCTCAAGCAGATCAATCCGCGGGCGCGGGTGTGCGTCAAGCTGGTGGCGCGCTCCGGCATCGGCACGATCGCCGCGGGCGTCGCCAAGGCGAAGGCGGACATCATCTCGATCTCGGCGAATTCGGGCGGCACCGGCGCGTCGCCGATGACCTCGATCAAGTACGCGGGCCTGCCGTGGGAGCTGGGCCTCGCCGAGGCGCATCAGATGCTGACCCTCAACCGCCTGCGCCATCGCGTGATCCTGCGCACCGACGGCGGCATCAAGACCGGCCGCGACATCGTCGTCGCGGCGATGCTGGGGGCCGAGGAATTCGGCATCGGCACGCTGTCGCTGATCTCGATGGGCTGCATCATGGTGCGGCAGTGCCACTCCAACACCTGCCCGGTGGGCGTCTGCACCCAGGACGAGGACCTGCGCGCCAAGTTCAGGGGCACGCCGCAGCGGGTGGTCAACCTCTTCACCTTCCTCGCCGAGGAGGTGAAGGAGATTCTCGCGTCGATCGGCGTCCGGAGCCTCGCCGACGTGGTCGGCCGCTCCGACCTGCTGCATCAGGTGAGCCGCGGCGCCGCGCATCTCGACGACCTCGACCTCAACCCGATCCTGGTGCAGCCCGACGTCGGCGGCTGGCCGAACCGCTGTACCCTGGCGGACGGCGAGCGCAACGAGGTGCCCGACACGCTCGATGCGCAGATGATCCACGACGCCCGTCAGGCGCTCGAAGAGGGCGAGAAGATGCAGCTCTCCTACGACGTGCGCAACGTCCAGCGCGCCGTCGGCACCCGGCTCTCGCACCATATCGTCAAGCGTTACGGCATGTTCGGTCTGCGCCCCGGCCACATCACCGTGCTGCTGCGCGGCTCGGCCGGGCAGTCGCTCGGCGCGTTCGCGGTGCAGGGGCTGAAGCTCGAGGTGCAGGGCGACGCCAACGACTACGTCGGCAAGGGCCTTTCGGGCGGCCTCATCACCATCCGGCCGTCGATCGCGAGCCGCCTCGAAAGCCACAAGAACACCATCATCGGCAACACCGTCCTCTACGGCGCGACGGCGGGCAAGCTGTTCGCCGCCGGGCAGGCGGGCGAGCGCTTCTGCGTGCGCAATTCGGGCGCCGAGGTGGTGGTGGAGGGCTGCGGCTCCAACGGCTGCGAATACATGACCGGCGGCACCGCGGTGATCCTCGGGCCGGTCGGGCACAACTTCGCCGCGGGCATGACCGGCGGCATGGCGTTCGTGTTCGATCCGGAGAACCGCTTCGCCGAGCGGCTCAACCCCGGCTCGGTGATCTGCCAACGCATCGAGGTGCCGTTCTACGAGCAAAAGCTGAAGGCGCTGATCGAGGAGCACGTCGCCGAGACCGACTCCCGCTTCGCCCGCGAAATCCTGCTGAATTGGGAGTTTTTCGTTACCCAGTTCTGGCAGGTCGTGCCGCAGGAGATGCTCGACAAGCTCGAGGTTCCGGTGAAGCTCGCCGAAGCGGCCGAGTGAACCGCGAAGCCGGGAAACCCTCGCGCCGGATCCTTCGGGGTCCGGCGTTTTTCATGGGGGTTCCCGCCTTTGCCGAGTTGATCTAGATTGGCGGAACCGCTGCAACCCGAGTGCCCGAACGCCCCGATGGCCAAGTTCTCGTCCGAGCCCAGCTTCCGCGCCACCGTCGAGGCGCTGATGAACCTCTATTTTAACGCGTTGCGCGAGAAGTTCGCCGCCGCCCCGGCGAGCGGCCTGACCCGCGCCGAGGTGGACGCGATCTACGACTACTTCAAGGACGGCAGCCCCGAGCTCGATTCCTATTACCGCACGTTGTTCGAAACCTACGACCGCATCAAGGCGCAGTCGATGATGAACAGCATGCGCACCGACGAGTTCAACCGCCTGCTGGTGGAAAGTTTCGAGGACTATCTCGTCGACCGCGCCGCGCCCAAGGACGGCAAGGCGCCGCCCGACCGCATCCCGCGCGAGGTGCTGCCGGCGCTGTTCCACGCCACCCGGCAGATTCTCGGCTCCGAGTTCGTCGAAACCTCCGCCAAGGCGTGCCACGACATCCGCCGCATTCTCGAACAGCGCGACGGCCCGGCGTTCTCGTGGGATACCTTCTATTCCGACCCCAAGGTCCTTCAGGTGCAACAGCGCGCGATCGCGCGCATCGTCGTCTACTTCCGCGAGGATTTCGAGGGCAAGAAGAAGTGGATCGTGAAGGCGCTCAACTACAACGCCGGAGGGTCGATCAAGGGCGGCGTCGCGAGCTCCTACCTCTTCACCGAGGGGCGGCTGAAGATTCTGCTGCTGGCGATGATCCGCCGCGTCGACGCCGGGGCGATGAACGCCGAGGCGCGCGCGGTGCTCGCGCGCAACGTCGGCGAGGAACGCATCAAGACCGTCGAGCGGGTGAAGATGGACGTCAAGATCCTCGACGACAAGCGGCTGTTCTAGTGGCACTCATGGCTCTTCCCCGGCGGCGATCGGACCCGGAATGATCGTTCTCGTGCATCATCTGCTGTGCGCGGCGTCGCGTACCGTCCGCCTGCAACTCGGCGAGAAGGGCGTCGGCTTCGAGCTGCGCGCCGAGCGCCCGTGGGAGCGCCGCGCCGATTTCCTCCGCCTCAACCCGGCGGGCGACCTGCCGGTTCTGGTGGAGGACGAGGGCGCGGTGGCGGGCGCGATGGCCACCATCGAATACGTGGAGGAAACCCACGCCGAGCCGCCGCTGATCGGCCGCGACCCGCGCCAGAAGGCCGAGGTGCGCCGCCTGCTCAACTGGTTTCTGGTGAAGTTCGAGCGCGAGGTGACGGCGCCGATCGTCGGCGAGAAGCTCGGCAAGCGCGTCGCCAATTCCGGCTCGCCGGATTCCCGCGCGGTGTCCGCCGGGCGGCAGAACATCCACATGCATCTCGATTACGTCGCCTGGTTGATGGAGCGTCGCCGCTGGCTGGCGGGGGAGCAGATGACGCTCGCCGACATCGCCGCCGCGGCCCAGCTTTCGGTGGTCGACTACGCGGGCGAAGTGCCGTGGGCGAAGCACCCGGAGGCGAAGGATTGGTATGCGCGATTGAAATCCCGCCCGACGTTTCGCCCGTTGCTTGCCGAGCGGCTGCCCGGCATTCCCCCGCCCAAGCATTACGCCGATCTCGATTTCTGAATACCTGTAGAAAAATTCGGGTCGCCGTCTTCAATCGGCGGGCCGCGCGCCTATTCTCATAGTCAACGGCGCGCGCTCGGTGCGCCGAGATAATTTACGATTCCCGGGAGGAGATGCAGATGGGCCGCGTGGTTGAAGTGACGGATGTGATTCTGCGCGATGCGCACCAGAGCCTGCTGGCCACTCGTATGGCGATGGAAGATATGGTTCCCGCCTGCGAGGACCTCGACAATGCGGGCTATTGGTCGCTCGAGTGCTGGGGCGGCGCGACCTTCGACGCCTGCATCCGCTTCCTCAACGAGGACCCGTGGGAACGCCTGCGCACCTTCAAGAAGCTGATGCCGAAGACGCCGCTGCAGATGCTGCTGCGCGGCCAGAACCTCCTCGGTTACCGTCACTACGAGGACGGCGTGGTGGAGCGCTTCGTCGACAAGGCGGCCGAGAACGGCATGGACGTGTTCCGCGTGTTCGACGCGCTCAATGACCTGCGCAACCTCGAAACCGCGCTCAAGGCGGTGAAGAAGACCGGCAAGCACGCCCAGGGCACGATCTGCTACACCCAGAGCCCGGTGCACACCATCCCGGCGTTCGTGCAGATGGCGAAGGACCTCCAGTCGATGGGCGTCGATTCGATCTGCATCAAGGACATGGCCGCACTGTTGCAGCCTCAGGCGGCCTACGATCTGGTGAAGGGGATCAAGGACGCCTGCGGCAAGGACATGCGCGTGCACCTGCACGTCCACTCCACCACCGGCGTCACCATGGTGTCGCTGATGAAGGCGATCGAGGCCGGGGTGGACATCGTCGATACCGCGATCAGCTCGCTCTCCCTCGGTTCCGGTCACAACCCCACCGAGGCCTTGGTGAAGATGCTGGTCGGCACCGGTTTCGAAACCCGGCTCGACATGGAGCGGCTCCTCAGGGTCAAGGCCCACTTCGCCAAGATCCGCCCGCGCTACCGGAAGTTCATGGCCGACTACAACGCGGTCGATACCGAGATCTTCGACAGCCAGATCCCGGGCGGGATGATCTCCAACATGGCCTCGCAACTGCGCGAGATGGAGGCCGCCGACAAGATCGCCGAGGTGATGGCCGAGGTGCCGCGGGTGCGCGCCGACGCGGGCTATCCGCCGCTCGTCACCCCGTCGTCGCAGATCGTCGGCAGCCAGGCGGTGTTCAACGTGCTGATGGGCGAGCGCTACGGCACCCAGACCACCGAATTCTCCGACCTGATGCTCGGCTATTACGGCAGCACCCTGGGCGAGAAGAACGCGGAGGTGCTGGACCAGGCGAAGCAGCTCACCGGCAAGCCGGTAATCACCGGCCGCCCCGCCGACCTGCTCGCGCCGGAGTGGGACCAGCTTCGCGCCGAGGCGTCGAAGATTCCCAACTTCAACGGTTCCGACGAGGACGTTCTGACCTATGCGATGTTCCCGGGCGTCGCGGAATCGTTCTTCAAGACCCGCCCCGAGGGGCCGAAGAACCTTGGTCAGGACCCCGCCAAGGCGGCCTGACCGGTCAGAACCGCCACATCGGCTTGTCGGCCTCATCCAGAGCCTGTCTCCGGGTGAGGCCGATGTCCTTCAGCTGTTCGGGCGTCAGTTCGGCAAGGGCATGGCGCTGGCGCGCGCGTTCGGGCCAGACGACGAAGAGCAGATGCGCGAGGCGGCGGAGCGGTGCGATCATCGGTCGGTCCTCCGGTGGCGGAGAACCGACGATGCCGCAATCCGGGAGGGCGATGCTTCGGCGGCGGCCGAAGCGTGCGAGACCCGGGCGTGTTAGGATCGGTGGATGAGCAACTTCGCATCCGGCAACGCGGTGGCCGAGGTCGCCGCCCTGATCGGCGATCCGGCGCGCGCCAACATCCTCCTCGCGCTGATGGGCGGCCGCGCGCTGACCGCCGCCGAGCTGGCCGACTGCGCCGGGGTGACGCCGCAGACCGCGAGCGGCCACCTCGCGAAGATGCACGGGCTCGGCATTCTCGCGCGGGAGGCGCAGGGGCGGCACCGCTACTTCCGCCTCGCGTCGGCGGAGGTCGCCGAGGTTCTGGAGGCGTTGATGGCGGTGGCGGCCGGCGCCGCGCCGCGCCTGCGTTCCCCCGGCCCGCGCGATGCCGCGCTGCGGCTTGCCCGCACCTGTTACGACCACGCCGCCGGACGCCTCGGCGTCGCCATCGCCGACGCGCTGGCGGCGCAGGGGCACGTGGTGCTGGAGGGCGGCGCCGCGGCGGTGACCGAGAGCGGCCATGCCTTTTTCGCCGGGCTCGGGGTCGGGTTCGGCGGTGGCGGGCGACGGCCGCTGTGCCGCGCCTGTCTCGATTGGAGCGAGCGCCGCCCCCATCTCGCCGGGCGGCTCGGCGCGGCGCTGCTCGACCATGCGTTGAAGCGGGACTGGGTGCGGCGCGCCGCCGACGGCCGTGCCCTCGGCCTCACCCCGCTGGGGCTGGGCGAGCTGTCGCGCGCCTACGGTCTGCCGCCGGACTGGGCGGAAGAGAGATCCTAGGGTTTCGCCACCGGTTTGCCGTCGGCGTCGAGCACCGGTTCGCCGTCCTCCTTATGGAATTCTCCGGGCGGCATCGGCGGCAGCAGGTCGAGAACGCGTTCCGAGGGGCGGCACAGCGCCGCCGTCCGGTCGGTCACCACGATCGGCCGTTCGATCAGGATCGGATGCTCCACCATCGCGTCGAACAGCGCGTCGTCGGACAGCGTCGGATCGTCGAGTCCGAGTTCGGCGTAAAGCTTCTCCTTCCGCCGCAGCATCGCGCGCGGGCCGACCTCCATCCACGCGGCGAGGTCCACCAGCACCTGCCGCGGCGGCGGGTCCTTGAGATATTCGATGACGTGGGGCTCGATTCCGGCGTGGCGGATCAGCGCCAGCACGTTGCGCGAGGTGCCGCACTTCGGATTGTGGTAGATCGTCACGTCCATCGCGGCTCTCCTTGAGGGAAACGGGGTCGCCTCAAAATAGCTTCGGGCGGTGGCCGGAACAAGGCGGGCGCGGGTCAGCCCGGGCGCAGCAGCACCCGCCGTGCGGCCGCGGAGATCGTGAAGTAGTCGGCCGCGCCGCCGCCGCGCAGGAACGGCCGGGCCGCCGCGGTGTCGAAGCTCCCGGAGGCGATCAGGCGTTCGTCGATGTGGATCCGCACCGCCTGCCCGAGGGTCAACCATGCGTCGAGCTCCGCGCCGTTCGCGTCGGCGAGGCGGATCGTCTGCGTCGATCGGCACTCGAAGCTCACCGGGCTTTCTCCGACCCGGGGCGCGGAGACCGCGTCGCCCGGCACCGCCGTCAGCCCGGCGAGGGCGAACTCGTCCACCTCCGGCGGCACCGCGGCGGAAGTGGCGTTCATCGCCGCCGCGAGATCTTCGGTGCAGAGGTTCCAGGTGAAGCAGCCGGTCGCGGCGATGTTGCGCACGCTGTCCTTCCAGCCGAGGCTGCAGAATCCGAGGATCGGCGGTTTGTAGTTGAACAGGTTGAAGAAGCTGTAGGGCGCGAGGTTCGCGACGTCCGCCGCGTCGCGGCTGCCGATCCAGCCGATCGGCCTGGGCGCGACGATCGCGTTCAGCGGGTCGTGGGCGAGCCGGTGTCCCTCGGCCGGATCGTAGACGTGGAAGGTCATTGCGGTTTCCCGAAGATCGTGCCGCGCAGGGTATAGTTGAGCCCGCCGGGACCGAACGTCTTGTCGGCGAAACCGGAGAAATAGGTGGGCACGATCCGATCGGTGAGGGTCGAACCGAAGCCCGCGTGCGGCGTGCCGCCGATCGGAGGCGCGCCGGTTTCGGTCCAGGTGAAGGCGAAGCACTCGCCCTCGGACTCCCAGCGGATCGCGACGCGGCCGTGGTCGGTGGAGAGCGCGCCGTACTTCACCGCGTTGGTCGCGAGTTCGTGGATCGCGAGCGCGATCGCGAGCGCGTGTTGGGCGCCGAAGCGCAACTCCGGCCCCGAGATCGTCACCCGGTCGGCGAGGCCGTCGGCATGCGGCGCCAGCGCCGCTTCCACCACTTCGCGCAGGCCGGCGTCGGACCATGCGCCTTCGGTGAAGATGTCGTGCACCCGGGCGTAGGCGGCAAGGCGCGAGGCGGTGGTCTGCGCCGCCTGTTCGAGCGACGACGATCCCCGGATGCTTTGCCCCACCATCGCGGTGATCACCGCGAGCATGTTCTTCATCCGGTGGATCAACTCGTGGCGGAGGATCTCCTGTTCGCGTTCGGCGGCGTCGCGGGCGGCGAGCGCCCGCATCGCGTTCTCGACCTCGAAGGCGAGGGAGCGGTTGGCGTGCTCGCTCGCAGCGCGCGCCTTCACCTGCTCGGTGGTTTCGGTCACGACGCTCAGGATTCCCGCCACCCGTCCCGCCGGGTCGCGCACCGGGCTGTAGGCGAGGGTCCAGTGCCCGAGTTCCTCGAAGCCGTTGCGCGTCACCCGCAGCGGCAGGTTTTCCTTCCACACCCGCTCGCCCGCGAGCACGCGCCGGAACAGCGGCGTAATTTCGTCCACCAGTTCCGGCCAGATTTCGTCGAATCGGCGGCCGAGGGCGGTTTCGGCGCGGCGGCCGAGCATCGGCGCGAGCGCGTCGTTGTAGATCGTGGTGAGATCGGGCAGCAGCCGCAGGGTCATCGGGTGCGGCGATTCCAGCACCGTCAGCACGATCGCCCGCAACCACTCCGGCCAGCTTCCGATCGCGCCGATCGGCGTGGCGGCCCAGTCGTGGTCGGCGACGCGCGCCCCGAGCGCGCCCGCCGCGCGCAGGGCGGCGAGATAGTCGGTGTCGGAGCCGGAAGGGGTGCCCCAAGTTTCGATGTTCATGCGCGTCGCGTCCGACAAAACCTGGAACCGGTTGCAACGATAGCACGCCCGAGACGGGTGGAAAGACACATTTCCACGCGCTCTATCGGGATAATTCGACGCATTCGCGCAACCGGACCGGGGTTCCCCGCGTTGGCGTCAAGGGAGACTGCAACCGGACGGGAGGATGGGATGATTGCCCGGATCGCAACGGCTTTGACGACGCTGTTTCTGGCCGGAGCCGCGGAGGCGCAACAGGTGCCGCAGGTGGTGCGCGCCGAGTCGGGCAACCTCGCGGTGGAGGTTTACGCGGGCGGCCTCGACGCACCCTGGGGTGCGGCGTTCCTGCCCGACGGAAGCCTGCTGGTGACGGAGAAATCCGGCACCCTCCGCCTGGTGCGCGAAAAGGGACGCCTCGGCGCGCCGATCCGCGGCGTGCCCGAGGTGGTGGATCGCGGCCAGGGCGGGCTGCTCGACGTCGCCCTCGATCCGGCGTTCGCCGAAAACCGCCGCGTCTACCTCTCGTTTTCCGAGGCGCGCGACGGCGGCGTCGCCACTTCGGTGGGGCGTGGCCGTCTCACCGCCGACGCCGCCGCGATCGAGGATTTCGCGGTGATCTTCCGTCAGACGCCCGCGGTCGACGGTCCCAATCACTTCGGCGGGCGGCTCGCCTTCGCCCCCGACGGCAACCTCTTCGTCACCCTCGGTGAGCGCTTCAACTTCATGAAGGAGGCGCAAAATCCGGAGAACACGCTCGGCGCGCTGGTGCGCGTCGCCGCGGACGGATCGATCCCGTCCGACAATCCGTTCGCGAACGGTGGCGGCGATCCGGCGATCTGGTCCTACGGTCACCGCAACGTGCAGGGCGCGGCGATCCATCCGGAAACCGGCGCCTTGTGGATCTCCGAGTTCGGTCCGCGCGGCGGCGACGAACTCAACCTGCCGGTCAAGGGCGGAAACTTCGGGTGGCCGCTGGTCAGCCACGGCGTCCACTACTCGGGCACCGAAATCCCCGATCCGTCCACCCGCCCCGAATTCGTCGACGCGATCAAGTTCTGGACGCCGGTGATCTCGCCGTCGGGCATCGCCTTCGCCACTTCCGACGTGCTGCCCGGCTGGCGCGGCAGTCTGCTGCTCGCGGGGCTCTCCTCGCGGGCGCTGGTGCGCCTATCCCTCGACGGTGAACGCGTCGCGGACGAGGAGCGCATCGCCTTCGGCCTGCGCCTGCGCGACGTGCTGATCGGGCCCGACGGCGCGATCTACGTTCTCACCGACGGCAAGGGCGGGCGGGTGCTGCGGCTCACGGCCTGGCGGGAATAGGCGGTTCGCCGAGTTCCAGGAGTTCGATGTTGCGGCGTACGTCCTCGACGATCGGCGCGTCTTCCGGCGCCGCCAGCAACGCCTCGCGCCAGTCGCGCCGAGCGAGGTCGGGCTTGCCCTGAAGGCGGTGGACGATGCCGCTCTCCAGCCGCGCTTCCGGGTTTGCCGGATCGAGCTTCAGCGCCGCGTCGAGGTCGTCGCGCGCGAGGTCGAGCGCGTCGAGATAGCGGTAGGCCGAAGCCCGCAGCGTCAGCGCCTCGACGCTCTTCGGGTCGCGCTTCAGCGCTTCGGTCAGGTCGTCCACCGCGAGCCCGTAGTTCTGCGCCCGCGCGCGGGTGCGGGCGCGGCCGATCCACAGGTCGGCGGCGCCGGGGGCGATGCGCAGCGCCTCGCTCTGCGCGGCGTTGGCCTTGTCCCACTGCTTCGCCTCGGCCCACGCCTGCCCGGCCTGATCGAGCATATGGGCGCGCACGTCGTCGTCGCGCGAGGTGGTTTTCGCCAGCGCTTCCAATCGAGTCGCCGCCTCCTCGGGGAACCCCAGGCGCAGCAGCGCCGCCGCCGCGCAATGCTTCGCCGGTTCGCCGCCGCCCCGCGCCGCCCATGCGTCGGCGGCCTCGAACGCATCCTTCGGTGCGCTCTCCACCTGGGTCATGCATTTGGCGTAGCGCTCGGCGTCGGCCTTGCGCGCGGCGATCGCCGCGGGAGTCGGCTCTGCCGCCTGCGCCGCGCCCGCCAGCAACGCCAGTATCGTCGCCGATTGAGCCGCGCGCCGCAAAAGTGCTAGCCTTCCGTCCCGCTTCGCAATCCGGATGCCCGACATGACCACGCCTTTCCTGTTGATCTTCGGCCTCGGTTATACAGGCTCGCGGCTGGCGCGGGAATGCCTCGCCGCAGGCTGGCGCGTCGCCGGGACCGTCCGCGACGCCGCCAAGGCCGAAGCCCTCCGCGCCGAGGGGCTCGATGCCCGGGTGTTCGGCGCGGATGCCGCGCCCGCGGGCGTGACCCATGTGCTCGACACCACCGTGCCCGGCCCGCAAGGCTCCGCCGGGATCGCCGAGGTACGTCGCCTCGGTCTTCGCCCGTCGTGGCTCGGCATGCTGTCGTCTTCGGCCGTCTATGGCGATTGCGGCGGCCGCTGGGTCGACGAAACCGCGCTCCTCGCGCCCGGGTCGCCGCAGGCCCGCGCCCGCGCCGCCGCCGAGGCCGAATGGCGGGCGTGGGGCGCGGAAACCGCCACGCCGGTGCAGATCTTCCGCCTGCCGGGCATCTACGGTCCCGGCCGTTCCGCCCTCGACGCGGTTCGCGACGGCACCGCCCGGCGCATCCACCGCGACGGCCACCGCACCAGTCGCGTCCACGTCGACGATATCGTCGCCGCGCTCCGTCTCGCGCTCGCCGCGCCGCTCGCCGATGCGGTCTTCAACGTCGCCGACGACGCGCCCGCCCCGAATCCCGAGGTCGTCGAATACGCCTGCGATCTCCTCGGCCGCCCGTATCCGCCCCTCGAACGCTACGAAGACCTCGCTCCCGACGATCCGCGCCGCCGCTTCCTCGCCGACCGCCGCCTCGTCGTCAACGCTCGCCTCAAGGCCGCCCTCGGCTGGTCCCCCCGCTATCCGACGTACCGCGAGGGCCTCGCCGCCATCCTCGCCGCCGGGGGGTGACGTCGGGGTCTTGGATTTCGTTCGGTTTCAAAGGAAAGGGCCTCCCGTGGGGAGGCCCTTCGACTTTGAAGATGGGTTCGGGGCAGCGCCCCGATCCTGAGTTCAGGTCCGCAGCGTGCCGCCGGTGGCGCGGGCGACGGCGGCGACGATCTTCTGCGCGGCGGCCTCGATTTCGTCGTCCTTGAGGGTGCGGTCCATCGCCTGGAGGGTGACCGAGAGAGCGATCGAGGTTTTGCCCTCGGCGACGCCCGGCCCGGCGAACACGTCGAACACCGAGACGCCCTGAACCAGGGTCTTGTCGGCCCCGGAGACGGCGCGCACCAGGGTGTCGGCCGGAACCGCGGCGTCGACGACGAACGCGAAGTCGCGCTCCACCGCGGGATACGCCGAGACCTTGAGCAGCGGCCGGGCGCGGGTGGGCCGTTTCTTCGGCGCCGGGAGGGCGTCGAGGAACACCTCGAAGCCGACCGCGCGGCCCTTGAGGCCGAGCGCCTTCACCGCCGCCGGGTGGAGCGTGCCGAACTGGGCGATCACGGTCTTGCCGAGGGTGAGGGTGCCCGACTGCCCGGGGTGGTACCAGCCCGGGGCGTTGCGGTTGACCTGGGCGCTCGCGGTGGGCGCGCCCGCCGCTTCGAGGGCGGCGAGGGCGTCGGCCTTGGCGTCGAAGGCGTCGACCGGGCGCGGCGGCTGGCCCCAGTGGCGCGGCCCGGTCTTGCCGGTGCGCACGCCCGCCGCGACGAGGCGCTGCTCGCCGGGGTTGGGGCCGTCGAACTGCGGGCCGATCTCGAACAGCGCCGCGTCGGCGATGCCGCGGGCGGCGTTGCGTGCGGCGGCGGCGATCAGGTTGGGCAGCACCGAGGGGCGCATCACGTCGAGTTCCGAGGAGATCGGGTTGTCGACCTTGAGCGCCGGGTTCGACCAGCCGAACGCGGCGGCCTGGCGGCTGTCCATGAACGAGAAGGTGACCGCCTCGGTGAGGCCGCGGGCGGCGAGCGCGCGGCGCATCCACGCGCGGCGGCGCTGCGCGTCGGTGAGCGCGACCGCGGGCATCGGCAGGCGCGGCATCGGCGTGGCCGGCACGTCGTCGTAGCCGTGGACGCGCAGCACCTCCTCGACGAGGTCGTGCTCGCCGGTGATGTCGGCGCGCCAGGTGGGCGGCGTGACCTGCAGTACCTCGGGCTCGATCGCGACGGCGCAGCCGAGGCGTTCGAGCACCGCGACCACCTCGGGGGTGGCGACGTCGATGCCGCCGAGGGTTTTGATCCGGCCGGGGCGGAAGGCGATCGGCTTCGGCGCGGGCGGCAGTTCGCCCGCCACCACCATCTCCGAGGCTTCGCCGCCGCAGAGATCGAGGATCAGGGCGACGGCACGGTCGAGGCCGTCGAGGGTCGAGGTCGGATCGACGCCGCGCTCGAAGCGGTAGCGGGCGTCGCTGTCGACCTGCAGCGCGCGCCCGGCGCGGGCGACCGCGACCGGGTCGAACAGCGCGGATTCGACGAAGACGTTGACGGTCGCCTCGGTGCAGCCGGTCGGCTCGCCGCCCATCACGCCGCCGATGCCCTGCGCGCCCGCGTCGTCGCAGATCGCGACCATGCGGGCATCGAGGGCGTAGGTCTTGCCGTCCAACGCCTGCACCTCTTCGCCGTCGTGCGCGAAGCGGACGGTGATGCCGCCCTTGAGCTTGTCGGCGTCGAAGACGTGGAGCGGCCGGGCGCGGCCGATCGAGAAGTAGTTGGTGACGTCGACCAGCGCCGAAATCGGCCGCAGGCCGACGGCGGCGAGGCGATCCTGCAGCCACTGCGGGCTGGGGCCGTTCTTCACGCCCCGGACGTAGCGGCCGGAGAAGATCGGGCAGGCCGCGCCCTCGCCCTCGGGGAAGGCGCGGACGACGCCGACCGGGCTTTCGAAGGCGGCCGCGATCGCGGGCTTCGGCGTGTCCTTGAAGGTTCCCACGCCCTTGGCGGCGAGGTCGCGGGCGATGCCGCGCACGCCGAGGCAGTCGGCGCGGTTCGGGGTGATCGAGACGTCGAACACCGGATCGAGGGCGAGCACCTCGACCACCGGCGTGCCCGCCGGGGCGGCGCTCGTCAGCTCGACGATGCCGTGGTGGTCGTCGCCGAGGCCGAGCTCGCGGAACGAGCACATCATCCCCTGGCTCTCGATGCCGCGGATCTTGCCTTTCTTGATCACCATGCCGTCGGTCGGCATCGCCACGCCGGGACGCGCGAGAATGCCCTTGAGGCCGGTGTGCGCGTTCGGCGCGCCGCACACCACCTGGATGGTCTCGGCGCCGGTGTTCACCTCGAGCACGTGGAGGTGGTCGGAATCCGGATGGTCGACGCAGGCGACGACGTCGGCGACGATGAAGTCCTTGAGGGCGGCCGACGGATCCTCGACGCCCTCGACTTCGAGGCCGAGGCCGGTCATCGCCACCGCGAGTTCGTCGACGGAGGCCGCGGTGTCGAGGTACTCCTTCAACCAGGAAAGCGTGAATTTCATCGGCTGAGTCCTCCGGTCACGGTCGGCACGTCGAGGGGCACGAAGCCGTAGTGCCTGAGCCAGCGCAAGTCGGCGTCGAAGAAGGTGCGCAGGTCGGGGATGCCGTACTTCAGCATCGCGATGCGCTCGATCCCCATGCCGAAGGCGAAGCCCTGGTATTCCGCCGGATCGAGACCGCAGGCGGTAAGCACGTTGGGGTGGACCATGCCGCAGCCGAGAATTTCGAGCCAGTCGGCGCCCGCGCCGATGTGCAGTTCGCCGCCCTTGCGCGAGCAGCCGATGTCGACCTCGGCGGAGGGCTCGGTGAACGGGAAGAACGACGGGCGGAAGCGCACCGGCACGTTGGAGACCTCGAAGAAGGTCTCGATGAATTCGATCAGGCAGCCCTTGAGGTGGCCGAAGTGGGTCGTCTTGTCGATCACCAGACCTTCGATCTGGTGGAACATCGGCGTGTGCGTCATGTCGCTGTCGCAGCGGTAGGTGCGGCCGGGCGCGACGATGCGGATCGGCGGCGTCTGCCCCTGCATGGTGCGGATCTGCACCGGCGAGGTGTGGGTGCGCAGCACGTAGCGGCTGCCGTCCTCGCGCTCGGGCAGATAGAAGGTGTCGTGCATCTGCCGCGCCGGGTGCTCGGGCGGAATGTTGAGGGCGGTGAAGTTGTGGAAGTCATCCTCGATCTCCGGCCCTTCGGCGACGGTGAAGCCCATCTGCGCGAAGATCGCCACCACCTCGTCCATGGTCTGGCTGATCGGGTGGATCGTCCCCTGCGCATCGGGGCGGGCGGGGAGGGTGACGTCGAGGCTCTCGCGCGCGAGCTGCGCTTCGAGGGCGGCGGTTTCGAGGCCCTGCCTGCGCGCGTCGAGAGCGGCGGCGAGTTCGTCCTTGACGACGTTGAGGGCCTGGCCGCGGGTGCGCCGCGCATCGGGGTCGAGGCCGCCCAGCTCCTTCATCAGGCCGGTGATCCGGCCCTTCTTGCCGAGCGCGGCGATCCGCACCTCGTCGAGGTCGGCGACGCTCGCCGCGGCGTCGATCGCCGCGAGCATCTCGTCGCGCAGGGAGGAAAGGTTGTCCATGTGTCCGCCTTCGGGTTCGTCCATGCAAAAGAGGGCCGTTCCGGGGGAACGGCCCTCAGCCTAACGGATTTCGACGGCGATCCGGTCCCGCGAGGGGATCAGGCCGCACGCTCCAAAGCCGCCTTGGCCTGGCCGACCAAGGCTGCAAACGCTTCCGGCTCGCGCACGGCGATATCCGCCAGGACCTTGCGGTCGAGCGCGATGCCCGCCTTGTTCAGGCCGTCGATGAAGCGCGAGTAGACCATGCCGTGCTGACGCACGCCGGCGTTGATGCGCTGGATCCACAGGCCGCGGAAATTGCGCTTCTTCGCACGACGGTCGCGATAGGCATAGCGCAGCGCCTTTTCGACCTTTTCGATGGCGATGCGGAAACAGGTGGAATTGCGACCCTGATAGCCCTTCGCGAGCTTGAGGATCTTCTTATGACGGGCGTGGGTCTGAACGCCCCGTTTGACACGAGCCATGATTTACCTCTTTCGGTCCGGTGCGATCACGCGTAGGGCATGAACTTCTTGACGATGCCCGCATCCGCTTCCGTCAGGATGAAGGTTCCGCGCGCCTGCCGCTTCATCTGCTGCGGGCGCTTCGAAAGGCCGTGGCGCTTGTAGGCCACATTGGCGCGGACCTTGCCGGTACCGGTGAGGCGAAACCGCTTCTTCACCGCGCTTTTGGTCTTCAACTTGGGCATTTCAACGTCCTTTATGGGTGTTGGGTTCGGCGTGCGGGCATGCCCTTGCTCAGCCCGTTCCGCCCTTCGGCTCCGAAGATAACTCCGGGAAGCCAGGTTTCCTAGCGGAACTCGCGGCAAATTGCAAGGGTCTGGGATGCGGGCGGATATTGCGTTTGCGAATCATTCGCGCTATGACGGGGCTCCCGGTACGCGTTTGCGGACGCGCGCCGGACTGGGGGTCCGGCCGTCGCGCCCCTCGTGCGGCGCGGCGGCCGTGGATGCCCGGGGGGACTCCGCCGAATACCGCGCGCGCCGCGTGGCCGGCGAATCGCACGTACGTTCCGAGTCGTCCGACCCCGGAGCGGCAATCCGACGACGGGAAGGTGAAACGAAGTGGCCGAGGCCCAGGACGCGCGTCTGTCCACGTTCATCGCCCAGCGCGCCGCGCTGGTGCGGGCGGCGGCGGCGATCCTCGGCTGCCGCATCCGCGCCGAGGACGTGGTGCAGGACTGCTGCATGCGCTTCCTCGCCGACGAGGGGGCCGCGCGCGGCGCGCTTCACCCCGCCGCCTATCTCCAGCGCATGGTGCGCAATCTCGCCTTCGACCATCTCCGGCGGCAGGGCGTGGAAAACCGCGCCCACGCCTGCTGCGCGGTGAGTTGCGCGCTGCACCGCGCGCCGCGCTCGCCGGAAGACGTCACCCTCGGCCGCGACGACCTGCGCGCCGCCTGCGCCGCCCTCGCGGCGCTGCCCGAGCGCCATCGTCGCGCCTTCGCCCTGCACCGCATCCACGGCCTCACTTTCCGCGAGATCGGCGAGCACATCGGCGTCTCCACCGCCACCGCCCACCGACTGGTGCGCGACGCGCTGACGCGGCTGATGGCCGCGCTTGCGGAGGAGGTTCCATGACCGCGCTCCCAGCCCGGGTTCTGACCGAGGCCGCCGACCGGCTGCTGGCGCTGCGCGCCGCCCCCGACGATCTGGCGCGACAATCGGAGGCGCGCGCCTGGGTCGAAGCCCACCCCGATCACCGCCGCGCCTGGGGTCTCGCCGAACGTGCCTGGGTCGCCGCGGGCGACGCGCTCGATCGGCCGCTGCCGCGCGCCGTCAACCGCAACCGCGGACGCCGCATCGCCGCCGCGCTCGCCGCGTGTCTCGCGCTCGCGTTCGCGCTGCCCGAGGTTCGTGTGCGTCTCGCGGCCGATGCCGTCACGCCCGCGGGGGCGGGCCGAACCCTCGCCCTGGATGACGGCTCGACGGTCGCGCTCGCGGGCGACTCCGCGCTCGCCGTCGATCTCGACGGCGCCGCGCGGCGGCTGCGGCTGCTGCGCGGCGCGGCCTATTTCGAGGTCGCGCCCGATGCTGCGCGGCCGTTCACCGTCGCCGCGGGCGCGGTGACGGTGACGGTGCGCGGCACCGGCTTCGCCGTCGGCCGCGGCGATGCGGTCACCACGGTGGCGGTGGCGCATGGCCGCGTCGAGGTGCGCGCGGAGGGCGAGACCGCCGTGCTCGACCCGGGCGAGCGGCTCGAAATCGGCGAGACCGGGCGGCGACTTTCCGCCGTCGATCCGGCCGACGTGGCGCTGTGGCGTGCCGACCGTCTGGCGGTGCGCGACGCGCCGCTCGGCGAGGTGCTCGACGCGATCGCCCGCCGCCATGGCGGCGGGTACCTGATCGGCGGCGATCTGCGGGCGCGGCGCGTCACCGGCGTCTTCGATCTTTCCGATCCGGAGCGGGCGCTCGTCGCGCTGCTCGCCACCCAGCGCCTCGTGCCCCGCCGCATCGTCGGCAACCTCTGGCGGGCCGCCGAAAAATAAAGTCGTCCGATCGTGAGAAATCCGCCGCCCCCGTCCGTCTATTCCCCGCGAACTGCAAATGCGTCGCGTTCTCGTGAATCATACGGGGGATACAGCAGAATGACCTTCCCAAGCGCCCGCAGCTCCTGGCTCGTCGCCGGGGCCGCGGCTCTTCTCGGCGGCCTTGCGCCCGCCGCCGCCCACGCCCAGGCCGCCCCGGCGACGCAGGCGCAACCGGGCGGCTTCGCGATTCCGGCGCAGCCGCTCGGCGACGCGCTCGTCGCGTTCGGTCGCCAGTCGGGCTGGCAGGTGGCGGTGGACCCGGCGCTGGTCGCCGGGCGCAGCGCCCCGGCGGTGTCGGGCGCGCTCTCGCCCGAAACCGCGCTCGCCCGCCTGCTCGACGGCAGCGGTCTGATCTGGCGGCGCACCGCCGACGCCAGCGTGGTGGTCGAGCGTGTGGACGCGGGCGGGGCGATGGTGCTCGGCCAGGTGTCGGTGCAGGGGCAGTCGACGCAGGTCTCGCCCGACCCCGACGCCACCGAGGGCAGCCGCGCCTACGCGGTGAAGCGCGCGAGCGTGGGGCAGAAGGCGGCGGTGCCGCTCAAGGAGATCCCCCGGCAGGTGACGGTGATCCCGCACGCGCGGATCGAGGAGGAGAACCTCACCCGCCTGGAGGAGGCGATGCAGACCGCCACCGGCGTGACCCTGCTGCCGTCGGATTCCGGCCGCGGCGCGATCTTCCTGCGCGGATTCGAACTCGATACCTTCTCGATCGACGGTCTGCCCTCGACGGTGTCGAGCGCCTACGGCACCCAGCCCGATCTCTTCATGTTCGACCGCGTCGAGGTGCTGCGCGGCCCCTCCGGCCTGTTCGGCGGCGCGAGCGAGCCGGGCGGCACCGTCAACCTCGCGCGCAAGCGGGCGCTCGCCGAGCCGGGCGGCACCGCCGGCGCCAGCATCGGCTCGTGGAGCAGCTACCGCGGCGAGATGGACGTGACCTCGGCGCTCAACGCGGAGAAGACCGTGCGCGGCCGCCTCGTCGCCGCCTACGACAGCCGCGAGAGTTGGGTGAAGACCGCGGGCGTGGATTCCAAGCTCGTTTACGGCACCGTCGAGGTCGACCTCGATCCGGACACCACCCTGTCGATCGCCCTCTCCCACGACGAGAAGGACAAGTCGCCCGACGCGGGCCTGCCCGCCTACGCCAGCGGCGCGTTTCTCGACGTCGGCCGGTCGAGTTCGGTCAGTCCGGACTGGAACCGTTTCGACAGCACCGACAGTCAGGGCCTGATCGAACTGCAGCACCGCCTCGCAAGCGGTGGTGAGATCAAGGCGGCGACCCGCCTCGTCAACCGCGAAACCGATTTCAAGTATGGCCTCTCCAACGGCACCGTGAACCCGTCCACCGGCGCGTTCACCATGAACGCGATCGAGCGCCATTGGGACGAGCAGAGCGCCGCCGCCGATCTCCACGTCACCCAGCCGGTGGAGGCGTGGGGGCTGACCCACGTCTTCACCGCCGGCGTCGATTACCGCTACACCAACAACGGCCTGACCTCGGGCTCGGCCGGGCTCGGCAGCCAGACCTTCGACAGCGCGCCCGGGGTGGCCGAGCCGACGATCGCCCAGACCGCCGACCGCGACACCACCCTCGAACAGCGGGCGCTGTACGGCGAGGCGCGGGTCAAGCCGGTCGCGCCGCTGACCCTGATCGTGGGCGGCCGTCTGCAGGGCTACGACCTCGACAACCGCAACAACCGCACCGACGTGACCGACTCGAAGTCGGAGGACGGCGTGTTCGTGCCGTTCCTCGGCGCGGTCGTCGACCTCACCGGGGAGATCTCGGCCTACGTCAGCTATTCCGAGGCGTTCCAGCCGCAGACCAACCTCTCCGCCGCTGGCGACGTGATCGACCCGCGCGAAAGCCGCCAGGTCGAGGTCGGGCTGAAGGGCGGCTTCCTCGACGATCGGCTCAACCTCCAGGTCGGCGTCTACCGCCTCGTCGACACCAACCGCGCGATGGCCGACCCGGACAATTCGGGGTCGTCGATCTCGGCGGGCAAGGTGGTGGTGAAGGGCGTCGACGCCGAGGTGAGCGGCAGCGTCACCGAGAATCTCGAACTCTTCGCGGGTTACGCCTACGCCTATTCGGACACCCGCGTCGCCGCGGCCAACGCCACCAGCGTCTACAGCACCTGGACGCCGAAGCATACCGTCAACCTGCGCGCCCGCTACAGCTTCGCCGAGGGCGACCTCGAAGACCTCTGGGTCGCGGGCGGGATGCGCGCGGTTTCCGACTACTACACCGAGAACACCACCAGCGGCGCGCGCTGGACCCAGGACGCCTACGCCCTGTTCGACGCCCAGGTCGGCTACGCGTTCACCGAGGCGGTGAACGCCACCCTCACCCTCAACAACATCTTCGACAAGACCTACTACGCCCGTGCCGGAAACGGCTCCGGCACCACCTTCGCCTACTACGGCGAGCCCTTCAACGCGACCTTCAAGATCACGGCGAAGTTCTGATGCGACGGTTCGCTCTCGCACTTCTGCTCGCGCTGACGCCGGGGATTCCCCCGGCGGCGGCCGACGCGACGCGTCCGGTTTCGCTGCCGGGCGCTTTCGAGTTTCTGCTGCCCCTCGCGGAGGGGGAGGACTACCGGGTGATGGTGTGGCGGCCGCCGGGCGATCCGCCCGCAGCGGGGTGGCCCGCGATCGTCGCCCTCGACGGCGACCGCACCTTCCTCGTTCTTGCCGATCTGGTGCGCAGCCAGAGCCGCAATCCCGAGGCCACCGGCGTGCTGCCGATGGTGGTGGTGGGGATCGAGGCGGCCGAAGACGCGCGGGTCCGCCGGGCGCGGGACTTCACCCCGCCCGGCGGCGACGATCCCGCCGGGGGCGGTGCGGAGGCGTTCCGCGCCTTTCTCGAAACCGCGGTGAAGCCGACGGTCTCCCGCGTCGCGCCGCTCGACCCGGCGCGGCAGGCGCTGTTCGGACACTCCTACGGCGGCCTGTTCGCGCTCTGGACCGCCACCCGCCACCCCGGCGACTACGCCGCCTACGCCGCCGCCAGCCCGTCGCTGTGGTGGAACCGCGCGGCGCTGATGGCCGCCGATCTCGCGCCCCTCGCGCGGGCGAAGCCGACGGTGCTGGTGACGGTGGCGGAATACGACCAGGCCGACGATCCGTGGACCGACCGCCCCGGCCACGGCGAAAAGCTCGCCCGCCGCCGCATGGTCGACAACGCCCGAGCCTTCGTCGCCCGCCTGCATGACGCGGGCGTGCCGGTCCGGTTCGCCGAGTTCGCGGGCGAAACCCACGGCTCGACCGTTCCCGCCGCCGCCGCGCGTGCCGCGCGCGCCGTCTCCCACGCGTTCCGGAGTCCGTCCCGATGATCCGTCCGTTGCTGTTCGTCCTCGCCCTGCTGTTGCCGCTCTCCTCCGCCCTCGCGCGCGAGGTCGTCGATCTCGCGGGACGTACCGTGACCCTGCCGGAGCGGATCGAGCGGATCGTTCTCGGCGAGGGCCGGATGCTGATCGCGCTCGGCGTAGTGCGCGCGGGCGACCCCACCCGCGGCGTCGTCGGAATGATGGGCGAGTATCCGCTGCTCGATCCGGCGGGCTGGGCGTTGTGGCGCAAGCATTTCCCGGCGCTCGACCGGGTGCCGCTTGTCGGCAAGGCCTCCGGCGACACCTTCGACGCCGAGGCGGCGATCGCGCTCAAGCCCGACCTCGCGATCTTCGGCCTTGCCGGACACGGGCCGGGTCCGCAGGCGACCGCGACGATCGCGCGCCTGGAGGCCGCGGGCGTGGCGGTGGTGTTCGTCGACTTCTTCAAGGATCCGCTCGTTCACACGCCGAAAAGCATCCGCCTGCTCGGCGAGATCCTCGACGATCGGGCGCGCGCCGCGGCGTTCGCCGATGCCTACGCCGCCGCGCTGGCGGCGGTGGACGCGCGCGTCGCCCGCACCGCCGACCGGCCGCTGGTGTTCGTCGAGAATCGCGTCGGCCTGCAGGCGGACTGTTGCGCCACCGTCGGCAGGACGGTGATCGGCGATCTCGTCGAACGTGCGGGCGGGCGCAACCTCGGCAGCGGCCTGATTCCCGGCAACACCGGGCTGGTCAGTCTCGAACTGCTGCTCACCCGCCAGCCCGACGTCTATCTCGGCACCGCGATCGGCAATCCGCTCTCCGCCGCCACCCAGGCCGCGCGCATCCAGGCGGGGCCGGGGGTTTCGGCGGAGGCGGCGCGGGCGAGTCTCGCCGCCAGTCTCGCCCGCCCCGGCATCGCCGAGCTCGACGCGGTGCGCGCGGGCCGCGCCTACGCCCTCTGGCACCATTTCTTCCATTCGCCGTTCAACGTCGTGGCGGTGCAGGCGATGGCGAAGATGTTCCATCCGCAGGCGTTCGCCGATCTCGACCCGGTGGAAACCCTCGCCGACATGCTCGGCCGGTTCCAGCCGTTCGTCGCCGAGGGCGCGTATTGGACGGCGTTGCGATGAGCGCCGAACTCACCCTCTCGGCCCGCTACGCCCGCGTCGTCGGCCGCCGGTCGGCGCTGCTGGCGGCGCTCGGCGCGCTGACGCTGGTCGCCTTCGTCGCCGATCTCGCCACCGGCGCGGCGGGCCTGCCGCTCGCCGAGGTGTTGCGGGGGCTGGTCGAACCCGGAAGCCTCGGCCGCGCCGACCGGGTGGTGCTGTGGGAGATCCGCCTGCCCGCCGCGACCATGGCGCTCGCGGTCGGCGCGGCGCTCGGCCTCGCCGGGGCGGAGATGCAGACCGCGCTCGCCAACCCACTCGCCAGCCCGTTCACCCTCGGCGTTGCCCACGCCGCCACCCTCGGCGCGTCGCTCGCGATCGTGTGGGGATTCGCCGCGCCAGGTGTCGGCGGCGCGTGGAGCCTGCCGGTGATGGCGTTCGCGTTCGCGATGGCGGCGACCCTGCTGGTGCAGGGGCTCGCCGCGCGCCAGGGTGCGGGCGCGCAGACGGTGGTGCTGTTCGGCATCGCCCTCGGCTTCGCCGCCAACGCCCTGCTGTGGCTGGTGCAATACCTCGCGAGCGCCGACGCGGTGCAGCAGATCGTGTTCTGGAGCATGGGCAGCCTCGCCCGCGCCACCTGGGCGCACGTCGGCCTGGTTTCCGCCGCCCTCGCGCTCTGCCTGCCGCTGGCGCTGCGGCGCGCCTGGGCGATGACCGCCCTGCGCGCGGGCGAGGAGCACGCCCGCGCCATCGGCATCGGCGTCGAGGGTCTGCGCCTTGCGGTGCTGGCGCGGGTGAGCGTGCTCGCCGCGGTGGCGGTGGCGTTCGTCGGCACCATCGGCTTCGTCGGGCTGGTCGCGCCCCACGTCGCCCGGATGCTGCTGGGCGAGGATCATCGCTTCCTGCTGCCCGGGGCCGCGCTCGCCGGGGCGCTGATGCTGTCGCTCGCCTCGCTCGCGAGCAAGGCGATCACGCCCGGCACGCTGCTGCCGGTCGGCATCGTCACCGCGATCGTCGGCATTCCGATGTTTCTCGGCCTGCTACTGGTGCAGGGGAGGCGGCGATGACCGGTCTCCAGATCGACTCGCTGTCCGCCGCCTACGGCCGCCGCGCGGTGCTCGACCGCCTCGCCCTGCCCGCGATCCGCCCGGGCGAGGTGGTGGCGCTGCTGGGGGCCAACGGTGCGGGCAAGTCGACGCTGCTCAAGGGACTCGCCGGCGTGATCCGCGCCTCCGGCGAGGTCCGCCTCGGCGCCGCGCCGCTGCTCGCGCTCGCGCCCGCCGCGCGCGCCCGGGCGGTCGGCTACCTGCCGCAGAACCTTCCCGCGGCAAGCTCGCTGGTCGCCTACGAGGCGGTCGAGGGCGCGCTGCGCGCCGTCCTGCCGGAGCTGCCGAAACGCGCCCGCGACGGCCGCATCGAAACCGCCTTCGCCACCCTCGGGCTGGTGGGGCTGGCGCTGCGGCGGCTCGATACCCTCTCGGGAGGACAGCGCCAACTCGTCGCCCTCGCCCAGGTGCTCGCCCGCGCGCCCGCGCTGATGCTGCTCGACGAACCCACCAGCGCCCTCGACCTGCGCTGGCAGCTGTTCGTGCTCGAAGCGGTGCGCGACGCCGCGCGCCGCGACGGCGCGATCGGCCTGGTGGCGATCCACGACATCAACCTCGCGCTGCGCTTCGCCGACCGCGTCGCGGTGCTGAAGGACGGCGAAGTCCTCGCCGCCGACACCCTTACCCCCGATCTCCTCGCCGCCGCCTACGGCGTCGAGGCGCGGGTGGAAACCTGCTCCCGCGGCCATCGCGTGGTCATCGCCGATCGCGCCCTCGCCGCACCCTGAAAGGAGGACCGCATGTATCGCACCCATGCCCGCGTCACCACCCCGCTCGGCCGTCGCGTCCTCGGCCAGCTCTGCAAGCACTTCGCCCACAAGATACCGGTCGAGCACGAGGACGCGCGGGGCCGCGCCGCGTTTCCCGACGGGGAATGCCGCCTGCGCGCCGACGACGACGGCCTCGACCTCACCTGCGAGGCGACCAGCGAGACCGATCTTCGCCGCATCGAGGGGATCGTCGCCGGACACCTCGAACGCTTCCTCTGGCGCACGCCGGTGCAGGTGATCTGGGAGCGCGGCGCATGAACGGCGTGATTCCGGTTCCCGAAATCATCGCGCTGTCGCCGTGGCGGATGTTCCTCGACGCCGACGCGGTGGTGCAGTCGGTGATGGTCGGTCTGTTCCTCGCGTCGGTCGCGACCTGGACGATCGCGCTCGCCAAGGGACTCGCGATCCGCGCCGCGATCCGCCGCATCCGCGCCCTTGCCGCGGGGCGCGCGATCGCCTGCGCCGAAGCGGAAATCCCCGCCATCGCCGACGGCGAGGGCGGCCCCGGCGCGCTCGATCGCGCCGAACGGGCGATGGCGCGCGCGGTCGCCCGGCGGGTGCGGGCGATGCGCGCGGGCGTCGGCGCGCTCGCCAGCATCGGCGCGGTCGCGCCGTTCGTCGGCCTGTTCGGCACGGTGTGGGGGATCATGAACAGCTTCATCGGTATCGCCGCCAGCCACACCACCAACCTCGCGGTGGTCGCGCCCGGCATCGCCGAGGCGCTGCTCGCCACCGCGCTCGGCCTGGTCGCGGCGATTCCGGCGGTGGTTCTCTACAATCTCCTCGCGCGCGGTCTCGCCGCCTACCGCGCCGAACTCGACGACCTCGCGGCGGCGGCGCTCGCCCGTCTGAGCCGAAACCTCGCGGCGCCGCCCCACCGTTTCGACCACGCGGCGGAGTGAGCGATGGGACCGTTGCGCGACTGTACCGAGGACGAGGAGCTTTCGGAGATCAACGTCACGCCGTTCATCGACGTGATGCTGGTGCTGCTGATCATCTTCATGGTCGCCGCGCCGCTCGCCACCGTCGACGTGCCGGTGGACCTGCCCGCCAGCACCGCCGAACCGCAGCCGAAGCCGGAGGCGCCGCTCTACGTCTCGGTGCGGGCGGAGGGCGGGGTGACGGTGGGCGACGCGCCCGCGACCCTCGAAACCCTCGCTCCGACGCTCGATGCCGCGAGCCGGGGCGACCGCGGGACGCGGGTGTTCCTGCGCGCCGACAAGGCGGTGGACTACGGCCGCCTGATGACGGTGATGAACGCGCTGCGCGACGCCGGATATCTCAAGGTGGCGCTGGTGGCGCTGGAGGACGTGCGGTGAGCGAGGCGGCGCGTCGCTGGAGCGGCAGTCTCGGGGTGGTCGCGGCGGTCCATGCCGCGATTCTGCTCGTCGGTGTCGGCTGGGCGGCGCAGGCGCCGAGTTCCTCCGGCGCGCCGGTTCTCGCGGTGGAATTGGCGCTCGCCCCATCCGCGCCGCCGCCTGCGGCGGCGCCCGAACCGTCCGCGCCCGAACCGCCGAAGCCGGAACCGCCGAAACCCGTGCCGCCGAAGCCCGAACCGCCGAAGCCCGCGCCGAAGCCGGAGGCGAAACTCCCGCCGCCGCCGAAGCCCGCGCCGAAGCCGTCGCCGAAATCGCAACCGCAAGCCGTGGTGCCGTCCGAGCCGTCCGCTACGGCATCCGCCGCACCCGCGCCGATGCCGTCCGCTCCGGCGGACGCGCGGGATGCGGTGACCGCCGCGCCGACCCCGGGCGTGGATGCCGCCGCGCGCACCGCCGCCGCGCGTACCTGGCAGGGGGAACTGCTCGGCCGCCTCGAACGGGTGAAACGCTACCCCCGCGCGGCCGAAGTGCGGCGCCGCGAGGGCGTGGCGGTGGTGGGGTTCGTTCTCGACCGGGAAGGCGCGGTGCTGGAAACGCGGCTGGTGCGTTCCTCGGGCGACTCCAGTCTCGACGCCGAGGCCCTCGCCCTGCCGGAACGCGCGCGGCCGCTGCCGCCGCCGCCCGCGCATATCTCGGGCAGCCGCATCGACGTGGTGGTGCCGGTGCGGTTTTCGCTGCGGCGGTGAGCGCCCTATATGCCTTTGAGGAGGCGGTCGACGTCTTCCTGGGACAGGCCCTTGGACGTGGGCGCGTGGGCGACGTCGCGCTCCGCCGCGGTGGCCTGGGCGCGCTCGACGTCGATGCCGCCCGGCACGGTGATCACGGTCTTGGTCTGGAGGTGTTCGAGCAGGCGCTCGATCTTGCGCAGCTTCTGCCCCGCGAGATCCTGAAAGCTGCACGCCTCCATGATCCCTTCGAGCTTGATGAAGCTGTCCTTGTCGGCCCGCTCCATCAGCAGTTCGACAAGGCCGAGGATGCGGTCGACGCCGCGTTCGGTGTCGGCGATCGCCGCCTCGATCTGTCGGACCGCCGCCCCGAGGGCGGCGACGACGCGCGGGTCCGATGTATTCGCCATGACTCACCCCGGATCCGCCGCGCGCCCGGCTGCCCGGGACGCATGCGGCGGCCTTTCCGTCAGCGCGGCGCGATCACCATGATCATCTGCCGCCCTTCCATCTTCGGGAATTGCTCGACCTTGGCAAGGTCCGCAACCTCGTCGCGGATGCGATCCAGAACTTTCACGCCGAGCTCCTGGTGGGCAAGCTCGCGGCCGCGGAAGCGCAGCGTAACCTTGACCTTGTCGCCGTCTTCGAGGAAACGGCGAACCGAGCGCATCTTGATGTTGTAGTCGTTGTCATCGATGTTCGGGCGAACCTTGATTTCCTTGATCTCGATGACCTTCTGCTTCTTCTTCGCTTCGGCCTTCTTCTTCTGGACCTCGTACTTGAACTTGCCGTAGTCCAGAATCTTGCACACCGGCGGTTCGGCGTTCGGCGAAATCTCCACGAGATCGAGCCCCACGGCGAACGCACGGTTAAGAGCGTCGTCGCGGGTGACGACTCCGACCTGTTCCCCCTCTGCATCGATCAAGCGGATGGTATGAGCGGTGATGTCCTCGTTTACGCGCGGTCCGTCCTTGGCCGGAGTCGCGCCCATTGGTGCCCTGGCTATGAATCGCCTCCCTTCACAAGTATATCGACGCCGCGCCCGGCACGGGCGTCGCCTTTCCTACGGCGCAGGCGCGCCCCGTTCGCGGGGCGCGCCGGCCGGAAGTCTCAATGGTGCCCGCCGCAACAGCACGCGGGCGCGGCCGTTCCCGGAGGTTCGGCCTCGGCCCCGAGTTTAGCCTGAGCCTCGGTGAGCGCAAGGACTTCTTGCTTTTCCGAGCCCAGGCGGCGCAGCGCGACGGTACGGTTTTCCGCCTCGCGGCGGCCGACGACGACGATCACCGGAACCTTGGCGAGCGAGTGGTCGCGCACCTTGGCGTTGATCTTCTCGTTGCGCAGATCTACCTCGACCCGCAGGCCCGCGGCCCGCAGCGCCTCGGCCACTTCGTTGGCGTAGCCGTCGGCATCCGAGACGATCGGCGCGACCACCGCCTGCACCGGCGCGAGCCAGAGCGGGAAGCGGCCCGCGTAGTTCTCGATGAGGATGCCGAGGAAGCGCTCGAAGCTGCCGAGCACCGCGCGGTGCAGCATCACCGGTCGCTTCTTCTGGCCGTCCTCGGCGACGTAGTTGGCGTCGAGGCGTTCGGGCAGGACGAAGTCCACCTGAAGGGTGCCGCACTGCCAGTCGCGGCCGATCGCATCCTTCAGCACGAACTCGAGCTTCGGCCCGTAGAACGCGCCCTCGCCCGGGTTGAGGGTGGTGTGGAGCCCCGCCGCCTCGGAGGCGGCGAGCAACGCGCTTTCGGCCTTGTCCCAGGTCTCGTCGGAGCCCGCGCGCTTCGCCGGGCGGTCGGAGAACTTCACCCGCACCTCGGTGAAGCCGAAGTCCTTGTAGACCGAGGTCAGCAGCTTGCAGAACGCGATCGTCTCCGAGGTGATCTGGTCCTCGGTGCAGAAGATGTGCGCGTCGTCCTGAGTGAAGGCGCGCACCCGCATGATGCCGTGCAGCGCGCCCGAGGGCTCGTAGCGGTGGCAAGAGCCGAACTCGGCCATGCGCAGCGGCAGGTCGCGGTAGCTCTTGATGCCCTGGCGGAAGATCTGCACGTGGCACGGGCAGTTCATCGGCTTGACCGCGAGGTGGCGGTCGTCCTGGGTGTGGATGGTGAACATGTTCTCGGCGAACTTGTCGGCGTGGCCGGAGGCCTCCCACAGCGAGAAGTCGACGAGCTGCGGCGTCTTCACCTCGACGTAGCCGTCGGCTTCGAGGCGGCGGCGGATGTAGGATTCGACGGTGCGGTAGAAGGTCCAGCCCTTGGGATGCCAGAACACGCTGCCCACCGCCTCTTCCTGCTGATGGAACAGGTCCATCTCGCGGCCGATGCGGCGATGGTCGCGCTTTTCCGCCTCTTCGAGCATCGTCAGGTGCGCGTCGAGGTCCTTGCGGCTCGCCCAGGCGGTGCCGTAGATGCGCTGCAGCATCTCGTTGTCGGAGTTGCCGCGCCAGTAGGCGCCCGCCACCTTCATCAGCTTGAAGGCGGTGCCGAGCTTGCCGGTGGAGGGCAGGTGCGGGCCGCGGCAGAGATCGATGAACGCGCCTTGGCGATAGAGCGTGATCGTCTCGCTCTCGGGCAGGTCGCGGATGATCTCGGCCTTGTAGGCCTCGCCCAGCTTCTCGAAGAACGCGATCGCCTTGTCGCGTTCCCACACCTCGCGCACGATCGCCTCGTCGCGGGCGACGATGTCGCGCATCCGCTCCTCGATCACCGAGAGATCGTCGGTGGAGAACGGGGTCTTGCGGGCGAAGTCGTAATAGAAGCCGTTCTCGATCGCCGGGCCGATGGTGACCTGGGTGTCGGGATAGAGCTCCTTCACCGCCTCGGCCATCACGTGCGCGGCGTCGTGGCGCAGCAGCTCGACGCCGTCCTCGTCCTTCGCGGTGACGATCGAAACCTTCGCGTCCTCGGTCAAAGTTCGAGTGAGGTCCCACATCTTGCCGTCGACCCGCACCGCGAGTGCGGCCTTGGCGAGACCCGCGCCGATGTCGCGGGCGATGTCCAGACCCGTCACCGGGCCGGGGTAGGACCGGACCGAACCGTCCGGGAGCGTAATCGCGACCATCACATATCCTTCGTCATGTCGGTCTTTTCGGAACCCAATGAAATGCGCACCCGCGTGCGCGGCTGTCAACTCTCGTGCTGCGGCAGGCCGCCGATTTCCGCCAGTTTCCCGGCCACTTCGGCCACCGGGAGGGAGGCTAGGTCGTCGGCGCGCAGGATCGCCGCGCGCGGCCCGCGCTGGCCGCACAGCGCCGGGTCGGACTCCGGACCGTAGAGCGCGAGCGCCGCGCATCCGGCCAGTGCGATCAGGTGCATCGGCCCGGTGTCGTTGCCCACCGCGCCGCCCGCGCGGCGCGCCAGCGCGACGATTTCGGCGAAGTCGGTGCGTCCGGCGAGCGACACGGCTCCCGGCGCGGCGGCCAGAATCGCGTCGATCGCCTCCGCCTCCGCCGCGGTGCCGAGCACCACCGGGGTGACGCCGCGGCCGATCAGCAGGCGCGCCAACTCGGCATAGCGCGCGGCAGGCCAGCGCTTGCCGGGCCGGTGCGCCGCGCCCCCCGGCACCAGCAGCACGAACGGGGCGGCGGGCGCGAGCGCGGAGACGTCGGCGTCGAGCCAGGAGAGATCGGGGAACGGGGTTTCGGGGATGCCCGCCATCGCCAGCTGCTCGGCCTGCCGTTCGAGGGTATGCATCCGGTCGCGATTCGGGTTGGCGTGGGGGAACGCGCACCCGCGCGCGATCCCCGACCACGCGACGCCGCCGCCGATCAGCCGGAAATAGGAGGACGACCGGTCGGAGGTCTGAAGATCGTAGACCCGCGAGAATCCGCCGCCGCGCAACCGCCGCCGCAGCGCCCGCCATTTGCCGATTTCGTACCATTTCGGGCGCGTGTCGACCCAGACTTCGTCGACGTCCGGGCAGGCGGCGAACAGCGGCGCGTAGGGGCGGGTGGTCAGCACCGTGAGGCGGGCGCGCGGGTGGTGGCGGCGTATCGCCGCGATCGGGCCGAACGCCAGCGCGACGTCGCCGAGCGCCGACAGCTTGATCACCAGGACCGCGTCGGTTCCGCTCACGACGCCGCGTCCACCTCGCCCGCCCACGGCGCGTCGGCGCCGAGCAGTTCGGCGTAGACCGCCAGGGTGCGCGCGCACATCAGCTCGCGCCCGTAGTTCTGCCGCGCATGGCGGCGGCAGATTTCCGCCATCCGCGCGCGCTCCTCGGTGGGCGTGTCGAGGGCGTGGGCGATCGCCTGGGCGAGTTCGCCCGGGTCCGACGGCGCGACCAGCCAGCCGGTTTCGCCGGGCGTCACGGTTTCGAGCGCGCCGCCGTGGCGGGTGGCGATCACCGGACGCCCCATCGCCTGCGCCTCGACGATCACCCGGCCGAACGCCTCGGGATCGGTGGAGGCGGAGATCACGTAGTCGGTAAGCAGATAGGCCGCCGCCATATCGTTGCAGCCGTTGACGACGTGCACGACGCTTTCGAGCCCCTTCGCCGTCACCGCCGCCTCCAGCCGCTCGCGATAGCGGGTGCGGCCCTGGTCCGAGCCCACCAGCAGGCAGATCAGATCCTTGCGCCCCAGCCGCGCCAACGCCTCGATCACGGTGAGCTGGCCCTTCCACCGGGTCAGCCGCCCGGGCAGCATGATCACCGGCAGGTCCTCGCGCAGACGCCACTGCGTCGCGAGCGCGATCATCCGTTCCGGGCTCACCCGCGCCGGGTCGAAACGGTCGAAGTCGACGCCGCGCGGGATCACCCGGATGCGGCTCTGCGGCACGCGATAGAGCTCCTGCACGTGGCGCGCGATGAACTGCGAGATCGCGATCACCCGATCGCCCGACGCCATCACCGCGTTGTAGCCGCCCTTGATGCCGAACGGGCCGCGGTTGTACGCGCCGTGGAAGGTGGTGACGAACGGCACCCCGCACCGCCGCGCCGCGGCGCGCGCGCTCCACGCCGGGGCGCGGCTGCGAGCGTGCACCAGCTTGACGTCGTAACGCCGGATCACGTCGACGATCGCCTCGACGTTGCGCCACATCGTCAGCGGATTCTTGGAGTGCACCGGCAGGCGCACGTGGATCGCGTCCATGCGGTCGAGTTCGCGCTCCAACTGCCCGCCGGCGGAAATCACCACCGGCAGCGCGCCCGCCGCCCGCAACGCTTCGGCGATCTCGACGGTGCCGCGTTCGACCCCGCCGGTTTCCAGGCGCGGAAGCACCTGAAGCACCGCAGGGGCGGCTTGGCCGGAGACACCACGACTGCTAGACTCAGTAGACACGCCGAGCCTTCCTTTTCACGCGCTACAACACAGGGATTTGCATGCCCGACCCGATCCCAGGCCGCCACGACTGCGGGATATTAGCACGCGCCGATGGCGCGTCCATCGCCTATCGCCGGGTGACTCCCGGGGATCCGGAAACTCCGTTTCCGACTGTGGTTTTTTTGCACGGACTGCTGTCCGACATGGAGGGCGGCAAGGCGGTGCGGCTGGCCGAGCACGCGGAATCCGCGGGCTTCGGGTACGTCCGTTTCGACATGTTCGGGCACGGCCTTTCGAGCGGCGCGTTCGCCGACGCCGGGGTCGGCCGCTGGCGCGACGACGCGCTCGCGGTGATCGACGACCTCACCGAAGGGCCGCTGATCCTGGTCGGGTCGTCGATGGGCGGGTGGGTCGCCCTGCTCGCCGCGCTCGCCCGGCCGGAGCGCGTCCGCGCGCTGATCGGCATCGCGCCCGCGCCCGACTTCACCACCGCGATGGAGGCCGCCCTCACCGCCGAACAGGCGGCCGCCCTGGCGCGCGGCGAGATCGTCCACATCGCCGACGCCGAGGAGCCGTGCGGCACCTATCCGGTCGGCCGCGCCCTCCTCGAAGAGGGCCGCGGAAACCTCCTCCTCGGCGGCCCGATCCGGTTCTCCGGCCCGGTGCGCATCCTCCAGGGGCAGCGGGACGCCTCGGTCGACTGGCACACCGCCCTCGCCATCGCCGAGCGCCTGACCGGCGACGACGTTCAGGTCGCCCTGATCAAGGACGGCGACCACCGCCTCTCCCGCCCCCAGGATCTCGCCCTTCTGACCCATACCCTCGACACCCTGCTCGCCCTGCCGTCGGCGGAGGCGTGAGCCCCTCACACCACCGGTTTGAGGCGCAGGAGCAGAGCGCCGAAGGCGACGAAGACGCCGCCGGTGACGCGGTTGAAGGCGGTGCGCAGCCGCGGGCTGCCGAGGTGGCGGGCGAGGCCTTTCCCGCCGAGGGCGTAGACCAGCATCCAGAACAGTTCGATCGCGGCGAAGGTGGCGACGAGGATCGCGAACTGCATCGCGGCGGGTTCGGCGGGATCGACGAACTGGGGCAGGAATGCGGTGGCGAACAGCAGCAGTTTGGGATTGCTGGCGCACACGAAGAAGCCGCCCGCGAAGATCTTGCGCGACGTGGGGGCCGGAGCGGGCGCGGCGTCGGAGGCGATCGCGACCGTGCCGCCGCGCCAGGACCGGATGCCGAGGTGGACGAGGTAGGCGACGCCGACGAAGCGCAGAATTTCGAACGCGCCGGGCAACGCCATCAATACCGCCGAGAGCCCGGCGGCCGACGCGGCGAGCACGGCGATCAGCGCGAGCAGGACCCCGGCCATCGCGATCAGGGCGCGGCGAACGCCGAGGGCGACGCTGCGCGCGAGAATGTGCAGCATGTTCGGCCCCGGGGTGCCGGAGAGCAGGAACACCGCGGCGACGAACAGCGACAGAAGGTGCAGCGACATCGCGGGCCTCAGCGCGGGATCAGCGGCGCGACCTCGCGGTCGCGGGGGTCGGCGGCGGCGGCGAGACCGGCGGCGACCCCGGAGCGGTCGGCGGCGGATTTGTTCTGGCTCATCTTGCTCTTGCCGTCGAGCCGCGCGATCGGGATGCGCACGCCGACGATGCCCTTGAGCATCGCCGCGACGTAGTCCTCCGGCGCGTCGGCGAGGCTCCAGGGTTCGGCACGCCCGGCTTCGTGGCGGTCGGTGAGGCGGGCGAGGAGATCGCGCAACCGGTCGGTGTCGGTGAAGGTTTCGAGCGCCCCGTAGACGTGGACGGCGACATAGTTCCAGGTCGGCACCACCTTGTGGGTTTCCGCCTTGCTCGGATACCACGCGGGCGAAACGTAGGCCTCGGGTCCGGCGAAGATCGCGAGCGCCTCGCCGACCGGCGCGAGCCGGGCTTGCGGGTTGGCCCGCGCGAGGTGCCCGTAGAGGGTGCCGAGCGGGCCTTCGTCGGCCGCCAGCAGCAGCGGCAGCGGCGTTCCGATCAGCCCTTCGGCGGTGGTGGTGACGAGAGTGGCGAGCCGCGCCCGGGCGATGGCGCCATGCAGCGCCGGGAGGTCGTCTTCGCGGAAATGTTCGGGAACGTACATGGCGGGCTCTCCTTCGCCACGACGATTCCAGAGTTCCGCGCAAAAGAAAACCGGCCGGAGCCGGTTTTCCGAAAATCGCGCGGAGACTGTGGCGTCAGCGCCGCACCGCGACCACGTCGACGGTGGCGGTGGGGGAGGCGCGGTAGGCCTCGATCGGATCGGTGGCCCAACGCACGGTGTCGCCGTCGGCGATGCGGTAGGCGAAGCGCGGCCGGGCGTCGATGGTCGGGGCCACCGAACTCAGGCTGAGGCGCTGCACGCCTTCGTGACGGGCGAGGGCGAGTTCGTTGTCGTAGGCGTTGCGTCCGCAGACGTAGATGCGATTGGGTCCGAAGCTTGCCATGGCCGGGTCCTCCGTGCCTTCGGGTTGAGCGAGATCTCGCGCGCTTCCCGTAATTGGTATCCACTTTATGAAATTATGCGCACCCAGTGCGTTTTTCAAGTGCAAAAAGGCGCACGCTGTGCGTATCGTCGTTTGGGTATCGACAATCCGGTCGGGTTGTCCGGTCGGACAGACGGACGGAGAGACGCAGATGGACGGAAAGCAGTTGAAGGCGTGGCGCAAATCGCTGGCGCTGTCGCAGAAGGAGGCGGCCGAGGCGCTCGGCCTGAAGCGCCGCATCTTTCAGTATTACGAGAAGGGCGAGCGCGACGGCGAGGCGATCAAGCCGCCGAAGACGGTGCGACTCGCCTGCTGGGCGCTGACTCAGGGCGTGGTCGACTATCTCGGCCCGGAGCCGGAGAAGAAGGACGAGAAACCGGCGAAGCCGAAGAAGGCGGCCAAGCCCAAAAAGGCTCCCAAGGAGGTTCCGCCTGCCCCCGAACCGGCCGCGCCGGCGGTGGCGCCGTTCGCTTCGCCGGTCGAGGACATGGGCGGCATCGCCCCGGTGCCCGCGCCGATCGACGCGGCGCTCGCGCCCGCGCCGAAGCCCGCGCGCAGGCCCCGCGCGCCGCGCAGGCCGAAGGCCGAGTAGGACTTCCTGCGGGCCGGGAAATGCACTATGTTCCGGGCGAGTCCGGCGTTCCGCGCCGGGCTCGCCGCAGCATGAACCGACCGGAACCCCCATGACCGATCTCTCGCACATCCGCAACTTCTCGATCATCGCCCACATCGACCACGGCAAGTCGACTCTCGCCGATCGCCTGATCCAGGTGTGCGGCGGCCTGACCGAGCGCGAGATGAAGGAGCAGGTGCTCGATTCGATGGACATCGAGCGCGAGCGCGGCATCACCATCAAGGCGCAGACGGTGCGCCTCGCCTACACCTCGAAGGACGGCCGCACCTATCAGCTCAATCTGATGGATACCCCCGGCCACGTCGACTTCGCCTACGAGGTCAGCCGCTCGCTCGCCGCGTGCGAAGGCTCGCTGCTGGTGGTGGACGCCTCGCAGGGGGTGGAGGCGCAGACCCTCGCGAACGTCTACCACGCGATGGAGGCGAACCACGAGATCGTCCCGGTGCTCAACAAGATCGACCTGCCCGCCGCCGAACCGGACCGGGTCAAGGGGCAGATCGAGGACGTGATCGGGCTCGACGCCTCCGACGCGGTGATGATCTCCGCCAAGACCGGCCTCGGCATTTCCGACGTGCTCGAAGCCCTGGTGACGCGCTTGCCCGCGCCGACGGGCGAGGCCGACGCGCCGCTCAAGGCGCTGCTGGTCGACAGCTGGTACGACAGCTACCTCGGCGTCGTGATTCTGGTGCGGGTGAAGGATGGCGTGCTGAAGAAGGGCATGCGCATCCGCATGATGGCCAACGGCGCCGCCTATCAGCTCGACAAGGTCGGCGCGTTCACGCCGAAGATGGTCGACGTCGAGAGCCTCGGGCCGGGCGAGATGGGCTTCCTGATCGCGGGCATCAAGACCGTGGCCGACTGCAAGGTCGGCGACACCATCACCGACGACCGCGCCCCCGCCGATCATGCCCTGCCGGGCTTCAAGCCGTCGGTGCCGGTGGTGTTCTCGTCGCTGTTCCCGGTGGATTCGGGCGACTTCGAGAACCTCCGCGAATCCCTCGGCAAGCTCCGCCTCAACGACGCGAGCTTCCAGTACGAGCCCGAGAGTTCGGCGGCGCTCGGCTTCGGCTTCCGTTGCGGCTACCTCGGCCTGCTGCACATGGAGATCATCCAGGAGCGGTTGGAGCGCGAGTTCGACCTCGACCTGATCACCACCGCGCCCTCGGTGGTCTACCGCGTGCACATGACCGACGGCAACGTCCGCGAACTCCACAACCCGGTCGACATGCCCGAGCCCACCAAGATCGAGGAGATCGAGGAACCCTGGGTGAAGGCGACGATCATGGTGCCCGACGAATATCTCGGCGCGGTGCTGCAGCTGTGCACCGAGCGCCGCGGCATTCAGGACGAGCTCACCTACGTCGGCAACCGCGCGATGGCGGTCTACCGCCTGCCGCTGAACGAAATCGTCTTCGACTTCTACGATCGCCTGAAGTCGATCAGCCGGGGTTATGCCTCGTTCGATTACGAAGTGGCGGACTACTCCGCCTCCGACCTCGTCCGCGTGTCGATCCTGGTCAACGCCGAGCCGGTGGACGCGCTGTCGTTCATCGCCCACGCCAGCCAGGCGGAGTTCCGCGGCCGCCAGATCTGCGAGCGCCTGAAGGACCTGATTCCGCGCCAGCTGTTCAAGATTCCGATCCAGGCGGCGATCGGCGGCCGGGTGATCGCGCGCGAGACCATCAGCGCGATGCGCAAGGACGTGACCGCCAAGTGCTACGGCGGCGACATCACCCGCAAGAAGAAGCTCCTCGAAAAGCAGAAGGAGGGCAAGAAGCGGATGCGCCAGTTCGGCAAGGTCGAAATCCCGCAGTCCGCCTTCATCGCCGCCCTCAAGATGGGCGACGGCTGACGGGTTTTGTGAGGATTTTCACCGCCTGAGGCGCATCGCCGCGCTATGCTCGCCGCAACCCGGGGGAGCGAGCATGCGCAGGTACGGCGGTTGGCTGGTGGTGGGTGCGGTCGCGGCGGCGGCGGCGGGGTTGTCGCGACTCGACGCGGTGCGGGAACTCGGGGCGGGCCCGGCGCTGATCCTGATCCTGACGATGCTGGCGCTGTGGGCCACCGGGGTGATCGCCGAATACGTCACCGCGATGGTGTTCTTCACCGCCGCGATCCTGTTCGCGATCGCGCCTCCCGAGGTGACGTTCGCGGGGTTTTCCTCCACCGCGTTCTGGCTGATCTTTCCGGGGCTGTTCATCGGCGTCGCGGTCAACCGCACCGGCCTCGGCGACCGTCTCGCGCGGCGGCTGCTGGCGCGCTTCCCCAAGAGTTACGTCGGCGTGGTGTTCGGCAACGCGATCCTGGGCGTGGCGATGGCGTTCATCATGCCTTCGGCGATGGGGCGCATCCTCCTGCTGCTGCCGATCTTCTCGGCGATCGCCGCGCGGCTCGGCTACGCGCCGGGGTCGCGGCCCTATGTCGGCGTGGTGCTGTCGGGGATTTTCGGCACCTTCTTTCCCGCCGTCACCATCCTTCCCGCCAACGTGCCGAACGTGGTGCTGATCGGCGCGGCCGAGGCGATGGGGATCGCCCCGCCGGACTTCGCCCACTATCTGCTGCTGCATTTCCCGGTGATGGGGGCGCTGCGCACCGTGCTCACCACCGCGATCGTCGCCTGGATGTATCGCGGCGGTGCGGCGCGACCGGTGTCCGACGACGGCGCGGCCACGCCGATGACCGCCGCCGAGTGGCGGCTTTCGGCGATTCTCGCGCTGGCGCTGCTGCTGTGGTGCACCGACAGCTGGCACCACATCTCGCCCGCCTGGGTCGGCATGCTCGCGGGGATCGCCTGCCTGCTGCCCGGCGTCGGCGTGCTGGGAGCGGATGCGATCCAGCGCATCAACGTCGCCTCGCTGTTCTACATCGCCGCGATCGTTGGCCTCGGCGTGCTGGTCTCGACCTCCGGCATCGGGCGGCTCGCCGCCGACGGCCTGCTCGCGGTGCTGCCGTTCGAGCCCGGCAGCCCGGCGCGCAACTTCGGCCTGCTCGCGGGGATCGCGTCGCTCACCGGGGTGCTCGCCTCGCAGCCGGGGATTCCGGCGGTGCTGACGCCCCTCGCGCGGGAGTTCGCGGCGGCCTCCGGCTTGCCGCTGATGACGGTGCTGATGACCCAGGTGCTGGGCTACGCCACCGTGCTGCTGACCTTCCAGGCGCCCGCCCTGGTGGTGGCGATCCAGGCGCTCGATCTGCCGATGCGGGAGGCCAACAAGCTCTGCTTCGCGGTTTCCGCCGCGTCGATCGTGCTGTTGTGGCCGCTGAACTATCTGTGGTGGGCGTGGCTAGGCCTGTTCTAGGCTCTGCCCCTGGGCGGCGTAGCGCCGCGCCAGCACCGCGCAAACCATCAGCTGGATCTGGTGGAAGATCATCAGCGGCAGCACGATCATGCCGACGCTCGCGGCGGGGAAGAGGATGTTCGCCATCGGCACCCCGGCGGCGAGGCTCTTCTTCGATCCGCAGAAGACGATGGTGATCTCGTCGGCGCGGTCGAACCCGAGGCGCCGCGCGACGAACGTCGTCGAAACCAGCAGAAGCCCGAGAATCGTGCAGCACACCACCACCAGCGTCAGGGTGGAGATCGGCGTCAGGCGATGCCACAGGCCGTTGATCACCGCCTCGGAAAACGCGCCGTAGACCACCATCAGAATCGATCCGCGGTCGAACGCCGAAAGGACCTTCTTGTTGCGGAGCGCCCACGCTCCCACCCATGGGTGGACGAGTTGCCCAACCACGAACGGCAGCAGGATCTGGGTGACGATCGCCTGGATCTGGTCGAGGGTGATCTCGCCGCCCTGGGCATGCATCAGCAGGCCCACCAGCAGCGGCGTGATGGCCACGCCGAACAGGCTCGATGCCGAGGCGCTGCAGACCGCGGCGGCGACGTTGCCGCCCGCGATCGAGGTGAAGGCGATCGACGACTGCACCGTCGAGGGCAGGCAGCAGAGGTAGATCAGCCCGAGCGCGAGGCCGGACGGCAGCACCGCCTCGGGCAACTGTGCGAACGCCACGCCGAGCAGCGGGAATACGCCGAAGGTGAAGACGATCACCGTGAGGTGCAGCCGCCAGTGCAGCATCCCCGCCATCACCGCCTGGCGCGACAGGCGCGCGCCGTGCAGGAAGAACAGCAGCGCGATCGCCACTGCGGTGGCATCGCCCCAGATCGCGGCGAACGGGCCGTGCGCGGGGACGACGGTTGCGAGAAGGACGACGATCACCAGCGCGGTGGTGAAGCGGTCGGGGAGAACGCGGGCGAAAGCGGACATGGCGACCTAAATAGGAATATTCAGGATTCGCCCATCGTATTCCTGAGCGAGTGTTATGTATACTTTAATTTCGGGCAAGCCCGACCGGCCGCAGGACCGCGGCGGGATCAGCGCGGCGACGAGGAAAACCGCATCGAAGCTTCGCGATACTCGGCGCGCCTGCGACGGGGCCGACAGGCGAGCACCAGCGAGCCGCCGAGAAGTCCGATCACCGTCCATGCCGGCCATCCGAGCAGAATCTGCCCGACCGCATCGTGCCACGCCGCGTGGCCGCCGAGACCGAAGGCGGGAGCGTGGCCGGTGACCAGAGTCCAGAGCTCCCCGGTGGCGATCGCGTCATACGCGCCGGTACCCACGGCGACGATCCCCTCCGCCGCGGCGATCAGCCCGGCAATCCCCAACAGAAGCCAACCAAGAACACGTCCGAGAGTCATGCAAACCTCAAACATCCCCGAGAGCTAGGCATTCTTTTTTGTTCTTCGTGGCAAATTTGCCGCGAAATGTCCGAAGATTCAACCGAATTCCTGAAATCCCCTTGACATCCCCTCCCTGTCATATACCCCGTTACGCATCGTAATAGAAGCCTTGCATTCGACAGGCAGGTTCGCTAGAAACGACGCCTCGCGCGGATGCGCGAATCGGAGGGGTGGCCGAGCGGTTTAAGGCGCACGCCTGGAAAGCGTGTTGGGGTGGAAGCCCCTCGCGGGTTCGAATCCCGCCTCCTCCGCCAGCGATTCCCTAAACCGCTGATCTCCCTGTAGATCGTTGGGAATCCATCACAAAATCTTCTCGTTGCTCCATTGGACTGTTACAGTGGGGGCATGGAGAAGATGCCTGGACACCCTCGCCTATACCGCCGTGGCGCGACCTACTACCACCGCGCAGCGATTCCGGTGGATATCGCGGACACGTACCCCAAGACCGAAGAAACGTTCTCGCTCCGCACCAAGGACTATCAGGACGCGCTGAAGCTCGTCCGCATCGAGGCGGTGCGGGTGGATCGGCTGTTCGACGAACACCGGCATCGGCTGGCGTTCCAGACACAGCCGAGCGTGGACGACTTGTCCGAGGAGCAGATCAAGCACGTTGGCGAGGTCTACTACGCCCACCTGCTGGACGAGGATGACGAGGTCCGCAACGAGGCCTTCGAGGGTACGTCTTTCGACGAGTACGCGGAGGACATCGAGGACTTCGACGCCATGACCCGCTACGCCTACGCGCGGGGCGAGGTCGATGTCTTCTACGAGAGCGAGGTGGACGAGGTTCTGTCCTGGTCTTCGGTGAACATCCGCCTTGCCGCCGGTGCGGCTTGTCGTCGCAAGGTCGCGCGTGTGCTTCAGGCTGCTGCCATCCGTGCCTACAAGGCCAAGCGGGCCAGGAACGAGGGCGAGCCGGTGGAAACGCCGCAGCCTTTGTCCACGTCCCAGGTTCCAGTTTCCAACGTTACCGTCTTCGCCCGTTCGAGCCGCCCAACCACTTCGCCGGGCATTCCCCTGCTGTCGCAGTTGGTCGAGGAATGGGCCGCCGAGAAGTCGCGGACTGCGTGGGTGCCCAAGACCGCGCATGAGCATCGGGTCTGGATGGGGCACTTCATCGCCGTGAACGGCGACCGGGCCTGGACCGAGTACGGCAAGGCGGAGGCGCGGGCGTTCAAAGCGGTGCTGATGCACCTGCCCGCGAACTGGAACAAGTTCGACGCGTTCAAGGGGATGGGTGTCGCCGAGGCCGCTGAGAAGGCACGGCAGACGGGGATGCCGCCGATGTCGGAGAAAAACCTCAATAAGGTGCTGAGCTACGTCGGCTCCCTTTGGACCTGGGCGGCGGATCAGTACGATGAATGCCCGCTCAACCCGTTCAAAGGCCTGCGGATCAAGGCGAAGGGGCGCAACGTCCGCGACGAGCGCGACCCGTTCACCCTGGAGGAGTTGAAGGCGATCTTCCATGCGCCGCTCTATACAGGCTGCAAGTCCATCCGGGAGTGGGTGTCGCCGGGTTCGTTGATCCCCCGCGATACCGGGATGTTCTGGGTGCCGCTGATTGCCCTGTTCACCGGGGCGCGGTCCGGCGAGATCATCCAGCTTCGGGTCGAGGACGTACGGGAGGAGCAGGGCGTCCGCTTCATCGACATCAATGACGATGGCGACGACAAGCGGCTCAAGACCGCGAACAGCAAGCGCATCAGTCCCATCCACCCCATGCTGATCGAACTCGGGCTGCTGGACCATGTGGAGCGGCAGAAGCGGCGGGGCGAGGTGCGCCTGTTCCCGGAGATGCCCCTGGGCGAGGACGGCTACTACTCGTCGCCCTACTCGAAGAAGTTCCGGCGCTTCCTGGACGTGCTGAAGATCAAGCGCAGCAAGAACGCTTTCCACAGCTTCCGCCATAGCTTCGAGGACGCCTGCCGCGATTCCGGCATCCCGAAGGAGATCATGGATACCCTTCAGGGGCACGGCGAGGAGGGGATGTCAGGCCGCTATGGTCGGGGCTACGTCTTGACGAAGCTTAACGAGGCGATGGCGCAACTCCGCTACGAGGGTTTGGACCTGTCGCACCTCCGCCCCCGAAATCAGGCAGAAAAATCTGAGCCACCCACCAATCAGGCGGCAGAGTAATTATCCCCCCGGTATGGTCAGTCCTTCGCAAATTCGTCGTACCGGCGAATTTCCTTGGTTGCGAGGAAGTGGTGGTAGTCATCGAGCCATTGCTTGATTTCGGGAGAGGTCAGCGAGTGGCTTGAGAGCACTTGCTCTAGCGCGGAAGGGGCAGGGGCGACGCTATCCTTGAAGGCATTGCGGAGTTCTCCTCGGGCAGGTGTGAAGGCCGAGGCATTCGGGGCTGCCGCTTCGGCGGCTTTCGTGATGTGGTTCAAGTAGAGGATGCCTATGGCATTTCTCCATCCGGCCTCGGCGCGGTCGATTTGTTCTTGAGATGCGCCGATCTTTTGCAAGCTCGCAATCATCTTGGGGTGGTAGTCGAGGCGGCTTTTTGTGGAAAGTCCTCCCCAGAACATCCCGGCGCTTAGGTCGGTAAGAGTTGCGTCGGTTATGGTTGTTGCAACCTCCCGCAATTGCTCGATGGTGGCGTTGGCCTCGTTTATCGCTTCACGCATTTCGGCCTTGAGAGGGCCGAGGGAAACTTTGGTCAAGTCGTCGAACCTCGACACTATGGTCACGAAAGCTCCACAGAGTGCGGCGATCCAAGCCGTGCTTGTGTCGTGATACTTCAGCCCGACGATGATTGGAGCCGCGAGCGTGAAGGTCGTGCCCGCTTTGAATAAGGTTGGGATGTACCAAGGCTGTGTGGTCGTCGACATCATCGCCCTTCCAAAGAAATTTTGCAGTCCGCAAGGTAGCACCGGCTCAGTCCCCGGTCATGTTCGGAGACGTTCAGAAAACCCTACTCGGATCAGGCGTGACCAAACGCGGATTTCAGCGGCCTTCAAGGCTGCTGAGAATCGTTCATAAACCAGTTGTTTTCTAAACGGTCACGACAAAACACGTAAAGTGAGTATGAGAACTCTTGACGTGTGTTCAGGGATAGAACATATTCCGCGTGTTGGAAAACACGCACGAGGTGTCCTGTGAAGATCAAGGAAATGCGCAAGCGCCTGCAAATGACCCAGGCGGACCTAGCGCAGCGCTTGGGTACGACTCAACAGACAGTGGCTCGATGGGAAACCGGGAAAACGGAATTGTCGGTCTCGCAACTGCGGGATGTGGCCGTAGCCCTTTCCTGCAGCGTCGCGGAGCTGCTCGATCAACGCATGTCAGAGGAGGAGCGGTCGCGGTCGCCGTTTGCTCTGTTTGACCCCGATATGCCGTTCGGGACGCTGCGGCTTGGCGTTGAGGGAAAGGTGAAGGAGTACCCGATCGATGAAACGGCTCGCGCCTATCTGGTTGATCAACTTGCGGCACTTGGAGTGGGGCGCTCGGGAGCGTCAACGCAGCGTTGGCTTTCCGCACGAACGCTGAATAACAAGTTGATTTTCATCAACCCCATGTACCTCCGTGATCTTGAGCTGATCTCCGATGACATCACCGCTATGCCGGATTTTGCGCATCCTGAGGTCTACGCCGCTCTGAGGGAATGGGGGAGGGGAACGATCTCGCCGAGCCTCATGGAAGAGTGCCGAACCGTCATCGGCGAAAGAGATGGTGGTGACGCAGAAATGCTGTTCATGGAGGTCTGTTTCGTCTTTGCGGGGGGCGCTGACGAGAAGGCTTACCTCTTCACCCAAGAAGATGCGGCAGAGTTCGAGGTTCTGGAAATGGAGTTGGATCGCGTTCCAGAGAACACGTTCCTGGTTCTTGATGAAAGAGGGGAATATCAAACTCGCTACATCAACCTCTCAAGGGTGGCTCTCATCGAGATACCTGCTGATCACTATCTCCGTCTGATTGTCCCGGAGGGCGTTTGAAGATGAAGCGGGCAGCAATTTATCTTCGAGTCTCCACGAACGGACAGACGACCGAAAATCAGCGCTTGGAACTTCAGGCTGTGGCGGAGCGATCAGGCTGGGAGGTGGTCGAGGTCTACGAAGATGCGGGGGTGTCTGGGGCCAAGGGGCGTGAGGAACGCCCCGCGTTCGACCGTCTCAGCAAGGATGCTACCCGCCGCAGGTTCGACGTGGTGATGGCGTGGTCCGTGGATCGGCTGGGGAGGCGTCTCCAGGATTTGGTCGGGTTCCTTACGGAGGTTCATGCGCTTGGTGTTGACCTGTTCCTCCACCAGCAGGGCATCGATACCACCACCCCGGCGGGGAAGGCGATGTTCCAGATGCTCGGCGTCTTTGCCGAATTTGAACGGTCGATGATCCAGGAGCGGGTCAAAGCCGGGTTGGCCCGCGCCCGGTCGCAGGGTAAGGCCTTGGGGCGTCCTGCTATCGGTGAGACAGCGAAGGAGGCTGTCCTTGCCGCCAAGGCCGAGGGGCTGAGTATCCGCAAGATCGCTGCCCGCGTGGGTTTGTCGGTTGGTGCGGTTCACGGCATCGTTTCGGCTTAAAACCCGATTCCATCATGCGAATTTGTTCTTGTGCCTGTCCCTCGCAGGGCGGGCGCGAACTCCTCCCTCAAGGTCGTCGATGAATCACTGCCGTGTTCCTGGCTGCAATGCTCCGGTGTCTCGCTGGGGCAGTGTGTGCAGCACCCACAAAACCCGCCAGCGCCGCCACGGGCACCCTCAGCAGCAGGGCGTCAGCAAAGCCGAGCTGGCTCCGTACGCTGCGATCATCCGTCAGCGGAAGGCACGGAACCCGAATAGCCCGCTTTGGCCAAGCATCGAGGCGCGGTGGCTTGCCCTGGTCAATCACTGTCGAGGTGTCGTCACGGCATCGCTACGGGGCAAGGCGATGAACCGCTTCGAGCGTCAGGCTTGCCACGAAATTGTGAAGTTGGCGGATCATGCCGAAGCCGCCGAAGTCGTGGAAACCGCGCTGGCGGTGTTCCTGATGCAGGAGCAGTCGCCACGCCGCTTCCTGTCCGATGACGCTTTCCGCCACCAGCTCGCCCGCCGTCTTCGCGCCCTGGCGGATGTGAACGTGGGGACGTGGTTCGATCACAAGACCGGGAAGGTGAAGCGGGTTTACCGCGATCTTCCTGCCGGAACCACGGTGCTGCTGGGGGCGATGCTGGCGGAAACTTTCGGTGTTGCGGGGCTGCTTCTCGCCCGACGGGAAACCGAGGACGCCGAGAAGCGCCGCCGCGAGAACGAAGAATTGGCTCAGGCCGTCCAGGAGTTGAAGTGATGCAGCAGGAAGCTCCGATCACCACCGCAGAAGCCGAGGAAGTGGATGCCGCCGCCGAGGTGGTGGAGTCTGAACTCGTGTCGCTGATGGCAAGATTGAAAGCCGAAGTCGCGGCATCGCCGAACCCGGAGCCGTTGTCGGCTAAACTGCCGTTGGACAAGATCACTCTACTGCCGGAGCTTTTCCAGCCACGCGGCGTATCCAAACAGCACGTGTCGGAACTCGCAGGAAAGGTTAAGTCCGGGCGCACCCTGGAGCCGCTGACGGTCTTCCAGGCCGGGCGGAAGGCGTACCTGATCGACGGACACCATCGCATCACCGCCTACAAGCTGGCAAAGTTCTCGAAGCCGGTCCCTGTGGCCTTCTTCGACGGCACGGTGGAACAGGCGGTCCTAGAGGCCGGACGGGCGAACAGCCGGGCGAAACTCAGCATGTCCACCCAGGAGAAGATGGACTTCGCGTGGCGACTGGTTCGGATGGGCACCTACAGCAAGAGCGAGATCATGGAGGCGGCATCAGTCTCCGATGGGCAGGTCGGCACGATGCGTCGCATCTTCAAAGCCCTGGGTGATGAGGCGCATGACTTCGACAACTGGAGGAAGGCCAAGCGGCAGGCGGACGGCAAGGGGAGCCTGGAGTTCACCGAAGAGGACATCGCAACGTGGAAGGAGACACAGGCGCAGTCAATGGCGGATCGCCTTGCGAAGGCGCTCAGCACCCGCATGGCGGACAGGCCGGAGATCGCCGCCCGTGCCCTCAGCATCCACTTCGGTCGCCGATTGCCGGAACTCTACCGCGAACTTGGCTTCCACGTGTCCGAGGTCGATCTTGATGACGACGAGGAGTCGGACTTCTGATCTCCCCATGCATTGCTTACGTCGCTTACGTCATGCAGAATGCATAGGGGTGTGCTGTCTGATTCTGGGGGCGTCATCTGTCGGCGTGGCTTGGAGTAAACTCCCAGCCTAAGAACGTATCCGAGGAGCGAGCATGGACGCGGATGTGCAGGGTCTGTTGACGGGCGTACTGGCGATCACCAGCATCGGCATGATGGTCGCCAACGTTTACTTGGCGCGGGAATCCAGCCTTCAACGAAAAGCCGGAACCGAACCGAACGTGGTCGGGTACTTGCTGCCGGACGAGAGGTATGTCCAGGTTCTCCAATTCCATCTGAAGAATGTTGGCCGAGGAACGGCGGTTCATGTTGGCTTCGAGGTGATCGGAGAAACTGCGCGATTGAGAAAGGCAGGGGTTAGGCTTCCTCTGGAGACGGCCCGTCCGCCTCTCTCCATCCTGCCTCAGGGCGAAGGCATCCAGTTGCTTTTCGGGATGGCCCATCAACTGCTCAAGGAGCCATGTCCGGTTACCGTGAGAATCACCTACGAGAATGTGGCGGGGAAACGCACAACTCGGGATGTTGTTCTGGACGTGACGCAGTTTGAGGGATTCTCCTCTGCGGGAAAGCGAGCTGAGGATGACATTGCGGACACGCTGAAGAAGATTGAGGCGCATCTGGGTCATTGGGAGTCGGGTTTCCGCAAGATCAAGGTCGTTTCGGCGATGCCGGAGGAGTGGCGGGCTGAAGACGAACGGGAGGACCGCTACTGGCAACAGCAGGAGGCGGCGGCGAAATCGTCTCAGGACGGAGAGGCCGATTGACCTTGCTGGGTGTTACAGTGAGGTGCTACATTCTGTCCTCGGACAATGAGGAGAAAACGGCGGAAATCCTGGGGTTTTGGTGTCTTCAACGAAGCTCCCGCCCTCTCCGCCAGTTTTTCAAAACCGGAACGCCGGTTTCACCTCATTTCCTGCCGTTCACGGCTGTCGGTCTTCTCGACGGGCTCGCTTTCCCGCGAGGTCCGTCGCCGTATTCCCCGCCTGCGATGGTCGGGCCGAAGACGCGGCTCCGACGGCGCATGCGCCGGCTCCGGCGAGGGAACAAGCCGTTCGCCCGCGATTTCCGAGAATAGTTTTTTCGACAGCAAGACGCGGAGTGAACCGCCGGTCGCGTCCCCTCATGTCGTCGCCGTCAACACATGCGGAAAGGCGGTCGAACATGAATCTTCTCGAAGGAAAGGTTGCGGTGATCACGGGTGCGTCGTCCGGCATCGGGCGGGCGATTGCGCGGCTCTTTGCCGAGCATGGTGCGGCGGTCGTCCTCGGCGCCCGACGTCGGGACCGGTTGGACGAGGTTGTCGCCGAAATTCGCGCCGAGGGCGGGCGCGCCTATGCGTCCGCCGGAGACGTCGGCCTTCCCGAAACCCATGAGCGGCTCGTTGCCGACGCGATCCACGAGTTCGGCGGCCTCGATATCGCCGTCAACAATGCAGGCACCGTCGGCGCGGCGAAGCCGCTCGCCGAAATCGCGCCGGAAGACTGGCAACGCACGCTGACCGTCAACCTGACCGCCGCATATCTCGGCGCGCGCAGCCAGATACCGGCGATGCTCGAGCGGGGCGGGGGCTCCATCGTCTTCACGTCCAGCTTCGTCGGAACCAGCGTGGGTCTTCCCGGCATGGCCGCCTACGGCGCATCGAAGGCCGGTTTGATGGGGTTGGTGAAGGGCATAGCCGCCGACTACGCCGCCCGGGGCATCCGGGCCAACGCGCTTTTGCCGGGCGGGGTGGATACCGAAATGGCCGGCGATCAAAGTCAAAAGGACTGGGCCGCCGGGCTTCATGCGATGAAGCGGATCGCCCGGCCCGAGGAGATCGCGTCGGCGGCGCTTTTTCTGTCCAGCTCCCTGGCCAGTTTCGTCACCGGATCGGCGCTTTTTGCGGATGGCGGCAACGCCGCCGTGAAATAGCGAACGACGGGGCCGTCGTCGCCGTCCGCGGCGTCGGGAACGGTGCGGGCGAAGGATGCGCCCCGGGGGCCTGCCGTGCGGCGCGCGACAGGCCCCCGGTTTTCTCAGATCAGGTGGGCGAGGTGATAGTCGGTGTAGAGCTTGCGCAGGCGCATCGCCACCGGGCCGGGTTTGCCGTTGCCGATGACCGCGTCGTCGATCTTCACCACCGGCTGCACCAGTTGCGTGGCGGAGGTGACGAATGCCTCGGCGGCGTTCTTCGCCTCGTCGATGGTGAAGGCGCGTTCCTCGACCGGGATGCCCGCCTCGCGCGCCAGCGACAGAATCGAGCCGCGGGTGATGCCGGGCAGGATCGCGTGGCTGAGTTGGCGGGTCACCAGCGCGCCCTTGGCGGTGACGATGTGCGCGGTCGACGAGGTCGCTTCGGTGACGAAGCCGTCCTCGATCAGGAAGGCGTCCTGGGCGCCGAGCTTTTCGGCTTCCATCTTCGCCATCGACGGATAGAGCAACTGCACGGTCTTGATGTCGCGGCGCGCCCAGCGCAGGTCGGGCAGCGAGATCACCGCGATCCCCGATTTCACCGCCGCGCCGTCGTCGAGATATCGCTTCGCCTGGGTGAACAGCGACAGGGTCGGCTGGGGATTTTCGGGATAGTGAAAATCGCGGTCGGCCGCGCCGCGCGAGATCTGGAGGTAGATCAGGCCTTCGTCGAGGCGATTGCGGGCGACGATCTCGCGGTGGATGGCGAGCAGTTCGTCGTCGGAAACCGGCAGGGTCATCGCGACCTCGCCGACCGAGCGCTTCAGGCGGGCGACGTGACCCGCGTAATCCATCAGCTTGCCGCGCGCCACCGCGGTGACTTCGTAGATCGCGTCGCCGAACACGTAGCCGCGGTCGAAGATCGAAACCTTCGCCTCCGCTTCCGGCAACCAGGCACCGTTCAAATAGACAATCCGGTTCATGTTTTCGCTCGTGAGCCCAAGTTTGAATTCGCCGGGCGACGTGCTCGGCAGAAGAGCAAGCTAGCCCGGGCGCGTCGCGATCAGAACCACGAATTTGCCGGTTCGCCGGATTCTCGTGCGAAATTCGTGCGGAACGCCGGGCCTCGCCCCCGCCGTTCCGCTCCCGGCGGCCCTACAGGGTGACGCCGTTCTTGAAGATCATGAGATCGGCGATGCCGTTGATCTCGTTGCGGGTCTGCCTGCCGTTCGCGACGTCGAGGACGGTGCGGACGAAAGCGTCGCGGAGTTCGTCGAGGCTCGCCGCGCCGCTGGCGATCGGCCCGGCGTCGAAGTCGATCCAGTGCGGCTTGCGGGTGGCGAGGGCGGTGTTGCTCGACACCTTGACCGCGGGAACCACGCCGCCGAGCGGATTGCCGCGGCCGGTGGTGAACAGCACCATGTGGCACCCGGCGGCGGAGAGCGCGGTGATCGCGACGCCGTCGTTGCCGGGCGCGGAGAGCAGGTTGAGCCCGGGGGTGGCGATCCTCCCGCCGTAGGGCAGCACGTCGCGCACCGGCGCGTGCCCGGCCTTCTGGGTGCAGCCGAGGGACTTCTCCTCGAGCGTGGTGATGCCGCCGTCCTTGTTGCCGGGCGAGGGGTTCTCGTAGATCGGCTGATTGGCGGCGATGTAGTAGGCCTTGAAGTCGTTGATCAGCGCCACCGTCTTGTCGAACACCGCGCGGGTTTCGGCGCGTGCCATGAGAATCCGCTCGGCGCCGAACATCTCCGGCACTTCGGTGAGCACGGTGGTGCCGCCGACGCCGCACAGCCAGTCGGAGAACGCGCCCAGCAGCGGATTGGCGGTGATCCCCGAAAGTCCGTCGGAGCCGCCGCACTTGAGGCCGATACGCAGGCGGTCGGCGCCGGTTTCGACGCGCCGGTCGTCCGCCATCGTCGCCGCCAGTTCGCGGCAGGCCGCGAGCCCGGCTTCGTATTCGTCGTCGACGCGCTGGCTGACGAGGTAGCGGATGCGGCGCGGATCGGGTGGCGCGAATCCCTCGCGGAAATATTCGAGGGTGGTGTTCTCGCACCCGAGCCCGAGGATCAGCACGCCGCCCGCGTTGGGATGGAGGGCGTGGTCCTGAAGGATCGCGCGGGTGTTGGCCATGTCGTCGCCGAGCTGCGAACAGCCGTAGGGGTGGGCGAGCACCATCACCCGCGAACCCTCGGGCAGGATTCCCGCCGCCTCGACGCGTTTCGCGAGGTTGGCGGCGAGGCCGTTGACGCAGCCGACCAGTGGAATGATCCAGAGGTCGTTGCGGATGCCGATCTCGCCGTTCGCCCGTTCGAACGCGCGGATGCGCGGTGCGGCGGCGGGTGCGGCGGCGGGCGGCGGCGCATCGGCGTAGGCGTAGGCGAGGATGTCGCCCAGCCCGGTCTTGAGGTTGTGGGTGTGGACGTGGTCGCCCGCCGCGATCGCGGTGCGGGCGATGCCGATCGGCGCGCCGTATTTGATCACCTTTTCGCCGGCGGCGATCGGCCGGAGCGCGAACTTGTGGGCCTGGGGGATATCGGCGGCAAGGACGACCCCGAAGTCCGGGATCGCGGTGCCCGCGGCGAGCGGTTCGAGGGCGACGGCGACGGCGTCGGCGGGGTGGATGCGCAGAACCTTGGCCATGCTCACGCCTCCACCCGCGTGCCGATCAGCCCGGCGGCGGCGGCGAAGCGGAACAGTCCGGCGGCGGCCATGTCGGCGGTGTGCAGGGTCGGGTGGTCGGTGGTTTTCGCGAACGCGAGTTCGTAGCGTCGGCACAGCGCCGGTTCGCCGATCATCAGCACGGTGTCGCCGGGCTTGAGCACCTCGCGCATCTTGGCGAGGCCGGAGACGATCTCGTGGCCGATCAGCAGGCCCGAGAGGTAGTCGCGCAGCGCGGTGCGCGGCACCCGCCCGGTGAGGCCGAGGGTGCGGGTCGAGAACAACTGGTGCGGCAGGTCGCCCGGAGCGCCGTCGGCCGCGATCCGGAGGCCGTGCACGAACGCCTCTTCCGCGATCTCGCCTGCCGCGGGCGGCATCAGGCGGCCGAGAATCGAGTGCTGGCACAGCAGCGCGTAGAGCTCGCCGGTCATGTAGGTGAAGAACTCGGTGATGCGGCCGTTCTCGACGCGCACCCACTTCGAATGGGTGCCGGGCAGCACCATGCACGACGCCGCGCGCGCCTCCGGATGCAGCGCGAGCGCGCCGGCGATCTGGATCTCCTCGCCGCGGATCACGTCGGGGGCCGCGTCCGGCGGGTCGAACAGCACGCCCGGGGCGACCAGGATGTTGACGCCGCTGCGGCTTTCGATCCAGCCCGCCTGTTCGGCGAGCACCCGCACGTCGGCGGGGCAGGGGATGTAGGCCATCTCCTTCCACCCCTGGGCGCTGCCGACCATGCCGGACGCGACCACCGGCAGCCTCGGGGAGGCCTCGAGCCACGCCCCGGCGATCTCGCGGAACGCCTGTTCGAAGCCTTCGACCCCGGGTTGCGGCAGGTGCTGAATGCCGTAGGGCAGGCCGCGGGTCGCGAGACTCCGCCCCTCGGTGTCGAGCAGGAACGCGCGCAGGGAACTGGTGCCCCAGTCGAGCGCGAGCAGGGCGGGGGCGGAAGACGACGTCGAACCTTGAGTCATTTGATCATCCATCGTGAATGCCGGCGAGGGCGACTGCCGGAGCGGCGAGACGAAGAACCCGGGGGACGGGCGCGCCCGTCCCCCGTCCCGATGGTCAGGAAACCGTGTTGACCGGGTAGCGCACCGGCTCGCCCCGCGCCATGCGGGCCGCCTCCTCGGCGACCTTGCGCTTGAGTTCGAGCCCCGCCTCCGCCGAATACCAGCCCATGTGCGGCGTCAGCAGGCAGTTGGCGAGGCCGCGCAGGGGCGAGGCCGCGGGCAGAGGCTCGACCTCGGCGACGTCGAGGGCGGCGGCGGCGATGCGGCCGGTGCCGAGGGCCGCGGCGAGCGCCTCCTCGTCGACGATGCCGCCGCGCGAGACGTTGATCAGCAGCGCGGTGCGCTTCATCTTCGCCAGCGCCGCCGCGTCGATCAGGTGGCGGGTGCCGTCGGTGAGCGGGCAGTGGACCGAGACGATGTCGGCGGTGCGCAGCACCTCGTCGAGGGAGCGGGCGGCGACGAAGTCGTCGGCCGCCGGGGCGAAGACGGGATCGTAGCCGATCACCGTGCAGCCGAGGGCGTGGGCCTTCTCGGCGAAGCGGCGGCCGATGCGGCCGAGGCCGATCACCCCGACGGTGCGTTCCGACAGCCGGAACACCGGAATCGACTGCTGGTAGTCCCACGCGCCCGCGTGGGTCGCGGCGTTCATCGGCACCAGCTTGCGCGCCAGCGCCATCATCATCGTCAGCGCCTGGTCGGAGACCTCGTCGATGCTGTAGTCGGGCACGTTGCAGACCTGCACGCCGAACTCGGTGGCGGCGGCGAGGTCGATGTTGTTGACGCCGACGCCGTAGCGCACGATCTGCCGCAGCTCGGGCTTGAGCGCGGCGATCACCTTGCGGGTCATCGGCGCATACTGGTTGAGGATGATCACCGCACCCTTGCAGCGGGCGACGGTGTCGTCCTCGGTGCGGCACTGGAACAGTTCGAACGACAGTCCGTCGCGCGCCAGCACCTTCTCCTCGACGTCGAGGGAATCGTGGTCGCAGTCGGAAACGACGATTTTCATCGCGGAGGTCCTTCCTTTCGCGGGGGTCATCGGGTGCAGTCGACGAGAAGCTTGACGGTGAGGACCGCCGGATCGGCGATCATCCCGAAGACGTTTCCCGCGCCGCTCAGCGGCACCACCTGGGTGACGAGGGTTTCGAGGTCGTCGGCGATCGTCGCCGCGTGGGCGGCGCTCATTTCGAACTCGCGCCGGGTGTAGACGCGGCTGCCGACGAGCGTCTGCTCCTTGAAGTTGAGCTCGCGCAGGTCGACGGCGTGGGGCGCCTTGTGCACCGCGGTCATGCATACGGTGCCGCCGATGCGGCAGATCCGGGTGGCGTCGCGCGCCGCGCTTTCCGCGCCCGAGCACTCGAACACCACGTCGACGCCGTCGCCGCCGGTGGTGTCGGCGATGAGGTCGACGAGCGGGGTGCGGCGGACGTCGACGGTCTCGATGCCGAGCTCGCGGCAGACCGACAGCCGCGCGTCGTCGACGTCGGCGACCACGATCCGCGAGGCGCCGCTGTGGCCGAGGACGATGGCGGTGAGCGCCCCGATCGGCCCGGCGCCGATCACCACCGCGGAGTCGAGCAGACGGAAGCGCGCCTGACGCAGCGACCGCACCACCACCGCGAGCGGCTCCACCAGCGCAGCGACCTCGTCGGAGAGGCAGGCGGGCACCTTGACCAGGGCGTCGCCGTCGATCCAGGCGGCTTCGGCCATCGCGCCGTCGACGTCGATGCCGACCAGCCGCAGCGACCGGCAGACGTGCGGTGTGCCGGTGCGGCAGGGCAGGCACTCGCCGCAGGACAGCAGCGGATAGCCGACCACCCGGTCGCCGACGGCGAAGCGGCGGTCGCCGTTCGCGTCGGCGACGGTGCCGACGAACTCGTGGCCGAGAATCAGCGGCGGCTTCGCGCGCGGGTGCTTGCCCGCGAAGATGCCGATGTCCGAGCCGCAGACCCCGCAATACCGCATCCGCACCTTGACCGCCCCCGGGCGGGGCGCGGGCTCCGCAACCTCGCGGACCTCGACCCGTTCCGGAGCCGTGTAGACGAGCGCCTTCATTTCCCCCTCCTCATGCCCCTTCGGGCAACAGCATCCGCTCGGCGTCGAACCGCAGGGCATAGGGCGCGCCCTCGAGCGCGACCGAGGGATGCGCCTCCGCCTCGGCCCACAGCGCCTCGGAGATCTCGATCAGCTCCATGTTGCCGGTGTTGCGGATCTTGACGATGCGCGGAACCTCGGCGGTGGGGCTGGTGGACTTGTAGATCGCCGCCTTGATCGCGGTTTCGTCGTCGGGCATCAGCAGCGGCACCTTGGCGACGCACGACACCCGCGAGGTGAGCGAGTTGGTGTAGGTGGGAATCGGGTCGGCCTGGAGGAACGCGCGCACGGTCGAGAAATCCGCCATGCCGAGGCCGATGGCGTTGCCGTGGGTCTCCTCGGAGAGGCGCAGCACCACCCGGCTTTCGACGTCGAGGCCCTGCCCGGCGAACGGCGTCGGGAAGGTGCCGGTGATGTTGGGGTCCATGCCGTCGCCGGAGAAGTTCTTGCCGATCTCCTCGACGATCAGCACGTCGAGATGGTCGAAGTACAGCCGCCCCATCAGCGAGAAGGCGTACTCCAGCAATTCCGGCTCGCGCGCGAGGAAGGCCGCGGCGGGCACCGCCTCGACCAGCGCGGTGTCGTGATAGGCGTTCTCCACCACCGCGAGGCCGAACAGTACCGGCGCCGCCCGCAGCACCTGCGCCGCCACCTTCGGCATCAGTTCGGCGAACGGGCCGAAGCCGTAGCGGTGGTAGGCCATCGCGCCGCGGTGCTTGCCGAGGCCGATCACCAGCATCTTGCACAACCCGCTTTCGTAGCGGCCGCGGAAGGCGGTGTGCGGCTTGACCCGCTGCACCAGCACGATGCCGTCGGCGTCGAGGGCGGCGGCGTCGAGGTACACCGGGATCGTCACCGGCGTGCCCTTGATCTCCATCCGCGTCTCGCCGATCTGCCGCACCTCCATCGACGACACCACCGGCGCGCCGCAGGCGGCCTCGTCGACGCCGAGCCCGGCGAGCATTTCCGCCTGACCCTCGGCGGTGGCGCCGCCGTGGCTGCCCATCGCGGGGACGATGAACGGCTCGCCGCCCGCGGCCCGGATCGCCGCGGCCAGCTCCCGCGTCAGCAGCGGCAGGTTGGCGATGCCGCGGCTGCCGACGCCGATGGCGATGCGCATGCCGGGTTTGATGCGGTCGAGGCAGCCGGGTGCGGCGAGCGCCGCCCGCGCCGCCGCGGCGACGTCGCCGACGCGGTCGGTGGGGAAGCTCTGCCGCGCCGCGCGGAACCGCGGGATCGGGGTGGCGCCGCACATCTTCTCGAACGCGGGCTTCGAGGCGGCGATGATCTCATGGAACAGACGGGTTGAGGACACGATCTTCTCCATTGCTCAGCCGAGGTATTGCAGCGGCACCAGCACCAGTTGCGGGAACAGGATCAGCAGCAGCAGCACCGCCACCTCCACCAGCAGGAACGGCCCGATGCCGCGCACGATGTTGCCGATCTTGAGGCCGCTCACCGAGCAGCCGACGTAGAGCACCGTGCCCACCGGCGGCGTCAGCAGACCGATGCAGAGGTTGAGGATCATCACGATCGCGAAGTAGTACGGGTCGATCCCGGCGGCGCGGATCAGCGGGTAGATCACCGGCGCGAAGATCAGGATGATCGGCGTCAGGTCGAGCACCATGCCGAGCGCCAGCAGCATCACGTTGAGCAGCAGCAGCAGCCGCACCGGGCTCGCGGTGAGATCCTGGAACATCGCGATGAGCTGCTGCGGCACTTGGGCGATGGTGATCAGCCACCCGACGGTGTAGGCGGTGGCGACGATGAACATCACCGTGGCCGCGCCCTTCGCGGCGTTGTAGAGGGCGTCCATCAGCGACTTCAGGTTGAGCTCGCGGTAGACGAACACCGCCACCAGCAGGGCGTAGACCGCCGCCACCGCGCCGCCCTCGGTGGGGGTGAAAAAGCCGAACCGGATGCCGACGATGATGATCACCGGCATCAGCATCGCCGGGACCGCGTCGCGCACGATCGGCATCACCTCTTCCTTCGGCACCGCGACCGCCTGGGTATAGCCGTCCTTGCGCACCACGAAGTACCACACCGCCATCAGCGAGACGCCGAGCAGCAGGCCGGGGAAGATGCCCGCCATGAACAGCCGCCCGATCGACAGCTCGACGGTGACGCCGAGCACGATCAGCGGCAGGCTCGGCGGGATGATCGGCGCCATCAGCGAGCTGGCGCAGACGAGGCCGGTCGAGCGGTCGCGGCGGTAGCCCGCTTCCACCATCAGCGGAATCAGGATGCTGCCGAGGGCGGAGACGTCGGCGATGGCGACGCCCGACAGTCCGGCGAACATGATGCTGGCGAGGATGGTGACGTAGCCGAGGCCGCCGCGGGCGCGGCCGACGATCAGCTCGGCGAACCGCACCAGGCGGCGCGAAATGCCGCCGTGATGCATGATCTCGCCCGCGAGGATGAAGAACGGGATCGCGGTGAGGATGTAGTTGGAGGTGCCGTCGATCATCTGCTGGGCCATGATCATGGTGTCGTCGAGGCCCATGTAGCCCATCATGATGATGCCGCAGAGCATCAGCACGAAACCGATCGGAATGCCGGTGAACAGCAGGATGAACAGCGATCCGAGAAAGATGAAGAATTCCATTACCGGCTCTCCCCGCGGAGAAGGAAGCGCGCCTGGCCGAACATCTCGACGATCGTCATCGCGCCGATGCTGAGGCAGGCGAAGATGATCGAGAAGATCACCAGGTAGTACGGCACCTTGATCAGTTCGCCGTAGGTTCCGGCGTTGGCCTCGATGTAGACGAAGCCGCCGTCGGTGCAGAACCACAACGCGTAGAGGATCACCGCGTTCATCACCAGCCCGAGCGCGGCGTGGACGCGTGCGGGGAGGTGGTCGACCAGCATCGTCACGCGGATGTGGTCGTTGGTCTTGTAGGCGGCGACGATGCCGAGATACGACATCCAGACGAAGAGATAGCGTAGTCCCTCCTCGGTGAACGAAATCCCCGAGTGGAAGAACTTGCGCAGGACGACGTTGACGAAGACGATCAGGACCATGCAGCCGAGCACGGATCCGAGAAGAAATTTATAAACCTGTCCGAAACGCTCGCAGATACCCGTAGACATGCCGTCCTCCGCTCAAGGCGCGCGACAGAGGCTTCGCTCTCGGTTCGAGGGGGTGCGGGGCGGCTGTGCCGCCGCCCCGCGGTGCGATTGCGGAAGCGCCTTACTTGGGCAGGGCTTCCATCTTGGCGATGATCGCCTCCGAGCCCGGCACGAACTCGTAGTACCACTTATAGAAGTCCTTCATCGAATCCTTGATCTTCTGGCGGAATTCCGGCGAAGGCACGACGATTTCCACACCCTTCGATTGGATGAACTTGCGGGAGTCGAGATCGTCCTGCTCGGAGATCGACCAGTTGTAGTCGATCGCCTTGGCGACGTTGTCGGTGAACACCTTCTGCAGGTTCGCCGGCATGCCGTCGAAGAACTTCTTGTTCACCAGCCAAGGATTGGCGACGAACATGTGGCGGGTTTCGAGCATGTATTTCTGGACTTCCCACCAGCCCGAGGCGCGCACCGTCGAGTAGGGGTTGTCCTGGCCGTCCACGACCTTGGTTTCGAGGGCGTTGTAGATCTCGCCCATCGGCATCATCACCGGCGTCGTTCCCATCGCCTTGAACATGTTGACGTAGATCTCGTTGGTGGGAACGCGGATCTTCATCTTGCCGAGATCGTCCATGTTGCGGATCGCGAAGCTCGACGAGATCTCACGGAAGCCGTTGACCGAGTAGCCGACCACCATCACGCCGGTCTTCTTGGTGTAGTCGCCGACGATTTCCTTGCCGATCGGGCCGGTGTAGGCGGCTTTGGCCTGCTTCCAGCTTTCGAACACGAACGGCGGCTCGACCAGGGCGAGCTTGATCTCGTCCTTCTTCACCAGACCGCCCGAGACCGCCATCTGCACGATGCCGCGCTTGATCGAGTCGATGAAGGTTTCCTCGTTGCCGAGTTGGTTGTTGGGGAAGAGCTGGATCTCGATGGCGCCGTTGCTGTCCTTCTCGATGTTCTGCTTGAAGTATTCGAGCGACTTGTGGGCCGGATGGCTGGTGGGGAAGTAGTACGCGACGCGGATGGTGTATTTCTTGTCCGCCGCCGACGCCACTCCGCAGAACGAGGTGAGCATCAGCGCCGAAAGACACAGAGTAAGAATCTTCTTCATGTGATTTCTCCCGGGTGACTTTATTCGACTCTTGCTACGCAAACCCTCCTGGTGGGCACGGGGAAGCCCTGCCCGCGCGGCAACTCGCGCCGCCGCGTACTCGACCGTTCCGCCGTTTATCGCGGCGGCGCCACGCGCGCTTCGGCGACGCACGCGACGAAGCGCGCGGCGAGCGCCGTCAGGCCCGCCCAGTCGCGGTCGCGGATCAGCGCGTCCTTGACCAGATGGCCTCCGATTCCGGCGGAGATCGCTCCGGCGCGGAAAAAGTCGGGGATGTTGCCGAGATCCACGCCGCCGACCACCATGAAGCGGCTGCCGTCGAGCGGACCCAGCAGGTTGCGGATGTAGCCGGGGCCGAGGGTCCCGGCGGGGAAGATCTTGACGATGTCGGCCCCCGCCTCCTGCGCGGCGATCACCTCGCTCGGCGTCATCGCGCCCGGCACCGCCACCAGCCCCGCCGCCTTGGTGGCGTGCACCACCTCGGGTTTGAATCCGGGGGAAAGGACGAAGCGCGCGCCCGCGTCGCGCGCCGCAACCACCTCGGCGACCGTGAGCACGGTGCCGACGCCGATGCAGGCCTGCGCGCCGAACCGCCGCGTCAGCGCCGCGACGATGTCGAGTGCGCCCGGCGTGTTGCAGGTGACCTCGAACGTCGTGACGCCGCCCGCGATCAGCGCCGCCGCGGTCGCCTCGGCGGCGTCCGTCGGCACGCCGCGCAGGATCGCGACGAGGCCGGAGGTTTCGAGGGTTCGCAAGGTATCAGACATCGTCGCTCTCTCCGTGGGCCGCGAAGACCGCGTGCGTTTCCATGTGAATCCGGACGCCGTCTTCGAGTTTTTCGAGGTGCTCCTTCATGATCCGCGCGGCGCGTTCGCCCTGCCCGTCGCGGATCGCGGTGAAGATGCCGGTGTGCTCCCGGTGGCCGTCGGCGTTCGCCTTCGGGCGGTAGATCGCCTTGCGCATGATCGCCAGCACCTTCTGCCCCAGCGACAGCTGCAGGGAATGCAGGATGCCGCTGTGCGCGGCCGCGCCAAGGGCGGCGTGGAAGTCGAAATCGAGCGGCGCGCGCCGCGGATTGTCGTCCTCGCAGTCGCCGAGCTGTTCGAGCAGCCGCGCCATCGCGTCGAGATCGTCGTCGGTGCGGCGTTCGGCGGCGAGGCGGGCGAGCTCGCACTCGATCACGCGGCGCGCCTCGATGATCTCGATCGCCTCGCGCGCCGCGCGCACCGGCACCAGTTGCATCGACGAGCCGAGGATCGAGGTGTTGAGGCTTTCGGCCACGAAGGTGCCCTGGCTGCCGCGGCGTTCGAGGATGCCGGCGAGCACCAGCGCGTTCAGGCCTTCGCGCAGCGCCGGGCGGCTGACCACGAACATCGCGCTGAGTTCCCGCTCCGGCGGCACCCGTTGGCCGGGCTTCAGCGTCCCCGCGGTAATGGCGGCGAGGATCTGATTGCGGATGACCTGGCTCGTCGTCGGGCGTTCGACCTTGTGAAACATCGCGATCCCTGCATTGGCGGCGGAACTGCCGCGCCGTTGCCGCGGTTCTCCTGGCACGTTGGCCTAACTGATGCTTGGACAGTTGGTCAGACCAAGAAAAACGACAAAGAAAATCCTACATGTAGCGACGGTGAAAGATCACCGCCCGCTCACATCGATAACTCGGAAAAAATCTAAAGTAGCCACCGATAACTCGGCAGGCGTCCTCCCAGTCGATTGCGTGTTTTTCTTTGTTCGGCATTAGACGCGCCCCGCACCGATCCGGCAAGCGGTATTTGCTCACCAGCTCTGCGCCCTTGGAATACCTTGAAAAAATCCGGTCGTCGGCGATTGCGACGGTCCCCACCCGAACGGGTGTCCCGCGTCGGAGTCGGGTTCGCGCCCCGTCGCCGGACGGAGCGTCCGCGCGTCCGGCGACGGGATCGCGACGCGGTGGCCCGGATCGGATTTGACACCGTTCGAACCGACCTGCTACTGACGACGCGATCAACCAATCCCGCCGCATCGCGCGGGGACGAGAGGGTGCCGTGAACCTGTGGCTTCTGTTCGGCAACCGGGTGGGCGACAACAAGCAGATTCTCGCCCTCGCGGATGCGATCGGACTGCCGTTCGCCGTCAAGCAGCTCCGCTTCAACCGGGCGAGCGCGCTGCCGAACGTTCTGCTGGGGGAGACGCTGGCGAGCGTGACGCCGGACGCGCGGTCCCAACTCGCCGCGCCGTGGCCCGACGCGGTGATTGCCTCGGGGCGCCGCGCCGTGCCCGCCGCGCGCTGGGTTCGCGCGCAAAGCGGCGGCGCGACCCGGCTGTTTCACGTCGGACGGCCGTGGGCGCCGCTCGACTGGTTCGATCTCGTCGTCACCACGCCGCAATACGGCCTCCCCGACCGCGGCAACGTGCTCTCGAACCTGATGCCGATGATCGCGGCGGACGCGGCGGCGAACGGCGTGGATCTCGACGCCTGGAGCCGCCGCTTCGCGCATCTGCCGCGTCCGTGGATCGCGGTGATGGTCGGCGGCAACAGTCGGCCCTACGTTCTCGACGCGGCGGCCGCGGCGCGCCTCGGCCGCATGGCGGGCGCGGCGGCGCGGACGGCGGGGGGCTCGGTGATCGCGGTTTCGGCACCGCGAACCGGCGCGGCGGCGTTCGCGGCGTTGCGGGCGGCGGTCGAGGCTCCGGCGTATTTCGCGGAATGGGGCAAGGACGAGAATCCCTATGCGGCGCTGCTCAAGCTTGCCGACCGCATCGTCGTGACCGGCGACAGCGCCGCGATGGCGGCGGACGCCGCACGCAGCGGCAAGCCGGTGACGGTGTTCGACCTGCCGGTGCGCCAGGGGCTTCGCGGCGCGTTCGGGGGGGCGTTCCGCGCCGCGGCGGATCGCCTGCCGCCGCTCCGCCCGGCCTTCGACGCCCTCGTCGACCTCGGCCTGCTGACCTCGGTACGCGACCTCGGCGCCTATCACCGCGCATTGCGCGAGGCCGGTCTGCTCGATGGCGGCGATGCGGCTGCGGAGCGGCAGAGGCTGGAAATCGACCGCGCCGCCGAACGCGCGCGCGCATTGCTGGAGAGGTGACCCCGGTGGCGTCGCAGCGCATCGCAGTGTTCATGTACGGCCTGACCGGCGGCGGCGTGCCGCGGCGGATGGCGACGCTCGCCAACGGGCTGGCGGCGCGCGGCTATGCCGTCGACATGGTTCTCGTCGATCCTCGGGTCGATCGCGCCTGCGGTCTCGACCCGTCGATCCGCGTCGTCGACGTGGGCGGGTGGAAGGTGCGGCTGCCAGTGTTGCGGCGCAAGCGGCGGCGGCAGTTCCGCGTGGCGTGCGGGGCGCTCATTCGCTATTTGAACGAGGCGGCTCCGGCGGCGCTGATCTCGGCCGACAACTACGCCAACCTGACCGCGATCGCGGCGCGCGCCCGGGCGCGGGTGCCGGTGCGGCTGGTGGTGACGCAGCGCAACCACACCTCGACCTACGCCGCCGACAAGCCGGACCTGATCGCGGCGATCCGCGCCGAATATCCGAAAGCCGACGCGATCGTCGCGGTGTCCCGGGGCGTCGCCGACGATCTCGTCGCGCTCGGTCTGCCGCGGCAGACGGTCCGCACGATCTACAATCCGATGGTGGGGCCGGAGTTCGCCGCCCGGGCCGAGGGGCCGGTGACGCATCCGTGGTTCGCGGCGGGCGCGCCGCCGGTGATTCTCGGGGTCGGGCGGCTGGGCAAGCAGAAGGACTTTCCGACCCTGATCCGCGCGTTCGCCCGCCTGCGCGCCGACGGTCGGCCCGAACGCCTGATGATTCTCGGCGACGGCAAGACCGAGGCGGATCGCGCCGGTCTGCTGAATCTGGCTGCCTCCCTCGGCGTCGCGGAGGCGGTCGCGCTGCCCGGCACCGTACCCGAGGCGATCCCCTACATCGCGCGCGCGGCGCTGTTCGTCCTGAGCTCGGCGTGGGAGGGGCTGCCCGGCGTGCTGATCGAGGCGCTCGCCTGCGGGACTCCGGCGGTGAGTACCGACTGTCCGAGCGGCCCGGCGGAAATTCTCGACGGCGGTCGGTTCGGGCCGCTGGTCCCGGTCGGCGACGACCGCGCCCTCGCCGCCGCGATGGCGGCGGTGCTCGCCGCGCCGCCGGACCCGGAGACACTGAAACGCCGCGCCCAGACCTTCTCGATCGCCGCGGCGGTCGACGCCTACGTCGCGCTGATCGAAGGTCGGGCGGAAGCGGCGCCTGCCCTCTTCCACTCGCGGCATACGGCGGGGTAATCTCGCCTCCGGCGAATTCCGCGAACGACCGCCCAGGGGGATCCATGACGACTTCTGCCGACGGGGCTTTGCCTCGGCGCGATTCCGCGCAGTATCTCGATGTCGCATTCCAGTCCAAGGGAATCGGCGGATGGCGGGACCTGTATCTCCGGTTTCTTCGCACCGCGCCGTTCGATCGCCTGGAAAGCCTGATCGAACTCGGCAGCGGCAGCCCGGATTTCCTCCGCGCCGCGCCGCAGCCGCGCAAAGTGGCGGTCGATATCGGCGATCGTTACGCCGAGGATTTCCGGGCCGACGGGATCGCGTTCTTCCAGCGCGACCTCGACAAGGACGCATTGACGGATCTCGGCGGCTTCGACGTCGCGATCTGCTCCGACGTCTTCGAGCATCTCTACGATCCGGTTTTCGCCCTTTCCGGCATCCGCACGATGCTGGGCGGGTCGGGCGTGTTGATCAGCCACATTCCCAACGAATTCGCGCTGAAGAAGACCGTCTCGGTGATGATGGGGAGAAGTACTTCTCTTTATTTCCACAAAACCGAGACGGAGTGGACGGATCCGCATCTGCGCCGGTTCACGCGTATCGGCTTCGAGCGTTTTCTGGGCACTTGTTTCGCGCACAACATCCCGATCCAGCACCTCAAGCATGCGCGACTTGCACGCGGCCTGCGGTCGGTCGGGTTGGGCGTGCCCTATTGCCTGGAGGGCGGGCCGACCTTCGTCAGCACCGACGACCCGCACCTCGCCGCGGAGATCCGCAAGGCGGTGAAGGCGCTGGATCGATGAGCGGGACGCCGGATCCGCGCCGCCTCGCGATCTTCATGCCGTCGCTCACCGGCGGTGGAGCGGAGCGGATGCTGTTGCAGGTGGCGGCGGGCATCGCCGAGCGGGGCTACGCGGTCGACCTGCTGCTGTCGCGCGTCAAGGGCGATCACGATGCGCGGATTCCGCCCGGGCTCGCGCCGGTGCGGTTGGCGAAGTCTTCCGACCTGCGCGGCCGGGCGCTTGCGGCGGTCGCGGCCGGAGCGGCGTGGCCGGGGCTTCTGAAGCCGGTGCTGCTGCCGGTCAAATCGTCGTGGGCGCTGCGCTATCTGCCGGCCCTGACCGATTATCTCCGCGAGCGGCGGCCGCACGCGATGCTGGCGGCGAACAGTTGGCCCAATCTCGTGGCGTTGTGGGCGCAGCGGCTGGCGGCGGTGGAGACGCGGATCGTCGTCAGCGAGCGGGTGCACCTGTCGGAGCGGGTGACGCAGTTGCGCCGCAAGTGGCGCTGGCGGCATCTGCCGGATCTGCTCCACGCCTGGTATCCGCAGGCCGCGGCGGTGATCGCGGTCTCGCAGGGGGTGGCGGACGACCTGACGCGCGCGGCGGATCTCCGCCCCGGTAGCGTCGAGGCGGTGCGCAATCCGGTGGTGACGCCCGGGCTCCTGGCGCAGGCGGCGGAGCCGAACCCGGACCCGTGGTTCGCCGCGGGTGCGCCGCCGGTGGTGCTCGGGGTCGGGCGGCTGCATCCGCAAAAGGACTTTCCGACTTTGCTGCGGGCGTTCGCGCAGGCGCGCGCGGTCCGGCCGCTGCGGTTGCTGATCCTCGGCGAGGGAGCGGAGCGGGCGGCGCTCGAACGCCTCGCGGCGGATCTCGGCGTTGCCGACGACGTGCGCCTGCCGGGCTTCGTCGCCAACCCGTTTTCCTACATGGCGCGCGCCGCGGTGTTCGCGCTCTCGTCCGTCTACGAGGGGCTGCCGGGGGTTCTGATCCAGGCGATCGCCTGCGGTTGCCCGGCGGTCAGCACCGACTGCCCGAGCGGCCCGGCGGAAATCCTTGAGGGCCTCGGGCCGCTGGTTCCGGTCGGCGATGCGCCGGCGCTCGCCGCGGCGATCCTGCGAACCCTGGACGCGCCGCCCGATCGCGCGCAACTGCGGTGCAGGGGATTGGATTTCGCCGCCGATCCTGCCATAGAACGGTATCTGTCGATCATGCTCGGGCGCGCCTGACCGGCGCCCCGACGAGGAGTGCGGCTTTTCACGATGTCCAAGAGACCCGCCAAGCAACCCAAGCGGCCGTCCGCCGCGCGCCTGCTCGCCATCTTCTTCTCCACCTCGGTGCCGCGGCAGGTGTCGGTGGTTCTGTGCCTGCTGCTGGCGAGCGTCGCCGACGGCCTCGGGCTCGCCACGCTGCTGCCGGTGATCGGCCTCGCATCGGGGCAGACCGGCGACGAGAGCAAGGCGCAACAGGCGGTGGCGGCGGTACTGGAATTCCTGCACCTGCCCGCCACCCTGGGCGTGCTGCTGGCGATCGTGATGTTGGCGCTGATCGTCAAGGCGGGGCTGATGCTGCTGGCGATGAACCATGCCGGATACGCGGGCGCCCAGGTCGGCACCGATCTCCGGCTGAGGTTGCTGAACGCGCTGCTCAACGTGCGCTGGGGCTACTTCACCCGCCAGCCGGTCGGCACCTTCGCCAATGCCATCAACAACGAGGCGCAGCGGGTGTCGGCGGCGTACCTCGAGGTCGCCAATCTCATCACCAACGTGATTCAGAGCCTGGTGCTGATCGGCGTGAGTTTTCTGCTGTCGTGGCGGATGAGCGTGCTGGCGATCGGTCTCGGGGTCGTCATCATCGTCGTGCTCGGGCGGCTGGTGCGCGCCGCCAAGCGCGCCGGGCGCGAGCAGACCCACCATATCCGCTGGCTGTCCGCCCGCCTCACCGACACCCTGAGCGGGATCAAGCCGCTGAAGGCGATGGCGCGGCACACCTCGATCGGCAATCTGTTCGTCGCCGACGTCCACACCCTGCACCGCAACCAGCGCCGCCAGATCTTCACCCGGCAGGCCAACCGCCTGCTGCAGGAGCCGATGATCGGCGTGTTCCTGCTCGGCGCGTTCTACTATTCGAACGCGGTTCTCGGCATGCCGATCAACGAGGTCCTGGTGATGGGGCTTCTGCTCGCGCGGATCCTGTCGAGCATCGGCAAGGCGCAGCAGGCGTATCAGGCGGCAATGCTGTCGGAGAGCGCGTACGCCTCGATGCGCCGGACCATCGACGGCGCCGAGGCCGAGCACGAGGTGTGGCCGGGCACCGAAACCCCGACGCTCGATCGCGGCATCGCCTTCCGCAACGTCTCCAAGGCCTACGGCGCGCGGCCGGTGCTGCGGGATTTCTCGCTTACCATCCCGGCGGGCAAGGTGACGGCGTTGATCGGGCCCTCGGGCGCGGGCAAAACCACCGTGGTCGACCTGCTGCTGGCGCTGCACGCGGCAGACGCCGGGGAGATCGAGATCGACGGCGTGCCGCTCGAACGGATTTCGGTCGAGCAATGGCGGCGCAAGGTCGGCTACGTGCCGCAGGACGTGATGCTGTTCCACGACAGCATCCTCAACAATCTCACCCTCGGGTCTTCCGAATTCGGTCCCGAGGACGCGCGACGGGCGCTGGAGGCGGCGCGGGCGTGGGAGTTCGTCCGGCAGCAGCCCGACGGCATGGAGAGCACGGTGGGCGAGCGCGGGACTTTGGTTTCGGGCGGGCAGCGCCAGCGCATCGCGATCGCCCGCGCGCTGGTGCACCGGCCGAGCCTGCTAATCCTCGACGAGGCGACCAGCGCCCTCGACCCCGAAACCGAGGCCGAGATCTGCCGCAACATCCAGGAACTTTCGCGCGAGACCGGGCTGACGGTGCTGGCGATCTCGCACCAGCGCGCCTGGGCGGAAATGGCCGACGAAGTCCTCCGCATGGAGCCGCTCGATTTCCGTCCGCCGCGTCCGGCGGTGTGACGCGGCGGTTGAATTCCCGCCGGGCGCGACCAGATGCATCCAGGGCCCCGGCGCGACCGCGGGCCGCATAAACAGAAAATATCGAACCGGGACGGCACAGACCTTCGCAAGACGGGCCGACGCTCTGGCGCCTCGGCCGAGCCCGACGACGAGGTTTGCGATGCGGAACGAGATCGCTCTGCCACCGCCCGCCTACCGCCCCGACGTCGACGGCCTGCGTGCCGTCGCGGTGGCCGCGGTGGTGGGTTTCCACGCGTTTCCCGGACGGTTGCCCTCCGGCTTCGTCGGAGTCGACGTGTTCTTCGTCATCTCCGGCTATCTCATCACCTCGATCCTGCTGCGCGACCTCGCGCGCGGGCGCTATTCGATCGCCGACTTTTACGTGCGGCGGGTGCGGCGGATCTTCCCGGCGCTGGCGCTGGTGATGGCGGCGGTGCTGGCGGTCGGCTGGTTCACCCTGCTGCCCGAGGAGTACGCCCGCCTCGGCAAGCATGCCGCGGGCGGCGCGGCGTTTGCCGCCAATCTCGTGTTCTGGGCGGAGGAGGGATACTTCGACGTCGCCGGGGAGCTGAAGCCGCTGCTCCACCTGTGGTCCCTCGGCGTCGAGGAACAGTTCTACCTGATTTGGCCGCTGCTGCTGGCGTTCGCTTGGCGGCGCGGCTGGGTGCGGGCGGCGACGCTCGGGGTTGCGGCGGCGTCGTTCGCCGCCAACCTCGCGCTCACCGTCGCGGGCGGCAACGATGCGTTCTTCCTCCCGGTGTCGCGGTTCTGGGAACTGATGGCGGGCGCGTGGCTGGCGCAGCGGGCGGATCTTTCCGCACGCCTTACCTCCGGCGGGCGCGACGGCGTGTCCGTCCTCGGCGCGGCGCTGCTGGCGGCGGGCTTCCTGCTGATTCACGACGGCCGCGCGTTTCCCGGATGGTGGGCGCTGCTGCCGGTGCTCGGCACCGCATGCCTGATCTTCGCCGGGCCGCAGGCGTGGCTCAACCGCCGCGTCCTGTCGCTGCGGCCGTTGGTGTTCGTCGGCCTGATCAGCTACCCGCTCTATCTCTGGCACTGGCCGCTGCTGAGCTTCGCGCGGATCTTCGATCTCGACCCCAGCCCGGCGTTGCGCCTCGGCCTGTGCACCGTCGCGGCGGCGCTGAGCTGGCTCACCTACGAACTGGTGGAAAAGCGGGTGCGCCACGCCCGCCCGCGACTGGCGATGCCGGGTCTGGTGGGCGCGGTGGCGGCGGCGGGCGTCGCCGGTCTGGTGGTGCTCGACAGCCGCGGCGCGGCGGATGCCCGCTTCGACGGCGCGGTCGCGCCGGTCGCCGATCTCAGCTTCGCCGCCTCGGTGTCGCCGGGGTACGCCCAGACCGCGATCGGGCGGCAGGTGTTCCCGCGCTCCGACCCGGGCCGCGACTTCTTCGCCGACACCGGCGGCGGCAGCCGCGTCGCGGTGCTCGGCGACAGCCATGCCAACCGCCTGTTCGCCGGATTGACGATGGCCTCCGCCCGCGGCGCGCTCAACCTCGGGCGCGGCTCGTGCCCGCCGTTTTTCGGAACCAGCGTGCGCTGGCGCAAGACCGGCGAGGACCTCGGCTGCCAGCCGGTGATCGACAACGCCCTCGGCTTCGCGGCACGCGCGCCGGAGGTCGGCGCGATCGTGCTCACCGCCTACCTCGGCGGGTTCGGTGTCGACCGCGATCTGATCGACCTCGCGAGCGGCGAGGCGATCGCGCCCGAGGCGGCGCTGGCGCGCACCCTCGCGCGTCTGGCGCAGTCGGGCAAGCCGGTGCTGGTGGCGCTCGACGTGCCGCGCCTGCCCTCCGAGTGCGCGCGCCGGGGGTTTCCGATCTGGCGCGGCGTCGATACCAGCGCCTGCGTGATTCCGGTTTCGCGTCAGGCGGCGGCGGAGGCGCGGCTCAGCCGCGCGGTGGCCGCCGCCGCGGCGGGCAACGTGTCGGTGGTGCGGCTCTCGGCGGCGCTCTGCCGCGGCGGCCAGTGCGGCGAGATCGACCCGCGCCGGGTGCTCTACGACCGCGACGGACATCACCTCACGGTGGCGGGAGCGCGTCGCGTCGGTGCGGTGCTCGATCGCGCCTTGCCGTCGGTTCCCTAGGGCATTAGCGGCCTGCCGTCGTCGCGCATCCACACGTACACCGCCGGGATCACCAGCAGGGTGAGCGCGGTGGAGGAGGCGAGGCCGAACAGCAGCGAGATCGCCAGGCCCTGGAAGATCGGGTCGAAGAGGATCGTCGCCGCGCCGATCATCGCCGCGAGGGCGGTCAGCAGGATCGGCTTGAAGCGCACCGCGCCCGCCTCCAGCAGGGTCTCGCGCAGGCTCTTGCCCGCACCCGCGCGGTGGCGGATGAAGTCGACGAGCAGGATCGAATTGCGCACGATGATTCCGGCGAGGGCGATGAAGCCGATCATCGAGGTGGCGGTGAACGGCGCGCCGAACAGCCAGTGGCCGAAGACGATGCCGATTAGCGTCAGCGGTACCGGGGTGAGGATCACCAGCGGCAGGCGGAAGCTGCCGAACTGCCCCACCACCAGGATGTAGATGCCGAGGATCGCCACCGCGAACGCCGCCCCCATGTCGCGGAAGGTGACGTAGGTGATCTCCCATTCGCCGTCCCAGAGGATCGAGACCCGGCTTTCGTCGCGCGGCTGGCCGTGCAGCGCCACCGCGGGCGGGCCGTCCGCGCCCCAGTCGGCGTCGCGGATCAGGTCGTCGACCGCGAGCATGCCGTAGATCGGGGCTTCGTAGTCGCCCGCCAGTTCGGCCATCACCATGTCGGCGAAGCGGCCGTCGCGGCGGAACAGGGTGGTCGAACCCTCCTCGCGGGTGACGCGCACCAGTTCGCCGAGTTCGACGACGCGGTTGCCGCCGGGGATCGCATCGGCGGGCACCGGCGTCGCGGCGAGGCGTTCGGTCCAGGCGCGGTCGTCCTTGGGCAGGGCGACGACGATCGCGATCGGTTCCCGCTCCGCGCCGCGGTGCGAGTATCCCACCGGCACGCCGCCCAGCAGCGCGGCGATCGCATCGTAGACCGCGCCCTGCTCGACGCCGAGGAACTCCAGGCGGTCCTGATCGATGGCGATGCGCAGGCGCGGGCGCGGTTGTGCCCAGGAATCGTCGAGGTCGACGATGTACGGCACGCGCGCGAACAGCCCTTTCAGCTTTTCCGCGGCGGCGCGGCGCGCGGCCGCGTCGGGGCCGTAGACCTCGGCGAGCAGGGTCGCCAGGACCGGCGGCCCGGGCGGGACCTCGACCACCTTGAGCACCGACCCCGGGGGCAGGGGGAGGGCGCGCAGGCGGTCGCGCAGATCGACGGCGATCGCGTGGCTGGCGCGGCCGCGCGCGGCCTTGGGGGCGAGATTGAGTTGCATCTCGCCCATCTCCGGCGATTGCCGCAGATAGGCGTGGCGCACCAGTCCGTTGAAGTTGAACGGCGCTGCGACGCCCGCGTAGACCTGCGCCGAGCGCGCTTCGGGCAACCCGGCGGCGATTCGTGCGGCGGCGAAGAGGGTGCGCTCGGTGTCTTCCAGCGTCGCTCCGGCGGGCAGGGTGAGCATCACTGCCAGTTCCGACTTGTCGTCGAACGGCAGCAGCTTGACCGTCACCGCCTTGAGCGGAAACGCGAGGCAGGCGAGCACGGTGGCGATGCCGACCGCCGCGAGGAAGCGCCCGGCGGTGCGGCGGTCGCGGATCACCGGCGCGGCGACGCGGCGGTAGAAGCGGCCGAGCTTGCCGCCGTCGGGCGCGTCGCCATGGGCGGAGGCGAGGAGGCGGACGCGGTCGAGGCGCAGCATCAGCCACGGCGCAACCGTCATCGCCACGAAGAACGAGAACAGCATCGCCGCCGAGGCGTTGACCGGAATCGGCGCCATGTACGGGCCCATCAGCCCGGAGATGAACAGCATCGGCAGAAGCGCGGCGATCACCGTGAGCGTCGCCACCACCGTCGGGTTGCCGACCTCGGCGACCGCCGCGACCGCCGCCTCGGCGCGGCTGCGGCCGTCGCGCATCGCCCAGTGGCGGGCGATGTTCTCGACCACGACGATGGCGTCGTCGACGAGGATGCCGATCGCGAAGATCAGCGCGAACAGACTGACGCGGTTGATGGTGTAGCCCATCACCCAGGACGCGACCAGGGTGAGGAGGATGGTGGCGGGAATCACCACCAGCGTCACCATCGCCTCGCGGCGGCCGATCGCCAGGGCGATCAGCAGCACGATCGAAACGGTCGCGAGGGCGAGGTGGAACAGCAGTTCGTCGGCCTTGTCGTCGGCGGTCCGGCCGTAGTCGCGGCTCACTTCGACCCGCACGTCGTCGGGGATCAGGCGGCCCTGCAGGTCCGCCACCCGCGCCCGCACCGCCTCGGCCACCACCACCGCGTTGGCGCCGCCGCGCTTCGCCACCGCGACCGTCGCCGCCGGGGTGCGCGTCCACGCGCCGTCCGCATCGGGGGCGAAGCTCCAGGCGCGGCGCTCCTCGGGCGCGTCGCCGACGACGACCCGGGCGACATCGCGCACGTAGACCGGGCGGCCGTCGCGGGTGGTCAGCAGCAGCAGGCCGATGTCCGGCATACCGGCGAGGGTGCGCCCGGCGGTCGCCTCGCGCGCCGTGCCGCCGTCGCGCACGCCGCCCGCGAGGAAGGCGCGGTTCGCGCCGCGCAGCTTGGCGGCGAGCTGTTCGAGGGTGACGCCGAACAGCGCGAGCTTTTCCGGATCGGGCTCGACGCGGATCTGCTCGCGCGCGCCGCCCGAGACGTAGGTGAGGCCGACGTCGTCGACCTTGATGAGTTCGAGGCGCAGCTTCTCGGCGAGCGCGGCGACGTCGCTCTGCCGCCAGCGCGCCGCCGCCTCGGGGCGCGGCGACAGGGTGAGGGTGACGACCGCGACGTCGTTGATGCCGCGCTTCACGATCAGCGGCTCGGGGATTCCCACCGGCATGCGGTCGAAGTTGGCGCGGATCCGCTCGTGGACGCGCAGCGCCGCGTCGTCTTCCGGAGTGCCGACCGCGAAGCGCACGGTCACGGTGACGCGGTCGTCGGCGGTCTGGCTGTAGACGTGCTCGACGCCGTCGATGCCCTTGACGATCGCCTCCAGCGGTCGCGTCACCAGTTCCACCGCGTCGGCGGCCTTGAGGCCGTCGGCGGCGACCAGCACGTCGACCATCGGTACGCTGATCTGCGGCTCCTCCTCGCGCGGGATCGTCGCCACCGCGAGCAGGCCCGCCACCAGCGCCGCGATCAGCATCAGCGGCGTCAGCGGCGAGGCGATGGTGGCGCGGGCGATGCGCCCCGAGATCCCGAGAGTCATGGCCGCACCAGCACGTCGCCGGGCCGGAGACCCGAGAGGATTTCGAGACCGTCGGGGAGATCCGCGGAGGGGGCGGGACGCCCGCGCTGCACCGGCACCTCGACGGTCGCGCCGTCGGCGGCGCGCAGGCGGGCGTAGTCGAGGCCGAAGCGCACCGTCAGCAGATGCTCCGGCACCACCAGCGCGGCGCGCGCGCCGCCCGGCACCCACACCCGCACCCGCTGGCCGACGAAGCGGTCGGACAGGCCCTCGACCCGCGCGTCGGCGGTGACGCGGCCGTCGACGATGTGCGGGTACACCAGGGTGACGACGCCGGCTCCGGTTCCGCCGCCGGTCAGATCTTCCCCGTCGAGGCGGATCGCATCCCCCGCCGCGAGGAATCGGGCGTGGCGTTCGGGCACGCTCAGGCGCACCATCAGCCCTTCGCCCGCGATCGTCGCCACGGTTTCGCCCGCCATCACCACCGAGCCGGTCGCCACCGGCACCGTCAGCACCCGTCCGGCGGCGGGCGCGGCGACCTCGCCCTCGGCGGTCTGCCGGTCGAGCACCGCGCGCTCGGCGGTGCGGGCCTTCAGGGACTGGGTCGCCACAGAAACTCCGGTGCGCAGTTCGTCGATCCGGGATTTCGCCACGTAGCCGCCCGCGAGCAGCGGTTCGGCGCGCGCGAGATCGGTCTGCGCCTGGGCGAGCTGGGCCTTGAGCCCGGCGATCTCAGCGTCGAGGGCGGCGATGCGCAGGCCGATCTTTTCGTCGGCGACCACCGCCACCACCTGGCCGCGCTCCACCCGGTCGCCCTCGCGCACCGAAAGGCGGACGACGGTACCGCCGGTGCGTACCCGGGCAGGCACCTCGCGCACCGCCTCGACGGTGGCGAACACCGCCTTCTCGTCGCGCAGCCGGGTTTCGGAAACCGTGAAGTCTTCCGCGCCGAAAGCGGGCGCGGACGCGACCGCCAGGGCGGCGATCGCCAGAAGCGTCGAACGCATGCCGGAAACTCCTTACGGAAGGACGACCGGTTCGAATCTAGGTGGCCTTGAATATATTCGCAATACTTAATATATGCAGAGTCTCGAAACCACTCCGGGACTATGCATCATGAATCTCGACAAATCGGTCGTGTCGTTCGCCGGCGCGATGGTGCTCGCGGGCGTCGCCCTCGGCTACTGGGTCAGCCCCTGGGGATATGCGCTCTCCGCCCTGATCGGCCTCAACCTGTTTCAGGCGGGCTTCACCGGCTTCTGCCCGGCGGCGGTGCTGTTGAAGAAGCTCGGAGTGCCGCCGGGCAACGCGTTTCGCTGAGCCGCCTCACAGGCGGGCGTAGCCGGACCACGCCATCGCCACCCCGACGACGCCGATCAGCGCCGCCGAGGCATATGGCGCGGCGCGGAACAGCGCGTCGATCCGGGTGGTGCGCGCTGCCGCGTAACGCAGTCCGATCGTGGTCGCCATCCCCACCGCCACCAGGGTGATGGCCAGCCCGATGCTGAACGCCGCCACCAGGGTGATGCCGAGCGCCAGTTTCTTGAGGTGCAGGCAGAGGATCAGCACGGTGATCGCCGCCGGGCAGGGGATCATGCCGCCGGTGAGGCCGAACAGAATCGTCTGCCCGGTGGTGGTGGCGCCGCCGGAGAACCGTCGCGCGATCTCCGCCGCGTGGGCGCGCGCGTGGGCGTCGCCCGCTTCGGCGGGCGCCGGGTGGGCGTGCGCGTGATCGTGATGGTGGCCGTGGTCGTGAGGATGGTCGTGGTCATGATCATGGGGATGACCGTGCGCGTGCTCGTGATCGTGGTGGCCGTGGCCGTCGTGCGCGCGGGCGGCGCGGGCGCGCAGATAGATCCACGCGCCCATCAGCACGATCGCCGCGCCGGAGCCGATCATGAACCAGGGCTCCAGGCGCTCGCCGATCAGGGCGTCGCCGTAGACCAGCGCGAGGATCGCCAGCACCCACACGATCACGGTGTGCGACGCGGCGGCGGAGACGCCGAGCAGCGCCGCCTGCGCGGGCGTGCCGCGCACCGCGATGATGAACGCCGCCATCATCGTCTTCGAGTGCCCGGGTTCGAGGCCGTGCAGCGCGCCGAGCAGCAGCGCGGCGGCGAACAGCGCGAGCGGCGAGGCCGCCCCCGCCTCGATCAGCGAGACGAGATCCATGATCCGCCCTCCTCAGAGATACTTCGCGATCGCCTGGAACTCGCGGAGGGTTTCCGCGGGGTCCTGGCCGTCGGCGAGGTGGGATTCGAGGCAATGGTCGATGTGGTCGCGGATGAAGGTCTGCTTGGCGCTCTTCATCGCCGCCTCGACCGCGTGCATCTGCTGCGCCACGTCGGCGCAGGGGCGGCCGTCCTCGATCATCGCGACGATCGCGCGGAGGTGGCCCTCGGCGCGCTTCAGGCGCTTCACCACTTCGGCGTGGCTTTCGTGAACGTGGGGCATCGGCAGCATCCTATCCTGGGGGAGGGGATATATATGGGCATGAAAAAAATGCGCTTCGCCTCACTGGGCGGCGACGCGGCAGCAGTCGTGGTCGGGGCCGCCGTCGGGGGCTTCGAGACGGCCGTGTTCCAGGCGGATCGACCGCGTCACCACCTTGGCGCGGAAGTGCGGATCGTGGGAGACGATCACCATCGCCTGCGGCAAGCCGCAGAGAATCTCGACGAGGCGCTCGGTGGTGCGTTCGTCGAGCGCGTTGGTGGGTTCGTCGAGCAGCAGCACGTCGGGCTCCATCGCCAGCACCGCGGCGAGGGTGACGAGGCGCTTCTCGCCGCCCGAGAGCTTGTGGGTGATGCGGTTGCGGAAGGCGGAGAGGTTCAGGTTCTCCAGAACCCGGTCGACGATCTCCGCCGCCTCGGCGCGGCTCTTGCCGAGGTTGAGCGGGCCGAACGCGACGTCTTCCGCCACCGTCGGGCAGAACAGCTGGTCGTCGGGGTCCTGGAACACCAGACCGGCGCGGCGGCGGACTTCGTGGAAATCGGCCTCGGCGCGGCGCGGTGCGCCGAACGCTACCACCTCGCCCGCGTCGGGTTTGAGCAGGCCGACCATGATGTGCAGCAGCGTGCTCTTGCCCGCGCCGTTGAAGCCGGTGAGGCACAGGCGCTCGCCCGCGTCGAGGCGGAAGTCGACGCCGTCGAGCACCGCCGGGCGGCCGGGGTAGCCGAAACGGATGCCCTTGAGGTCAAAAAGCGGCGACATCGGCATACTCCATGAACAGCAGTCCGGCCACGAACAGGGCGGCGACGAGCGCGAATCCGGCATCGCGGCGATGGTAGTGCAGGGTGTCGAGAACCGCCAGCCGTCCGGAGAAGCCGCGGCATTTCATCGCCGCGAGAATCCGCTCCGAACGTTCCAGCGCCCGCACCAGCATCATGCCGATGAGGTAGCCGAAGCTGCGGTAGGTGTGGCGGGTGTTGGCGGGGCGGAAGCCGCGCGCCCGCATCGCCAATCGCATGCGCTGGTATTCCTGATGGATCACGTCGATGTAGCGCACCGTGAACAGCATCAGGTGAACGAGGTTCTCCGGTACCTTGAGGCGGTAGAGCGCGTGGCCGAGGGTCACCGGCTCCATGGTGCCGACCAGCGCCATCGCCGCGAGGACGATCGCGTTGGCCTTGAGCGCGATCTGCGCGGCGAGCACGAACCCCTCGCGCGTCGCCGGAAAGCCCGCGACCGTCAGCACCGTCGCGCCCGGCGTGGTGAACGGCAGCAGGGCGAGCATGAAGACGATGAAGCCGTCCATCATCGCCACCCGCTTGAGGGTGGGGAGCGGCGCCATGTCGGCGAGGCGCATCAGAACGAGGCCGCCCGCCAGCGCCGTCAGCAGCGGCGGGAAGGCCTTCAGCGCCACCACCGCGACCGCGAACGCGCAGACCGCGACGATCCGCGCCCGCGGGTCGAGGCGGCGGACGATCGTCCGTCCCGCCTCGGGGATCTCCTCCGCATCGACGGCGAAGACCTGGTGCGCCATGGTTCAGGCGGTTCCCTTGCGGCGGGCGGCGACGTAGAAGCCGATCCCGAACAGGCCGACGATGTAGCCGATGCCGCCGAGAATCGTCTGGAGATCGTTCTTTTCCTTGTACTCGAAGATCTCCTGGCGCAGCGGCTTCATCTCGCGGCGCACCTGCTCGCCGACGATCCGGGTGAGTTCGGCGACGTCGACGCCGCTCGCGGCGGCCGGAGCGGGCGAGGCGTCCGCCGCAACCGCCGGAGCGGGCGCGCCCTCGACCGCGAAGGTGGTGGTGCCGACGTGACCGGCGCCGAGGTTGGCGCGGAAGGTGAGCGAGCCCGGCGCGGAGGGCTTGTAGACGAAGACGCCGTCCTTGTCGGTCCTGGTTTCGCCGATCTTGGCGCCGGAGGCGTCGAACACCTCGACGAGGGTGTCCTGCGACATCGTGCCGTCGGAGAAGCCGAGCTCGCCCTCGACGGAGTCGCCGCTCTGGTAGGCGTCCATCACCACCTTGTGGGCGAACGCGGGCTGGGCGGTGGCGAGCATCGCCGCGGCGGCGGCGGATACCGCGATGGTTTCGAACTTCATAATCTCAAACCTCCGAACGCAGCAGCTCGGGCTTGACCCGGGCGGCGAGGAACACCACCGCGGCGGAAATCGCCGCCTCGATCGCCATGATCGGAACGTGGGCGAAGAATACCAGTTTGGCGGCGGGAATGAACTGCTCGCCCGAAAGGCCGAGCGCCACCGCGACGCAGGCGGTGGTCATCGCGATCGCGAACGCGCCGCCGAAGGCGGCCCAGGCGGCGGCGATCTTGGGGTTGGGATTGGCGCAGCCGCGCCGGGTGGCGTAGTAGGCGAGTACCGCCGGGAAGGCGATGTTGAAGGTGTTGACGCCGAGCACGGTGATGCCGCCGAAGCCGAAGAAGACCGCCTGCAGCAGCAGGCCGATGAACAGCGCCGGGAACGCCGCCCAGCCGAGGATCAACCCCGCGAGTCCGTTCATGATCAGGTGGACCGACGACGGCCCGACCGGCACGTGCACCAGGGAGGCGACGAAGAAGGTCGCGCTCAGCACGCCCGCCGCGGGGATCTTCTCGACCGGGAGGCGCTTCAGCCCGAGGGCGATTCCCCCCGCCGCGAGAACGCCGCCCGCGATCACCACTTCGGTGCTCAACGCCCCATCGACGATATGCATTGCGAAAGTCCTCCGTTCGCGCCCATACGGCCCCCGGCGGCGCGAAACACTATAACGTGGGGGCGGAAACTACCCTCGGTTCCGCCACGGCGCAACCGGGAAAACCGCCGGCGGCCCGCGCGAGGGGCCGCCGGCATCCGGTTACTTGAAGTCGTAGGCGCGGATCCAGATCACCGCGTCCTGCGAAAGCTCCTTGCCCTGGAGTTCCTTGGCCGGACCGGTGCCGAGCGCCGCGAAGCCCCAGAAGCCCGCCTTCGGAATGCCGAAGGTGAACACGCCGTTCTCGTCGGTCACCGCGACGATCGCGCCGCCCGCGGGCGGCTGCACCGAGGGCTTCGGCGCGGAATTGGTCTTCATGTCCGGTGCGGCGGCGATGTACTCGATCTCGATCTCCGCGCCCGCCACCGGCTTGCCTTCCGACAGCACCACGCCCGAGAAGGTCGACCCGGCGAGGATGTTGGTGGGCTTGTTCAGGGGGACGATCTCGGTCGGCAGGCCCACCGGCTCGGCCCAGTTGGTGGGCAGGCCGCCCTTGTTGACGAACGACTTGGTGATCTGCTGGATGAACACGTCCTCGCTCTTTTCGAGATAGGGCGCGGGCACCACGGCGACGACGTAGTCGCCGTTCTTCTTCACCGGCAGGTCGAGGGCGAACGCCTTGGCGGAATTTTCCGAACCCTTGAAGGTGATCGGCTTGAGCGCGGCCTTGAGGTCCTGTTTGCCGTCCTTGGTGACGACGAAGACGTCCTCCGGCTGGCCCATGTCCATCACGTGGGCGTTTTCCATCGGATGCCAGAAGATCAGGCGGAACGGCAGGTTGCCCGCCTTCTCGACGTTGACCTCGGGCGTGTAGACGAGCTGGAAGTGCGCCTCGGCGGCGGGTGCGGCCGCAAGGCTCGCGAGCGCGGCGATGCCGAGGGCGCGGGTGAGACGGATCATGGAATCCCCCAGAATTGGTCGGTTATATCATAGCTGCCGGGGTGCGCATGCGCACCCGCGCAAGCCGGGGCTCCGCCTTCCCCTCCGGAAGACGAAACCGCGCCACCCTAGTGCGGCGGCGCGGCGGATGCAACACTGTTACGTAAAAGACCAGAGAAATTCTCCGGTCAAGCGGCTTCGGCGCCCGAGAGGATCTCCCGGATCACCAGATCGATCTCGGGACCCGAACGGTGATCGCATGGCCGTGCGACGAACGGGTGGAAGACGATCTCCGGTTCGTCGAGCCGGAAGACGGCGATGTCGTGGCTGACGTATTCGCGCATCTCGGTTTCGGGGAGGATGGTGATCGCCCGCGCCCCGGCTGCGCAGGCGTCGCGCAAGACCCGGACGTCGGAACAATCCATGACGATGTCCGGCGAGAGCCCGCGCGCGCGGAAGGTGCGGATGAGCCGTTCGTAAGATCCCGTACCGGAAAACCGCCGCAACAGCAGCAACGGAAACGATGCGATCGCTTCGAGCCGCAGGCGGTCGTCCCAGGCCGGGTCCACCGCCGCGCGCGGCACCAAGACGACGAACCGGCCGATCGGCAACGGCTGAAGGAAAAGGCCGTTCTCGTCCTCGGGCGCCTGCATCAGAGCGAAGTCGACGCCGCGTTGGCGGACCATCGACTCGAGCCAGGTGCTGTCGCCGAGCAGGACGCGCAGGCGGATGTCGGGGCGCGATTCGGCCAGTTGGCGGAGCGGCGCGCGCAGGAACGATGCGCAGGTGGAGGACACGCCCACCACCACCGTCGCGGAGCGCGCCGCGGCCTGGCCGATCTCTCCGGAGATCTCGTCGATCTCGGAAAGCACGATGCGCGCCCGTTCGTAAAGGCGGCGTCCCGCCTCGGTGACCTCGCAGCCGTGGTTGTCGCGGCGGATCAATTGCACGCCGAACTCCTCTTCGAGCTCCTTGAGGCGCTGGCTCAGCGGCGGTTGGGCGATGTTGAGGGCTTTGGCGGCGCGGCTGATCTGGCCGTGTTCGACGATGGCGCAGAAGTAGCGAAGTCGTTTCAGATCCATCGGTATATCTCCCCCGGTATGCACCGATATCGCAATGATATTTTTGTCGGGATGGCAAGCGGTCTATACGGGATGGGTGTTCGAATTCAGGACGCCTGTATGGGGTAGTATCAGACACACTATTGTCCGTAAAATCCAGACAATTTTATGGAATTTCGTACATGTTCGTACGGGATAGATCTTTCTTTATCTTTGTGGAGAGGTGAAGATGCTTAAGAAAGTCGATGTCAAGTCCACAGGGATTGTGGATCTTCGGTCCGCTCTCGACATGTTGTCCCGGATTCCCGGGCAGTTCGCCACGACCGACACGCCGGTCGATCCGATGGCCGAGCTTTCGGGGGTGTATCGCTACGTCGGCGCGGGCGGCACGGTGATGCGGCCGACCCGCGAAGGCCCTGCGCTGATGTTCAACAAGGTCAAAGGGTTCGACGACGTGCGGGTGGTGATCGGCCTGCTCGCCAGCCGCAGGCGCGTCGCCCTGATGCTCGGTTGCGCGCCGGAGGTGCTCGGCTTCGTGCTCAACGACGCGGTCGCCGCCCCGATCGACCCGGTGATGGTGGGCGTCGAGAAGGCGGCGTGCCGCGAAGTGGTGCACCGCGCCGACGAGCCGGGCTTCGACGTGCGCAAGCTTCTGCCGGCGCCGACCAACACCGAGGAGGACGCCGGTCCCTATTTCACCATGGGGCTGGTGTATGCCTCCGATCCGGAAACCGGCGAATCCGACGTCACCATCCACCGGATCTGCGTGCAGAGTGCCGACGAACTGTCGATCTACTTCGTTCCCGGCCGTCACATCGACGCGTTTCGGATGAAGGCGGAGGCGGCGGGCAAGCCCCTGCCGATCTCGATCAACATCGGCGTCGATCCGGCGATCGAGATCGCCGCATGCTTCGAACCGCCGACCACGCCGCTCGGCTTCGACGAACTCTCGATCGCGGGCGGGCTGCGCAAGCGTCCGGTGGAGCTGGTCGACTGCCTCACCGTGAAGGCGCGCGCGATCGCCAACGCCGAGATCGTCATCGAAGGCGAGATCCTGCCCGACGTGCGGGTGCGCGAGGATCAGAACTCCAACACCGGCAAGGCGATGCCCGAGTTCCCCGGCTACACCGGCGGCGCGCAGCAGGCGATTCCGGTCATCAAGATCCGTGCCGTCACGCATCGCCGCCATCCGATCCTCCAAACCGTCATCGGCCCTTCGGAGGAGCACGTGAGCATGGCGGGCATCCCCACCGAGGCGAGCATTCTCTCGATGGTCGAGCGGGCGATGCCGGGCAAGCTGCTCAACGTCTACGCCCACTCCTCGGGCGGCGGCAAATACCTCGCGGTGCTGCAGTTCAAGAAGACCATCGCCGCCGACGAGGGACGTCAGCGCCAGGCTGCGCTCCTCGCGTTTTCGGCGTTCTCCGAACTCAAGCACGTGATTCTGGTGGATGAGGACGTCGACCTGTTCGACACCAACGACGTGCTCTGGGCGATGACGACGCGCTTCCAGGGCGACGTCAGCACGGCGTTCATTCCGAATGTCCGCTGTCATCCGCTCGATCCGTCGAGCAAGCCCGAGTTCAGCCCGTCGATCCGCGCGCCGGGCGTGGCGTGCAAGACGATCTTCGACTGCACCGTACCGTTCCACCTCAAGGGTCAGTTCCAGCGGTGCAAGTTCAAAGAGGTGGACGTCAAGCGCTTCCTTCCCGCCTTCGACAATGGTTGAGGCGGCGGTGGAGCGGCAACGGATCATCGTCGGCATCAGCGGCGCCACCGGTTTCCGGTACGGGCTGAAGGCGCTCGAGCTCCTGCGGGAGCTCGGCGTCGAGGTCCATCTGGTGGTGTCGCGCGCCGCCGAGCTGACCCGCGCGTACGAGACCGACCTGCCGGACGCCGCGCTCCGCGATCTCGCCCATGTCGTCTATCCGGTGGCGGACGTGGGGGCGGCGATCGCGAGCGGCTCGTTCCGAACCCTCGGCATGCTGATCGCGCCGTGCTCGATGCGCACCCTCGCGGTGATCGCCTCCGGCGCCAGCGACAACCTGCTGACGCGGGCGGCGGACGTGGTGCTCAAGGAACGGCGCAGGCTGGTGCTGATGACGCGGGAAACGCCGCTGCATCTCGGCCATCTGCGCAACATGGCCGCCGTGACCGAGATCGGCGGCGTGATCTTCCCACCGGTTCCGGCCTTCTACCAAATGCCGGAAACCCTCGACCAGGTCGTCACGCATTCCGTCGCCCGGGCCCTCGATCTCTTCGGGCTCGACGTCCGGTCGTTGCCGCGCTGGACCGGGTCCCGGCCCCGCACCGGCGGAGCGTCTTCAGAACTTTCCGACAATCGAGGAACACCATGATCGGACCTATCGTCAATTCGTCGTCCACCCTGATCGGCGGCATCGTCGGCGGCCTCCTCGGCGACCGTCTCAGCGAGAAATTCCGTACCCAGCTTCCGCTCACCTTCGGCGCCGCGTCCATGGGAATGGGCATCTTCATGATCATGAAGATGCACACCCTGCCGGCGGTGATCGCTTCCCTGCTGATCGGCGCGATTCTCGGCGAGGCCTTTTCGATCGAACAGAACATCAACCGCGCGGCGGCGAAAACCCGCGGTTTCATCGACAAGCTGGCGCCGCGGCGGGAGGGCGCGACCGTCTCCCACAGCGAATTCCTCGACAAGTTCGTCGGCATTCTCGTGCTGTTCGTCGCCTCCGGCACCGGCATCTTCGGGTCGATGAACGAGGGCATCACCGGCGATCCGTCGATCCTCTTCGCCAAGTCGTTCCTCGACCTCATCACCGCGGGCATCTTCGCCGCCGCGCTCGGTCTCTCGGTCGCCACCATCGCCGTGCCGCAGGTGATCCTGCAAGTCGTGCTGCTGGTGTTCGGGCAGTCGATCATGGCCGTGACGACGCCGGAAATGGTCGCCGATTTCTCGGCTCTCGGCGGGATCATCATGTTCGTGACCGGCTTCCGCATCTGCGGCATCAAGTCCTTTCCGATCGCCAACCTCCTTCCCGGGCTGTTCGTCGTGATGCCGATCTCCCACTACTGGACGACCGCCCTGATGCCCTGGGTCATGTCGCTCTCCTGAGCCGCCGCCGTGACCGACGCCGAGCGGATCGTCGCCTATCTCCGGGGAAACCGGGTGCTGACGGTGTGTTCGGCGCGCGGGTCCGCGCCGTGGGCGGCGAGCTGCTTCTACGTTCTCGACGAAACCCGCATGGCCCTGCTGATCCTGTCGGGCCTCGACACCCGCCACGGACGCGAACTGCGCGACGCCCCGCGGGTCGCGGGCACGGTCGCGTCGCAGCAGGCGAACGTCGCGAAGATCCGGGGGGTGCAAGTTCGAGGGCGTCGCCCTGCGGATGTGGGGGGAGGCCGAGAGCCAGGGGCGCACCCTCTACTGTCGACGCTTTCCGGTCGCCCGCCTGCATCCGGCGCCGCTCTGGGCGATCCTGCCGTCCGTCCTCAAATACACCGACAACACCCTCGGGTTCGGGCGCAAGCTCTACTGGCGGCGGCCCTCCTGACGGCGTGCGTGGCGGGCGTCAGCGTTCCGGCAGGGCGGCGCGGGTGAGGCGGACCCAGTAGTCCGCGCCGCGCGGCAGGGCGGCGTCGTTGAAGTCGTAGGCGGGGTTGTGCAACGGCGGCGAGCCTTCCGGCCGGCCCGCGCCGAGCCAGACGTAGGCGCCCGGCTTCTTCGCCAGCAGGAAGGCGAAGTCCTCCGCGCCCATCACCGGCCGCGGCGCGGTGTCGAGATTGTCCGCGCCGAACAGCCCTTCCAGCACCCCGGCGCAGAACGCGGCTTCCTTCGGGTCGTTGATCGTCGCCGGATAGCGCCGTTCGTAGCGCAGCGTCGCGGTCGCGCCGTGGGCGGCGGCGATGCCCTCGGCGATCCGCCGCATCGTCGCCTCCACGGTGTCCTGCACCGCGGACGAGAACGCGCGCACGGTGCCGCGCAGGGTGGCGGCGGCGGGCAGCACGTTCCAGGTGTCGCCGCCGTGCATCTGCGTGACCGAGACCACCACCGCATCCAGGGGATCCACGGTACGCGACGAAATGCTCTGGAGCGCCGTGATCAGTTGCCCCGCGGCGAGCAGCACGTCGTCGCCGAGATGCGGCATCGCCGCGTGGGTGCCGCGGCCGGAGAGGACGATCTCGAACACGTCGAACGATGCCATCATCGGCCCCGGCGCGACCGCGACCGTGCCGAGCGGCAGGGCGGGCCAGTTGTGCATGCCGTAGACCGCGTCCATCGGGAAGGCGTCGAACAGGCCGTCTTCGACCATCGCCCGGCCGCCGCCCTCGTTCTCCTCGGCGGGCTGGAAGATGAAGTGGACGGTGCCGTCGAAGCCGCCCTCGGTGGTGAGGCGTTTGGCCGCACCCAGCAGCATCGCGGTGTGGCCGTCGTGGCCGCAGGCGTGCATCTTGCCGGGAGTCTTCGATGCGTGGCCGAAGGTATTGGCCTCGGGAATGTCGAGGGCGTCGATGTCGGCGCGCAGGCCGATCGCCCGGTTCGAGCTGCCGCGCTTCAGCGTCGCCACCACCCCGGTCTTCGCCAGCCCGAGGTGCGGGTCGAGCCCGAATTCGCGGAGCCGGTCGGCGACGAACCGGGCGGTTTCGACCTCTTCGAACGCGGTCTCGGGGTGGGCGTGGAGATGCCGCCGCCATGCGGTCATCTCCGCCGTCAGGGCGTCGTCGGTCATTCCCGGTCTCCGGTTTCGGCGTCCATGGTGTAGCGGAAGTCGCAGTAGTCCGCGCCCTTCATCTTGGTCTGGGTGCGGGCGAGCTTCATCCGCTTGGCGTAGCCGACGCAGAACTCGCCGTCGCGCTCGCACGAGAGAATGTCGCCGATCCCGCCCGCGCCGATCTCCTTATAGATTTCGGCGTAGCGGCAGCGGTGGACGTTGAACGAGAGCTTCTCGCGAGTCGCCTCCAGCACCTCGATCTCCAGCGCGTCGTCGGCCTGCCACATCGGCAGGCGCGCCGCGAAGGTTCCGAGGTCGGGCTCGGTCGCTTCGCCCGCCGCGAGCTGACGGCCGAACGCGCGCGCCGCGTCCTTCACCGCGGCGGAGAGCACTTCGCGCGCGGCCTCTTCGCCGAAGCGGGCGGTCATCTCGCGCATCAGGTTGAGGGCGAACTCCGCCTCGATGCGGCGGCGTTCGAGAAGGCTTGCGGGCATGGCTCAGTGTCCTTTCGCATGGCCGCCGAGGTAGGCGTCGATCACCCGCTGGTCGCGGGCGAGCTCGGCGGCCGGGCCCGCGACGGCGATCCTGCCGCCTTCGACGACGTAGGCGGTGTCGGCGACCTTCAGGGCCGCCTTGGCGTTCTGCTCGACGATCAGGATCGTCGCGCCCTCGTCGCGGATCCGCGTCACCAGGTCGAAGATCATCTTCACCACCTTGGGCGCGAGGCCGAGCGAGGGTTCGTCGAGCAGCAGCAGCTTCGGCTTCGCCATCAGCGCGCGGGCGATGCAGAGCATCTGCTGTTCGCCGCCCGAGAGCGATCCGGCCTTCTGCGTCAGGCGTTCGCGCAGCACCGGAAAGAGGTCGAGCGACTTGCGCATCAGCGCCGCGACCTCGCCGGGCGGGATCGCGATGCCGCCGAGTTCGAGGTTCTCGCGCACCGTCATGGTTCCGAAGATCTGGCGACCCTCGGGGGCCTGGGCAAGGCCGAGGCGGACGACGTCGTGCGCCCGGGCGTTGCCGATCTCGCGGCCGTCGAAGCGGATCGAGCCCGACGCGATGCCGTAGATGCCGGAGATCGCGCGCATCAGCGTGGTCTTGCCGACGCCGTTGCCGCCCAGCACCGCGACGATCGCCCGTTCCGGCACGTCGAGCGAGACGCCGCGCAGGATCTCCTGCGCCCCCATCGCGACATGAACGTCGCGCACTTCCAAGAGCGCCATCACGCCACCTCTTCGTCGTCGGCGATGCCGAGATAGGCTTCGAGCACCGCCGGGTCCTTCTGCACCGCCGCGGGCGCGGCGTCGGCGATCTTCGCGCCCGAGGCCAGTACCATCACCCGCTCGCAGATGCTCATCACCAGTCCCATGTCGTGCTCGACCAGCAGGATGGTGCCGCCCTCGGCGTGCAGGCTCTTGATGAACGCCGCGAGTTCGGCGGTCTCGGTGTCGTTGAGGCCCGCCGCCGGTTCGTCGAGGATCAGCAGCACCGGATCGGTGGCGAGCGCGCGGGCGATTTCGAGATACTTGCGTTTGCCGTAGGAGAGGTTGGCGGCGAGCTCTCCGGCGACGCCGTCGAGCCCGACCCGTTCGAGCGCTGCCCAGGCGCGCGCCGAGATCGCTTCCGCCCGCGCCCGCCCGCCGAGGAAGCCGTGGCGCAGGCCGTAACCGAGCGCCCCGACCGCGCCGACCGAAACGTTGTCGAACACCGTCATGTTGGGGAAGATGCGCAGGTTCTGGAAGGTGCGCGCCATCCCCAGGCGGGAGACCCGATGCGGCTTGAGGCCGTTGATGACCTGCCCGCGGAAGGTCACGGTGCCCGACGACGGCGGCGTGAAGCCCGAGATCAGGTTGAACAGGGTGGTCTTGCCCGCGCCGTTGGGGCCGATCAGCCCGACCAGCTCGCCCTGCCGGATTTCCGCCGAGACGTCGTCCACCGCGCGCAGACCGCCGAAGGCGCGCGAAAGGGCGGTGATTTCGAGAAGCGCCGTCATTTCCACCCCGCCTGAACGTCGCCGCGCCATGCCGCGCCCAACTGGCGGCGGAACAGCGCGATCGCCGAGGCCTCGCCGACCAGCCCCTTGGGCAGGAACAGGATCGACAGGAACATGAACGTCCCCACCGCGATCATCCGGAAGTCGCCGAAGCCGCGCAGCGCCTCGGGCAGCACGATCAGCAGCACCGCGCCGATCACCGCGCCCGGCAGCGAGCCGAGGCCGCCGACCACGATCATCGCCAGGATCAGGATCGATTCCTCGAAGCGGAAGCTGTCGGGGCTGATGAACGCGGCGGTGTGGGCGTAGACCGCGCCCGCCGCCCCCGCGATCGCGCAGGCGATGCCGAACGCCTCGATCTTGAGCCGCACCGGGTTGAGGCCCATCGCGGCGGCGCACTGGTCGTCCTCGCGCAGGGCGCGCAGGGCGTTGCCGTAATAGGAATGGGTGAGGCGGTGGACCGCGAAGATGCCGAGCGCCGCCACCGCCGCCGCGGCGTAGTAGCCGCCGACGACGCTCGACAGGTCGAGGCCCGCGATCTCGATCGGCGGGATGCCGCGCACCCCCATCGGGCCGCGGGTGAACGACACCCAGTTGAGCAGGGTGACGTGGATCATCTCGCCGATGCCGAGGGTCGCCACGGCGAAATAGATGCTGATCAGCCGCATCGTCGGCAGCGCCACCAGCACCCCGAGCGCCGCCGCGCACGCCGCCGCGAACGGCAGGGTGAGGAGGAACGGCCAGCCGAGCTTGGTCGAGGCCAGGGCCGCCGCATACGCGCCGACGCCGAAGAACCCGGCGTGGCCGAGCGAGAGCAGCCCGGCGGTGCCGGTGACGAGGTTGAGGCTGACCGCGAGGGTGACGAAGATCAGCGCGGTGATGCCGACCTGGAAGGGATAGCCGCCGCCGACCAGCGCGAGCGCGCCGGGGATCAGGCCGAACAGCAGCGCCGCGAGGCCGAGCCAGCGCGCCGCGGCGGAAATCTTAGACGCGTTCGCGACCATGGCCGAACAGTCCTTGCGGGAAGAAGATCAGGGTGACGACGAGGAGACCGTAGGCGATCAGGTCCTTCCACCCCGAGGAGAGGAAGTCGGTGGCGACGCTCTCGGCGACGCCGAGCAGCAGTGCCGAGATCACCGCGCCGGGAATGCTGGAGAGCCCGCCCATCACCATCGCCACGAACGCCTTCACGCCGGGCGCGAAGCCCATGTAGGGGTAGATGTTGCCGTCGTAGAGGCCGACGAGGATGCCCGCCGCCGCGCCGAGCGCCGAGCCGATCGCGAAGGTGGCGACGATCGTCCGGTTGGTGTCGATGCCGACGTGGCGCGCGCCCAGCACGTTGTTGGAGACGGCGCGGATCGAGAGGCCGACGCGGGTGCGGTAGAGCATGAACTGCAGGCCGCCCAGCATCACCACCGATGCGGCGAAGATGATCAGGTTGCCGTTGGTCAGCGTCAGCGGGCCGAGGGCGATCGCCTCCTGCAGCAGCGCCGCCTGCGGGATGATCTGCATCTCGCCGCCGAACGCGTGCGCCATCACCTCGCGGGCGACGATCGAGACCGCGAGCGAGGAGAGCAGCGTCGCCTCGCGCATCGCGCGGGACTTCAGCGACGCTTCGTCGGAAAACCGGCGGATCGGCCGGAACGCCAGGCGTTCGAGGCCGACGCCCGCGAACGCGCCGACCGCCATCGCGAACAGCACCACCGCGAGCAGCGGCGGCGCCGCGCCGACGATCAGCAGCAGACCGGCATAGGCGCCGATGGTGTAGATCTCGCCGTGGGCGAAGTTGACGACGTTGAGAATGCCGAAGATCAAGGTGAAGCCGATCGCCACCAGGGCGTAGACCAGGCCGAGGCTCAAACCGTTGATGATCTGCTGGGCGAAATAGGCGTCGAAGATGTCCGGCATCTGCCCTCTCGGAAGTGGGAGTGCGGGCGGCCCGGCGGGCCGCCCGTCGTCGGTTGCGGGCCGTCCTACTCGATGACTTTGAACTTGCCGTTCTCCACCACCATCTTCGCGAGTTCCTTGGCGGGTTCACGGGTGGCGGGGTCGAACGAGGTGGCGCCGGTCACGCCGGGATAGGCCCGGGTGTCGGCGAGCGCGTCGCGCAACTGGGCGCGGGTCGCCTGCGGCCCCGCCGCCTTCAGCGCCGCGAGCATGATTCCGGTGGCGTCGTAGGCCTGGGCGGCGAACATGTTGGGCGCATTGCCGTAGTTGGTGGCGTAGGCTTCGACGAAGTGCTGCACCTCGGGCGCCGGGTTCTCGGGCACGAAGGTGGAGGCCATGCGCACGCCGTTCACCGCGTCGCCGCCCAGTTCGACGAGCTTCGGCGAATAGAGCGAGCTGGTCGAGAACATCGCCGAAGGGAGGCCGAGCTGTTTCGCCTGCTGCAACGCCGAGGCGCCTTCCTCGTAGAACATGCAGAGGTAGACGGCGTCGGGCTTCTGACGGCCGATCTTGGTGAGGATCGAGCGGAAGTCGCGGGTGCCGGGGTTGAAGTACTCGGTGGCCGTGACCTTGCCGCCCTGTTCCTTGAACGCCTTGGCGAACTCCTCGGCGGCGGAGATTCCCCAGTCGTTCTGGATCGCCACGATCGCCACCGACTTGATCCCCGCGCCCTGCATCCAGCGCGCCACGAACGGGCCTTCGTAGGCCTGGGTGGTGATGTTGCGGAACTGCCACTTCGAGGTCTTGGTATAGTCCGGGTGCGAGGCGGTCTGGCTGAGTTGCGGCACCCCGGCCTTGGCGTAGACCTCGCCCGCCGCCATCGACACGGTCGACGAAAAATCGCCGAGGACGCCGAGAATCCGCGGGTTGTCCGCGAACTTCCGGGCGATCGCGATCGCCTCCTTGGGGTCGTTCTTGCTGTCCTCGTAGACGATCTCCACCGGCACGCCGTTCACCCCGCCCGCGGCGTTGAACGCCTTGAGCTGGATCTCCGCGGCGTTGCGGAACATCTCGCCGTACTGCGAGCGGTCGCCCGAGAGCGGCATCTGATAGCCGAGCAGCAGCGGGTCGGCCGCCTGCGCTGGCACGGCGGCGTAACCGCAGGCGAGCGCCGCCGCGGCGAGGGCGAAGGTCTTCAGCGATTGGAACTCGGGGCGCATCGTGCGATTCCTTTCCGTCGTGGCAGATGGAGCGGGGGAAGGGCTCAATCCCCGGCGGGACCGGGGGTGATGTGGAGGCGGCAGCAGCCTTCGCGGCCCTGCTTCCAGGTATCGACCTCGATGGCGAAGCCCGCCTTGCCGAACGTGCCCTTGTCGACGCAGCCGGCCATGCCGCACATGTGTTCGAGGTCCTCGCCTTCGATCCCCGCGCCCTGCCAGCTTTCCTTCAGCGGGCAGCGGTGGAAGTGGATGCGCAGGCTGTCGTCGGTGCACTCGGCGACTTCGGGGGCGAACATCGTCTCGGCGTCGGGGATGAAGTCGAGGAAGGCATCCTTCAGGCCCTTGAGATCGGCGGGGGCGTAGGGCGAGAAGGTGTCGGCGATGGCGGCACCGCGCTTGTAGATTGCACGTTTCATGATCGTCGTGGCCAAATCCGCGCCGATCTCGTCGCGCATCTCCTCGAACACCGCGCGATAGAACAGGGCGCGGCTGCCGATCGCGGAGCGCAGAAGTTCACGGGCCTGGTCGTCCATTTCTGGGCCTTTCTCGGTGGTTTTCCGACTATCGCCGGAGCGGCGACCTCGGGTAGGATCGTCACGGACGGCAGTATCGGCAAGCAATTCCCGCGCCGTTTCCGGGAGGGGCGGTCTCTCCGCTCGCCGATATATTCCCACTAACATCTTGTTGAACGAAATTAAACACCATAATTTTTCTGTTGTTATGGCGCGAGGGTCCGCGCCGCCATTGCAAGAGGTCGAGATGCGTCTGTCCCAGAGCCCGTTGAGCGCCGCGATCTGGCATGCCACCGCCGTTGCCGCGCCGGAAACCCGTCCCCTCGCCGGGAACCTCGACGTCGACGTCGCGATCGTCGGTGCCGGCGCGACCGGCCTGTCCGCGGCGCTGGCGCTGCGCGAGGCGGGCGCGTCGGTGGCGGTGCTGGAGGCGGGCGAACTCGGGCAGGGCGGCTCGGGGCGCAACAACGGCATGGCGATCCCGACGCTGTCGAAGCTCGATCCCGACGATCTCGTCGCCCGGTACGGCGACGTCGGCGAGCGTTTGGCGCGGCTGATCGGCGGCGCGTCGGCGCGGTTCTTCGCCGAGGTCGAGGCCCGCGGTCTGTCCTGCGACGCGGTGCAGACCGGCTGGATGGCTCCGGCGCACCGCCCGGCGCGGATGGAGGCGCTGGAGCGGCGCTACGCGCAATGGTCGAAGCTCGGCGTGCCGTGCGAACTCCTCGATCGCCCGGCGGCGAGCCGGCTGCTCGGCTCCACCTGGTATCACGGCGGGCTGTTCTTCCCCGAGGGCGGCCACGTCAATCCGCTCGGCTTCACCCGCGAGCTGGCGCGCGCGGCGATTTCCGCCGGGGCGCAGGTGTTCACCGCCTCGCCGGCGACGCGGATGCTGAAGTCCGAGGGCAAGTGGGTGGTGCGCACTCCGGCGGGGCGGATCGCGGCGGACAGCGTGATCCTCGCCACCAATGCCTATACCGACAAGCTCTGGCCGGGGCTCAAGCGTTCGATCGTGCCGCTCCTGAACTTCCAGATGGCGACCCAGCCGCAGCCCGAGGCGGTGGTGAAATCGGTGCTGCCGACCAACATCGCCGCTTCCGACACCCAGGCCGACCTGCATTTCTTCCACTGGGACGCGGCCGGGCGGATGATCACCGGCGCGACCCTGGCGCTGCCGTGGGCGTGCGCCCACACCCGCCTGCGCGACAAGATTGGCGATCGCGTCGCCAAGGTCTTCCCGCAGATCGGCAAGCCATGGTTCACCCACGTCTGGAGCGGCTGGCTGGCGATGGTGCCGGACTTCGCGCCGCACTTCCACCGCCTCGATTCGGGGGTGCTGGCGGCGGTCGGCTACTGCGGCCGCGGCTTCGCCCTCGGGGTCGCGGCGGGGCGCGAGCTCGCCCGCGCCGCCCTCGGCGCGCCCGACGCCGAGCTGGCGCTGCCGTTCTCGCCGGTCAAGCCTGCGGTGCCGCTGCACGAACTCACCAGCCCTTACGCCAGCCTCGCGATGCTGCACTACCGCCGCTTCGACGCGAAGGACTGAGGGGGGCGATCTTCCTCGACAAAGGCGGCCGGGTCCTCTATCGGTGGGGTTCAACGCGCGGAAGAAGGAGCGGGGGAATGGCCGAAGACGACTTCGACGACGACGCGGAACTGGTGGCGGAGCTCGACGAGGCGCTCGCCTCCGAGGACGCCCCCGAGGACTGCATGCAGCTTTCCGAGCTGGACGGCTTCCTCACCGGTCTCGCGGTTTCGCCGCTGGCGGTGGACCCGGAGGAGTGGCTCGCCTGGGTGTGGGGCGAAGGCTTCGCCGACAAGGCGCTCGAGGCCCACGTCGCCGAAATGGTGATGGACCACTATGCCCGGATCGTCGAGGACCTCGGCGAGGGCTACGGCGTCGATCCGCTGCTGTGGGAGAACCCCGACGGTTCCGCCGACGCCGCCGACTGGGCGGACGGCTTCATGGCGGCGGTGGACCTGCGGCCCGAGGACTGGCTGCCGATCCTCGACGACGCCGACGCGCGCCTGCATCTGGTGCCGATCCTCGCGCTCGCCTGCGATGCCGAGGGCAACCCGCTGTTGCAGCTCTCCGAGGCCGACTTCAAGCGCATCGCCGACGACGTCGAGACCCTGATTCCGAAGGCGGTGGAAGAGATCCACGCCTACTGGCGCGCCCGCGAACCCGGCTGACGCCTCGGAAAACCTCGAAAAATCCCCGTTCCGCGGCCGTGGAGCGGGGATTTTTGCGCTTTTGGGTGGATCATTTTGTGTCTTTCCGGTATGGGAATTCGTCATCTTGTTAAGCCTGTGCGGCGAAGCCCGAAGTTTTCGTTCGGGCACAGAAAAGTTTCGGGAGGACTGACGATGCGCAAGTGGATGCTCGCGGGGCTGATCGCCCTCGGTCTGGCGGCGGTTCCGGCGGAGGCGGCGACGGTGCTGCGCCTGACCTCGCAGATGCCGGCGCGGCACCACGTCGGCCAGAACCTCCAGGCGTTCAAGGAGATCGTCGAGCGCGAGAGCAAGGGCGACCTCAAGGTCGAAATCTATCCCGCCTCCCAGCTCTACAAGGACGAGGAAACGCCGCAGGCGGTGTCTTCCGGCGCGGTCGACATGGGCTCGGTGTCGCTGTCGCAGTTCGCGGGCACGATTCCGGCGGTGGATGTGTTCCTGGTGCCGTTCCTGTTCGACAGCAACGCTCGCGTGCGCGCCGCCACCGCCCCCGGCAGCCCGATCCGCGGCGCGCTCGACGAAGCGATCCTGAAGACCGGCAGCCGGGTGCTGTGGTGGCAGGCGTTCGGCGGCTCGATCCTGATCACCAAGGGCTTCGACGTGCGCAACCCCGAGGACCTGAAGGGCAAGAAGGTGCGCGTGTTCGGCAAGACCCTCGGCCGCTTCATCGAGGCGGTGGGCGGCGCGCCGACGATGCTCTCGGGCTCCGAGCAGTTCATCGCCTACCAGCGCGGCACGGTCGACGCGGGCATGACCGGCATCACCACGGTTCCGGCGCGCAAGCTCTATCAGGTCACCGACACCATGACCGTGACCAACAACGCCGACGTCGAATTCCTGGTGATCGTCAACGACAAGGTCTGGCAGGGGCTGACCGAGGCGCAGCGGAAGATCGTCACCGACGCCGGGCGCAAAGTCGAGGCCGACCTGCGCGAGGAGATGGAGAAGCTCGAAGCCGACGCCCTGGTGGAAACCAAGAAGCACATGAAGGTGATCGAACTCACCGAGGCCGAGCGCGCGAAGTGGCGCGCCGCCACCGAACCGGTGATCGCCGAGTTCGTGCAGTGGGCCGGCCCGCTCGGCGCGCAACTCGTCGAAGACGCGCGCAAGCTCAAGTGAGAAGGGCGGGCGCCGCCGCGCCCGGATGAGGTTCGATGTTCCGAGTGATCGACAGGGTTTCCGACGCCTGCGGGCGGCTGGCGGCGTGGCTGTTCTTCGCCATCGGCTTCCTCATCACCGCGGAGGTGATCGCGCGTTACGTCTTCACCGCGCCCACCCCCTGGACCGAGGAGATTTCGCAGGCGTTGCAGATCTGGGCGACCTACCTCGCCGCCGCCTGCGTGCTGCGCAACCGCGACCTGATCGTCATCGAGTTCTTCACCCAGCGCATGGGGCCGCGCCGCCGCCGCTTCGCCGAAACCTTCGGCCTGCTGGTGATCCTCGCGTTCGCGGCGGTGGCGGTGGTCTACGGCGCCGCGATCGTGGCGGAATCGGTGGCGCAGAACCGTCACACCTCGACCATGCTCGGGCTCCCGCGCTGGCTCACCGAAACCGCGATCCCGGTCGGCTTCGGCCTGCTCGCCCTGCAGGCGGCGGCCGAACTCGTGCGCCTGTGGGTGCGGGAGGACGCGCGATGACCGCCGCGCTGCTGCTCGCCGCGATGGGCGGTCTGATGGCGCTGGGGGTGCCGGTGGCGTTCGCGCTCGGCGGCCTCGGCCTCGCGATGCTGGCGGCGGCGGGGCTTTCGCCGCTGATGGTGCCGCAGGGGCTCTATTCCCTCACCGACAGCTTCGTGCTGCTGTCGGTGCCGCTGTTCCTGCTGATGTCGAACGTGCTGTTGAAGGGCGGCGCCGGGCACCGTCTGTTTTCGGCGGTGCAGAGCTGGGTCGGCCACTGGCCGGGCGGTCTCGGCATCGCCACCGTGCTGTCGTGCGCGGTGTTCGCGGCGATCTCGGGGTCGTCGGTCGCCTGCGCCGCCACCATCGGCACCGTCGCGATCCGCGAGATGACCGAGCGCGGCTACGCCCGGCCGTTCGTCTACGGCCTCGTCGCCGCGGGCGGCACTCTCGGGATCCTGATCCCGCCGTCGATCCCGATGATCGTCTACTGCGTGCTCACCGACGATTCGATCGCCGACATGTTCCTCGCGGGCGTCGGGCCGGGGGTGCTGCTGTGCGGGCTGTTCATCGCCTTCAGCTTCATCTACGGCAAGTTCGGCAAGGGCTGCCGCCGCGCGCCGAAGGCGAGCTGGGCCGAGCGCCGCGCCGCCAGCCTCGCGGCGCTGCCGGTGGTGGCGATCGCGGCGCTGGTGATCGGCTCGATCTACCTCGGCGTCTGCACGCCGACGGAATCCGCGGGGCTCGGCTTCGTCGCCGCGCTCGCGGTGGTCGGCCGCCGCATCACCCGCGAGCAATTGCGCGAGGCGGCGATGGATTCGATGCGCACCACCGTGACGATCTTCCTGATCATGGCGGGCGCGACGGTGTTCGGCAAGGCGATCACCCTCTACCAGATTCCGCAGGAGGTGGCGCAGGCGGTCTCCGACACCGTCACCTCGGTGGGGCCGTTCGTGTTCGCGGTGTGCGTGGTGCTGCTGGTGATGGGGTTCTTCCTCGAATCGATGTCGATGCTGATGATCATGATGCCGGTGCTGCATCCGGCGCTGCTCGACATGGGCATCGACACCATCTGGTTCGGCATCATCTTCATGCTGATGATCGAATGCGCGCTGATCACCCCGCCGGTCGGGCTCAACCTCTACGTCATCCAGGCGGTGGCGAAGGCGCCGATCGAGCCGGTGATCCGCGGCGTGTGGCCGTTCATCGCGATGATGTTCTTCGTGGTGGCGACGGTCTATTTCGTTCCAGCGGTGGCGCTGGCCCTCCCGTTCGGCTTATAGGGCGCGGGATCCGGCGGTTTTTAGATGTTCTCGGGAAGTCGTGCGGGTAGACTTTCCGGCGCGGGAACTCGCCCGCCAACAGGGAGGGACTCAAGCGATGAAGACGTTGGTTGCGGGAGTGGTGGGCGCGCTCGCGCTGGGACTGGCGGCGGGGGCGGCCGAAGCGCAGACCCCGGTGACGCTGAAATCGGCCAAGACCACTTCCTCCTACTATATGATGACGGTGCAGCTGGCGGAGATGCTGAAGAAGGCCGATCCGTCGTTCGTGCCGACCGTCGAGGAGAGCCAGGGCTCGGTGCAGAACGTCAAGGAATCGTTCGTCCGCCCCGGCAACTTCGTGTTCACCGCGCCGCCCTCGCTGCTCGCCGATGCGCGCAAGGGCAACAAGCCGTTCGAGGGCCAGGCCCACGACAACGCCCGCACCCTGTTCGTGATGCCGGGCATCACCGTGCACTTCGTGGTGCGCTCGGAAACCGGCATCACCTCTGTCGAGGGGCTCGCCGGGCACACCTTCGTCGCCGGCGGCAAGGGCACCTTCTGCGAACAGAGCGTGCAGAAGATTCTCGGCGTTCTCGGCCTCGCCGGCAAGGTCGACATCCAGTCGGTCGAGCTGCCCGCCGCCAGTTCGGCGATGCGCAACGCCAAGATCGACGGCTTCGCCACCTGTTCGGCGCACCCGACGCCGCAACTCGTCGAACTCGCCACCACCAACGATCTCACCGTGCTGTCGTTCACCGACGCCGAGCGCGACAAGATCGTCGCGATGAACCCGATGTACGCGCCGATGACCCTCGCCGCGGGCACCTACAAGGGCCAGGACAAGCCGGTGGCGACGCTCGCGATGCCGGTGGGCGCCTACGGCACCGACAAGATGGACGACAAGGCCGCCTACGCCATCACCAAGATCTTCTGGGAGTGGAAGGGCAAGCTCGCCGCCGACAATCCGTGGTGGACCGGCGTCACCCCCGACATGGTCGCGCTGATGGGCGCGAAGGTGCACCCCGGCGCGGCGAAATACTACGCCGAGGCGGGCGTGAAGATTCCGGACGTCATGAAGTAAAATGACCGGTGAGATTCCCGCGGGGCGGATGATCGACCCCGACGAAGGCCGCGTCATTCCGCCCGACGCGCCGCTCGCGAAACCGCTGCGCCTGATCGCACCTTACGATTGGGCGCAGCTCCTGCTCGGCATCCTCTCGGTGGGGTTCCACCTCTACCTGATCTTCGCCGGATTGGTTCCGGCGCTGGTGGCGCGGCCGGTCCACGTGATCCTCGCCGCCGCCTGGATCTTCTTTTTCCTGCGCGCGGACACCGCGTTCGAGCGGTGGCTCGGCTATCTCGTCGGCGGTGTCGGCATGGTCGCGGCCGCTTACGTCGCGCTCGACTACGAGGCGCTGGTCGACCAGTACGGTTCGCTCGAAGGCCCGTTGCAGGTGGCGATGGGCTGCGTGCTGATCCTGATGGTGCTGGAGATGGCGCGCCGCTCGGTCAAGGTGGTGCTGCCGACGATCGCGACGATCTGCCTGCTCTACGGCGCCTTCGGCCATCTCGTTCCCGGTACCTTCGGCCATGGCGAACTGCCGTTCACCTATTTCCTCGGCACCCTTACCATCGCCGAGGGCGGCCTCTGGAGCTCGATGGCGGAAATCTCGTCGGAGACCGTCGCCCCGTTCATCATTCTCGGCTCGGTCATTTCCGCGGGTGCGGCGGGCACCGGCTTCATGGCGCTGGCGATCCAGCTCGCCGGGCGCTTCCGCGCCGGCGCCGCGAAGGTCGCGGTGCTGTCGTCGGCGATGTACGGCACCATCTCCGGCGTCGCCGCCGCCAACACCGCCTCCACCGGCATGGTGACGATTCCCGCGATGAAGCGTCTCGGCTATCCGCCGGCGATGGCGGCGGCGGTGGAGGCGGTGGCTTCGACCGGCGGTCAGATCATGCCGCCGCTGATGGGCGCGGGCATCTTCGTGATGGCGGAGCTGCTGCACACCGACTACCTCACGATCATGAAGGCGGCGACGCCCTCGGCGTTCCTGTTCTTCGCCACCGTGTGGTTCGGCGTCCACCTGTTCGCGATCCGCTGGAACCTCTCCGGCCTGCGCCGCGAGGACCTGCCGGGGTGGGCGCTGGTGGCGCGCACGCTGCCGTTCTTCGCGGTGCCGTTCGGCCTGCTGCTCTACTTCCTGGTGTTCACCGCCTATACCGCACCTTATGCCGCCGCTCTCGCCACCGTCGCCACCGCGGTGCTGCTGCTGGCCGACGGCTACGGCGAAATCCGCTTCCGCCGCTGGCTGCACCGGCTGTGGACGGGGTGCGTCGACGCCGGACGGCAGATCGCCGCGATCGCCGCGATCATCGTCTGCGCCAGCCTGATCGTCGGCGTGTTCAACATGACCGGCGTCGGCGTCAAGATCACCTCGCTGATCCTCTCGGCTTCCGGCGGCAACCTCTGGATCGCGCTGATCCTCACCGGGTTCGCCGGGCTGGTGCTCGGCATGGAGCTGCCGACCACCGCCGCCTACATCATCACCGTCGCGGTCGCCGGTCCGGCCCTGGTGGAGCTCGGCGTGCCCGAACTCTATGCTCACCTGTTCGTGTTCTGGTACGCGCTCCTCTGCACCATCACCCCGCCGGTGTGCGGCAACGTCTTCATCGCTGCGGGGCTGGCGCAGACCGCGTGGCTGCCGGTGGCGTGGCGGTCGATGCAGCTGGGCATCGGCCTGTTCATCCTGCCGCTCGGGTTCATCGCCAATCCGTCGATGCTGACGATCGCCTCCGCGCCGTTGCTCGCGCTCGCCGCGTCGCTCAAGGTCGGGCTCGGCGTGTGGATGTTCTCGGCGGCGGCGATCAATCCCAAGCGCAAGTGGTGGGTGCCGCCGCTCGGCGCGCTGGCGGGCGGGGTGGCGATTTTCACGTTCGGCTTCTGAAGTCCGGGGCGCCGCGCCCTTGCCAAAGCGGGCGCGGCGTCCCCATTTTTTCTGGGTCTTTCAAGCCCCTCCTGCCGGATGCCGCCGATGAACCACGTCACGCCGCTGATTTCCACGATCGTCGTCGGCATCGCGCTGGCGTTTCTGCTCGGCGCGGCGGCGGCGCGCTTGCGGATTTCGCCGCTGATCGGCTACCTCCTCGCCGGAATCGTCGTCGGTCCCCATTCGCCGGGCTTCGTCGCCGACCAGGGGTTCGCCTCGCAGCTTGCCGAAATCGGCGTGATCCTGCTGATGTTCGGCGTCGGTCTGCATTTCTCGTGGAAGGACCTCGCCGCGGTCGCGGCGATCGCGGTGCCGGGCGCGATCGCGCAGATCGTCGTCGCCACCTTGCTCGGCGTCGCGCTCGCCGAGGCGATGGGCTGGCCGCTGCTCGAGGCGGCGGTGTTCGGCCTCGCGCTTTCGGTCGCCAGCACCGTGGTGCTGCTGCGCGCGTTGCAGGAGCGCCGCCTGCTCGACACCAACCGCGGCCGCATCGCGGTCGGCTGGCTGGTGGTCGAGGACGTGGCGATGGTGCTGGTGCTGGTGCTGCTGCCCGCGCTGGCGGGCGCGGGCGCCGACCGCGGCGGCGACGTCTTCGCCGCGCGCCTGTCCGCCGAGTTCGGTCTCGGGGTGTGGGGGATCGTCGGCTTCACCCTCGCCAAGGTCGCGGTGTTCGTGCTGCTGATGATGGTGGTGGGGCGGCGGGTGATCCCGTGGATGCTGCACGGCGTCGCGCACATGGGGTCGCGCGAACTGTTCCGCCTCGCGGTGCTGGCGATCGCGCTCGGCGTCGCCTGGGGGGCGACCGTGGTGTTCGGCGTGTCGCTCGCGCTCGGTGCGTTCTTCGCCGGCATGGTGCTGAGCGAATCCGAGCTGTCGCATCAGGCGGCGCAGGAGACCCTGCCGCTGCGCGACGCCTTCGCGGTGCTGTTCTTCGTGTCGGTGGGGATGCTGTTCGATCCGTTCGAACTGCTGCGCCATCCCCTGCCGGTGCTCGCGGTGCTGTTCATCGTGCTGATCGGCAAGTCGGCCGCGGCGTTCGTGATCGTGCGGTCGTTCCGCCACCCGCCCGGCACCGCGCTCACGATCTCCGCCAGCCTCGCGCAGATCGGCGAGTTCTCTTTCATCCTCGCCGATCTCGGGGTACGCCAGGGAATCCTCTCCGAGGAGGCGCGCAATCTCATTCTCGCCGGGGCGATCCTGTCGATCCTGCTCAACCCGCTCGCGTTCGTGCTGGCGGACAAGCTGCGCGCCCGCATCGACGGACGCGCCGCCGCCGAGCCCGCGTCCGGCGCGCCCGAACCCGAGCCCGACGAGATCGTCGAGGAGCCGCCGCCGGTCACCGAACTGTCGGACCACGTGGTGGTGGTCGGCTCGGGCGAGGTCGGGCGGCGCGTCGTCGACGCACTGCGGGAGCGGACGGCGGCGTTCCTGGTGATCGAGGAATCGTTCGCCCGCGCCGAGCGGATGCGCGGGGAGGGGGCCGAGGTGCTGGTGGGCAACGCCGCGGCGCAGGAGATCCTCGCCGCCGCCAACATCGCGGGTGCGCGCCAACTGGTGGTCGCGATCCCGCAGGCGTTCGAGGCGGGGCAGGTGGTGCAGCAGGCGCGCGCCGCCAATCCGCGGGTGGAGATTCTCGCCCGGGCCTATACCGAGGCGGACGCCCAACACATGATCGACATGGGCGCGGACTCGGTGGTCACCGGCACTCACGAGGTGGCGCGGGCGATCGTCAAGCGACTCGCGCACGTCGAGGAGCCGCCGCCCCCGCCGCCGCGCGGCGAACCGGGGTTCGACGGTGCGTCGATCTGAACCCGGCCGGTGACGCAATTGCCGTCGCCGTCTTGTCGCCCGAATGACGGAGACCATCTAAAACGGCACCCGTTTCCTGACCGGGAGCAGCGCGGATGGCGTTTTTTCAGGCTTGGCTGCGTCGCGTTTCGGCGACCGGACGGTCGCGGCTGCCGGATCTGCTCGCGCCGCCCGCCAGTCCGCACCAGTCCTACCGGAACCTCGACGGCCTGCGCCTGATCGCCTCGGTCGGGATCGTGCTGTTCCACTACAACATCTACCTGTCCCACGCGATTCCCTACACCCGTCCGTTCACGCAGCAGTTTCCGTATTTCGTCGATCTGTTTTTCGTGATTTCCGGCATCGTCATCGCGATGGTCTACGGCGGACGGCTGGACACGCCGCGCCGCTACGCCGCGTTCGTCTCGGCGCGACTCGCCCGGCTCTATCCGTTGCACCTCGCGACCCTGCTGCTCTACGCCGCGATCGGCGGTCTCGCGCTCGCCGGCGCGCTCCGCGTGGTCAATCCCGAGCGTTACGACTTCCACGACTTTTTCCCCAACCTGCTGCTGGTCCATGCCTGGGGGTTCGGCGAGGGGTTCTCGTTCAACTACGTGAGCTGGTCGGTGAGCGCCGAATTCTTCTGCTACCTCGTCTTCCCGCTCCTGCTGCGCGCGATTCGCGGCGGCCCCGGCCGGGGCGCCCTGGCGGTGGTGCTGATCGCGGTCGTCGCCGAGCTCGCCACCGCGCTGATCCTCGAACATTTCCCCGCGCCGCCCGGCTACAACGTCTCGTTCGTGCGGCGGGCGGTGGTGGGGTTTTCGCTCGGGGTCTACGTCTACCTTCACCGCGACCTGTGGACGCGGCGGATCGGTACGCGCGCGATCCGCCGCCTCGGCACGCTCGGGTTCTTCGCGATGCTGGCGGTGCTGATGTCGGACGCGCCGTCGGAGCTTTCGCTGGGTCTGGTCTACGGCGTGGTGTTCCTGCACTTCGTCGCCGACGAGAAGGGGGTGGCGCTGGTGCCGGCGTGGAAGGGGTTCTCCGGCTTCGCCGAGCTCACCTATGCCGTCTACATGCTCCACACCGTGGCGGCGACGGTGGTGGTGTCGTTCGTGTTCCCGCGGCTGTTCGGGACTGCCGACTGGGTGGTGGCGGCGTCGCTCGTGGCGGCGCTCGTCGCCACCTACGTGATGGCGGTGCTCGCCTATCGGTTTCTCGAGGATCCGGCGCGCAAGGCGTGGCGGCGTGCCACCGACCGCTGGCTGCTGGGAGGCCGCCCCGAACCCGGCCGTGCGGCGGCGGAATAGGCGACAAAAAACCCGCCGATGCGGCGGGTGGAGGGAAGAATGGCGCGCCCGAGAGGATTCGAACCCCTAGCCTTCTGATCCGTAGTCAGATGCTCTATCCAATTGAGCTACGGGCGCTTGCTCCTGCCCGTCGGTCGCGGGCAAGGGCGACTTGATACGCGTTTCGGGGCCGTCGCGCAAGACAAAAAATCGCGGATAATTTCAGCCGCGTCCGAACCCGGCGAGCCGCTCCCGCCGTTTCGCCCGCAACAGCCCGCCTTCGAGCAGCCGCGCCGCGTCGAGCCGCGCCAGCACCGCCGCCGCGATCGCGGCGATCGCAGCGCGCGGGTGGCGGTGCGCACCGCCGGTCGGCTCGTCCACCACCGCGTCGACCAGGCCTTGCGCCGCCAGCGCCTTGGCGGTGAGGTGCAGAGCTTCGGCGGCGGCGGCGTGGGCGCGCGCCGCGTCGCCGCCCGCGGTCCAGTGGGCGCGCGCCGCGTCCTCGGGCGTGACCGCGGAGAGGCAGGCGTGCTCCAGCATCAGCACCGCGTCGGCGGCGAGCGGCAGCGCCGCCCCCGGTCCGGCGACCGCGCCGGCGACCACCGCGATCAGCGGCACCCGCAGGTCGAGCGCGGCGTCGAGGCATGCGGCGAGCGCCTGGGCGTCGTCGCATCCGCCGTCGGCGACGAGAATCGCGGGCAGGCGGAATCGCTCGGCGAGGCGCAGCAGCCGCGCGGTCTTGCGCAGCGCGGCGGCGTCGGGCGCGCGGCTGTGGCCGATCAGCACCACGCCGTGATCGTGCACCCGGGCGACTCCCGCTTCGGCATGGCGGCTGTCGCTTTCCGCGCGGTCGCCCGCGAGCGCGAGGAAGCCGCCGCCCAGCGTCCGCACCACGTCGCGCGCCGACGGCCGGTCGGGGTGGCGCGCCACCTGCACCGTCTGCCAGGGCGTGAGGCGGGCGTAGAGGCCTTCCAGTTGCCGGTCGATGCGCGCCGCGAGCCGCGCTTCGTCCTCGCCGCCGCCGCCGTGGCGGAGTTCGGCGAGCTCGGCCTCGAGCGTCGCGATCGAATCCTCGAAGTCGAGAAACAGCATCGGCGTCTCAGGCTCCGAAGCGGGGGAAATCCCGCCGCAGCCCGGAGGCGACGGCGGTGTATTCGGCGGCGTTCTCGGGCGTGAGCACGCCGTGGCGCAGCGCGAAATCGAGAATCACCAGCGGCACGTTGAACTTGAACGCCCATCCCTCGGCGAGGGTGTCGAGGACGCGCTCGACGTGCCAGAGCTCGAATCCCTCGCTCTCGCCGTCGCTCGGGGTGGGGACGACGTCGTCGGGCACTTCGAGGTCGTAGCAGAACAGGGTGTCGGGCTTCAGCCCGCGGGCGCCGGAAAAGCAGTAGCGCACCAGTCCCACCGGCGTCGCGCGGTGCGCCAGCGCGGGCGGCAGCGAGGCCTCCTCGCCGCATTCCTTGACGAGGTTGTCGAGCAGCCCGAGCCCGGCGGGCTGGCCGCCCGCCACCATGTTGTCGAGCTTGCCGGGGGCGACCTCCTTGTCGCGCGCGCGGCGGGAGATCCACATGTGGAGGCCGTCGGCGCGCCGGACGTAGCCGTTGAGGTGGACGCCGAAGGCGCGGATGCCGATCGCTTCGGCGGCGCCGCGGTCGAGGGCGGCGAGCGCCGCCTCGCCCCACTCGCCGACCACCGCGTAGGTCTCGCCGCGCGGCGCGCGGATTGCGCCCGCCGCGCGCAGGCGCGCGCACAGGCGTTCGAGCGCGGCGCTGCGGGCGGCGAAGTCGTCGCGGCCGGGGGCGAACGTCCAGTGGTCGCCGCGGTCGGCGAAGTCGTCGGCGAGGCGCGCCATTTCCGCCCGCGCCGCCGCCGACGGCCAGGCCGCCGCGCGCCCGTCGACCACCAGCGGCGGCCACGGTCCGGGGGCGACGGTGTTGCAGGCGGCGACGTGGCGGTACAGGCCGGAAGGGAAGCGCATGGTGCGATCGTCCTGGAATCGGAAACACTTGGTCCACCGCTGCTGCGGCGGCCCGGCGACCAATGTGACGCCGGGGAACAATGTTGTGAAGGGGGGCTTGAAAAATCCGGCGGGTTCCGTAGACAGCCCGACCGTTTCGGGTATAATGCCGCCGCTCGCGAACCCCCAAAAAGCCGGAAAACCGGCAGGGGCGTTCGCCCTTCAATAGGGGAAACTCACAATGGCCGTTAAATTCGAACAGTCCCGGGCCGCCTGGGAAGAAGCCGTCACGAAAGACCTGAAGGGTAAGACCTGGGAGACCCTGGTCCGCGATACCCCCGAAGGCATCAAGGTGAAGCCGCTCTACACCGCCGACGACCTGGAAGGTCTCGAGCACATCAACACCTTCCCGGGCCTGCCGCCGTTCACCCGCGGCCCGCGCGCGACCATGTACACCGCGCGCCCCTGGACGATCCGCCAGTACGCCGGTTTCTCGACCGCCGAAGAGTCCAACAAGTTCTACCGCGCGAACCTGGCCGCCGGTCAGCAAGGCGTGTCGGTGGCGTTCGACCTCGCCACCCACCGCGGCTATGACTCCGACCATCCGCGCGTCGTCGGCGACGTCGGCAAGGCCGGCGTGGCGATCGACTCGATCGAGGACATGAAGATCCTCTTCGACGGCATTCCGCTCGACAAGATGTCCGTTTCGATGACCATGAACGGCGCGGTGATCCCGGTTCTCGCCGGCTACATCGTCACCGGCGAGGAGCAGGGCGTCGACAAGAAGGACATGGCCGGTACGATCCAGAACGACATCCTCAAGGAGTTCATGGTTCGTAACACCTACATCTACCCGCCGGCTCCGTCGATGCGGATCATCTCCGACATCATCGCCTACACCTCGGCGAACATGCCGCGCTTCAACTCGATCTCGATCTCCGGCTACCACATGCAGGAAGCCGGCGCGACCGCGGTCCAGGAGCTCGCGTTCACCCTCGCCGACGGTCTCGAGTACGCCAAGGCGGCGATCGCCACCGGCCTGCCGGTCGACGCGTTCGCGGGCCGTCTCTCGTTCTTCTTCGCGATCGGCATGAACTTCTTCATGGAAATCGCGAAGCTGCGCGCCGCCCGTTACCTGTGGGCGCAGATCATGAGCCAGTTCAACCCGAAGAAGGCGTCGTCGCTCGCGCTGCGCACGCACTGCCAGACCTCGGGCGTGTCGCTCACCGAAAAGGACCCGTACAACAACGTCATCCGCACCACCATCGAATGCATGGCGGCGGCGATCGGCGGTACGCAGTCCCTGCACACCAACGCCCTCGACGAAGCGATCGCGCTGCCGACCCCGTTCTCGGCCCGCATCGCCCGTAACACCCAGATCATCGTCCAGGAAGAGTCGCGCATCACCCACACCGTGGACCCGATGGCCGGCTCCTACTACGTCGAAGCCCTCACCGGCTCGCTGATCGCCGAGGCGCAGAAGCTCCTCGACGAGGTCGCCGATCTCGGCGGCATGGCGAAGGCGATCGAATCCGGCATGCCGAAGCTGAAGATCGAAGAGGCCGCGGCGCGCCGTCAGGCCGCCATCGACCGCGGCACCGAGACCGTCGTCGGCGTGAACAAGTACAAGCTCGCCAAGGAAGAGCCGATCGAGATCCTCGAGGTCGACAACACCGCCGTCCGCGAGTCGCAGATCGCCCGTCTGAAGCAGATCCGCGCCACCCGTGACGAGCAGGCCTGCCAGGCCGCCCTCGACGCCATCACCAAGGCGACCGAGTCCGGCAAGGGCAACCTGCTGGATCTCGCCGTCGTCGCGACCCGCGCTCGCGCCACCGTCGGCGAAATCTCCTACGCGATCGAGAAGGTCGTCGGCCGTTACAACGCGCAGATCCGCACCGTCTCCGGCGTGTACGGCTCGGCGTTCGAAGGCGACAGCGAGTTCGAGGCCCTCAAGAAGGACGTCGACGCGTTCGCCGAGAAGGAAGGCCGTCGTCCGCGCATGCTGATCGTGAAGATGGGCCAGGACGGTCACGACCGCGGTCAGAAGGTGGTGGCTTCGGCCTTCGCCGACCTCGGGTTCGACGTCGACGTCGGTCCGCTCTTCCAGACCCCGGAAGAGGCCGCGAAGATGGCGGTCGAGAACGACGTGCACGTCGTCGGCGTGTCGTCGCTCGCCGCGGGTCACAAGACCCTCGCCCCGGCCCTGATCGCGGAGCTGAAGAAGCTCGGCGTGAAGAACCCGGTGGTGTTCTGCGGCGGCGTGATCCCGCACCAGGATTACGACTTCCTGTTCAAGGCGGGCGTCAAGGCCGTGTTCGGCCCGGGCACCCACCTGCCGACCTGCGCCCGTGAGGTCCTCGCGATCCTGAACGGCGCTCCGGCCGCCGCCGCCGAGTAATCGGTCCGGCATACGGAATGAAAGAGCACCGGGCTTCGGCCCGGTGCTTTTTTTGTTGCGACCGCCGGGCGAACGCCCCGCCCGGATTTTGACGCGCCGGGTGATTCCGGTCACTGCCGCCGAGTCGCGGTTGCGTCACGCTGTGCGCATCCGACGATGGAGGCGCCATGACGCGTGTACTCGGGGAGATCGCGGCCCTGGTGTTCGCCGTGCTGGCATCCTGCGCGGCGCTCGCCCCGGCGTTCTCGGTGGTTCTGGCGGGGGTTCGCCCCGATCCGGAGGGCGCGGCCTTCCTGGTGCTCGGCATGGTCTACGGCATGGTCGCGCCGATCGGCTACTTCCTCGGCGAAACCTGGGAACGGCGCATCTGGTACGTTCTCGCCGCCGCCGCGGCCGCCTGCGGCATCGCCCGCACCGGCTATCTCTTCGACGTCAAGGCGCCGGGCGCGGCGATCCTCACCTTCGCCTTGCTGGTCGCGGGCTTCGTTCTCGCGATCGCCTGGAACCGCGCCGCCGACCGCCGCCGTCTCGCGGCGGTGGCGGCGGTCGAGGCGCACGCGGCGGAGGTGGTGCGGGCGGTGGCGCAGGCGGGCGTCGGGGCGTCGGGGGCCGGGCGCGCCGCCCTGCTCGCCGAGCGCCTCGCGGGGGCGGCGGTGTGGACCGCGGCGCGCGAGGCGCGGAACGCCGAGGATGCCCGCCGCCGCATCGGCGCCGCGCTCGCCGCCCTGGAACGCGATCTCGCCGCCAACCCGGCGATCGAGGCGGCGCCGCACGCCGCCCGCCTGCTGGGGGAGATGCGGGTGCGGATCGCGCCGCGGCGGTTCCGCCCGCGGCGGCCCGCGCCGCGGGTCCAGCCCGCCTGACCGGTGCTGCGGGAAGGCCGCCGATGCGGCGGTTCCCCGGGGGAAAACCCTTGGCCCCGGTTGCGAACATGCTCTACACTCGCGCTCGCCTTCATAGCGGGACGTGTCGTCAGTTGCGGATATGAGTTGGCTCCGAAACAGCCTGCTGCGCTTGGTTATGTCGAAACAGGCGCGCGAGAAGATGGATGCCTATCGTGCGGTGCAGCGTCATGAGCCGGTGGCCGGACGCGAAGCCGTTCCGCCGCCGCCCGAGCCGGTCAGCGAACCCGAGCTCGCGCGGGCGGTCGACGCCGCAGTCGCACGGATCGCCGAGGGCGAACATATCGACGAGGCGGGCCCGCTCCTGCGGGATCCCGGGCGCACCGATCCTTCGATCGGCCGCGCCGCACTGATCCGCAACGCCATGGCCATCCACAAGGCCCAGCAATCGGTCCTGGCCGGTCTCGACGAAGAAACGCGGCGGAAGCTAACCGCCGCAGCGATGCAGGCGTTTTTCAACGAGAAGCCAAAGCCATAGGGGGAAGCGACCGTGACGACGCTCAATACGACGCGGACGGTGGTCCGGAACGCCGGAGCCGACTACGACGTCGAGGAATTGTACGAAGGCGTGCTCAACGGCAACCTGCGCGCGCTCGCGCGTTCGATCACCCTGATCGAATCGCAGCGCCACGATCACCGCGAGATCGCCGACCAGCTTCTCACCAAGCTGCTGCCGCACACCGGCAAGTCTCTGCGCATCGGCCTGTCGGGGGTGCCGGGCGCGGGCAAGTCGACCTTCACCGAGGCGTTCGGCACCTACGTCACCGGCCAGGGACATCGCATCGCGGTGCTCGCCATCGACCCGTCCAGCCCCAAGACCAAGGGCTCGATCCTCGGCGACAAGACCCGCATGGAGCACCTCGCCACCAATCCCAACGCGTTCATCCGGCCGACGCCTTCGGGCACCACCCTCGGCGGCGTCGCGCGCCGCACCCGCGAGGCGATGCTGGTGTGCGAGGCGGCCGGCTACGACATCATCCTCGTCGAGACCGTCGGCGTCGGTCAGTCCGAGGTCGCGGTGGCGCGCATGACCGACGTGTTCGTGCTGGTGCTGGTGCCGGGCGGCGGCGACGAGCTTCAGGGCATCAAGAAGGGCATCGTCGAGCTCGCCGACGTGCTCGTCGTCAACAAGTGCGACGGCGATCTCGAACGCGCGGCCGAACGCGCCAAGGGCTCCTATACCAACGCATTGACGCTGCTCTACCCCTCCACGTCGAAGTGGATCCCGCCGGTGCTGAAGGTGTCGTCGATCGAATCGCGCGGCGTCGACACGGTGTGGGAGACCCTCGGCGACTTCAAGGACGTGATGCAGGAGGGCGGCGACTTCGAGAAGCGGCGGATGTCGCAGGCGCGCGACTGGATGTGGTCGGAGGTCGGCGACAACTTGATGGAGGCGCTGCGCGCGCATCCGTCGGTGAACGCGATGATCGGCGAACTCGAGGGCGAGGTGGCGCATTCCCGCGCGACGCCGTCCTCGGCCGCGAAGGCGATGATGGAAGCGTTCGTCAAGGGCAGCTATCGCCCCTGACGGCGCGAAGACGGGAACGGCGGAGAAAGAATGTCGAACCAGGAAGTGGACATCCTCAAGCACGAGCTTGTCGGGCTGTTCGAGCATATTCAGAAGATCCGTCGCGAGATCGCGGCGATCCGCCGCCCGGGCGAATCGGGAGACCGCTTCGACCAGATGAGCGACGAACTCGACGCCATCGTCGACCATACCGAGGCGGCCACCAATACCATCATGGAGAACGTCGAGGCGATCGGCGCGGCGGTCGACCAGGCGCGCGCCGGCACCAAGGAGCCAGCGGTGCACGAGGCGCTCGGCCGGGTCGACGATCATGTCGGCGAGATCTTCACCGCCTGCTCGTTCCAGGACATCACCGGGCAGCGCATCACCAAGGTGGTGCGCTCGCTCAAGTTCGTCGAGGAACGGGTCAACGCGCTGATCGGCATGTGGGGGCGCGACGCGCTCGCTCAGGTACAGCCCGTCGAAGAGGGGGGGAAGACCGGCGACGCGGCGCTGCTCAACGGCCCGCAACTGGCCGGAGAAGGGGTTTCCCAGGACGACGTTGACCGTCTTCTGAACGGCGGCGACATGCAGGCGGCGTCTTCGGGCGCGAGCTCGCAGGACGATATCGACAAGCTGTTCCCCTGACCCGGGGAACCTGTGGTTTTCACTTGACGCCCGCCGGTTCGCCTTGTAGAACCACGGCCTCTTGCAGGCGTTACATTTGCGGAAGGAATTGTCATGGCTCGTCGTTGCGCCATCACGGGTAAGGGTGTGCAGACCGGCAACAACGTCAGTCACGCCAACAACAGGACTCGTCGCCGGTTCCTGCCGAACCTCCAGGAAACCTCGCTGATCAGCGAAGGTCTGGGCGTTCCGGTGCGCCTGCGCCTGTCGGTGAACGGCCTGCGCACGGTCGAGCACAACGGCGGCCTCGATGCGTTCCTGCTCGGCACTTCGGACGCCAAGCTCACCGCCGACGCGCTCAAGATCAAGCGGCGCCTGAAGAAGGCTCTGGCCGCGAAGTCCGCCGCCGCGTAATCCGGCAGTCGGACGACAAACGAAACGGGCGTCCCCGCAAGGGGGCGCCCGTTTCGTTCGTGCGCGATCTCGGGTAGACTGCCCCCCTCGTTCCTCTGGGATTTCCCCGACATGACCGTGATTCAGGACTATCTGCGCGCGCTCAACGGCATCGGCGTGCTCGACAAATGCGAGATCGACGTCACCGGCGAGTCGACGTTTCTGAGCGTCTGCCTGGAGAAGGCGCGATCGCGGCTGCCGGTGGTGTTCGACGTCGGGGCACACGTCGGCGACTATACCCGCGAGGTGTTGAAGCGAGCGCCGCGGGCGCGGATGTTCGTGTTCGAGCCGCACCCCAAAACCTTCGCGTCGCTCGGCGAGCTCGCCGAACTGCCGAACGTGACGCCGCTCAATCTTGCGCTCGGCGAACGCGACGGCGAGCTGCCATTCTACGATTACCGCGACATGGATGGCAGCTTCCACGCCTCGCTCTACCGCGACGTGATCGAGACGCTGCACCACGCGCCGTCGGTGACGCATACCGTCGCGGTGCGCAGGCTGGCGGACGTCGCCGCCGAATACGGCGTCGACCGCATCGACCTCCTGAAGATCGACACCGAGGGCCACGAGTATGCGGTTCTCGAAGGCGCGGAACCGCTGATCCGCGCTGGAGCGGTGGACGTCATCCACTTCGAATTCAACGAGATGAATGTAATCTCGCGGCGGTTCTTCAAGGATTTCTGGGATTTCCTGCCGGAGTACGACTTTTTCCGGCTGCTGCCGGACGGCGTGCTGCACATCGGCAAGTACATCCCCCTGGCGTGCGAGATTTTCGGCTTCCAGAATATCGTCTGCGTCCGCAAGGATCACAAGCTCTACTGAGCCGCCCTCAGAACACCCGCCCGGCGCGCGCGTGGGTGTCGTCGTCGAGGAAGAGGTTGGTGAGTTCGGCCAGGAGGGTGCCGCCCAACTCCTCGGCGTCGACGATGGTGACGGCGCGGCGGTAGTAGCGGGTGACGTCGTGGCCGATGCCGATCGCGGTGAGCTGCACCGGCGACGTCCCCTCGATCCATGCGATCACCTCGCGCAGGTGGCGTTCGAGGTAGATCCCGGAATTCGCCGAGAGGGTCGAGTCGTCCACCGGCGCGCCGTCGGAGATCACCATCAGCACCCGGCGCTTCTCGGCGCGCGCCAGCAGGCGCTTGTGCGCCCACATCAGCGCCTCGCCGTCGATGTTCTCCTTGAGGATGCCTTCGCGCAGCATCAGCGCGAGGTTCTTCTTGGCGCGGCGGTAGGGGGTGTCCGCACCCTTGAAGACGATGTGGCGGAGGTCGTTGAGGCGGCCCGGGTTGGCGGGGCGTCCGGCGCGGTCCCAGTCCTCGCGCGACTTGCCGCCCTTCCAGGCGCGGGTGGTGAAGCCGAGAATCTCGACCTTGACGCCGCAGCGCTCCAGCGTGCGCGCGAGAATGTCGGCGGAGAGCGCCGCGACGGTGATCGGGCGGCCGCGCATCGAGCCGGAGTTGTCGATCAGCAGCGTCACCACGGTGTCGCGGAAGTCGGTCTCGCGCTCGATCTTGAACGACAGGCTGTGGGTCGGCGCGGCGACGATCCGCGCGAGGCGGCTGGCGTCGAGGATGCCTTCCTCCTGGTCGAACTCCCAGCTCCGCAGTTGGCGCGCCATCAGGCGGCGCTGCAGGCGGTTGGCGAGCCGCGCGATCACCCCCTGGAGCGGCAGCAGCTGGCGGTCCATCAACTGGCGCAGGCGGGTGAGCTCGATTTCGTCGGCCAACTCGGCGGCGGCCACCACCTCGTCGTGGGTGGTGGTGTAGGCGGCGTAGTAGCCGCCCATGCCGGGCGGCGCGAACGGGTCGTCGCGGCGGCTTTCCTCGGTCGGGCCGCCCGCCTCGTCGGCACCTTCCGCCTGCATGTTGAGGGATTCGTCGTCGTCCTCGACGGCCGCACCCTCGGCGTCGGCGGCCATCGCCGAGGCGGCCGCGGTCTGCATCTCGGAATCGCCTTCCTCGCCGCTGCCCTGCTGGGCGTCGGGCGGTGCGCCGTCGCCCGCGTCGGGCTCGGATTCGGCGCGGTCGGCGTCGTCCGGATCGAGTTCCGGCTCGATGTCCATGTCGGCGAGCAGGCGGCGCGCGGCGCGGGCGAACGCCCTCTGGTCGTGCAGGCTGGCGGCGAGGCGGTCGAGAATCTCCACGGCGTCGGGGTCGGCGGCGCGCGCCCACAGTTCGGCGACGTGGGCGGCGGGCGGCGGCACGTCGCCTTTCATGAAGCGTGCGATCGCGGCGCAGTAGAGGGCGTCGGCGAGCGGCACCTGCTCGGCCTTGCGGCAGGTCTGCAGGCCGCGCGCCCGCAGGGTGGCGTCGAGCGCGGCGGCGAGGTTGTCGCGCACGCCGTCGAGGGCGCGGCCGCCGAGGGCGTTGGTGCGGGCGGTCTCCAGCGCGTCGAAGACCTTGACCGCATCTGCCCCGAGCGGCGCGTAGCGGCGGTGGGTGGCGTCGTCGTGGTAGCGCAGCTTGAGCGCCGCCTGGTCGGCGACGCCGCGCAGGCGCGGCACCGCCGCCGGGTCGAGGCTGCCGACCGGCGCGGGGAGCTGCACCCGCTCCGCCATGACCGAGGCGACCGCGCCGGGCGCGAACGCCACCTCCGCCTCCGGATGGCCGGAGAGCGCGCGGACGCAGCCGGCGATGGCGCGCTTGAACTCCTCCACCGCCTCGGCGTCGTCGGGGGTCGCCGGGTTGATCGGCATCTCAGGCCTGGCGCGACGAGAGGCTGAGATGCGACGCGGCGGCGTCCGGCAGGTCCTTGCCGAAGCAGCGTTGATAGTATTCCGCCACCAGTGGGCGCTCCGCCTCGTCGCACTTGTTGAGGAAGGTGAGGCGGAAGCTGAGGGCGGTGTCGCCGCCGAAGATCTGCGCGTTTTCGGCCCAGGTGAGCACGGTGCGCGGGCTCATCACGGTCGAGACGTCGCCGTTGATGAAGCCCGAGCGGGTCAGCCCCGCCACCGCCACCATCGCCGCGAGTGTCTTGCGCCCGAGGTCGTCGCCGTAGCGCGGCAGCTTGCGCAGCACGATCGCCTCCTCGCGTTCGGGGGCGAGGTAGTTGAGGGTGGCGACGATGTTCCAGCGGTCCATCTGACCCTGGTTGATCTGCTGGGTGCCGTGATAGAGCCCGGTGGCGTCGCCGAGGCCGACGGTGTTGGTGGTGGAGAACAGCCGGAACGCCGGATGCGGGTGGATCACGCTGTTCTGGTCGAGCAGCGTCAGGCGGCCCTCGACCTCCAGCACCCGCTGGATCACGAACATCACGTCCGGGCGGCCGGCGTCGTACTCGTCGAACACCAGCGCCATCGGCCGCTGCAGCGCCCAGGGGAGGATGCCCTCGCGGAACTCGGTGATCTGCTTGCCGTCCTTCAGCACGATCGCGTCCTTGCCGATCAGGTCGATGCGCGAGACGTGGCTGTCGAGATTGATGCGGATGCAGGGCCAGTTGAGCCGCGCGGCGATCTGCTCGATGTGGGTGGACTTGCCGGTGCCGTGGTAGCCCTGCACCATCACGCGGCGGTTGTGGGCGAACCCGGCGAGGATGGCGAGCGTCGTGGTCGGGTCGAAGCAGTAGGTCTCGTCGACGTCGGGCACGTGCTCGGTGCCGACGCTGAACGCCGGAACCGTCAGGTCGCTGTCGATGTCGAACACGTCGCGCACCGACACCTCGATGTCCGGCCGGTTCGGGATCGCGTCGTTCGGCTGCAATTGGGTCATTTGTCCGTTCTGATCTGGTCCGTTCCGCCCCGCGCTCACACCGCGGTCCGGCGCGCGTCGCCGTCGAGGTGCCGTTGCAGGATGGCGTAGGCTTCGTTGATGACTTTCAGACGTTCCTCGGCGTCCTTGGCGCCGCCGTGTCGGTCCGGGTGATGACGCTTAACCAGCTCATGGTATCGCATTTTCAGGGCTTGTCGCGTCAAAGGATGTTCGAGTTGCAGGATTTCCATGGCGTAAGCCGGAGATCCCGGGGGCGCGGCGGGCTTCTCGCGGCGGTTTTCCGCCCGCTCGGCGCCCTCCTCGAAGACCGAGAACGGATCCTTTACCCGTGCGCGGCCCTCCCGGAAGACATGGGCGGCCGCGCCCCCGTCGCCAAGTCTCCAGGTCGGGCGCTGCCACACCGTGTCGCGCCGGAGCTCCTGTTCGATCTCCGCCTGGGAGAGGCCGCGGTAGTAATCCCAGCGCGCGTTGTAGTCGCGCACATGTTCGAGGCACAGCCACAGATACTCCCGCAGCGCCCGGTCGCGCGGCGCGCGATAGACTCCCGGCCGGGTGCATCCCGGGTGGGCGCAGGTGGGGGCGGTCGCTTCGGGGCGGTCGCCGAGGTATTGCTTGCTGCGTCTGAACGCCTTCATGGTTCCATACCAAGTCTCGGAGCGGTTTCCCGTTCCGGAGGGAAGCGCCCGGAAGATCTTTCCGGTGGATGGCGTGGGGCGCGAACGGCCGGACCGCCGCCGTGCGCCGCCCGGATGCCTGCGGCGCGACTCCCGGAGTTTTCCGGGAGGGCGGCGCGCGCCGCGGTTCGTTACAACTATGCGCATTCCCGTCCGGCGGCGCAAGACCGCCCGGATCCTCGACGCGCGACTCCGGTTGCGGTTGCAATCGGGGGAAGAGTGACGGTAAGTAGATTACCGCGAACCCTGCATGCCGATGCTCGCCTCCCGAGTGAGAGGCGCGGATGGTCTCGACAATCAAAAATCGTCGTCATGGGGTTCGGCAAACTATATGGTTGCAAAGTCAAGGTCCAGTGTGATTATCTATCGGGACCGATAGCCTGCGTAAGATGGACCATGAACCCTCTATCGAATCGGAATGTTACGGTAAACGGCCGCCGCACCAGCATGCGCCTCGAACAGGAGATGTGGGAGGCTCTCAGGGAGATCTGCCGACGCGAGGACATGACCGTCCATGAGCTGTGTTCGCTCATCGACGACCGCCGCGGCCTGTCCAGCCTCACCGCCGCGACCCGTGTCTTCATCCTGATGTACTTCCGCGCCGCCGCCACCGACGAAGGCCATGCGACCGCCGGGCACGGCAAGCGCATCAACGCGGAACTGCTCGACCGTCTCGGCGTGTCGATGGGCGAGAACCGTCCCGCGCACTGATCCGGCGGCGAGTCCTCGCCGCCCTTTCGCCTCATTCTCCCCCGGACTCGTGTTCCGTTGCGAACTCGGGCCACTTCTGCGCCACCACCGGTCCGTCGGCCTTGAGCGCGTGGCAGGTGTCGATGATCGCCGGGCGCACCGGCGGTTCGCCCCGTTCGCGCGCCTCCGCCACCTTGCGCCAACGCACCGCATGCAGGGTCTGGAAGGCGGTGCCCGCCACCTCGCCCAGCAGTTCGATCACGTGCAGGCATCCCCGGGTGCCGCCGATGGCGCGGCGCGCCTCGGCCATGAATCCTTTCCCGATCGTCATCCCCACGAGCTTCGCGCCGAGCGGCGCCGCCGCAGGGCAGGTGTCGAAAGGCGCGTGGTCGATGGTGGAGGCGGCGTCGCGGATGCGCGCGTCGTCGTCGATCACCAGGCGCAACGTCATCGCGTGGAGCGGCGCGCCCGGAGGCCGCGCCGCGCCGTCGCCGGCGGTGTAGGGTTGGTGCTTGACGTCGAGGAATTCGCCCTCGATCTCCCAAAGGCCGTCGTCGCGCGCATATCCCCGGCAGGAGATGGTGCGCTCGTGAACCAGCCTGCGCGGCGTGTCGGGCATCCTCAGAGCTGCGGCAGACCGAAGATCAGCGCCTCGCGTTCGTGCAGGTCGTCTTCGAGTTCGGACTGGATCGCGGCGTAGAGGTCGCGCACCGACAGCATTCCCACCAGGGTGTCGCCGCTCATCACCGGCAGGTGGCGGAACTTGCGGGTCCGGAATTCGTCGAGGGCGTCGCTGAGGGTCTGGCTCGACTGCATCGTGATCGGATTGGCGGTCATGATCTCGCCGACGGTGACGCGGCTGGGGTCGGCGCCGGCGGCGATGATGCGCTGCACCAGGTCGCGCTCCGAAAGAATGCCCTTGAGGTTGCCGTCGTCGACGACCGCAACCGCGCCGACCTCCTTGCCTTCGAGGTATTGCGCCGCCTCGCGGGCCGATGCGGCGCTCGCGATCGTGTAAAGCTTGCGGCCCGTGATCACCGTCGCGATCGTCTGGGACATGCTGTCTTCTCCTGATGTGCCAAAGCCGGGTTCCTACCCGGTCGTGTAGTGTCTCTAGTTCTGTAAGTCGCCGTCCTGCGGAAGTCAACGACCGTTGGCGTCCGGCGGGGTAACGCGCAGACTGATCAATCGGTTCTGTTGACGCCTGAGGATTTCGAAACGGAAGCCGTGAAACCGGAACACTTGTCCGGGTTCGGGAATCCGCTCGCTTTCGTGAATCACCAATCCGGCGATGGTGGTGGCCTCCTCGTCGGGCAGCGACCATTCGAATTCGCGGTTGAGATCGCGGATGGTGACGTCGCCCGCGACGATGAACGAGCCGTCGGCCTGGGCGCGCACGCCGCCGATGACGACGTCGTGCTCGTCGTCGATGTTGCCGACGATTTCCTCGAGAATGTCCTCGAGGGTGACGATCCCCAGCAGCGAGCCGTATTCGTCGACGACGATCGCGAAGTGCTCGCGCCGGGTGCGGAACGACTGCAACTGGTCGAGCAGCGAGGTGGTGTCGGGGATGAACCACGGCTTCGCCGCCAGCGCCGCGATCTCGGCGGCGCCGACCGGCGCGTCGGCGCCGCGGACGGCGCGGAACAGCGCCTTGGCGTGGAGCACGCCGACGATGTTGTCGGGGTTGCCGCGGGTGAGCGGAATGCGGGTGAACGGGCTGTCGAGCACGGCCGTGACGATGGTCTCGGCGGGGTCGTCGAGATCGACGGTGGTGAGATCACGGCGGTGGGTCATCACCTCGCCGACTTCGACGTCGGACAGTTCGAGGATGCTGCGCAGCATCGCCCGCTCGTGGCGGATCTCCGCCTGTTCCTCGGTGTGCAGCTCGATCGCGCCGCGCAGCTCGGTGAGGTGCTGCGCCACCGACTTCTCGGTCTCCTTGGCGCCGAACAGCTTGAGGAACATCCCGATCAGCGCGTTGAGGCCGATCATCAGCGGTGCCAGCACGGTGGTCAGCAACCGCATCGGCGGCGCCACCCGGAGCGCGAAGGTATTGGCGTTGCGGATCGCGTAGGTCTTCGGCAGAATTTCGGAAAAGATCAGTACGATCAGAGTCATGCCGAGGGTGGCGAGGGCGATTCCGGCCTCGCCGAACCACGAGATCAGGAGGCTGGTGGCGAGCGCCGAGGCGCTGATGTTGACCGCGTTGTTGCCGAGGAGAATGGTGCCGATCAGGCGGTCGCGGTGCTGGTCCATGTGGTTGACCATCGCCGCTCGCGCGTCGCCCTGTTTCGCGAGTTCGCGCATCAGCGGCCGGGAGCAGGCGGTGAGCGCGGTTTCGGCTCCGGAGAAGAACGCCGAGAGCATCAGCAGCACGACGATCACCAGGGCGCTCGTGATCATCGGCGCGCCTCCAGCGCTTCGGCGAGGACCGCGCGCACGATCTCGGCGGGCGCGTCGGCGGCGGCGAACGCGCGGCCGATGTCGCGCGCCAGCACGAAGCCGATCCGCCCGCCTTCGACCTTCTTGTCGCCCAGCATCGCGGCGTAGAGCGCGTCCGGCGCGTAGGCCACCGGGATGTCCGCGGGCGAGGTCGGCAGGCCGACGGCGGCGAGGTGCGCCCGCACCCGTTCGGCGCGTCCGGCCGGGCACAGGCCGAGGCGTTCGGAGAGCGCGAAGGCCAGCACCATGCCGATGCCGACCGCTTCGCCGTGGCGCACCGCATCGCCGAACCCGGCCAGGGATTCGAGGGCGTGGGCGAAGGTGTGGCCGAGGTTGAGGAGCGCGCGCGCGCCGCTCTCGCGTTCGTCGGCACCGACGATCTCCGCCTTGGCGCGGCAGCTTTCGGCGATCGCGTGGGCGCGGGCGGCATCGCGCGCGGCCAGGTCGACGCCGTCGCCGATCACCGCGCGGCCGTTTTCCTCCAGCCACTGCCAGAACGCCGGGCGGTCGATCAGGCCGTATTTCGCCACCTCGGCGTAGCCCGCACGCACCTCGCGCGGCGGCAGGGTGTCGAGCACCGCGGTGTCGGCGATCACCAGCCGCGGCTGGTGGAACGCGCCGACGAGGTTCTTGCCGTGGCGGGTGTCGATGCCGGTCTTGCCGCCCACCGCGCTGTCGACCTGGGCGAGCAGGGTGGTCGGCACCTGGACGAAGTCGATGCCCCGCAGTGCTACGGCGGCGGCGAACCCGGCGAGATCGCCGGTGACGCCGCCGCCGAGCGCGATCAGCGCGGTCTTGCGTTCGACGCGCGCGTCGAGCAGGGCGTCGAGCAGGCGTTCGAACTGGGAAAAGCTCTTCGACGCCTCGCCCGGCGGCACCAGGGTGACGGCGTGGGCGATGTCCGCGCGGTCGAGCGCGGCTTCGAGGCGCGGCAGGTGGATCGCGGCGACGGCGGCGTCCGCGACGATGTGGACGCGCGGCTGGCGCAGCACCGGCGCGATCAGCTCGCCGGCGCGGTCGAGCACGCCCGCGCCGATGACGATCGGATAGCTGCGATCGGCGAGCGGCACGGTGACGGTAACGGGTTCGGGTTTCATCGGTCCTCGGTTTGCCAGTGGGCGTCGATGGCCGCGATCACCCGCATCGTGGTGATCTCGGAAGGCTCGTCGCGGGTGTCGACGACGACCTGCGCTTCCGCATAGAGGGGATAGCGCTTTTCCATGAGGTCGCCAAGGATCTGCCGCGGGTCGCCGGTCAGCAGCAGCGGCCGGGTGGTGCGTCCGGCGGTGCGGAGCACCAGCAGGTCGAGGTCGGCGCGCAGCCACACGCACAGCGCCTTGTCCCGCAGCGTCGCGCGCGTCGTCGGGTCGACGAAGGCGCCGCCGCCGGTGGCGATCACCGCCGGGGGGCCTTCGATCAGCCGCGCGATCACCCGCCGCTCGCCGTCGCGGAACGCGGGCTCGCCGAGCTCGGCGAAGATGTCGCGCACGCTGCGCCCGGCGGCGGCTTCGATCTCGGCGTCGGAATCGTGGAACGGCCGCCCCAGCGCCGTGGCGACGCGCCGGCCGATGTGGCTCTTGCCGCAGCCCATCAGGCCGACGAAGACGAGGGGTTTCGGAATCGCGGCGACGCGGGCGATGACGGTATCGGGCATCTCTTCGGGCATGGCGGTTGACGAAATGGCTCCGGGGCGCGTTGAACCCGCGCCGCCGAGAGGATAGACTGCCGGGCGCGCCCCGTAAATGGCGCGCCGCCCGCGGCCCCGCGGGCGAAGCCGGTGTTTTGTCGAGGAGCGGTAGCCGTGGGTTTTCTGATACGTTTGCTTCTGATCGTGATCGTTGTGGCGGCGGCGGGAGGCGCGATCTTCCTCGCCACCTGGGACATGCCCGCCCCGACCTCGCGGGTGGAGAAGGTAATTCCCGCCGACCGCTTCCAGTAACCGCCCCGACTTCAGGAGACCAGCGATGACGATGCGGGCCGTGCGCGAACTGGCGGTGATGAGCGTTCTGGTCGCCGCGACGCCCGCCGCGGGGCAGGTCATGGCCGACGCGCCGATGCCGCTGTTCCCCGCTGCGCCCGGGGCTCCGGTCGCGCCGGTGCGGCCCGCCGCCCCCGAACCTTCAGCGCCCTCGGGCATCACCATCGGCGGTCTCGCCGACATCGACGTCGAAGCGGTCGGCATCCTCCACGGCAACCCACCGGAGCCCTGGAGCCGCGATCTCGGGGCGCAGACGTGGGTCCCGCTCAACCGTCCCGCCGCGCTGGCGCGGATGCGCGCGCTGCCTGCCGCCTCGGCCTCGCCCGCCGCACGCGGCATCGCGCGCCAGCTCCTCCTCACCGCCGCCGCGCCGCCCGGCGCGCCGGGCGTGCCGGTCACCCCCGGAGTGCTGAGCGCCACCCGCCTCGCCGCGCTGCTGCATGCGGGCGACGCCGAGGACGCGCGCCGCCTCGCCGCCGAGGTGCCGCCGCGCGCCACCACCGAGGCGGTGGAGCAGGAGGCGATGCGCGCCGACTGGCTCGCGGGCGATCAGGCCGCCGCCTGCGCGCGCGCCGCCAACGGCGTGCGCGATCACGATGCGCCGCTGTGGTCGAAGGCCGACGCGGTCTGCGCGGCGCTCGCCGGAGATGCGGCGCGCGCCCAGCTCGTGGTCGGCATCCTGCGCGAGATCGGCGCGGTGGACGCCGCCTTCGAGCCGCTCGCGGCGGTGCTCGGCGGGCGCGCCGCGCCGAAGCTCGCGGACCTGCCGGAGGGCGCCGGGATCTTCGAGGTCGCCGCCTACCGCCGCCTGGGGGTGAAGCTGCCGGACGCGCCGCCGCTCGCGGAGCGGCCGTGGCTCGCCCGTCTCGCGGCGCCCGCCGAGGGCGTGGCGGCCGACGGCCACCTCCAGACCGCCGAATTCGGCCTGCGCCGCGGCGTGCTGCCGCCCGCCGAAGCGGCGAAGATCTACGAACGCGCCAAGTTCAGCGCCGACGACCTCACCAACGCGGCGGCGCTCAAGGCTTCCGCCGCCGGTCCGCGTGGCCGCGCCCTCTATTGGCAGGCGCTGCGGGCGGCGACCGCCGATGCCGACAAGGTGCAGCTCCTCGATCGCCTGCTCGCAGCCGCCCACGCCGATCCCGAAGCCTGGGCGACTCTCGCGCCGCTGCTGGCGCAGCCGCTCGCGGCGATGATCGACGTCGCGCCGGCGGTGGCGATCTCCGGCGACGCCGCGCGCGTCGCCCTCTGGACCGGCGATTGGACCCTGGCGCGTCGCTGGTTCGCGCGGATCGGCCGCGACGCCGTGACCGCCGACGAGGCGAAGCGCATCGCCGCCGAACTCGCCCCTCTGTTCAAGCTGATCGACGCTCCCGCCGCCGCCCAGGACCGCGCCGCGGTGCCGCCGCCCGACCTCGGCGCGTGGCTCGAAGCCGAGACGGCGCGGGGCCTCGGCGACGGCACCCGCGCGCGGCTGCGGGATCGCCTGATCGCGCTGTATCGGGTGTTCGCGTTGCCGGTCGCGGATGCCGACTGGCAGGCGGCGCTCGCCGCCCCGGGCGAGGCCGAAGGCGTCGCCGCGCCGCCGCTGCTGCTCGCCGGAGCCGACGACGCCGCGGCCAAGGGCGCCAAGGGGCTGACGCTGGCGCTGGTCGCCCAGGCCCTCGACGTCGGCGGCGACGCTCGGCCGCTCGCCGCCGCTACCGTCGAGGCCGCGGCGGCGGCGCTGGTCCGCGCCGGTCAGGTGGACTGGGCGAAGCGCGTCGCCGCGGAAAGCCTGATCGCCGCCGGACTCTGACGCCGTGGCCGGGCACGCGGTCGAACGCTTCCTCGAAATGATGGCCGCCGAGCGCGGCGCGTCGCCCCGCACGCTCGACGCCTACCGCCGCGATCTCGCCGATTTCGCCGCCCACTTCGGCGGCGATCCGGCCGACGCCGCCACCGCCGATCTCCGCGCCTACCTCCGCCGCCTCCACGATCGCGGCTTTTCGCCCCGCACCCAGGCCCGCCGTCTTTCGGCGCTGCGGCAGTTCTTCCGCTTCCTTCAGGCGGAGGAGGACCGTGCCGACAATCCCGCGCGGCTGCTGGATTCCCCCCGCCTCGGACGGCCGCTGCCGAAGTATCTCTCGGAGGACGAGGTCGGCCGCCTGATCGCCGCGGCGCGGGAGAAGCCGGGCGTGCACGGCCTGCGCACCGTCGCCCTGCTCGAAGTCCTCTACGCCACCGGGCTGCGCGTCTCCGAACTCGTCGGTCTGCCGTTCTCGGCGATCGCCCGCGATCCCGAGGTGCTGATCGTCACCGGCAAGGGCCGCAAGGATCGCGCGGTTCCGCTGACCGAGGCCGCCCGCGCCGCCCTGCGCACCTGGCGTGAGGCGCGCGCGGCGTGGGTCAAGAGCCAGCGCGGCGGCCAGCGCTGGGCCTTCCCCGGGCCGGGGCGCAGCGGCCACGTCACCCGCGACGCGGTGTTCAAATCCCTGCGCGATCTCGCCGTTCGCGCCGGAGTGCCGCCCGCCAAGGTCTCGCCGCACGTGCTGCGCCACTCGTTCGCCAGCCATCTGCTCGCCCACGGCGCCGATCTCCGCGCGGTTCAGACGATGCTCGGCCATGCGGACATCGCCACCACGCAGATCTATACCCACGTCCTCGACGACCGCCTCGCCGCTCTCGTCGCCACCGCCCACCCTCTCGCCAAGCTCGGGCTGTGAGCCGGGCTCAGTGCCCTGCGGCGGCGACCGCGCCGACCAGCCGCACCACCAGATCGAGGCCGGTTTCCCAGCGGCCGTAGCCCGCCTCGGCGTTGACGTGCCCGGCTTCGCCGAGGTCGACGAGGCGCGCCCCCCAGGTGCGGCTCCAGGATTGCGCGCCGGAGAACGGCATCAGCGGGTCGTTCTGGCTCGCCACCACCAGCGCGGGGACACCGAGCGGATGCGGCGGCACCCGCTCTTCCGCCTCGAACCGCTCGGGGCGCGGCGGTGCGACCAGCATCGCGCCGGCGACCTGGGAATGGCCGTCGGCGGCGAGGCAGGCGGCGGCGAGCGCGCCGAGGGAATGGCCGATCAGGATCGCCGGCCGGCGGCGGATCGCCAGCAGGCGGCGGGTGGCGTCGATCCAGAGTTCGATGTCCGGATTGTCCCAGCGTTTCTGGTCGATCCGTTCGAACGTCGGGCAGAGATCCTGCCACAGGGTCTGCCAGTGGTACGGGCCGCTGTTCTTGAACCCCGGAATCAGCACGAGGTCGAGGCGCGTCGCCGCGTCGGCGAGGGCTTCGAGGGTGCGTTCGAGGTGGGGCGCGATCATCTGGGCGGCTACCGGAACCGGGAGGCGGGGTTCCGAGGTTAGCGCGCTTCGGGGGGGATTCGCCAGTCGCGATCGCCGAGGATCCAGGCGAGCGCCTTCGCATGCATCGCCGCCAGCAGGTCGGACACCGCATGGGCGCGGGAGCGGGCGCAGGCGTGCGCGGGTTCGGCGCAGAGGAGGCAGGCGCGCGGCGGCAGGCCGAGGTCGCGGCGCGCGACCGTGCCGGCGGCGGCGACGACGTCGAGGTCCCACAGCCGTCCGAGCGGATGGTGGTCTTCGAGATCGGCGGCGGCGCGTTTGAGGTCGGCGGCGCCGGTTTCGACCAATACCAGCGCCTCCGGCCCCGCCGGGCCGGTTTCGGCGCGCGCGAGGGACCATGCCCAGCCGCGCGCGTCGAGAACGGCCGCGAGTTCGGCGAGCGCCGCCGCCTGCAGCAGGCGGGCGAGGGCGCAATCCTTGACCGGGCCGGGCATCACCGGGGTCGCCGACACCGCCGCCGCCTCCGGCCGGGCCGCGAGCGCGGCGTCGCGCAGGGCGACGCGGCGCTCGCGCGCGGCGAGGAGGACGTCGAGCGGGACCGGCGTTCCGTCCATCAGTCGGCGACCTGGCGCACCACGTCGGCGACGCTGCCGTCGCGATAGCGGATCACCCCGACGATCTTGTCGAGGAACGGGATCGGCTGCGGTTCGCCGGTGATCGCGAGCGAGCGGCGATGCAACTCCTCGATCGCGAACATCGGCAGCCCCGCGTCCTTGAGCCGTTCGGCGAGCTCGGGCCGCCGGGGGTTGACGGCGATGCCGTGATCGGTGACGAGCACGCCGATGGTTTCGCCCGGCGTCACCATGGTGGTGACGCGCTCCACCACCGTGGGGATGCGCGAACGGATCAGCGGCGCGACGACGATCGGCAGGTTCGCCCCGGCGGCGACGTCGGAATGTCCGCCGGAGGCGCCGCGCATCACGCCGTCGGAGCCGGTGATGACGTTGACGTTGAAATCGAGGTCGATTTCGAGCGCGCTCAGAATCACCACGTCGACCCAGTCGCTCAACGCCCCCTTGGACGTGGGGTTGGCGTAGGTGTTGGTGGAAATCTCGATGTGGCCGGGGTTGACCCGCAGCGATTCGGCGGCCTGGGCGTCGAAGCTCTGGGTATCGTAGAGCTTGCCGATCAGGCCCTTCTGGTGCAGGTCGACGATGCTGCCGGTGATGCCGCCGAGGGCGAAGCTCGCCTTGATCCCCTTGCGCACCATCCGCTCCTCGAGGAAGCGGGTGACGGCGGTGGCGGACGCGCCCGAGCCGGTCTGCAGCGAGAATCCCTCCTCGAAGATCCCGGAGTGCTCCACCACCTCGGCGGCGAGGCGCGAGATCAGCAGTTCGCGCGGGTTGGAGGTCATCCGCGTGGCGCCCACCGAAATCTTCGTCGGGTCGCCGATCTGCGCCACCTGCACGACGTAGTCGACCTGATCGTGGCGGATGCTCGCCGGGGCGTTGGGGAACGGCACGATCGCCTCCGCCAGCAGCACCACCTTTTTCGCCCGCTCGGCGTCGACCATCGCGTACCCCAGCGAACCGCAGCGCGACAGGCCGGACACCGCGTTGGCGTTGCCGAACGGATCGGAGGTGGAGACGCCGAGGAAGGCGACGTCCACCGCCAGTTCGCCCTGGTCCATCAGGCTGACGCGGCCGCCGTGGGAGTGGACGTGGATCGGTTCGTCCATCAGGCCGTGGGAGATCGCGTCGGCGAGCTTGCCGCGCATGCCCGAGGTGTAGATGCGGCGGATCACCCCGGCCTTGATGTGCTCGATCAGCGGCGCGTTGCACGAGAGCAGCGACGACGGCGCGAGGGTGAGGTCGCGGAAGCCCATCTCGGCGAGCTTGGCGACCACCATGTTGATGGTCTTGTCGCCCTCGCGGAAGCCGTGGTGGAGGGAGATGGTCATGCCGTCCCGAAGGCCGGAGGCGCGGATCGCGTCTTCGAGGCTTTTGCAGATCTTGCGCTCGTGGCGGGTTTCGGCGGAGGCGACGTGGGCGATCCGTGCGGCGACGCCGGCGAAGGGCTCGAGCCCGCGGGCGCGCAGGGAGGCGTCGAAACGCCGGGGGTCTGACTGGGTCATCGGAATCTCCTCGCTCACTTGCGCACGCCGCCCGCCGCGGCGCGGCGCAGCACCATGCGCGCGTGCTCGACGATCGGCGCGTCGATCATCTTGCCGTTGAGGGCGATCACCCCCAGGCCCTGGGCCTCGGCCTGCTCGGCCGCGGCGACGACGCGGCGGGCGTAGTCGACCTCCTCGGCGGCGGGGGCGAAGGCGTTGTGCAGCAGTTCGATCTGGCGCGGGTTGATCAGCGACTTGCCGTTGAAGCCGAGGCGCTTGATCAGGTCGACCTCCTTGAGGAACCCGGCGTCGTCGTTGACGTCGGAGAACACCACGTCGAAGGCGTCGATCTTGGCGAAGCGCGCGGCGTGCAGCACCGCGCAGCGGGCGTAGTAGAGTTCGGTGCCGTCGCCGCGTTCGGTCTGCATGTCCATCACGTAGTCGAAGGCGGCGAGGGCGATGCCGATCAGCCGCTTGGAACTGGTGGCGATCGACACCGCGTTGATCACGCCGCTCGCGCTTTCGATCGCCGCCATCAGCTTCGTCGAGCCGACCTCGCGGCCGCACGCGCGCTCGATCCGTTCCACCTCGGTTTCGAGGCGGTGGACGTCGTCGGCGCTGTCGGTCTTCGGCAGGCGGATCACCTCGGCCCCGGCGCGCACCACCGCTTCGAGGTCGGCCATCCCGAACGGCGAGGAGAGCGGGTTGATCCGCACCACGGTTTCGATGTCGCGGTAGAGCGGCGTCTGCAACGCGTGGAACACCAGCATCCGCGCCGCGTCCTTCTCGCGCAGGGAGACCGCGTCCTCGAGGTCGAACATCACCGAATCCGGCTTGAACACGAACGCGGTGGAGAGCATCGCGGCGTTGGAGCCGGGCATGAACAGCATGCTGCGGCGGAGCTTCATGACAGCGCACTCCAATCGGCGGTCCAGTCCTCGGCGGCGCGCTGCACCGCGGTTTGCAGCCGGGCGCGGATCACGCAGTCGAGCGCGCCCTTGTCCTCGATCACCACCAGCGCGGTCTCGACCTCGAGCTTGGCCAGGGTGTCGCGCGCCACCGCCTCGATCTGCGCGCCGAACTGGCGCATCACCTCGCTCTGCAACACGATCTCGAGCCCCGCCGGGTGGGGCGAGATGCGCACCATCAGGTCGCTCGATTCGAGCGTGCCTGCCAGGGCTTCTCTAACTATTTTCATAGGGTTCCTGTCCTTTCCTGGGCGTGAGTGCGTCGATCCGCGCGGGCGGGTCGGGGATCTGCGATGGGGTGCGGCCGGGCCTGTACTTCTCGCGCAGCAGGGCGAGGGTGAACGGCGGCACCAGCCGGCCGATGCGGCCGAACTGTTCGGCGGTGAGCAGGCGGCGCACCTCGGAGGCCGAAATCGGCACGTCGTCGTGGGTGCGGCGGGGAATTTCCACCACCTCGACCGGCGGGAACGGCGAGTCCGGGCGTTGCAGCCGGTCCTTCATGTCGGCGTTGTATTTGCGGGTGGTGATGCAGAACGGCTCGGTGCCGACGAAGCGGCGGGTGACGCCGAGCGCGGGCGCGATGAAGTTGCGGAACAGCAGCAGGTCGATGGCGGTGAAACAGTCGGCGACGGCGTTCTTCTCCTTGAAGAAGTAGCTGGAGAAGGTGGCGCGCGAGACCATGTATTCCGACCCGGGGTGGACGGTGAGCCGAGGCAGGTCGGCGACCCCGGCGCGGATCATCGCCAGACGATCGCGGTAGGCGATGAACGAGGAATCCTCGGCGACCACGAACAGGTGCAGCCAGTCGCAATGCGCCACCGCATACTCCACGAGGTACCGGTGGCCGAAGGTGAAGGGGTTGGCGTTCATCACGATCGCGCCGATCTCCGCCCCCGGCTGCCGGAGCGCCGCGAGCTGCGCGCAGTAGCCGCGCATGCCGATCGGGGTGTTTTCCATGAACGCCACCAGCCCCGGCACCTCCACCAGCCGGTAGAAGCCGCAGGCGCGGAAGCGGTCGACGTTGTCGGGCTTGGTGTAGAGGAAGAGATGGGTGTGGCCGCGCGCGTGGGCGACGTGGGCGATCTCGGTCATCACCGTGAGGGAGAGGGATTCGCCCTGCTCGTCGGGCGCGATCGCCACGCACTTGACGATGTTCTTGTCGAGCCCGGCGCAGGCGATCAGACGGCGGCCGCGGCGCAGCGTCACGAATATCTCGATGGTGGCTTCGTAGCTGAGATCGCAGGCGTCGAGCAGCGCCTTGATCTCCGCCCGCGCCTGCGGGTCCGAAGCCGGATCGACCGTCCAGGAAACCAACTCGTCGGTCATGGCTGCGCTCGTGGAGGCGAACCTCGGCTGGGTGACGTTTGCGGTGCCATTGTCGCGCGAAACCCGTTCGGAATTGTACCGGTTTCTGAGTCGAAAGCCCCGTGATTCCGGCATGCTGCATCTGCGGTCCGTGCAGCGTTCGCGCGAAATTGTCTCCAGACGCGCCCTCCGGGATGCGCCCACCGGCGGCGAGCCGGTGGGCGCGGAGCGCGGTGGGGCGCGCCCCGGGGGACTAGATGTGAACCACGCCCACCACCACCGCGGCAGTCAGCGAGAGGATGCTGAGCAGCCACAGCCGGGGAATGCAGAAGGCGAAATGCTCCTTGAGCGAAATGCCGCCCGCCATGCCGATCGCGAGATAGGTGGTCGCCGCGTGGGGGGTCACCAGCACGCCGTAGTTCTTGCCGATCAGCATCGCGTAGGCCATGTCGAGCTGGTTGACGCCGAACTGCTGGCCGACCTTGATGGCGAGAGGCATCAGGCCGAAGAAGTAGGAATCGGTGCCCAGCATCATGCCGACCGGCACCGCCAGAGCCCCCATGATCAGATGCAGAACCGGCCCGAGCGCGTCGGGGATCACCGAAATCAGCGCCACCGCCATCGCGTCGATCATCTTGGTGCCGGTGAGCACGCCGAGGAAGATGCCGGTGGTGAGCAGCACCGCCGGAACCGACAGCGCCTCGGCGGCATGGGCCTTGATGCGGGCGGTCTGATCCTTGAGGTTGGGGTAGTTGACCATCAGCGCGATCGCGAGACCGAGCATGAAGTCGAAGTAGGCGGGCAACTTGGAGAAGCACAGCAGGCCGATCACGGCGAGGGTCAGCGCGACGTTGAACAGCACCAGCTTCGGGCGCTTGAGCGCGGGGTCCGCAACGTCGCAGTCATCGCCGACGCACGCGGCGCCGTCGGCGCGGTAGCCCGCGCCGCGGCGCTTTTCGACCACGCCGAGATACGCGGCGAAGCCGAGCGCGAGCGCGAGGCCGAACGCCTGCACCGGCAGCATCGCCACCCACAGATCGCGCACGTCGAGACCGGTGATCGCGGCGACGCGCGCCGTCGGTCCGCCCCACGGCACGAGATTCATGATCGCCATCGCCGCGCCGAGGCACGCCAGCATCACCACCGGTCGCATGTTCAGGCGGCGGTAGACCGGCAGCATCGCCGGGCAGGTGACGAGGATGGTGGAGGCGAGCGCGCCGTCGAGGTGGCCGATGATCGCGATCACGGTGGTGGCGACGGTGACCAGGACGACGTTGTTCCCCGCCTTGCGGGTCAGCACGTCGACCATCTTGTCGAACATGCCGGCGTCGTTCATCACGCAGAAGTAGGTGATCGAGAATATGAACAGAACCGCCACGCTCATCGTCTTCTCGACGCCGAACTTGACGAATTTGGCGAGGTCGGCCATGCCCGCGCCCGCAAGAACGGCGGCGATCACCGGAACGATGACGAAGACCAGGGCGGGGTGAAGCTTTTCCTGCAGCAGCAGGAAGATGATCACCCCGATCATTGCGAAACCAATCAACGCGAGCATTGTGTCCTTATGCCTCCGATGGGTCGCCGCGGCGGATGCCTGCCGCCGCCCCTACGGGAGGGCTCGGCGCGTGCGGCGGGGGTTGGATCGCCCAAGTTTCTTGCGTTTTTGCGGTCTGCAACGCACGCCGCATGCCAGTGCGGAATGGCCTGTATTCCTCTGGTTTATAAGAATATTTTTTCGAAGGCCGGGCGGGCGCGGACGGGTTTCCGGAAAATCGGCCGCATCCGCTTCCGGATTTCCGGAAGCGGGCGGCGGCAGGCCGTTGCGGCGGCGGTTGCGAGGCGGCATGATCCTTCCGGAACCGCATCGTGGAGGCCGCCTTGCCGGGACTTTCGGGAATCAGCGTGCGCACGCGGCTGATCGTCGCGATGGCGCTCAGCCTGCTGCTGCTGGCGGCGGTGGGGCTGTCGTCGCTCCATGCGCTGTCCACCGTCCACCGCGCCACCGCCGAACTGCACACCCGCTGGATGCCGACGGTGCGGTTGCTGTCGGAGGTCAACTACCGCATCTCCAGCCACCGCTTGCGCTTCGTCCGTGCGATCTTCACCGACGACGCCGCGGAGCGGGAGCGGATCTTCGCCGCCGCCGAGGAACGCAGCGACGACGCCGAGGAGCTGATGGACACCCTCGAACGCCGCCTCGCCGCCTCGCCGGTGGACCTCGCCAACCTGCGCGACATCCGCCGCCTGTGGGGGCGCTATCTCGCCGAGGAGGCCGACATCCGCGCCCGCCTCGACACCCTCTCCCCGGCCGAGCTGGCGTTCCTGATCAACGACAAGTCGCGCTGGGGCTTCAACCTGGTGAAGGATCAGGTCAACGCCGACATCGAGTTCAACAACCAGGGGGCCGACCGTTCGGGCGCCGAGGCGGTCGCCACCTTCGACCGCGCGATGCGGCTCAACCTTTCCCTGTTCCTGTGCGCGTTGGCGCTGATGGCGGGGTTCGTGGCGATCGTGGTGCTGAGCATCAGCCGCCCGATCGAACGCATCACCGAGGCGATGCACCGCCTCGCCGAGGGCGACCGCGCCGCACCCGCCACCGGCCTCGGCGGCGCGGGCGAGATCCGGCGGATGGCGGCGGCTGTCGAGGTGTTCCGCAATTCCCTGGAGGAACGCGACGCCGCGCGCGCCGCCCTCGAACGCGCCAATCAGGAGCTCGAAACCAAGGTCGAGGCGCGCAACGCCGAGCTGCGCGCGATCAACCGCGATCTCGAAGCCGAGATCGCCGAGCGCACCCAGGCGGTCCAGCAGCTCAAGGCGATGCAGGCGGAACTGATCCGCACCGAGAATCTCGCGGTGATCGGCCAACTGTCGGCGGGCCTCGCGCACGAGCTCAACCAGCCGCTCGCGGCCCTCGCCACCCTGTCCGAAAACGCGGTGCGCTTCCTCGAACGCGGCGACGGCGAGACCGTGCGCTTCAATCTCGACCGCATCGTCCACCTCGTCGCCCGGATGGGCGCGCTCACCGGGCGGTTGCGCTCGTTCGCGCGCCGCTCCGCCGACGAGATCGAGCCGGTCGATCTCGGCCGCTCGGTCGACAACGCGCTCGCGCTGTTGGGCCACCGCGTCGACGGCGACGCGACGCGCGTCGAAACCCGCGCCGCGGCCGCGCCGGTGATTGCCGCCGCCAACGCCATCCGCGTCGAGCAGATCCTGATGAACCTGATCGGCAACGCCATCGACGCCACCGCCGGAACCGCCGCGCCGGCGGTGGAGATTTCCTGGACCGAGGAGGACGGCCGCGCCCGGGTGCGGGTCGCCGACAACGGCGGCGGCATCGCCCCCGAGGTGGCGCACCGCATCTTCGAACCGTTCTTCACCACCAAGACCCACGGCGGCGGCCTCGGCCTCGGCCTCGCGATCTCGGCGGACATCGCGCGGGAGTTCGGCGGCGCGCTCACCGCCGCCAACCGCGCGGACGGCGGCGCGGTGTTCACCCTCGACCTGCCGGTCCACGCAGGAGGCGCGCATGGATGAACTCGACGTTCTGGTGATCGAGGACGATGCCGACGTCCGCCTCGGCTGCGTGCAGGCGCTCAAGCTCGAAGGGCTCCGGGTGCGCGGCGTCGCCGCGGTGGAGGAGGTGCCGGGCCCGCTCGCCGACGATTTCCCCGGCGTGGTGGTGTCCGACATCCGCCTGCCGGGGCGCGACGGCCTCGCCTTCCTGCGCGAGGTGGTGGCGGTCGACCGCGCCCTGCCGGTGATTCTGATCACCGGTCACGGCGACGTCGCCACCGCCGTCGGGGCGATGCGCGACGGCGCCTACGACTTCATCCAGAAGCCGTTCTCCTCCCAGCTTCTGGTCGAGGTGGTGCGGCGCGCCCTCGACAAGCGGGCGCTCGCGCTCGAGGTGCGCGGCCTGCGGCGCAGGCTGGCGGAAATGAGCGGGCTCGACGGCCGCCTGATCGGCCGATCCGCGCCGATGCGCGCGGTGCGCGAGACGATCGCGCGGGTCGCGCCCAGCCGCGCCGACGTGCTGGTGGAGGGCGAAACCGGCACCGGCAAGGAACTGGTGGCGCGCTGCCTTCACGACCTCTCCGGCCGCCCCGGCCACTTCGTCGCGCTCAATTGCGGCGGGCTTCAGGAAACCCTGTTCGAAAGCGAGATCTTCGGCCACGAGACGGGTGCGTTCACCGGCGCGGTGAAGAAGCGCGTCGGCAAGATCGAATACGCCGAGGGCGGCACCCTGTTCCTCGACGAGATCGAAAGCATGCCGATGGCGATGCAGATCAAGTTCCTGCGCGTGCTGCAGGAGCGGGTGATCGAACGCCTCGGCTCCAACCGCCAGATTCCGGTGGATTTCCGCGTCGTCGCCGCCACCAAGGTCGATCTGGCCGAGCACTGTCGCGCCGGGTTGTTCCGCACCGATCTCTATTTCCGCCTCAACGTCGCGGCGATCGGGTTGCCGCCGTTGCGCGGCCGCCGCGAGGACATCCCGCTGCTGCTCGAACACTTCGTCGCCCAGGCGGCGGAACGCCACGGCCGCGAGCCCGCGGAGATCGGCGACGAGGCGCTGCGCGAGATGATGGCCTACGCCTGGCCCGGCAACATCCGCGAACTCCGCAACGTCGCCGAACGCCACGTCCTCGGCATCGGCGCGCCGCTCGGGCCCTCGGGCGCGCCGCCGGTGCCGCTCGCCGACGCGGTCGAGGCGTTCGAACGCTCGTTGATCGCCGAGGAGCTCCGCCGTCACCACGGCAACATCGTGCACACCGCCAAGGCTCTCAACACCGCCAAGTCGACGCTGTTCGACAAGATCCGCAAATACGGCCTGGAGGGCTGACGGTTCAGCCGTCCCAGCCGAGCATCGCGCGGATGTCGGCGCGGGAGGCTCCGGCGGCGCGGAGATCGGCGAGGGCGGGGGCGTTGTCGCGCTTGGCGAGGCGCTTACCCGCGCCGTCGGTGAGCAGGGGGTGGAAGCGGTACTCCGGCGTCGGCAGCCCGAGAAGGTGCTGGAGCAGACGGTGGAGATGGGTGGCGGGGGCGAGGTCGGCGGCGCGGGTGACGCAGGTGACGCCCTGTGCGGCGTCGTCCACCGTGACTGCGAGGTGGTAGGAGGTGGGGGTGTCGCGGCGGGCGAGCACCGCGTCGCCGAAGATTTCCGGCGTGGCGGTACGCTCGCCGGCGTCGCGGTCGCGCCAGCGGAGGGTGGGGGTTCCGGCCAGCGCCCGGGCGACGTCGAGCCGCCAGGCGTGAGGTTCGCCCGCGGCGATCCGGCGCTCCGCCTCGGCATGCGGCAGGCCGCGGCAGGTGCCGGGGTAGAGCGGCCCGTCCGGTCCCTGCGGCGCGGCGGCGGAGGCGGCGATCTCGCGCGCGATGTCGGCGCGCGAGCAGAAGCAGGGGTAGACGAGACCGCGCGCCCTGAGGTCGGCGAGGGCCCCGGCATAGGCGGCGAAGCGGTGCGACTGCCGCCAGACCGGTTCCGGCCACGCAAGCCCCAGCCAGCGCAGATCCTCGAAGATCCCGGCGACGAACGCCTCGCGGCAGCGTCCGAGGTCGATGTCCTCGATCCGCACCAGGAAGGTGCCGTGCGGCCCTGCCTCGCGCGCGGCGAACAGCGCGGCGAGCGCGTGCCCGAGGTGCAGGCGGCCGGTGGGCGAGGGGGCGAAGCGGGTGGTCTCGACGGAAGTCATCGCCCGGGGATCATCGCCGCTCGCGGGAATTTCTGCAACCGGCACAAACGGTAATAATCCTGTGATGCAACAAGTGGGGTGCCGTGGTATACCCGACACCACATGTCGTGCCCAGTGCGGCGGAGTGGGCGTGACGGTCCGGATCGGGAGGTTGCATGACCTTCGATGGGGATTTGGCGCCGGTTCTGGTGCTCAACGCCGATTACCGGCCGCTGAGCTACTTTCCGCTGTCGTTGTGGTCGTGGCAGGACGCGATCAAGGCGGTGGTGTCCGAGCGCGTCCAGGTGTTGTCCGAATACGACACGGTGGTGCGGTCGCCGTCGGTATCGCTGCGGCTGCCGAGCGTGATCGCGCTCAAGGACTACGTGCCGACGGCGCGGCGGCCGGCGTTCACCCGTTTCAACGTGTTCCTGCGCGACCGCTTCTGCTGCCAGTATTGCGGCCGCCGCTTTCCCACCCCCGAGCTGACCTTCGACCACGTGATGCCGCGCGCCCGCGGCGGCCGCACCAGTTGGGAGAACGTCGTCACCGCGTGCCAATCGTGCAATCTCGAAAAGGCGGATCGGCTCCCCGGGCGCGGCTTCACGCCGATCCGCGCGCCGGTCGTCCCCACCACCTTCGAACTCCAGGAGATCGGCCGGGCGTTCCCGCCGCTGCACCTACACAAGAGCTGGCGCGACTATCTCTACTGGGATACCGAGCTGGAAGACGAGTAGAGGCTCAGAAGCGGCCCGAGAAGCGGCGCTCGCGCCAGATCCGCGCCTCGAAGATGAGGGTGAGCCCGGCGAGGGTGAGGAACGACGACCAGATCAGGTTCCAGGTGGTGAGCGAAAGCCCGAACAGCTCCCACGGCACCGCGTCGCAGCGCGCCTTCGGCCGCGTCGCGAGGGCGGAGGCGAGGTCGTCCATGGTCATCGGCGTGCCGAGGTTCTCGCCGGTGCAGCCGGTGGAGCCGGGCCACCACGCCTGTTCGACGCCGAGGTGGTAGAGGGCGAGCGCCGCGCCTGCCGCGAACAGCACGGTGGCGATGGCGACGACGGTGCGGCGCTTGGCGGGGCCGAGCGGCAGCAGCGTGCCGAGCAGCCCGAACCCGGCGGCGACCGCGTAGGGAATGCGTTGATAGGTGCAGAGCAGGCACGGCTCGACGCCCAACCCGTATTCCAGGGCGAACGCGAAGCCGAGGCTTGCGAGGCTGACGACCGCGATCCAGGTGCAGACCCGGGCGTCGAGGGTGCGGGACATATGACCCCCAGGCGCAGGAAGATTCAATTTGCGAGAAACTTAAGGGCGATGAAGCCGCCGATCAACAGTACGAAGAAGATCGTCGCGAGTTTGCCGAGGTGCGCCTCGATGAAGGCGCGGATCGGCGTGCCGAACTTCCACAGCAGCCAGGCGATGAAGAAGAACCGCAGTCCCCGCGCGAGCACCGAGGCGATGCCGAACACCAGCGGGTCGAGCGCGGTGATCCCCGAAGCGATGGTGATGACCTTGTAGGGGAAGGGCGTGATGCCCGCGCCGAACACGATCCACGCGCCCCAGTGGTTGTAGAGCTCGCGGAACGCCGCGAACTTGTCCATGTAGCCGTAGAACCGCAGGATCGGCTCGGCGACCTGATCGAACAGGAACATGCCGATGCCGTATCCGGCGAAGCCGCCGATCACCGAGGCGGCGGTGCACACGATCGCGATGCGCCAGGCGTTGGCGCGCGCCGCCAGCACCATCGGGATGATCAGCACGTCGGGCGGGATCGGAAACACCGAGCTCTCGACGAATGCGACCAGCGCGAGGGTGAACATCGCATGGGGGGTGACGGCCTGGGCCATGGTCCAGTCGTAAAGGCGTCTCAGCACGGTCGGCGTCCGCTAGGAAAAGGGAAATCCGTGTGTATCAGTGCCCGCGCGGCGCGGCAATCGTCAGAACGCCGCGCGGCGGATCATGTTGAGGCCGACGATCAGCAGCATCGCGCCGACCAGGGTCATGAAGTGCTTCTGCGGAATCCGCTGGCGCACCTTGGCGCCGAGGGTCATGAACGCGCCGACGGTCGCCCACCCCGCCGCCGAAAGCGCCCAGATCGCGGGCGGCGCGAAGCCGGTGGCGGCGAGGCCGATGAACAGCGGCGCCTCGCCGATCAGGAAGGTCACGCCCATGGCGCGGATGAAGGTGTTCTTGTCGAGCCCGAGGGTGAAGAGATAGGGCGCGACGGTGGGGGCGAAGAAGCTGCTCATGCCGCCGATCACCCCCGACACCAGCCCCACCGCCGGGCGCAGGCGGCGGTCGACGCCGGTGGGCAGGCGCGGCTGCCAGCCGAGCAGGGTGGTGAGGGCGAAGATCGCCACCAGCGCGCCGAGGATCAGCGCGGCGTGGTCGAGCTTGACCGAAGTGATGATCGCCGCGCCGGCGATGCTGCCCGCCACCATCGGGATCAGCAGCCAGCGGAAGCGGTAGGCGATCTCGCGCATGTCGCCGCCCTGCCTGGCCTGGATGAAGTTGGCGCCCATGATCGGCAGGATCATCGCCGCGATCGCGGTGCGCGGGTCGAGCACCGTGGAGATCAGCGGCACCGCGATCATCGGCAGGCCGAGGCCGACCACCCCCTTGACGAAACCGCCGAGCCCGAACGCCAGCGCGAGGATCAGAACGTCGGCGGCGCTCAGGGTCTGGAGGAGGTCCACGGCTCGGTCTCCAGGTCGGCGATGAGTTCGGCGAGCAGGCGCACGCCCCAGCCGCGCGGGCCGCGGCGATCGCGGTCGGTGGTTGCGGGCGCTTCGGCGGTTCCGGCGATGTCGAGATGGGCCCACGCGCCCGCTCCGGCGAAGCGGGAGAGGAAACTCGCGGCGTGGATCGCGTCCGGCGCCGTGCCCCAGGCGCAGTTCTTCAGGTCCGCCACCGGCGAATCGAGCGCGTCGTCGCCCGCCCGCATCAGCGGCAGCCGCCATACCGGCTCGCGCGCGGCGTCGGCGGCGCGGGTCAGCCGCGCGGCGGCGGCATCGCCGGTCGAGAACAGCCCGGCGCGCCAACGGCCGAGGCTGCGGACCACCGCACCGGTGAGGGTGGCGAGGTCGACCGAAAGAAACGGCGAGAACGCCCGGGCGGCGTAGGCGAGCGCGTCGGCGAGCACCAGCCGCCCCTCGGCGTCGGTGTCGACGATCTCGACGGTGGTGCCGTCGCAGGCGGCGACGACGTCGCCCGGGCGGGTGGCGGCTCCGCCGACCGCGTTCTCCGCGATCGCGAGCAACCCGACCACCCGCAGCGGCGAGTTCCACGCCGCCGCGACCTTGAGCGCGCCGAGCACCGCCGCCGCGCCGCCCATGTCGCCCTTCATCTCCTCCATGCCCGCCGCGGGCTTGATCGAGATGCCGCCGGTGTCGAAGACGATCCCCTTGCCGATCAGTGCCAGCGGCGGCGCGGCCGGGTCGGCGCCCGGCCATTCGAGGATCACCAGGCGCGGCGGCCGCGCCGCGCCCCGGCCGACTGCGGCGATCAGGCCGAGCCCGGCGGCGTCGAGCGCGCCGCCCGCCAGCGAAGTGACCGAGACGCCCTGCGCGGCGAGGCTCTGCGCTTCGGCCTCCAGCTCGGCGGGGCCGAGGCGGTTGGCGGGCAGGTGAACGAGGCCGCGCGCCCATAGCGTCGCTTCGACCACCGGTGCGCGGCGGGTCCACAGGGCGGCGGCGCGGTCGGGATCGCGGGCGAGGATGACGAGGGCGTCGGGGCGGGCGTCGTCGTCGCTCGGTTTCGAGCGCAGCGCGGGGAGCGGCTCGGCGCGCAGGATCAACCCTTCGGCGAGCGCCGCCGCGGCCTCCGCGCCGAGCGGAATTTCCACCGACACGCTGCCGACGCCGGGTCGCGCCGCCGCCGCGCCGATGCGGCGACCGAGGGTTTCGGCGGCCTCCGGCGTCAGCGTCGGTTCGGCCTCGACCCCGGCGAAGCCGGTGAAGCCGCCGGTCGCGTCGGCGTACAGCACGCAGCCGAGGTCGGAAACCTCGGCTGCCGATGCGGGGCGGGGCCGGATGCGCGCGTCCGCCTGGGCGGGCGCGGCTCCGACGAAGCGGACCGAAATCACTTCTTGCCCTTCTTGCCCGGCTTCTTCGCCTTCGGCGCGGGGGCGGCGGCGGTTTCGTAATGGGTGGCGATCATCCGCTCCAGCAGGCGCACGCCGAAGCCCGAGGCCCCCTTCGGCGCGGTCGCCAGCGCCTTCTTGGTCCACGAGACCCCGGCGATGTCGAGGTGCGCCCAGGCCACGCCCGGCTGGATGAAGCGCTTGAGGAACTGCGCCGCGGTGATCGAGCCGCCCTCGCGCCCGCCGACGTTCTTCATGTCGGCGATGTCGGACTTGATCTGCTCGTCGTAGCTCTCGCCCATCGGCATCCGCCACAGCGCCTCGCCCACGTCCGCGCCCGCGTCGGTCAGCATCTTCGAGAGTGCGTCGTCGTTGGAGAACAGACCGGCGTTGTCGGTGCCGAGCGCGATCACGATCGCGCCGGTGAGGGTGGCGAGGTCGACCACCGCCTTCGGCTTGAAGGTCTCCTGGGCGTACCACAGGGCATCGGCGAGAACCAGGCGGCCCTCGGCGTCGGTGTTGATCACCTCGATGGTCTGGCCCGACATCGAGGTGACGACGTCGCCCGGACGCTGCGCGGTGCCGGAGGGCATGTTCTCGACCAGGCCGATCACGCCGACGACGTTGGCGCAGGCCTTGCGCCGGGCGAGGGTGCGCAGCAGCGCGGTGGTCACCGCGGCGCCGCTCATGTCGGTCTTCATCTCCTCCATGCCCGCGGCGGGCTTGATCGAGATGCCGCCGGAATCGAAGCACACGCCCTTGCCGACCACCGCCACCGGCGCGTCCTCCGGATCGCCGCCCATCCAGCGCATCACCACCAGTTGCGATTCGCGCTCCGAGCCCTGGCCGACGCCGAGCAGAGAGCCCATGCCGAGCTTCGCCATCTCCTTCTCGCCCAGCACCTCGACGGAGACGCCGTCCTTCTCCAGGGTCTTGGCGATCTTGGCGAACGCTTCCGGGTGCAGAACGTTGGACGGTTCGGAAATCAGGTTGCGGGCGAACGTCACGCCCTCGGCGACCGCCGCGAGCGGCTCCCACGCCGCCTTGGCGGCGACGGTGTCGGCCACCAGTGCGGTGACGGTCTTGAGGGTCGGCTTGTCCTCGGGCTTGAGCTTGGTGCGGTAGGTGTCGAAGCGGTAGCCGCGCAGCACCGCGCCGAGCGCGGCGTGGGCGGCGAGGGTCGCGGCGGAGAGCTTGGCGTCGGCGAGCACGTCGACGGCGATCGCGAGATCCGCGCCCTTGCCCTTTTCGGCCGCCACCAGCGCGGCGGCGCCGAAGCTCTCGAAGCGGCGCGCGTCGATGGCGTCGGCCTTGCCGAGGCCGATCGCGACGATGCGGTCGAGGCCGACGCCCGCGGGGGCGAGGATTTCCAGCACCTGATCGGCCTTGCCGGTGAAGCGCGAGGCGGCGATGGCGCGGCCGAGCGCTCCGCCGACGGCGGCGTCGAGGTCCCGGGCCGACGGGGTGAGGACCGAACCTTCGAGGACGCCGACGGCGAGGCATCCGGATTTCGGCAGGCCCGGCTGGGCGAAAGCGACTTTCATGCGAAGAGTTCCTTATCTGCGGAAGAGCGGCGGCGCATCCTGTGCGCGCGGGAATGATGCCTTCGATATTGCTCGGAGTTCGCCGCCTTGCAAGCGGCCGGTGAGGATTTTCAGGAGTTTGCCGGAATCGCGAGAGGGCGGCGGCGGTTGCCCCAGTCGCCCGGCGGGCCGTCGAACACGCCGGGGATCGCCGTGCCGCATTCGCGGCAGCGCCCCGCGTCGTCGAGCCCGTAGGCCGCGAGCGCCGCGCCGTCGCGCGCGATCGCGGCGCGGCCGCAGCCCGGGCAACGGGTGATGCCGCCGTCGGCCACCGCGAGGTTGCCGACGTAGACGAACTTCAGCCCCTCGGCGCGGGCGCGGTCGCGGGCGCGGACGAGCGTCGCCGCGGGCGTCGGCGGGCGGTCGCGCATGCGGTGCGCGGGGTGGAAGGCGGAGAGGTGCAGCGGCACTTCGGGCGAGAGCTCGGCGGCGATCCACTCCGCCAGCGCGGCGATTTCGGCGTCGCCGTCGTTGACGCCGGGGATCACCAGGGTGGTGATCTCGATCCAGGCGCGGCTGGCGCGGACGCCGTATTTCAGCGTCTCCAGAACCGGGGCGAGGCGCGCGCCGCAGAGGCGGCGGTAGGTGTCGTCGGAGAACGCCTTGAGGTCGAGGTTGACGGCGTCGAAGCAGGCGAAGAACTCCGGCCGCGCCGCCTCCGCGAGGTATCCGGCGGAGACCCCCAGCACCCGCAGGCCCTCGGCGCGCGCGGCGGCGGCCACCTCGGAGGCCCATTCGAGGGCGATCAGCGGCTCGTTGTAGGTGATCGCGACCGAGCGGCAGCCCTCGCGCCGCGCCGCGGCGGCGATGTCGGCGGCGCGGTGGACGGGGCCGTGCGCGCCGCGGGTGCGCGAGATCTCCCAGTTCTGGCAGCACGCGCACGACAGGTTGCAGCCGAAGCCGCCGAACGAGAGGCTCGCCGAGCCCGGGAGAACGTGCGCGAACGGCTTTTTTTCCACCGGATCGATGCAAAAGCCGCTGCTCCGCCCCCAAGTCAGAAGATGCAGCCGTCCGCCGACGTTGGCGCGCGCGCCGCACCGCCCCGATGCTCCCGGCCGCAGCGCGCAGCCGTGCGGGCAGAGGGTGCAGCGGAGGCCTCCGGGCTCGGAGGTCGGCGTCCAGTAGCGCGCTTCGGTCATGATTTTTCTTGCCAGATCCGCCGTGCTGCGCTCAATACCGAACAGTTTGCGCCCGCCCCGGTGCGTTGCCAAGGGCGGGCTCCACGCCGAAGCCGAGGATACCACGATGAGCGAGACTTCCACCCGCGTTCGCCCCGCCGCCGTCGCCGGAATGTTCTATCCCGCGGATGCCGACGAGCTGCGACGCGAGGTGCGGGGCTTCCTCGACGCCGTCGGCCTGGAGGCCGAGCCGCGCGTGCCCAAGGCGGTGGTGGTGCCGCATGCGGGCTACCGCTATTCCGCGCCGGTGGCGGCGGCGGCTTACGCCCGCCTCGCCGCGGCGCGCGGGCGGGTGCGGCGGGTGATCCTGATCGGGCCGACCCACCGCGTCGCGGTGGCGGGCTTCGCCCTCTCCAACGCCGAAACCTTCGCCACGCCCCTCGGCTGCGTCCGCGTCGATACCGGCGGCACCGGGCGCTTGGCGCGGCGACCGGACGCCCAGGTGATGGATCTCGCGCATGCGCAGGAGCACGCCCTCGAGGTGCAGTTGCCGTTCCTGATCGAAAGCCTCGGGCCGGAGATCGAGATTCTCCCCGTGCTCGCCGGGCAGGTGAGCGCCGAGGCGGTGGCGGCGTTGCTCGACTCCGAGTGGGGCGGGCCGGAAACCCTGATCGTGGTCAGCTCCGATCTCTCCCATTACCTCGGCTACGACGACTGCGTCACCCTCGACACCGTCACCCGGCACGCCATCGAAACCCTCGCGCCGGAGAAGATCGACCGGCCGCAGGCGTGCGGGCGGTTGCCGATCGCCGGTCTGCTGCTGTGCGCGAAGCGCCGCGGCATGGACGTGAAGACCCTCGACCTGCGCAATTCCGGCGACACCGCCGGGCCGCGCGGGCAGGTGGTGGGGTACGGCTCCTGGGCGTTCTACGACGCGCCCGAGGTGCCGCCGGTAACGCGGAGCCACGGCGCGAATTTGCTGGCGCTGGCGCGGGATTCGATCCGCAACGGCCTCGATACCGGCACGCCGCTGCCGATCGACTTCGACCATCTGCCGGTCGAACTCGCCGACATCGGCGCGAGCTTCGTGTCGCTCTACCGCAACGGCCGCCTGCGCGGCTGCATCGGGTCGACCCGCGCGATCCGCTCCCTCGCCGAGGACGTCGCCGCCAACGCCTTCGCCGCCGCCTTCTCCGACCCGCGCTTCGACCCGCTCGACCCGGAGGAACTCGACGGACTGGAGCTTTCGGTGTCGGTGCTGAGCCCGCTCGAACCCCTGAAGTTCGCGGACGAGCGCGGTCTGTTGGCGCAGCTCGACATCGGCGAGGACGGACTGGTGATCGCCGACCACGGCCGCCGCGCGGTGTTCCTGCCGCAGGTGTGGGGGCAACTGCCGGACCCGACGGTGTTCCTCGCCCAGCTCAAGATCAAGGCCGGGCTGCCGCTCGCCGAGAGTCCGACGCTGCAGGCGTGGCGCTTCCGCGTCGACACCGTCGGCCGCGACGCGAAATGACCGAGGTTCTCGGTGCCGATCCGGAGAGTTGCCGCCGCGCCGGCGAGGCGCTGGCGGCGGGGCGGCTGGTCGCCTTCCCCACCGAGACCGTCTACGGCCTGGGCGGCGACGCGCGCAACGGCGAGGCGGTGGCGGCGATCTTCGCCGCCAAGGGCCGCCCGAGCTTCAATCCGCTGATCGTCCACGTCACCGACCTCGCCGCCGCCGAGCGCCTCGGCGCGTTCTCGGAGGCCGCGCGTGCGCTCGCGGCGCGGTTCTGGCCCGGGCCGCTCACCCTGGTGCTGCCGCGGCGCGCCGACGCCGGGGTTTCCGATCTGGTCTCCGCCGGACTGCCGAGCCTCGCGATCCGCATGCCCGCGCATCCGGTGGCGCGCGCGGTGCTCGCCGCCGCCGGGTGCCCGGTCGCCGCGCCTTCGGCCAATCCTTCCGGGCGCGTCAGCCCGACCACCGCGCAGCATGTCCGCGCCGGGCTCGACGGCCGCGTCGACCTGATCGTCGACGGCGGCCGGTGCGCGGTCGGCGTCGAGAGCACGGTGCTCGATCTCACCGGCGAGATTCCGACGATCCTGCGCCCCGGCGGCGTCACCCCCGAGGACGTCGCCGCCGTCACCGGCGGGCCGGTCGGCCGCGCCGCTACGCCGCACGCGCCTTCCCCCGATGCGCCGCTGCCATCCCCCGGCATGCTCGCCAGCCATTACGCCCCGGCCACCCCGGTGCGGCTGGAGGCGGAGCGGGCGGAGCCCGGCGAGGCGCTGCTGGGGTTCGGCCCGGCGGCGGGGGCGACCCTCAACCTCAGCCCGGCGGGCGATCTGCGCGAGGCCGCCGCCAACCTCTTCGCCATGCTCCGGCAGTTGGACGAGGAGGGATATCGTGTTATTGCGGTTTCGCCGATTCCCGACCGCGGGCTCGGCCTGGCGATCAACGATCGCCTCAAGCGCGCCGCCGCGCCCCGCGGCGACTGATCCCACTCAAGACAGGTTTTGAGGACGAGGAATGGGCCAGGACGGGTTCGTGGACGGGTTGAAGGCGATCGTCGGCGCGGCCAACGTGATCACCGACGCCGCGGCGATGGAAACCTACATGAACGAGGAGCGCGGCCTGTTCCACGGCCGCGCCCGCGCGGTGGTGCGCCCCGGCTCGACCGCCGAAACCGCGGCGGTGGTCCGCGCCTGCGCCGCGGCGGGGATGAAGGTGGTGCCGCAGGGCGGCAACACCGGCCTGGTCGGCGGCGCGGTGGCGGACGACCGCGCGGTGATCGTGGCGATGGCGCGGATGAACCGGATCCGCGCGCTCAACCCCGAGGACTTCACGATGACGGTCGAGGCGGGCTGCGTGCTCGAGGACATCCGCGACGCGGCCGACGCGGCGGGCTGTCTGTTCGCGCTGTCGCTCGGCGCGCAGGGGAGCTGCCAGATCGGCGGCAACCTCGCCACCAACGTCGGCGGCATCAACACCCTGCGCTACGGCACCGCGCGCGACAACGTCCTCGGCCTCGAGGTGGTGCTGCCCGACGGCCGGGTCTGGAACGGCCTGCGGGCGCTGACCAAGGACAACACCGGCTATTCGCTGCGCAACCTGTTCGTCGGCTCCGAGGGCACCATCGGCATCGTCACCGCGGCGGTGCTCAAGCTCTATCCCAAGCCGGTCGCGACCGAGACCGCGTTCTGTGCCCTGCCCGATCTCGACGCGGCGCTGCCGCTGCTCGACCGCGCGCGGCGGATGAGCGGCGACACGATTTCGGCGTTCGAACTGATCTGTCGCGACGGCGTGCGGTTGTCGTCCACCTATCTTTCCGGGGTGAGCGATCCGCTCGACGCGCCGCATCCGTGGTACGCGCTGATCGAGTTCGCCTCCACCAGCGCGGTGGTGCCGCTGCGCGAGATCTTCGAGACGTTCCTCGAATCCGCGTTCGAGGACGGCGTGATCGTCGATGCGGTGGTCGCCGAGAGTCTCGACCAGCGCCGCAACCTCTGGCGCATCCGCGAGGAACTGCCGGAGGCGCAGAAGTACGAGGGCGGCTCGATCAAGCACGACGTCTCGGTGCCGGTGCGGTCGATCCCCGAATTCATCCGCCGCGCCACGCCGGCGGTGCAGGCGGTGGTGCCGGGGGCGCGGCCGGTGCCGTTCGGCCACATGGGCGACGGCAACATCCACTTCAACGTCTCCCAGCCTGCGGGCGCGGGGGTCGATGCCGGGGAATACCTTTCGCACTGGCACGCGATGAACGCGGTCGTCCACGACATCGTCACCGAACTCGGGGGGTCGTTCTCCGCCGAACACGGCGTCGGCCGTCTCAAGGTCGGGGACCTCGAACGGTATCGCTCGGCCGAGGAAGTCGACCTTCTGAAGCGCATCAAGACCGCGATCGATCCCGAGAATTTGATGAATCCGGGCGTGTTCTTCGCGGAATAGGGGTCACATCGTGTAGGCCGTCGGGCCGTCGCCGGTCTTCGGCGGCGTCGGCAGGTTGACGGCCGCCTTCACCCCCTCGCGCAGGGCGAGCGCCACCGCCTGGGTGCGGTTGGTGGCGCCGATCTTGCGGAAGACGTTGCGCAGGTGCGACTTGATGGTGATTTCGGTGAGACCGAGCACCTTGGCGATTTCCTTGTTCGACGCGCCGCCGACGAGCTGGGTGAGGATCTCGTATTCCCGGCGCGTCAGGCTCGCGAGCGGCGAGCGTTCGCCCGGCTGGTCGGCGGCGATCGCGGGCGCGGCGTCGGCCACCAGAACCTCGGCGGGGTAGTAGGGCACGCCGCAGAGGATCAGCCGCAGCGCGTGCAGCATCGCGGTGCCGTTCAGCGATTTCGGCAGATATCCGGCGACGCCGAGGCGCATCGCCTCGATCACGTCGGAGCGGGTGACCCAGCCGGTGACGATGACGATCCGCGCCTCGGGGAAGGCGCGGCGCAGACGCAGCACGCCGTCGGTGCCGTCCATGCCCGGCATCCGCAAGTCCAGCAAGACCAGATCCGGGGTTTCCGTCGCCAGGATTTCATGGGTGCTAGGATAATCGCAAGACTCGAAAATCGTGACGTCGTCGCTGATCTTCGACACGAAAGGTCTGAGACCGTCCCGCAGCAACGCATGATCGTCGGCGATCAGGACCTTCATCTTGAAGTCTCCTTGTTGGGTGAGGAGCGCGGACCGCGCAGCGGGACATCCATGACAGAATGATACTTTAGCATGAGTTGGGCAAGCGCGGGATGAACTCGGACCTCATGCGAGGCCGCGCAGGGTCGCCGCCAGTTCGCGCAGCGAAACCGGCTTGCGCAGCACCGCGTCGACCCCGCTTTCGAGTTCGGCGAGGGCTTCGCGGTCGCGCAGCGGTTGGCCGGTGACGACGACGATGGCGACGTGGGGGTATTCGGCGGAGGTTTCGGCGATCAGCTGGAAGCCGTCGCCGTCGGGCATCGACAGGTCGGTGACGAGGATGTCGACGTGCTCGGTTTCCAGCGCTTGCCGCGCCGCGCGGCCGCTCGCGGCGGTGAATACGCGGTGGCCGCCGCGTTCGAGGAACGCCTGGATCTCTTGGGTGGCGAGCGGCTCGTCGTCGGCGACGAGGATCGTCATCGGCGGCATCTCGCCCGTCGCGGCGGCGGGCGGCGGCGCGAGCGGCGCGGGCGGAGCGGCGGGCTCCGGCGGCCGGTCGGCGGGCGGCAGCAGGATGCGGAAGCGGCAGCCGCCCTCCGGCCGGTTTTCTGCCTCGATCCGCCCGCCCATGGCGGTGATCAGGCCGAGGCTGATCGACAGTCCGAGCCCGGTGCCGAGCCCCTCGGTCTTGCGGGTGAAGAACGGCTCGAACAGGTGCGGGAGGTCCGCGTCGCGCACGCCGGTGCCGGTGTCGGCCACCGCCACTTCCACCCAGGCGCGGCGGTCGCGGCCGGTCGCCGTGCCGAGGCCGACGTCGATCCGTCCCGGGCGCTCGCGGTCGAGGGTGCGGCGCTCGACGATCGCATCCACCGCGTTGCGCAAAAGGTTCACCAGAACCTGTTCGAGCTGGCGCTGGTGGCCGATCACGGCGAGCGGCTCGGCGGGCGGATCGAAGCCGATCGCGATGCCGAGGCTGGAGCACTGCGGCGTCATCAGCGCCACCGCCGCGCCGACCGCGGCGGCGGTGTCGAAGCTTTTGCGCGCTCCGGCATCGCGGCGGCTGAACGCCTGCATGTAGTCGATGGTTTCGCGCAGGCGGTCGGATTGCGCGCCGATGGTCTCGAACTTCGCGCGGATCGCCGCCGCGTCGCCGTCGTCGAGCGACAGCAGCGCGCTTTCGGCGGCGAGGCGGATGACGTTCAGCGGCTGGCTGATCTCGTGCGCGAGCGAGGCCGACATCTCGCCCAGCAGCGCGAGCTTGGCGGTGTGGCGGAGGGTTTCCTCCATCTGCCGCGCCTCGGTGACGTCCTCGACGATCAGCAGCCAGGCGTCGGCCGCGCCCTCCATCCGCGACAGCACCAGTCTCGCGTGGCCGAGATCGGCGGCGCGGCGCAGACGGCTTTCGCCGGTCGCCGCTCCGGCGTCGCGGCTCATCAGCTCGGCGAGGGTCGGACGCGCGTCGGGGAGCCAGTCGGCGGGGTCGGCTCCGGCGAAGGCGGCGTCGTCGGCGCCGGTGATCGCGAGGAACGCCGGGTTGACGGTGCGCACCCGGCCTTCGGTGTCGAGGGTGAGGATGCCGAACGGCGTGTTCTCGATGATGCCGCGGAAGCGCGCCTCGCTCTGGCGCAGGCGCTCTGCGGCGCGGCGCAGCTCGGTGACGTCGGTGATGATCGCGAAGTGGCCGGAGCGCACGCCGCTCGCGCCCTTGAGCGGGGTCGCCGAGATCAGCACGAAGCGCTCCTGGCCGTCCGGGCACGTCAGCGCCGCCTCGACCGGGGGCGGCACCGCGGCGCCGAACAGCGGCGCGAGCGCGGCGCGGCCGTCGGGGCGCACGAGATCGGCGAGGGCGCGGCCGAGCAGCGCCATGTCGGAGCCGCCGTACCACGAGACGAAGCGCGGATTGGCGAAGACGACGCGGCGGTCCCGGTCGAGCACGATCACGCCTTCGGTGATGGTTTCGACCAGCAGGCGGTAGCGGTATTCCTTCTCGACCAGCGCGAGCTCCTGCTGGCGCTCGGCGGTGACGTCGCGGCAGTTGACCTGGCGGCGGCCGCCGGCGGTGACGTATTCGGCGACCCGGAACACCACGCCGCCCGGCATCGGCACCAGAAAGCTCGCGTCGCCGCCCGCGGTGCGGCGATGGGCGAGCCAGGCCTCGGCGGCGGCGCGGCCGAGCGCGGCGGCGGCTTCGAGGTTCTCGGCGAAGGTGAGCGACCGCACCAGCGGCACGCCGAGCAGGTCCCACGCCTGTTCGAAAGCGGGGTTGAAGGCGAGGATCGCGTCGTCGGCGTCGAGAACCAGGACGCCCTCGCGGAAGGCGACGAAGGCATCCGCCAGCGCGGCAAGGGAGGGGTCTTCGGTCTGGTGCATCGGTTTCCTTTCAGAGACCGGAGCCAACCATAGCACGGCGGCTCCGCCAAAGAAGGTGCGAAACCGCGCCCGCCGACGTATGCTGCGGCGAAGCGCGTATGCCGTTCACCACGAGGTTTCATACCGATGACCGATCGCGTCACCCCATTTCCCGGCAGGCGGAGCTCCGGCGTCCACCCCGAGGGCGAAACCGGCCGGGTGCTGCGCTTCCATTCGGAGGCGGCGCGCGGGCCGTCGCTGCACGAGACCGACGTGGTGGTGATCGGCGCCAACCCGCTTCTGAACGCCCTCGCCGCGCTGGCCGAGGTGTGCGCCGGGCGGCGGGTGATCTTGGTGCCGACGATCGGGGCCGACGATTGGGGCTACGAACTCGGCGTGCAGGCGACCTTCCATCGTTTCGTCGACGCCGCCGCCGAGACCCTTTACGCGTTGTCGCCCTCGCGCCGCCTCGATTTCCGCAACACCGCCTTTCCCGAGCCGGACTGGACGAAGCTGTTCCAGCGCCTGCACGAGCGCCGCCGCCGCATTCTCGACGCCGACGTGCTGCGTCTCGAGGTCGGCGTCGGGCTCACCTGCGTCGACGACGGGGCGCACCTGCGGCTGGCGGTCGGCACCGCGCCCGCGTCCGAGCCGCCGCGTCCGCTCGCCGAGCTCAACTGCATCCGCTCCGCCTGCGCCGCAACCTGGGAGAGCGACCTGCCGCGCGCGGTGTTCGCGGCCGAACCCGGAACCGAGCAGGCCGTCCTCGCCGTCGCCGCGATCGTCACCTCCGCCGGGGCGCTCGCCGAGGTGCCGGAAAATTCTAGTCGCATCAAACTCCTCGGGACCGCCCGCGGGGCTCCGGCCGATGCCGCGGACAAGAGCGACCGCGCGTTCGACGACGTTCTCGCGGCGATCAAGGCGATCCCCCACCCGGACGCGTGACCGCCTCAGTCCTCGTCGGAGAGGCCGAGGCGCTTGCGGATCTCCGCCTCCACCGCCGGGTCCATCGGCGGCGGCGTCGCCGGAACCTCGCGCCCGAGCGCGGCGGCGATCGCTTCCAGCACCTCGATCCGGCCGTTGAGCTTGTATTCGCCCGACACCACCGTCCACGGTGCGTGCTTGGTGTGGGTCTTCTCGAACATCTCGGCGATCGCGGCCTCGTACTCGCCGCGCTTTTCGCGGTTGCGCACGTCCTCGAGGGTGAGCTTCCAGCGCTTGTGCGGCTTTTTCAGGCGTTCGGCGAAGCGTTCGAGCTGCTCCTTCGCGGAGATGTGGAGGAACAGCTTGACCAGCACCACGCCGTCGTCGGTCAGCATCTTCTCGAACGCGTTGATTTCCTCGAACGCGCGCTTCCACTCGGATTTCTTCGCGAAGCCTTCGATCCGCTCCACCAGCACCCGGCCGTACCAGCTGCGGTCGAACACCGCGATGTCGCCCTTCGCCGGCAGGCGTTGCCAGAAGCGGTAGAGGTAGTGCTTGCCCTGATCCTCGGGCGACGGCGCGGCGATCGACCAGGCGTCGAGGTGGCGGGGGTCGAGGCGCTCGCCGAGACGGCGGATCGCGCCGCCCTTGCCCGCCGCGTCCCACCCCTCGAAGGCGACGATCGCGCGCCGTCCCTCGGCGACGTAGCGCTGCTGGAGGATCAGCAGATCGAGCTGGAGCTTTCCGAGTCGGCGTTCGTACTCCTCGACCGAGGGGATCCGGCGGGTGAGGTCGACCTCGTCGAGAGAGGGGGCGGACTTGGCTTTCCGGGCGGCCATCGGCGGTTTGCCTCGCGATCGGTGGGGTGGTTTTTCCAACTATGGGCAGCGCATCCGGAAGAGGCAATCGGGAGGAGAATTTTTCCTGCGATTCCGCTAGGATAAACTGGAACCGCGGGCGCGGGCGTGGCAAACACGACGCGACGCGGGAAGACGGGGCGCGGGAAGAGACCTTGACCCTTGCGGCCATGCGCCCCCAGTTACTCCATGGCGATATTTTCTCCTGGGGGAACCGGCCCGACCGCGGTTGCGGCGGGCGTCGGCTGCCGCCCTTTGTTGTGTGTGTGCTTTCCCAACGACATCACGCCCGCATCCGGCGGGTGAAACTATGGAGGATGGACTATGACGGTTCGGGTAGCGATCAATGGCTTCGGCCGTATCGGACGCCTGGTTTTCCGCGCCCTGGTCGAGTCGGGGCGCAACGACATCGAGGTCGTGGCGATCAACGATCTCGGCTCGCCCGAAGCCAACGCCCATCTCGTGATGTTCGATTCCGTCCACGGCCGCCTGCCCGAGGAAGTCACCGTCGCGGGCGACGTGATGAGCGTCGGCAATCGCAAGGTGAAGGTCCTGGCGATGCGCGATCCGGCGCAGCTGCCGTGGAAGGATCTCGGCATCGATATCGCGATCGAGGCGACCGGCATCTTCACCGATCGCGACAAGGCGAAGGTCCACCTCGACGCCGGGGCGAAGCGCGTGCTGGTGTCCGCGCCCTCCAACGGCGCCGATCTCACCGTCGTCTACGGCGTCAACCACGACAAGCTGACCAAGGACCACCTGGTGGTCTCCAACGCCTCGTGCACCACCAACTGCCTCGCCCCGGTCGCCTACGTGCTGCACAAGGCGTTCGGCATCGAGCACGGCTTCATGACCACGGTGCACTCCTACACCGGCGACCAGCGCGTCGTCGACACCCTGCACAAGGACCTGCACCGCGCCCGCGCCGCCGCGCTGTCGATGATCCCGACCACCACCGGCGCCGCCAAGGCGGTCGGGCTGGTGCTGCCGGAACTCAAGGGCAAGCTCGACGGTTCGTCGATCCGCGTGCCGACCCCGAACGTCTCGATGGTCGACTTCAAGTGCGTGCTGAAGCGCGCCGTCACCGCCGACGAGATCCACGCGGCGGTCAAGGAAGCCGCGGCCGGTCCGCTCAAGGGCGTGCTCGCGGTCAACGGCCGCCCGCTGGTGTCGTGCGATTTCAACCACAACCCGGCCTCCTCGACCTTCGATCTCGGCGAGACCAAGGTGATCGACGGCACCTTCGTGCGCGTGCTCTCGTGGTACGACAACGAATGGGGCTTCTCGAACCGCATGCTCGACACCGCCGCGGCGATGGCGAAGCTGATCTGATCCGGCGCGGCCGGCGGGGCGACCCCGCCGGCCGTTCCCGCTTTCTGTCTGCGACGGGGGACTTCCGAATGGCTTTCAAGACGCTCGACGACATCGAGGTGAAGGGCAAGCGCGTGTTCGTGCGCGCCGATCTCAACGTTCCGGTGAAGGACGGCAAGGTGACCGATGCGACCCGCATCGTCCGCTCCGCCTCCACCATCGCGGAGTTGCGCAAGGCGGGCGCGGCGGTGATCGTCGCCTCCCACTTCGGCCGCCCCAAGGGCGGTCCGTCGCCCGAGTTCTCGCTGAAGCCGGTGGTCGCGCCGCTCGCCGAGGCGCTCGGCGCGCCGGTAGCGTTCGCCGAGGACTGCGTCGGCCCCAAGGCCGAGGCCGCGGTCGCCGCGCTCAAGCCGGGCGACGTGCTGCTGCTCGAAAACCTCCGCTTCCACGCCGAGGAGGAGAAGAACGACGCCGCCTTCGCCGCCGCGCTGGCGAAGCTCGCCGACGTCTACGTCAACGACGCGTTTTCCTCCGCCCACCGCGCCCACGCCTCCACCGAGGGGATGGCGCACAAGCTTCCCGCCGCCGCGGGCCGCCTGATGCAGGCCGAGCTCGAAGCGCTCGCCGCGGTGCTGGAGAAGCCCGAGCGCCCGGTCACCGCGATCGTCGGCGGCGCCAAGGTTTCGACCAAGCTCGACCTTCTCGGCAACCTCGTCGCCAAGGTCGACTTCCTGGTGATCGGCGGCGCGATGGCCAACACCTTCCTTGCCGCCAAGGGCGTCGACGTCGGCAAGTCGCTGTGCGAGCACGAGATGAAGGACACCGCGCTGGCGGTGCTGAAGACCGCCGCCGAGAAGGGTTGCACCATCGTTCTGCCCACCGATGTGGTGGTGGCGGGCGAATTCGCCGCGGGTGCGCCGTCCGAGGTGGTCGCCGCCGAGGCGGTGCCGTCGGGCAAGATGATCCTCGACGTTGGCCCGGTGTCGGTGCGCACCGTCGTCAACCGTCTGGCCGAGAGCAAGACCCTGCTGTGGAACGGCCCGTTCGGCGCGTTCGAGATCAAGCCCTTCGACGCGGGCACCAACGGCGTCGCCCGCGGCGCGGCGGATCTCACCAAAAAGGGCGCGCTGGTGTCGGTGGCGGGCGGCGGCGACACCGTCGCGGCGCTCGGCAACGCCGGGGTGGTCGACGACCTCACCTACGTCTCGACCGCCGGCGGCGCGTTCCTCGAGTGGCTCGAAGGCAAGACCCTGCCGGGGGTAGCCGCGCTCGGCTGAGGCGCGGCGAGGAGGGGCGGATGGCCGCCGACGATCCCGTCGGTCTGATGGCGAAGCGTCTGGAGGGCACCAATGTCAGCCCCCAGACCTTCCTCGCCACGGACTATCTCAACCACTTCAACGAAGTGGTGATGCTGCTCGGCATGCTGGGCGACATGCCGGAGATGTTCGAGGACGTCGCCGCGTGGCGGCCGAAGCCCTACGTCCAGCACTTCCGCGACAGCAGCATCGCCGACCGCGACCTCGCGATCGAGGCCTACGCGCTCGCGCCCGCGCGCTATCGCGAACCGTTCGACGCCACCATCGCCCAGGCCGACGAGGTGGTGGCGCGCGCGGTCGCGCTGATCGGCGCGGCGATCGACGCCGGCGACGTCGAGCGCGCCGCATTTCTCGGCGGCCAGACCTCGCAGATGCTGCAACGGCTGATCGACGTCGCCTCCGGAATCATCCATGGCGCCGAGAAGGGGATGTCGCAGGCGGAGATCGACATCGTTCTCGGCGATGCCTGAAGCGCGACCGTTTCGGCCGCGTTTTCATCTCCGCGCAACAAAAACCGCTGAAAATAAGTGCCGTGGGAGACGCGCCGGGGCTTCATTCCCGGTTGTCGCGGCATAGGCGTTTGGCTACACTGCGGCGGGTGGAGTTCCGGGCGCGGGGGGTTTGCGTCCGTCTTGGAGCTTCTTCGGAGAATTTCCAGAAATACCCACTTCGGAGCGGGCGATACGCTCGGGGATCATACAAAAAAGGTAGTTCGCGACGATGGCCTTCTCGCAAATCCGTGTTGTGTTGATGGGCTCAGCCCTGCTTCTCGGCGGCTGCTCCTTCACCTCCGACTCGCTGTTCCCGTCGCTGGGAGCGGGCGACACGTCCTCCGACGCGGCCACGGATGCGCAGGGGCCGGCGCTCGGCACCACCAACTTCGAACCCTCTCCGGTCACGCCGGGCGCCGCCACCGGCACCTACGTCGGCAAGAAGGTGCAGGCGCTCCGCGGCGACCTCTCCGCTCTCAAGACCATCGTCAGCCAGCACAATTCGACCCTCCAGAGCCTGCGCAACCAGACCTCGCGGTCGGCGTCGCAGTATCACGAGCTGGTCGGCGCGATCACCGCGCGCCTGCAGGTCGGCTCGACCCCCGGCAATCCGATCCTCGTCGCCAACCTCCGCCGCGCGCAGGAGCTGATGAACGGCATGAGCGCCGACGTCGGCAAGCTCAGCCAGCTCTCCGCCGACGTCGCGTCGGATTCCGCGATGGCGGGCTTCCTGCTCGATTCGGTGCGGTCGTCCTATACCCTCTCCGGCGCGATCGAGGAAGACCACCGCCAGCTTCGCGTCCTCGAGGACGACACCAACCAGACCGTGGTGCTGATCGACCGCCTGTCGAAGGAACTCGACGCCGACATCGCCCGCCAGCAGTCCTATGTCGCCTCCGAACGCGCCAACCTCTCGGTGCTGTCGAACTCGGTGCAGGCCGGCCAGCTCTACGGCGCGGGCGCCGCGGGCCTCTCCGCCGCGCCGGTGGCGTCCGCCGACGCGATGCCCGGCCGCCTCGCGCCGATGGACCTCGCCGAGCGCCGCCCGCTGGTGGTGATCCGCTTCGACCGCGCCAACGTCGCCTACGAGCAGCCGCTCTATCAGGCGGTGAAGACCGCGCTCGACCGCAACCCCGCCGCCCGCTTCGATCTCGTCGCGGTGACCCCGGCGAAGGCGGTTCCCGGCCAGGCCGCGCTCGGCACCAACGCCGCGCGCCGCAATGCCGAGGCGGTGATGCGCAGCCTGAACGGCATGGGCCTCCCGGCCGACCGCGTCGAGCTTTCGGCCACCACCTCGGCCCAGGCGCTCGGCAACGAGGTTCATCTCTACCTGCGTTGACCGGCGGCGGCAAAAGCGCTATCAGACCGATGAAAACGGTGCCCTCGGGCGCCGTTTTCATTATCGTCTTCGGATCGTTTCACCGAGAAGGAATGGGAACCTTGGCGGACAAGGACTACACCACCAGCCGGTACATGGGCATCTCCTGGGACATGTTTCACCGCGACGCCCGCGCGCTCGCGGCGAAGCTGATGGCGAAGGGGCCGTTCCGCGGCATCGTCGCGATCACCCGCGGCGGACTGGTGCCCGCGGCGGTGGTCGCCCGCGAACTCAATCTGCGCATGATCGAGACGTTGTGCATATCGAGCTACGACGATCGCGTCCAGGGCTCGGGAGTCAGCGTTCTCAAGCGCCCGGAGGGCGATGGCGAGGGCCTGCTGGTGATCGACGATCTGGTGGATTCCGGCCGCACCGGCAAGGTGGTGCGCGAACTGTTGCCGAAGGCCTACTTCGCCACCGTCTACGCCAAGCCGCAGGGCCGCGAGGTGGTCGACGATTTCGTCGTCGGCGTCGATCAGGGGATCTGGCTTCTGTTCCCGTGGGACGCCGATCTTCAGCCCGCGCCGCCCCTGGTGAAGGGTGGTTGACGCGCGGATTCGCGCGGCTTTCCGCGGTCGGGGGAAAAACCTTTTTGCCAGCGGAAAAAAGTGCTTGCATCGATTGGGGGGCGTTGGTACATAAGCGCCCTCACCGCTTGCGGGGGTGTAGCTCAGCTGGTTAGAGTGCCGGCCTGTCACGCCGGAGGTCGCGGGTTCGAGCCCCGTCACTCCCGCCACTTTCCCCTCGGGGAAAGCGCCAGTGGTGAAGATCAAAAAAAGCGGATCGCCGATGGCGGTCCGCTTTTTCGTTGGTCGGGCGTTCGCCCGTTTTTCGTCGGCCGGGCGTTTCGCCCGGGGGCGGCCCGGAGGCCGCCCCGGAGAGGACGTCAGAGCGCCTTGCGCACCGCGACGACGCGCTGGTAGAGCCCGCCGAAGCTGGTGGTCTTGGTCCACTCGAACTTGGCGCGGCGGTCGGGGGTGACGTAGTCGGCGATCTCGTTCTTCCACAGGGCGAAGGTGAACGGCTCGAGCGACCACGCGACGAACGCCATCACCGGCCACAGCGGCTGCCACCACTTCATCTTGTGATAGTCGACGAAGATCGCCTTGCCGCCCAGGTCCACCTGGTCGAGGAGGTTGTTGACGATCATCGTCTTGTAGTCCTCCGGCACCTCGTGCAGCAGGAGGAAGCTGACGGCGACGTCGTAGGGGCCCTTGATCGGGTCTGCGGCGTTGGCGCGGCGGATCAGCAGGTTCTTGAGGTTGAAGGCGCGGCGCTTCTTGCGCAGGCCGTAGAGCTGGATCGTCGAGATGTCGGAGATCGTCACCGGGCCGGGCGCCGCCTTGTTCGACATGTCGATGCAGAAGGTGCCGTAGACCGAGGCGGGCATGTAGACGCGGTCGCCCGGTTTGATCTCGGCGAGCACGCTCCGCATCAGCGGCTGGTCCTGGAACCACAGGATCACCGCCGGAACCCACTGGTGGTCGAAGATGCGCTTCACGTAGGGCGCGACGTAGGCCCAGGTGTAGACCTCCTTGAGGTAACGCGGCACCGGCAGGCGCCAGCGCTGGCGGGAGGCGTGAGCCTCGCGTTCCGCCTCGGTCGGCGTTTCGGAGAGCGAGAATTCGGCTTCGGTGACGAGCGGTCGGGCGTCCATGGGGAGAGATCCTCCGGTTTGGGGGCTGGGGCGGATCACGACTGATGAGGTTGCGCAACCCTGCGACCGCGTCGCCCCCTTCGCAAGACGCGGCACCCGATGTTTCCGGCACATTCTCTCTAAGGTCACTGCCGGCGCGGTCCGGCGGGGGGCGTGGCGGCCCCGTTTCCGCCGGGATGTTCGTAACGGTTCACGCGCGTCGCGGCAAGATCTCTCTTGCGCGATGTTCGAACGCGGAAATCATCGCCTCGACGTCTTCGGGGCCGAAACGGTTGAGAAGGGCCTGCAGGGTGCGCGAGCGCATCTCGCAGAGGAACTCGAGGCTCACGAAACTGCCGTTTTCCTGGCGTCGGAAGCGCCACAGGATGGTGAGGCGGCGGAACGGCGGCTGCGACGCGGTGACGTCGATCGCCTCGTAGGGCATCAGCGTCGTGAGGGTTCGGAAGTTCTGACGGAGGAAACGCATGCGCACCGTCTGGTCGGTGCCGTAGGCGTTCTCGCTGCGGGCCACGACTCGGGCGGAAATCCAGCCGGGCACGAACTCGGGGTAGCGCTCCACGTCCGCGACCAGGTCGAAGACGTCTTCGACCGCAAACGGCAAGGGTCTATGGACGGCGTAGCGGAACATCGGCGCCCCTGAGCCATTTTCATTTTCCCCGCCATCCTAGGCCGTAAGGGTGGGACGGGGCAAACGAAGAATGCCCGAACGGGCGGGGGCGCCGACGGATTCTGCCTTGACGTTGCCGTTATGTGACCACAGTCAGGCGCACGTCGACGTTGCCCGCGAGGGCCTTGGAATAGGGGCAGACGGCGTGCGCTTCGGCCACCAGCGCCTCGGCCTCCTCGCGCGGCAGGCCGGCGACGTGGGCGGTGAGTTCGACGTCGAGCACGAACCCCGGCGCGCCGTCGCCCGGCCCGACGCCGACGTCGGCGGTGACCGAGGTGTTCACCCCGGCGAGCTTCTTCAGGCCCACCAGGAATTGCAGCGAGCCGTCGAAGCAGGCGGCGTATCCGGCCGCGAACAGCTGCTCGGGGTTGGTGGCGGCGCCCCCGGGGCCGCCGAGCGCCTTCGGCACCGCCAGCTCGACGTCGAGTACGCCGTCGGAGGAGCGGGCGCGCCCGGCGCGGCCGCCCGAAACGCTCGCCTGCGCGCGATAGAGAATCGGCATGATGCGGAACCTCCCTGGGTTGTTGCGTCCCCGTTGCATATGGGGATGGATTTCTCCTTGCCGAGCGGGGCGAAAATGCCGACATTCCGCCCCAGCCGATTATCAGCCGTCCCGCAGGATCTTCATGTCCGAAGCCGTCGATTCCGTCTCCAAGCGCCGCACCTTCGCGATCATCTCGCACCCCGATGCGGGCAAGACCACGCTCACCGAAAAGCTGCTGCTGTTCGGCGGCGCGATTCAGGCCGCGGGCGCGGTCAAGGCGCGCGGCGACGCCCGGCGCGCGCGCTCGGACTGGATGAAGGTGGAGCAGGAGCGCGGCATCTCGGTGGCGTCGTCGGTGATGACCTTCGACTTCGAGGACCGCGTCTTCAACCTCCTCGACACCCCCGGCCACGAGGACTTCTCGGAGGATACCTACCGCACCCTCACCGCGGTCGACTCGGCGGTGATGGTGATCGACGCCGCCAAGGGCATCGAGGAGCGGACCCGCAAGCTGTTCGAGGTCTGCCGCCTGCGCAACGTGCCGATCGTCACCTTCATCAACAAGATGGACCGCGAGGCGCGGGAGTCCTTCGACATTCTCGACGAGATCGAGCAGGCGCTGGCGCTCGACGTCACCCCGGCGACGTGGCCGATCGGCATGGGCCGCGATTTCCTCGGCTGCTACGACCTGATGAAGGACCGCCTCGCGCTGCTGCATCGCAAGGGGCGCGGCGAACTGCCGGAAGACGGCGAGGTGTGCCGGGGCCTCGACGACCCGAAGCTCGATGCCCTGCTGCCCGCCCACGCCGCCGCCGCCCTGCGCGAGCAGGTGGAGATGGCGCGCGGCCTGTGCCCCGCGTTCGATCTCGAAAGCTATCGCGCCGGGCACATGACCCCGGTGTTCTTCGGCTCGGCGATCAACAATTTCGGCGTGCGCGAACTGCTTCAGGGGATCGGCGAACTTGCTCCGAGCCCGCGGCCGCAGCCCGCCGAGCCGCGCGTCGTCGACCCGGTCGAGGACGCCGTCACCGGCTTCGTGTTCAAGATCCAGGCGAACATGGATCCCAAGCATCGCGACCGCATCGCCTTCGTCCGCCTCGCCTCCGGGCACTTCCAGCGCGGCATGAAGCTCAAGCACGTGCGCTCGCAGAAGACGCTGAACCTCCACAATCCGGTGATGTTCCTGGCGCAGGACCGCGAGCTTGCCGAGGAGGCGTGGGCGGGCGACATCATCGGCGTGCCCAACCACGGCAACCTCCGCATCGGCGACGCCCTGACCGAGGGCGAGGATCTGCGCTTCTCCGGCATTCCGAGCTTCGCGCCCGAACTGTTGCAGAAGGTGCGCTCGGAGGACCCGCTGAAGGCCAAGCACCTCGGCCGCGCGCTGCAACAGCTCGCCGAGGAGGGCGCGGCGGCGGTGTTCAAGCCGCGCATCGGCTCCGACTGGATCGTCGGCGTCGTCGGCCCGCTGCAGTTCGACGTGATGGCCGACCGCATCCGCACCGAATACGGCATTCCGGTGATCTTCGAACCCACCCAGCTCTACACCGCTCGCTGGGTCGCCGCCGACGATCCGGCGCAGCTCAAGGCGTTCATGGACGGCAACGGCCTCGCTCTCGCCGACGACCACGACGGCCAGCTCGTCTTCCTCGCCCGCAACGCCTGGCACCTCGGCAAGGCGGAGGAGGAGTTCCCCAGGCTCCGCTTCCTCAAGACCCGCGAGGCTTCGGTATGACCGCGCTCCGCCCCGCCGCGTTCGTCGACCGCGACGGCACCCTGATCGTCGAGAAGAACTACCTCGGCGATCCGGCGGGGGTGGAGCTGCTGCCGGGCGCGGCGGAAGCCGTGCGCGCTCTCAAGGCCGCCGGATACGCGGTGGTGATGCTCACCAATCAGTCGGGGGTCGCGCGCGGCTACTTCGACATGGCGGCGGTGGACCGCGTCCATGCCCGCCTGGGCGAACTCCTCGCCGCCGAGGGCGCGGCGCTCGACGCGATCTACACCTGTCCCCACGGGCCGGGCGACGCCTGCTCCTGCCGCAAGCCGCTGCCCGGCCTGGCGCGGCAGGCCGCTGCCGATCTCGGCCTCGACCTCTCCCGCTCGCTGGTGTTCGGCGACAAGGCCGCCGATCTCGGCGTCGGCCGCGCGGTCGGCGCGCTCGCGGTGCTGGTGCGCACCGGCCACGGCGCCGCGGAGGAGCCGACCGCCGCGCCGCTCGCCGATCTCGTCGCCGACGATCTCGCCGCCGCCGTCCGGCTGATCCCGAAACCCTGATCCGTGCGCTTTGCGGGGCTGCAACGCCGTGGTTCCGTGGTATAGCTATGCGCGGGGAATAGGCCGTACCTTCCGGGGCGGCTCCGGTTCAGCGGGCTGACGGCAGACTTGGCGAAAGGTGCGTTCGTCCATGGCGATCAGTCCTACCCCGCCGCCCGTCCGGGCGGTGCTGCGCGACGCGTTGCGCGATTCCTACCTCGTGATCCTGACATTCGTGGTGATGTTCGTCGGCGTCGGCCAGATGAGCGCGCGCGCCGGGCTCGACGCGCTGCAAACCGCGCTGATGACCATCCTCACCGTCGCCGCCCCGGCGCAGGCGGCGGCGATGTCGATCCTTTCCGCTGCGGGCGGCGCGGGCAACGCCGCCTGGATCGCCGCGATCACCTCGGTGGTGGTGATCAACCTCCGCTTCATCGTCATGGTGGCTTCGGTGATGGCGCGGCTGCCCAAGCTCTCCGTGCCGCGCACCGTCGCCGCGCTCGGCTTCCTTTCGGCGAGCTCGTTCGCGGTGATCTTCCCGCGTCTGATCGGCGACGCGCCGCCGAAGCGCCCGGCGCTCTACGTCGGCCTCACCTGCCTGTGCTGCGCCCTCTCGGCGACCGCCGGCGCGGTGATCGGCCACCGCAGCTCCGGCGCGGTCTCGCCGTTCTGGGGGGCGCTGCTGGGGGCGGTGGTGCCCTCCTACTTCGCCACCCTGATCGCCGGTCAATGGAAGGACAAGGCGCTGATGCTCAACGCGCTCGCGGGCGCGGTGCTGGTGCCGCTCGCCGCGCCCGCCCTCGGCGCCAGCGCGCTGCTGCTGGTGCCGCTCGCGTTCGCTGTCGTCACCACCCTCGCGCGGCGGAGGAAGGCCGATGCTTGAACCCTGGCAGATCTGGGCGGTGGCCCTCGGCGGCGGTCTCTCCACCCTCGCCATCCGCATGCTGCCGATGGTGGCGCTGCGCAACATCGGCGAGGGTGCGGTCCGCGACATCCTCGACCGCACCGGCTTCGGCGTGATGGGCGGACTGGTGGCGCAGACCGCAATCTCCACCGGCCGGACCCTGTTCGCCCACGGCGGCGGAGCGTCGGCGCAGTCCCTCGGCATGGCGTGGGGGATCGTCGCGGTGGCGATCGCCTTCGCGCTGTCGGTGAAGTTCAGGTGGAAGCTTCCGGCGGCGCTCGTCGCACTCGCCTTCTTCGCCCTCGGCGGCGTCGTCTTCTCCGCCTGAAGTCCTTGACACCGCAGGGCGCGGCGGCTTTCCTCAAGCGCGAAGTCTTCGCAATGGGAGCCGCCATGTCCTGCGTCGTCGCCGAAACCCCGAGCCTCAGCGCCTATCTCGAAACCTGCGCCGACCGCATGCGCGCGGCCGCGACCTTCGACCTCGACGCCGCGTTCAACCGCGCCGTCGAGGCGATCTCCGCCGCGTTGATCGGCGGACGGCCGTTGCTGGTGTGCGGCAACGGCGGCTCGATGGCCGACGCCCAGCACATCGCCGGGGAACTCGTCGCCCGCTTCCTGCTCAACCGCAAGGGCCTGCCGGTGATCGCGCTCGGGTCCAACCCCGCCACCCTCACCGCCTGGGCCAACGACGTCGACTATCCCTCGCTGTTCGCCCGCGAGGTCGAGGCGTTCGGCGGCGCGGGCGGGGTTTTGCTCGGCATCTCCACCTCCGGCAATTCCGCCAACGTGCTCGCCGCGTTCGCCAGGGCCAGGGCCCTCGGCATGACCACCGTCGCGCTGACCGGCGGCGCGGGCGGCAAGATGGCCGAACCCGGCGCGGTCGACGTTTGCCTCTGCCCCGCCGCGCCGAACACCCCGTCGATCCAGGAAATCCATACCCCGATCTACCACCTGCTTTGCCAACTGGTGGAAGCCCGCTGCGCCGCCGCGCTGGGGTGAAGATGACGGGGTGAAAGGGAAAGTTCGCGGAGGGACTCGGTCTGCCTGCACCTTCCGGACGTTTCCGGTTTTTTGTGCGGAGCGCCATCCAACCGTCACGCGGGCGTGACGTGTCGAATCCCGCTTCACGGAAAGGTCAGTGAATCGGGTCGAGGGGGCCGAGCCCCCTCGCGGGTCCGGGCGGCGCCCGGCATGGTTTTACTTCAGCAGCTTCGCGAAATCCGCATCCAGCCGGGCGAGCGACGCGGCGATATGGTCGCGGCGGGCTTTGATCCAGGCGTCCTGGGCGTCGAGCTTGGCGTCGGCCTCCTTCAGCATGCGGTCGAGTTCGGCGGGCTGCGGGCCGCCGACGGTGGCGCGGTTGCGGACGATCGCCCTGGGGTCGAGGGTGGCGCGGAACTCGGCCTCGGAGATCGGCAGCTCGGGGGCGGCGGCGGGGTAGTCCCTGACCGCTTCGGCGTAGATCCGCCGCGCCTCGGCGTAGGGGAAGTCGAGGGGCTTGATGTCGTGGGCCCTGGCGTAGCCGACCACCTCGGAGGCGAAGTGGTGGCCGACGCGGAACGGCAGCTTGTACTTGCGCATCAGCAGGTCGGCGAGCTCCTGCGAGGCGGTCCAGTCGCCGTTGAGTTCCTCGAGGGCGCGCGCGGGGTCGATCACCAGGGAATTGAGGATCTTCTCCCAGCCCTTGAGGAAGACGAGCGCGCTCTCGATCACCGCGGCGTTGTCGGCGACCGACTTGGGGTCGACCATGCCGGGGGTGATGTTGTGCGCGCGGAGGCTCGGGCCGAGGCCGAGGTTGAGGGCGGTGGAGGCGTTGCGGCGGGTGTCGTTGAGGAGGCCGGGGTTGCGCTTTTGCGGCATCGCCGAGGAGACGTAGGTGGTGCCCTCGCCCTCCTTGAGGAGAATCCACGGGCGCGCCTGGGCGTATTGGGTGAGGGTGTCCTCGACGAAGTGCCCGGCCCGCAGGGCGATGCTGACGACGATCTGTCCGACCTCGACCGGTTCGTCCATCGACGAGATCTGCGAGGCGTCGTAGGCGTTGTCGACGATCGCGGCGAAGCCGAGGTAGTCGGCCATGCGTTTGCGGTCGAGGGGCCAACTGGTGCCGTTCAGCACCGTGGTGCCCATCGCGCAGCGGTCGATCCGGGCATAGGCCTCGCGCAGGCGCTGGGCGTCGCGCTCCAGACCGGCGAACTGCCCGAGCAACTGGTGGGCGTAGGCGTTCGGCTGGGCGGCGACGCCGTTGGTGTAGTTGGGCACGATGGTGTCGCGGTTGCGCTCGGCGAGGCGGACGAGCGCGCGCGAGGTGGCGTTGAGCTGCGCCGCGAGGGTGAGGAGGTTGTCGCGCAGGATCGCGGCGCTGTAGGTGGCGTGCATGTCCTGGCTGGAGCGCCCGGCGTGCAGCAGCGTCACCTCCGGCCCGGCGGCCGCGATCAGCAGCGGCTCGAAGCGGATGACGATCCGCGGCCGTTCGCCGCCCGGCGCGTCGCCGTCCGCCAGCACCTTGGCGATGCCCGCCGCGAGCTTCGGCGCGAGCGCCTTGTCCAGCAGGCCGTCGTCGGTGTTGATCACCGCGGTCGCCTTGTTGATTTCGCCGAGCCAGAAGAATTCGTCGCGCTTCAACGGTTTGTCCTGTGCGGTTGCGGGGGCGGCGAGGGTGCAGACGAGCGCCGCCGCGGCGAGCGCGCGCATTCCGGAAGAGAGCATGATGGATCTCCGGCGTGGTTTCGGCAACGTCTTGCGCCCGCTCACTTGCGCTCGGCGACGATGTGGCGCAGCAATTCGGCGAAGGTGGGGAAGCGCGCCGCTTCCTCGAAGCCGCGGCGGTCGAGGATGAGGTAGGCGTCGGCGCAGTCGTCGAAGACGTAGAGGTCGTCCTCGGCGCGGCCGATCACCAGGCGGCTGCGCATTTCGTCGAACTTGGCGTGGTAGCTGTCGTTGATCTCGGCGAGCGCGGGCACCACCGAGTGGTCGCGGTCGAGGACGATGCGTTCGCTACCGAAGATCTCGATGCCGTTCCAGACGAAGCCGTTGGCTTCGGCGAGGAACTGCGCGAAATCGCCGGGGAGAGCGGGGGCGTCGAGGTCCTCGAGGGCCTCGGCGATGCGGGCGAGCGCGTCGGGCTCGGCGCGCGGCGCGACGAACGGCGCCCGATCCTGCAGGCAGAGAAGGGTGCGCATAGGCATGTCGGCCTCCGCCGGGGATTGCACACCGGGAAAGTATACACCGGCCGCGGCCCGCCCGCGAGTCGCCCGAAGACTGCGAATTGGGGGATGATTTTTCCGCCGTGCCGCCCCATTATCCCAGGCGGCACAATCGCTTGAAAGGCATGTCAGCAATGCTGAGACGTTTGCTCGGCCTGGGCGCGGGCGCGGTTGCCGCCCTCACCGCGGCGTGCGACGGCGCGCCGATGACGCAGCAGGTCTACGTCAACGATCGGGCGGTCGGCAACTATCTCCAGTATTCGTCCTCGCCGGGGCCGTTGCTGGTGGTGGTTCACGGCAATCCGTTCGTCACCTCGAAGCCGTTCCTCGACGGCGTCGTTTCCAAGGAATTGGAAGCGAGCATCACCCGCGTCGGCAATGCCCACCTCACCACCGATCCGGAACTGGCGGCGAAGCCAGAGTTCCGCGTGATCATGGTGCTCGGCGCGCACAAGGCGGTGGACGGCGACGCCCTCTGCGCCGGAGAGACGCCGCGCCTCGATCCGGAGACCGATCCCCTCAGGATGGTGACGGTGTTCTGCCGCAAGACCGAAATGATCTCGCTGGTGCGCGGGTCGATCGGGGCGCAATCCTCGCCGGAGGACAAGCGCTTCCGCGACTGGGTCCGGCAGATCGGCAGGGATCTGTTCGTCCCGGGGTCCTAGAGCTCTGGCTGATCGCCCCGGACGACTGATCCGGGACGAACCGGCTCGGCCAGAGCTCGTAAGTCGACCCCCTTCCCGCGCCTTGACGCGCCGCGCAACCCCGGTTCATCCTGACCGCGGATAACCGCCCGAGTGTGTTCATGACCCAAGCTCCGAAGATCAAATCCCTCGGCGACGCCGCGCTCGCGGTCGAGTTCGGCGACGCCGTCGATCCCGAGATCAACGCGCGGGTGATGGCGCTCTACGCCGCGCTGGAAGCCGCCCGCGCCCAGGGCGCGCTGCCCGGCGTGCGCGAGACCGTGCCGACCTTCCGCAGTCTCGCCGTCCACTACGATCCGCTGCGGATCTCGCGCAACGAGGTGGAGGCCGCGCTCGCGCCCTACGTCGCCGCCGCCGAGCCCGAGGCGCGGGTCGGCCGCACCTGGGTGCTGCCGTCGTGCTACGAGGGCGCGCACGCGCCCGACCTCGCCGAGGTCGCCGAACGCATCGGCCGCTCCGCCGCCGACGTGGTGGCGCTTCACAGCGGCGCGACCTATCCGGTCTACATCCTCGGGTTCGTGCCGGGGTTCGCCTATCTCGGCGGCGTGCCGGAGGCGCTGCGGCTGCCGCGTCGCGCCAGCCCCCGCACCGCGGTGCCCGCCGGATCGGTGGCGATCGCGGGCGAGATGACCGGCGTCTATCCCCTCGAAAGCCCCGGCGGCTGGCATCTGCTGGGTCGCTGCCCGGTGCCGATGTTCGATGCGGCGCGCGATCCGGCGGTGTTCCTCAGCCCCGGAGACCGGGTGCGGTTCCGGCCGATTTCCGCGGCGCGCTACGACGAGATCAAGGCCGAGGCCGCCGCCGGGCGCTTCGACGTCGCCACCCTGCTCGCCGAGGAGGCCCGTTGATGCCCGCCCTTCGCATCCATCGCCCCGGCCCGCTCTCGACGATTCAGGATCGCGGCCGCTTCGGCCTCCAGGCGCTCGGTATTCCCACCGCCGGGGCCGCCGACGCCTTCTCCTTCCGCCTCGGCAACCGGCTGCTCGGCAATCCGGACGGCGCGGCGGCGATCGAGTACTGGGTGCTCGGTCCCGAGATCGAGGCGGTCGACGCGCCGGTGCGCGTCGCCCTGGTTTCGGGCGGCGGCACCCTCACCCGTGCCGCCGACGGCAGCCGCTGGACGATGCCCGCGTGGCGCACCGTCACCCTGCTGCCGGGCGACCGCATCGCCCTCGGCCCGACCCAGGGCGGCGCGGTGGGCTACGCCTGCGTCGCGGGCGGCGTCGACGTGCCCGAGGCGATGGGCAGCCGCTCCACCTACGTGCGTGCCGCCCTCGGCGGCTTCGAGGGACGGCCGCTCAAGACCGGCGACGTGGTGCCGGTCGGCGTCGCGGTCGATCCGGCGGCGGGCAACCGCGCGCTGGTGACGCCGCCGTCCGACGGCGAGGGGCCGTTCCGCGTCCTCCTCGGGCCGCAGGACGACCACTTCTCGGAGGAGGCGGTGGCGCGCTTCTTCTCTCAGCCGTTCGCGATCTCGCCGCAGTCGGACCGCATGGGCAAGCGCCTCACCGGCGAGCCGCTGACGTTCGCCGAGGGCAGGAGCGCCGACATCACCTCCGACGCGATGGTCGCGGGGGCGATCCAGGTGCCGGGCTCCGGCGAGCCGATCGTGATGCTGGCCGACCGCGCCACCGTCGGCGGCTATGCCAAGATCGGCGCGGTGATCGGCGCCGACGTCTCGCGCTTCGCCCGCCTCAAGCCCGGGCAGGAGGTGCGTTTCGTCCGGGTTTCGGTGGCCGAGGCGGAGGCCGCCGCCCGCGCCTTCGAGGATACCTTGCGCGACATCGCCAACGCCGCGGTCGCGGTGGAATGAAGGAGTTCGGTTCATGGCCCTAGAAATCAACCTCAACGCCGACATGGGCGAAAGCTTCGGCGCCTACGTCATCGGCAACGATCCGGCGATGCTCGAAGTCGTTGCCTCCGCCAACATCGCCTGCGGTTTCCACGCCGGCGATCCGCTGGTGATGCGCGAGACCGTCGGCCTCGCGTTCAAGAACCGCGTCTCGGTCGGCGCGCACCCGGGCTTCCCCGATCTTCAGGGATTCGGGCGGCGGAAGATGCAGATGTCGGCGAAGGAGGTGGAGGCGATCACCATCGTCCAGATCGGCGCGCTCCAGGCGGTCGCCGCCGCCGCGGGCGGTCGCGTCACCCACGTCAAGCCGCACGGCGCGCTCAACAACATCGCCGCGGTTGACGACGACCTCGCCGCGGCGCTCGCCCGGGCGATCAAGGCGGTCGATCCGTCGCTGATCTTTCTCGCGCCCGCCTGCTCGGCGATGGCGCGCGCCTCGGCGGCGGCCGGGCTGAAGACCGCGATCGAGATCTTCGCCGATCGCGCCTATCAGCCCGACGGTCAGCTCGTCACCCGCGGCAAGCCCGGCGCGATGATCCACGATCCGCAGCAGGCCCTCGACCACGTGCTGCGGATGGTGCGCGAACAGGCGCTGTTCCCGCTTGCGGGCGGCCGCATCGACACCGCCGTCGATTCCGTCTGCGTCCACGGCGACGGCCCGGAGGCGGAGGCCACCGCGCGGCTGGTGCGCGAGGGGCTGACCCGCGAGGGCTACGCGGTGCTGCCGCTGCCCGAGATGGCGAAGTTCGCGTAATGGCCAGAACCACCCCCGCCACCCAGGCGCTCGTCAAGGCGGGCGTCGCGTTCGAACTCGTCGCCTACGATTACGATCCGGGCGATCAGCGCGTCGGCCTCCAGGCCGCCGAGGCGATCGGCGAATCTCCGGCGCGGGTGTTCAAGACCCTGATGATGGAGGCGGACGGCAAGCCGGTCTGCGTCCTTATTCCTTCCGACCGCGAAGCCTCGCTGAAGAAGGTCGCCGCCCACTTCGGCGCCAAGCACGCGGCGATGATGACCCCCGCCGCCGCCGAACGCCTCACCGGCTACCACGTCGGCGGCATTTCCGCCCTCGGTCAGCGCCGCCGGGTGCCCACCGCCGTCGACGCCTCCGCCCTCGGGTTCGAGACCGTCTTCGTCAACGGCGGCCAGCGCGGTCTCCAGGCCAAACTCGCGCCCGCCGACCTTCTCCGCGCCCTCGACGCCCGCGCCGCCGACCTGCTGGGGAAGTAACGCCGGATCGGGGCGCTGCCCCGAACCTCCCTACGGGTCTCCGCCGATGCAGGCGAGGAGGGCGGGACCGAGCTGGGTCATGCGGCGCTGGAGAGTGGCGGCGCGGCGGGCGATGTAGGCGGTGGGGCGGGCCGGGCTCCAGGCGCGCGGGTTGGGAAGCACCGCGGCGAGCAGGGCGGCCTCGCGCCGGGAGAGGTCGGCGGCGGGCTTCTTGAAATAGGCCCGGGCGGCGGCCTCCGCGCCGTAGAGGCCCGGTCCCCATTCGGCGATGTTGAGGTAGACCTCGGCGATCCGGGTCTTCGGCCAGAGCAGCTCCATCCACGCGGTGACGTAGGCTTCCGCCCCCTTGCGGACGAAGTCGCGGCCCGGCCAGAGGAACAGGTTTTTCGAAGTCTGCATCGAGATCGTCGAGGCGCCGCGGGTGCGGCGGTCGTCCTGCCAGTCGTCGAAGGCGTCCTGGAGGGAACCGAGGTCGAAGCCGTGGTGGGTGCAGAAGAGATTGTCCTCGGCGGCGATCACCGCCGCGCGCAGGTGGGGCGAGATCTCGGCGAGCGGCGTCCAGGTCTTGCGGAGGGATTCGCCCTCGGCGAGGCGAATCAGCATCAACGGCGTGACCGGTGGCGGCAGCGCGCGGAAGGCCACCAGCCCGACCGGCGGCCCGAGCAGGGCGACGAGGGCGAGGCCGGTCAGAATGCGGCGTAGGGTCATGCGTCCTCCGAGGCGCGGGATGTGCGCGTCGGAGGACAGGATAGGGGGCGCGGGCGCGGCGTGCCAGTCCGGATCAGATTTCGCGGCCAATCGCGGCGTCGAGGGAATAGCGGCCGCCGCCCTTGACCACGTAGGTGCCGGCCAGGATCGCCCACAGCAGCGGGTATTCGTACCCGCCCGAGGTCCAGAAGAACCCGGCGGCGAGGTGAACCTGCAGCACCGCGACCGCGAGTAGACCGAACGCGAGCGTCGCGGCGACGCGGGTGAACAGGCCGAGGGCGAGGGCGAGGCCGCCCGCGAATTCGATCAACCCGGCGACGAGGGCGAGGGCCGGAGGCAGGCCGAGCTTGGCGGCGAAGAACTGGCCGGTGGCGTCGAGGCCGTAGCCGCCGAACCATCCGAACAGCTTCTGCGCGCCGTGGGGCATGAGGAAGGCACCCGCGGCGACGCGCAGCGCAAGGTCGGCGACCGGGGTCAAGGCGGCATACAGCGGCGCGAGGGCGGGGATGACCGGCGCGGCGGCGGAGGTGTGGGAGGGGGACAAGGCGGCTCTCCTGTGTCGGGTTGGGGATTGACGCGACAGAGGATGGGGTGCCGCAAGCGAAACAACAATTCGCGAAAGTGGAACAGGATTGTTGCCGTTTTTGCGACGAACATGCGACGGCGTGGGGGTGCGGCCGCAGCGCTTGCCTTCTCCGCGGCCGGGGGCGTATCAAAATGGTCGGGGATTTCAAAGGAGAGAGACGATGAGCAGCGATCCGGTTCTGGTCGAGATCGACGAGGGCGTGGCGACCGTCACCCTCAACCGTCCGCAGGCGTTCAACGCCATGGACATGGCGTTGGCGAAGGCGCTCGCCGCCGCCGCCGAGCGTCTCGCCGCCGATCCGGCGGTGCGGGCGGTGGTGGTGACCGGAGCGGGAGAGAAGGCGTTCTGCGCGGGCGGCGACGTCGCCGCGTTCGCCGCCGATCCGGCGACGGTGGACCGCTTCCTGCTGGAAATCACCGGGCATCTCAACCGCGCGGTGGCGGCGCTGCGGGCGATGGACGCGCCGGTGATCGCCGCGGTCAACGGCATCGCCGCCGGGGCCGGGCTGTCGCTGGTTGCGGCGGCGGATCTCGCGATCGCCGCCGATACCGCCAAATTCACCAGCGCCTACACCCAGATCGGCCTGTCGCCCGACGCGGGCTCGACGTGGTTCCTGAGCCGCCTGATCGGTCCGCGACGGGCCGCGCGGCTGTATCTCGAAAATCCGCTGCTCACCGCCGAGGAGGCGCTGGAGTGGGGCATTCTCTCGCGCGTCGTTCCCGCCGCGGAGCTGAAGGCCGAAGCGGCGGCGGCGGCACGCCGCTTCGCTCAGGGGCCGACGCGCGCCTACGGCGCGGTGAAGGCCCTGCTCGCCGCCGCCGCGAGCCATGATCTCGACGCGCAGATGGCGCTCGAGGGCCGCACCATCGCAACGCTCTCGCGCACCGCCGACGGTCTCGAAGGCGTCGCCGCGTTCGCCGCGAAGCGCAAACCCGCGTTCGTCGGCCGCTGACGCTTCCACGGATCATTCCAAGAAAAAACCCCCGGGGAGACCCCGGGGGCGAAGTTTGAACAGGGAGGCTTCACGTCAAGGAGACGTCGGACCGCCGAAACGGCCCGTGGCGACAGTCATGGTCGTCGCCCCACCCAGAAAGTGTGAGCCGACAGCATCGGCTCGCGAGGAATGATTTAGGGGAAACTATGTCTGTCCGCCATACCCAAATCGGGATCGCAGCCATGCATGGCGTGCAAGTCCAGATAAAAGTTATGTCTCTTTGGATATAGGCGATAACCGGATCAGGTGCCTTCGCCGATCTTCTTCAGGAGGAAGTCGCGGAACACCGCCACGCGCTTGGAATGGCGCATTTCCTGGGGATAGACGAAGTAGGTGTCGAACGACGGGCCGTCGAGGCTCGGCAGAACCCGCGTCAGACCCTCGTTCTCGGCATGGAAATAATCGGGCAGCGCGCCGATGCCGAGGCCGCTGCGCACCGCCTGAAGAATGCCGTAGACGTTGTTGACCTTGAGGACGGCGCGGCGGCCGCCGGGGCGGCCGGAGTGGAAATCGAGCAGCCAGTTCATGTTGTCGACTGGCGGCCGGGTGTCGTCGCCGTAGACGATCACGCGGTGGTCGTCGAGATCGGTGACGGTGTGCGGTGCGCCGTGGGCGGCGAGGTATTCGGGCGCGGCGTAAAGCCGGTAGTGGACGGTGAACAGGCTGCGCTGGATCAGATCCGGCTGGTGCGGCGCCTTGAAGCGGATGCCGACGTCGGCGGCGCGCATCGCGAGGTCGAGTTCGGCGTCGTCGAGCACCAGGGAGACCTGGATTTCCGGATAGAGTTCGATGAACTCGCGGATCCGCGGCGCCAGCCACATCGCGCCGAAGGCGACGGTGGTGGTGATCTTGAACGGGCCCTCGGGGCGGACCTTGCTTTCGGTCAGCCGCGCCTCGGCCATCGCGAGCTTGGCGAAGACGTCGTGGACGGTGCGATAGAGATCCTCGCCGGGCTCGGTGAGCAGCAGGCCGCGGGCGTGGCGGTGGAACAGCGGGATGTGCAGGCTTTCCTCGAGCGCGCCGACCTGGCGGCTCACCGCCGACTGGCTGAGGTTGAGCGCCTCGCCCGCGCGGGTGAAGCTGCCCGCCTCGGCGACCGCGTGGAAGATCCGGAGTTTGTCCCAGTCGAGGGTCGTGGCCTGGCGCGAGGGCATCCTTACCCTGTCGGAAAAATCGTTGCCGGCCCAAATCTTAAGCAGAAACCGCGGGCGCGGCAAGGGTGCGCCCGCGGTTGCGGCGTTTTTTTGGCGTCAAACCTCCGCACCGTGCTCGACGAGGAAGCGGTCGGCCTCGATCGCGGCCATGCAGCCGGTGCCCGCGGCGGTGATCGCCTGGCGGAATACATGATCCTGCACGTCGCCCGCGGCGAACACGCCGGGCACGTTGGTGGCGGTGGAATCCGGCTTGGTGACGAGGTAGCCCTCGGCATCCATGTCGAGCACGTCCCGGAACATCGCGGTGTTGGGGGTGTGGCCGATCGCGACGAACAGTCCGGCGACGTCGAGCTCGCGGGTCTCGCCGGTGGCGACGTCGCGGAGGCGCAGGCCGGTGACGGCCTTCGGCGTTTCCGTGCCCAGCACCTGGTCGACCACCGCGTTCCAGATCACCTTGACCTTGGGGTTGGCGAACAGGTGGTCCTGCATCACCCGCTCGGCGCGCAGCGAATCGCGGCGGTGGATCAGCGTTACCGAACTGGCGTGATTGGTGAGGAAGATCGCCTCCTCGACCGCGGTGTTGCCGCCGCCGACGATCGCCACGTCCTTGCCGCGGAAGAAGAATGCGTCGCAGGTGGCGCAGGCGGAAACGCCGAAGCCGCGATACTCGACCTCGCTCGGCAGATCGAGCCAGCGCGCCGACGCCCCGGTGGCGACGATCACGGTTTCGCCGACGTACTCGTCGCCCGAATCGCCGACGCAACGGAACGGCCGCTTCGAGAAGTCCACCTCGGTGATCAGGTCGTAGATCACCTCGGCGCCGACGCGCTCGGCCTGGGCCTGCATCCGGTCCATCAGCTCCGGCCCGAGCACGCCGTCGGGAAAGCCGGGAAAGTTCTCGACGTCGGTGGTGATGGTGAGCTGGCCGCCCGGCTGCAAACCGGCGAGCAGGATCGGCTTGAGGTTGGCGCGCGCGGCGTAGATCGCGGCGGTCAGCCCGGCCGCGCCGGAACCGATGATCAGGACCTTGGTGTGGTGCGTAGCCATGGGGGAGGAGTCTTTCAGGAAAGGATTGGCGAAACCGTGCCGAGAGGATAGGAAACCCCGCGCGTCGACGCAAACCCGGAAACGCGGATGCGCGGCGAGAACATGAGATTTACCGCATATAATGCGGCGGAGCGCGGCGCGCCAGCGGCGCGGGGGCGGGAGGGGGTTGATGGAATCGCCCCGTCATCGCATTTCCGTTGTGTCTGTCGTGGAAAAAGAGTAATAAAATTTCAAACTTCGCCGGGGCCGCCCCGGCACATTGGGGAATGTTCCGTCCATGCAAAGGGTCAAGCTCGATCGTGTCGACCGCCAGATTCTCGCGGATCTTCAGGCGGATGGCAGGATCACCAACGTCGATCTGGCGCGCCGTGCGGGGATCTCGGCGCCGCCGTGCCTCCGTCGCGTCCGCGCGCTCGAGGAATCGGGGATCATCAAGGGCTATCACGCCGCCATCGACCCCGGCGCACTCGGCTACAACGTCACGGTGTTCGCCCAGGTGGCGCTCAATTCCCACGCCGAAGGCGATCTGCGTGCGTTCGAGGAGCGGGTGGGGGCGTGGCCGGAAGTCCGCGAATGCTACATGCTCGCGGGCGAGACCGATTTTCTGCTGAAGGTGGTGGCGCGCGACTGGGAGGATTATCAGAAGTTCCTCACCGCCCGCCTCACCGCCGCGCCCAACGTCGGGCACGTCACCACCGCGCTGGCGATCCGCTCCGCCAAGCAGGAGCCGGGGGTGCCGATTCCCCCGGTCTCCGAGGCCGACTGAACCTTTCCGCCGCCGCGCCGCCCCTGTCCGGGGCGGCGTTTTTCATGGGTGCCGGTGTGGCTTTTTCGCAACACGTATGCTGTTGCGATTTTATGTATACAAAATCGTCTTGCTGAATCTGGAGAAAGATGTTTGTGTCTTTTTCGCCGGATATGCATACAGACCACACACGTCTGAATTTCGTTCCCTCGCTCGATAATGCATATCCGGCATCCAGTTTCGGCTCCCGGGTTTCCGGGCCATGCGAAAGGAAAGACGATGAAACGAATTCTGCTCGGAACCAGCGTCCTGGTTTCCTCCGTTCTCGCGGCGGCGGCGGCGCAGGCCTCCGATCCGGTCAAGCTCAGCCTCGGCGGCTATATGGAATATTGGGTGGCGGGCGCGAAACAGGACGGCGCCTACGCCGACCCGGTGAACAGCTTCGACGTTCAGGGCGACGCGCAGATCTACTTCTCCGGCAAGACCCTCCTCGACAACGGCATGGAGGTCGGCGCGCAGGTGCAGATCGCCGCGGGCGCCGATTCCAACGATACCGAAGTGATCCGCTCCTACGCCTGGCTCAGCGGCAACGCCGGCAAGCTGATCGTCGGCAAGTATCGCGACGTGGTGTGGCAGACCCACAATTCGGCGCCGGATGCGTCGTACCTCACCGCGGGCACCAGCAAGAGCGACTTCTATCAGATCGCGCCGTGGGGCGACGGCGTGACGGTGCTCGATCCGAACGAGACCCCCACCAACTATGCCAACAAGCTCAGCTACTTCACCCCCAAGGTGTACGGCTTCCAGCTCGGCGCGTCGTATACCCCGTCGAACAACCCGAAGGGCGACGACCTGCTGGGCGACAAGGATTCCGAAACCGTCCGTAAGGCGGCCGGGTTCGACGAGGCCTGGGCCACCGCCCTGTCCTACGGGGGCGAGTTCGCGGGTGTCGGCGTCAAGGCGGCGGTCGGCTACGACTACATGAACGCCAACGGCGACTTCGGCTACGGCTCCGACGTCCATAACTTCCAGACCAGCGCCGAACTGTCGTATCGCGGCTTCACCGTCGGCGGGTCGTTCAACCGCATGGTCGCGCCGCAGGACAGCTTCAACGCCGCCAAAGACGGCCACGCCTGGGAGGCCGGACTCGGCTATGCCGAGGGTCCGTACGCGGTGTCCTTCAGCTACACCCACTCGGCGGTGCGGGGCGATACCGGCTTCGACGGCGACGACACCGTCGATCTCTACCGCATCGGTGCCAAGTACGCGCTCGGCCCGGGCGTCGATCTGTGGAGCAGCGTCGGCTATCTGAACTCGGAATCGGCCACCGGCAAGGCGGTGGACGGCAACGAGGGCGCGATCGGCGGTGCGGTCGGCCTGCGATTGACGTTCTGAGGCGCGCGTCGAACCAAGGACGCGGGAGCGGCGGAAGCCGCTCTTGCGTGCATGCGCTCGTGGGCATAAATTGGAGCGAAATTGTATGGAAAAGCGCCACCAATGCATGCACGCGAAGGCTCCGGCGACGAAGACGGCAGGGGGCGGTTGGGCGAGGGCCGCGCGCCCGACGTGATCTTCTCCGATCTCATGGCCAGGATCCTGGCGGGCCAGATCACGCCCGGCACGATCCTGAGCGAGCTTGCGATCGCCGACGCCTACCGGGTTTCCCGCACGCCGGTGCGCGAGGCGTTGCAGCGGCTCCAGGCGGCCGGGCTGGCGGAACGCGGGCCGCGTCGGGCGTTCATGGTGCGGCGGCTCGATCTCGAAACCCTCAACGATCTGTTCGAAACCATGGGCGAGCTCGAAGCGGTGTGCGCCGAGCTGAGCGCGCGGCGGATGACGGCGGTGGAGCGGCGCGAGCTTCAGGCGATCGTCGCCGAGGGGGCGGCCTGCGCCGAACGGGGCGACGCCGCGGCCTACGTCGACGTCAACGTCCGCTTCCATGCCGCGCTGTTCGCCGGCGCCCACAACGACAGCCTGCGCGACGTGGTGACCGGCGTTCGCATGCGCACCGCGCCCTATCGCGAGGTGCAGTTCCACCACACCGAGCGTCTGAACTCCTCCCAGGAGGAGCACGCGCGCATCCTCGCCGCGATCCTCGCGGGCGACCCGGTGGCGGCGCGCGAGAGCACCCGCGCCCATGTCGCCTCCACTGCCATCAACGTCGCGCAGATGCTCCGCCGCGCCGGGTGATCCGGCAGGCGCGAAAAAACCCCGCGGCGACGCCACGGGGCTGAAATCGCAGTACTTTCCGAAGGGATCAGAAGTCGCGGCGCTGCGGGCGGCTGCGCACCGGCACCCGGACCGGCACCATCGCGCGGTCGAGGCCGTAGCCGGGCAGATCCACGTGGATGCCCATCCAGAGCTTGAGGAGTTTGTCGAACAGATCCTTCATGCGCACTCTCCCTCGCGTCCAGCGGCGGAAGCCGTCCCGCCATACCATCGATATGGGGAACGCGGGGGGAATTGTGGAGTTCCCCGCACGGGTATCTTTGGAAGGATGCAAAAATGCGACACCGCCGCTCCGGAGCCGGGCGGCGGTGTCGCGGGTGCGCGGAAGCGGCGCTTCAGGCGTACTTGACCTCGATGATTTCGAACGACTTCCGTCCGCCGGGAGTGGCGACGTCGACGGAATCGCCCGCCTTCTTGCCGATCAGCGCCTTGCCGAGCGGGGAGACGATCGAGATCCGGCCGGACTTGATGTCCGCCTCGTGGGCGCCGACGATCTGATATTCCTTCTCCTCGTCGGTGTCCTCGTCGGCGAGCAGGACGGTGGCGCCGAAGCGCACCTGATCGCCCGAAATCTGCGAAATGTCGATCACCTGCGCGCGCGAGGTGAGGTCTTCGAGTTCCTTGATCCGGCCCTCGATGAAACTCTGACGTTCGCGCGCCGCGTGGTACTCGGCGTTCTCGGACAGATCGCCGTGCTCGCGCGCCTCGCCGATCGCGCGGATCACGTCCGGCCGCGCTGTGCCCTTCAGAAACTTCAACTCATCTTCCAGACGGGCAAAGCCGTCTGGAGTCATGGGAATCTTGTCCATGCCCGAGACCCTTTAGCGATAAGGGGAAAAATTGCCGCGGCGGTCGTCCGCCCGAATCTATGCTTTCTTCGGCAAAGGCCTACCAAAGTAACCCTGCAACGGCCGCACATCAAGCCCCTCGCATTTGAGGGCCCGGATCGCGGCGATGGTCGCGCGCGCGCCGGTCATGGTGGTGGTGTGGGCGATGTTGTGGGTCAGCGCGGTGCGGCGGATCGAGAAGCTGTCCGCCACCGACATCGCGCTGTCGGTGGTGTTGATGACCATCTGCACGCCGCCCGAAAGCATCAGGTCGACGCAATGGGGGCGGCCCTCCATCACCTTGTTGACGACGGTGACGGCGACGCCCGCGTCGGTCAGCACCTTGCCGGTGCCGCGGGTGGCGACGATCGCGAACCCCATCTCGACGAAGCCGCGGGCGATCTCCACCGCCGCCGCCTTGTCGTGATCCTTGACCGAGATGAACACCGTGCCCGAGAGCGGCAGCGCCGCTCCCGCGCCGAGCTGCGCCTTGGCGTAGGCGCGGCCGAAATCGCCGTCGATGCCCATCACCTCGCCGGTGGACTTCATCTCCGGCCCGAGCAGGATGTCGACCCCGGCGAAGCGCGCGAACGGGAACACCGCCTCCTTCACCGCGACGTGGTCGGGCATCTTCTCGACCAGGCCGAACGACGCGAGCGCCTCGCCCGCCATCACCCGCGAGGCGATCTTCGCCACCGGCACGCCGGTCGCCTTGGCGACGAACGGCACGGTGCGCGAGGCGCGCGGGTTGACCTCGAGCAGGTAGACGTCCTCGCCCTTGATCGCGAACTGGATGTTCATCAGGCCGATCACCTTGAGCTCGCGGGCGAGCAGGCGGGTCTGGCGCTTGAGTTCCTCGACGATCGGTTCGGAAAGCGAGTAGGGCGGCAGCGAGCAGGCGGAATCGCCCGAGTGGATGCCCGCTTCCTCGATGTGCTGCATGATTCCGGCGACGTAGACGTCGCGGCCGTCGGCGATCGCGTCGACGTCCACCTCGATCGCGTCCTGCAGGTAGCTGTCGATCAGCACCGGGCTGTCGCCGGTCACCTTGACCGCCGTGGCGATGTATTCGTTGAGCGCGGTTTCGGTGTGGACGATCCGCATCGCGCGGCCGCCGAGCACGTAGGACGGACGGATCACCACCGGATAGCCGATCTTCGCCGCCACCGCGCGGGCCTCTTCGGCCGAGCGCGCGGTGCCGTTGACCGGCTGCCGGAGGCCGGTGCGCTCCAACAGGTCGTGAAAGCGCTCGCGGTCCTCGGCGACGTCGATGGCGTCGGGCGAGGTGCCGAGGATCGGAATCCGCGCGGCTTCGAGCGCGGCGGAGAGCTTGAGCGGCGTCTGCCCGCCGAGCTGCACGATCACGCCCTTGAGGTAGCCCTTCTCCTGCTCCTTGCGGGCGATCGCGACCACGTCCTCCTCGGTCAGCGGCTCGAAGTAGAGGCGGTCCGAGGTGTCGAAGTCGGTGGAGACGGTCTCCGGATTGCAGTTGACCATGATCGTCTCGTAGCCGACCTCCTCGAGCGCGAAGGCGGCATGGACGCAGCAGTAGTCGAACTCGATGCCCTGGCCGATGCGGTTCGGGCCGCCGCCGAGGATCATCACCTTGGCGCGCTCGGAGGGGTCGGCCTCGCAGTCGCCGGGGGTGAGGCCGTTGCCCTCGTAGCAGGAGTACATGTACGGCGTCTTCGACGGGAATTCGGCGGCGCAGGTGTCGATGCGCTTGAACACCGGGTGGACGTTCAGCACGTCGCGGCGGAACGTCACCTCCTTCAGGGTGCGCTTGGTCAGTTCCATGATCCGCGCGTCGGAGAAGCCCATCGCCTTGATCCGCTGCATCTCCTGGGCGTTGCGCGGCATGCCTTCCTTGCGCAGCCCGGCCTCGGCGTCGACGATCTCCTTGATCCGTTCGAGGAACCATGGGTCGTAGGCGCACGCCTGGTGGATCTCGGCGACGGAGAGGCCGTGGCGGAACGCCTGGGCGATCGTCAGCAGGCGATCGGGCTTCGGCAGCGCCAGCGCCTTGAGGATCGCGTTGCGGGTGGTTTCGGCGGAATCCGGATCGACGCCGGGAATCTCCACTTCGTTGAGGCCGGTAAGCCCGGTCTCCATGCTGCGCAGGCCCTTCTGCAGGCTTTCGGCGAAGGTGCGGCCGATCGCCATCGCCTCGCCCACCGATTTCATCGAGGTGGTGAGGATCGCCTCGGTGTCGGGGAACTTCTCGAAGGTGAAGCGCGGAATCTTGGTGACCACGTAGTCGATCGTCGGCTCGAACGACGCCGGGGTGCAGCCGGTGATGTCGTTCATCAGTTCGTCGAGGGTGTAGCCCACCGCGAGCTTGGCCGCGACCTTGGCGATCGGGAAGCCGGTCGCCTTGGAGGCGAGCGCCGAGGAGCGCGAGACGCGCGGGTTCATCTCGATCACCACCATCCGGCCGTCGTCCGGGTTGACGGCGAACTGCACGTTCGACCCGCCGGTGTCGACGCCGATCTCGCGCAGCACCGCGATCGAGGCGTTGCGCATGATCTGGTATTCCTTGTCGGTGAGCGTCAGCGCCGGGGCGACGGTGACGGAATCGCCGGTGTGCACGCCCATCGGGTCGACGTTCTCGATCGAGCAGACGATGATGCAGTTGTCCGCGCGGTCGCGGACCACCTCCATCTCGAACTCCTTCCAGCCGAGCACGCTCTCCTCGACCAGCACCTCGTGGACCGGCGACGCGGCGAGGCCCGACTGCACGATCGCCTCGAACTCGGCGACGTTGTAGGCGATGCCGCCGCCGAGGCCGCCGAGGGTGAACGACGGGCGGATGATCAGCGGCAGGCCGATCTCGGCGAGCGCCTGCCGGGCGTCGTCGAGGCTGCGGCAGAGCCGCGACTTGGGCGAGGAGAGGCCGATCTTGTCCATCGCCTCGCGGAACAGCAGGCGGTCCTCGGCCTTGGCGATGACGTCGCGCTTCGCCGCGATCATCTCGACGCCGAGGCGCTCCAGCACGCCCGCGTCGGCGAGCGCCATCGCGGTGTTGAGGGCGGTCTGCCCGCCCATCGTCGGCAGCAGCGCGTCGGGGCGCTCCTTTTCGAGGATGCGGGTGACGATCTCGGGGGTGATCGGTTCGATGTAGGTGACGTCGGCGGTCTCCGGGTCGGTCATGATCGTCGCCGGATTGGAGTTGACCAGGATCACCTTGTACCCTTCGTCGCGCAGCGCCTTGCAGGCCTGGGCGCCGGAGTAGTCGAACTCGCACGCCTGGCCGATGACGATCGGCCCCGCGCCGATCACGAGGATGCTGTGGATGTCGGTACGTTTCGGCATTTTCTGTCTCTGACTGAAATCTCGGCGGCGGGCGAAAGGCTAGGCGGACTCGCGTCAGCGTCGCTTGGCGATCATCTCGATGAAGCGCTCGAACAGATAATGGCTGTCGGTCGGACCGGGAGAGGCCTCGGGGTGATATTGCACCGAGAACACCGGCAGGCTCTTCGACGCCAGCCCCTCGACCGAGCCGTCGAACAGCGAGCGGTGGGTGATCGTGAGATCGTCGGTCAGGCTGGCCTCGTCCACCACGAAGCCGTGGTTCTGGCTGGTGATCTCGACCTTGCCGGTGGCGAGGTCCTTGACCGGATGGTTCGCGCCGCGGTGGCCGGTGTCCATCTTGTGGGTCTTCATGCCGAGCGCGAGGGCGAGCAGCTGATGGCCGAGGCAGATCCCGAAGATCGGCGTCTTCGCCGCGATCAGTTCCCGGATCACCGGCACCGCGTACGCGCCGGTGGCGGCCGGGTCGCCCGGGCCGTTGGAGAGGAACACGCCGTCGGGCCGGTGACGCAGGATGTCCTCGGCGGTGGCGTCGGCGGGCACCACGGTGACCTTGCAGCCGCTCGCGGCGAGGCAGCGCAGGATGTTGCGCTTGGCGCCGTAGTCGACCGCGACGACGTGGTAGCGCGGCGCGTCCTGACGGCCGTAGCCCGCGCCGAGGGTCCAGAGGGTCTCGTTCCAGTCGTAGGTCTGGCGGCAGGAGACCTCCTTGGCGAGGTCCATGCCGTTGAGGCCCGGCCACGCCTGCGCCTGCGCATACAGCGCGTCGAGATCGAACTCGCCGTTTTCGGCGTGGGCGATCACGCCGTGGGGCGCGCCCGAGGAGCGGATTCGGCGGGTGAGCTGGCGGGTGTCGATCCCGGCGATGCCGATCAGCCCGTGCGAGGCGAGCCAACCGGTGAGGGGCGACAGCGCGCGCCAGTTCGACGGCTGGGTGACGTCGGCGCGCAGGATCAGGCCGCGCGCGAACGGCGTCAGCGATTCGACGTCCTCGGCGTTGGCGCCGACGTTGCCGATGTGGGGGAAGGTGAAGGTGAGGATCTGCCCGGCGTAGGAGGGGTCGGTGAGGACTTCCTGGTAGCCGGTCATCGCGGTGTTGAACACGACCTCGCCGACGGCGCTGCCCTCGGCCCCGAGTCCCTTGCCCCAGAGCAGGGTGCCGTCGTTCAGAACCACCACGCCCGTCGCACCGGCGGGGCGCGGAAACGCGCCGAAATCCGGGGCGAACGAAACCGGTTCGGTGGGCTCTGTCGTGCTCATCGAGGTGACCATCCTTCCTGTGATGACATGGGAACTGCGTAAACCGCCGTTTCGTAAGCCAAGCCGCCCGCCGCGTCAAGGATTCGCTGCGGCGAGTCACAAGCCAATGATTTCAACCCCTTGAGAACGGACTAAGAATTTGAACCCGGAGCGGTTTTGGTCTAGGGTCGTGCCTTTCGGGGTGATCGCAGAAAACGCGGGGGGAATCGTGTCTCTTCGAACCGGACTCAACGACGCGCTCAAGCAGGCGATGCTCGGCCGCGACGAACTCGCCACTTCGGTCCTGCGCCTGATCCTCGCGGCGCTCAAGGACCGCGACATCGCGCTGCGTTCCCAGGGACGCGACGACGGTCTCGCCGAGGAGGAGATCGTCGGCATGCTGCAGTCGATGATCAAGCAGCGGCGCGAGAGCATCAAGATGTACGATCAGGGCGGCCGTCCCGAGCTTGCCGGCAAGGAGGCCGCCGAGATCGCGATCATCGAGGGCTTCCTGCCGAAGCAGATGGACGAGGCCGAGATCAAGGCCGCGGTCGATGCCGCGATCGCCGAACTCGGCGCCACCACCCTCAAGGACATCGGCCGGGTGATGACGCTGCTGCGCGAGCGCCATCCCGGCGCGATGGACTTCGCCAAGGCTTCCGCTGTCACCAAGACGACCCTCGCGGGCTGAGCGGAGCCGGGCCGCCCGGTGCGGCGCTCCCGGTTGTTCCGCGCGACGCACAATCTGCTTATAGTGCGGCCTGGGCTGGCGATTCCGTTTTGCGGAAAAACCGGATCGGAACGGGTTCGGAGGGCCTGCGGCCCTTCGCGGGTCCAGGGCGGTGCCCTGGCCTGTCTTTGTGTGCGGATGAACCATGTCGTTGCCACGCGGATTTCTGGACGAACTGCGCGCGCGGGTGTCGATCGTCGACGTCGTGGGCAAGAAGGTGCGTCTGATCCGCAAGGGACACGAATATTCCGGCCTGTGTCCGTTCCATAACGAAAAGACGCCGTCGTTCACGGTGAGCGCCGACAAGGGTTTCTACCACTGCTTCGGCTGCGGGGCGCACGGCGACGTGCTGTCGTTCGAGATGCAGGCGAACGGCCTGTCGTTCATGGAGGCGGTGGAGCGCCTCGCCGCGCAGGCGGGGCTGGAGGTGCCGCAGTCGACGCCGGAGGAGGCGGCGCGCTCGAAGCGCGCGGCGACGGTGCTGGAGGCGATCGAGGCCGCCTGCCGGTTCTACGAGCAGCGCCTGAGGATGCCCGAGGGGCGGGAGGCGCTCGCCTACGCCGCGCGCCGCGCGCTGTCGGAGGAGACGATCGGCCGCTTCCGCCTGGGCTACGCGCCCGCGGGCAACGCCCTGAAGGCGGCGCTGGTGCGCGACGGCCTGGAGGAGGCGCTGCTGGAGGAGGCGGGGCTGGTGGGGCGTCCAGACGACGGCCGCAGCCCCTACGACATCCTGCGCAACCGGCTGGTGTTTCCGATCACCGACCGGCGCGGCCGGGTGATCGCGTTCGGCGGGCGGATCCTCGGCGACGGCCAGCCGAAATACCTGAATTCGCCGGATACGCCGGTGTTCCACAAGGGGCAGGTGCTCTACGGCCTCGCGCAGGCCCGCGCGGCGGCGCTGGAGCGCGGCCGGGTGGTGGTGGCGGAAGGCTACATGGACGTGATCGCGATGAGCCAGGCGGGGATCGCCGACGCGGTCGCGCCGCTCGGCACCGCGCTCACCGAAGGCCATCTGGCGGAGCTCTGGAAGCTCGCCGACGAGCCGGTCCTGTGCTTCGACGGCGACGCCGCGGGCCAGCGCGCCGCCCGTCGCGCCGCCGAGCGGGCGCTGCCGGAGCTCAAGCCCGGGCGGTCGCTGCGGTTCGCCGCGATCGTCGGGGGCAAGGACCCGGACGAACTGATCAAGGCCCAGGGGGCGGGCGCGATGGAGGCGGTGCTGGCGGAGGCACGGCCGCTCGCCGATCTGTTGTGGGAGATGATCGCGGGCGGGCGCGACGTCTCGACCCCGGAGCGCCGCGCCGCGCTCGACCGCGACGTCGTCGAGCTGTGCGGGCGGATCAAGGACGAATCGGTGCGCGAGCACTATCGTCGTGAGCTCAAGAACCGCGCCTTCGCGCTGTTTCGCCCGCCGCGCCCGGCGTGGAGCGGCCCGAAGGGGCGGGGAAAGCGGCCGTGGCGCGAGCCCGAGCCCGGCGCGGTGGCGACGCCGCCGCCCGGCCGTCCGCGCGACGCCAACGAGTTGCAGCTTGCGGCGGCGCTGACGGTGCGGCCGGTCTACGCGCTCAGGCATCTCGAATCGCTGTTCCGGGTGCGGCTTGCGGACGACGGCGCCCGCACCTATCTGGATGCGGTGCTGGCGGTGCTCGCGGACGTGACCGAGGATGCCGACGACGCCGCCCTTGCCGCGCTCCTCGCGGCGCGCCTGCCGGAGGCGGTGCGCGCGCCGCACGTCGAGCACGCCGAACGGTTGCGCCTCGAAGATCTCGCGCCGTTCGATCTCGACGCGCGCATCTCCGATCTCGTGGCGACGCTCAAGGACAGGGCGCTCGCCGAGGAAATCGGGGCGGTTCAGGCGGCGATGGAGCGGGAGTTTTCCGAGGTTCTGTGGCTGCGTCTGCGGGCGTTGCGTCAGGAGCGGGAGCGCCTGCGGGGCCTGGACGGCGAAGCGTAGGAAGCACACATTATCCATTTGTCCGGCGGAAACGCAGCGATACAGGTTGACAACCGTTCGTTGGCTCCGTAAATCAGCCGTTTCAACGTGGCGGCTCCTGTCGTGCGCGCGCAGTTTGTCATGGCGGGCGCAGGGCCGGTTGCACGTTGGAACCCGTCGTTGTTCCGCCAGCTTGAGGGAGCGGATTTTTCATGGTGACCAAAGCGGCAGCTACGACCGTCAGCCCCGAGACTCCCGACGAGTCCGCTGACGGACCGCTCCTCGACACCTGGGGGGCCGCCGCAAAGAAGCTCGTGGCCAAGGGGCGCGAGCGCGGCTACATCACCTACGACGAATTCAACGCGGCATTGCCGCAGGACGAAGTGTCTTCGGAGCAGATCGAGGACACCATGGCGATGCTGTCCGAGCTCGGCATCAACGTCGTCGACCCGGAAGAGGCCGACGAGCCCGCCGAGGAGGCGGCCGCCGACGAGGACACCCGCGAATCCGCCGCCGGCAACGTCGACGAGGACGAGATCGGCCGCACCGACGACCCGGTGCGGATGTACCTGCGCGAGATGGGTTCGGTGGAGCTGCTCTCCCGCGAGGGCGAGATCGCGATCGCCAAGCGCATCGAGGCGGGTCTCGAAATGATGATCGGCGGCCTCTGCGAGAGCCCGCTGACGATCAAGCACCTGCTGGTCTGGCACGACAATCTCCAGAATGGCCGGATGCTGCTGCGCGACATCATCGACCTCGACGCCACCTACGGCGGCGAGCCCACCTCCGACGAGATCGACGCGGCGGAAGCCGAGGTCGAGGCGGAGGAGCCCGCGCCCGCCGAGGCCAAGCCCGAGCCCAAGCCCGAGGCGGTGCCGGCCGCGCCCGCCGACGATGCGGCGAGCGAGGAAGGCGAGGAAGCGGGCGGCGAGGCCGCGCCCGCAGGCGAAGACGACGAAGAGGCGAGCGAGGAGCACGAGGACGAATCCACCGTCTCGCTGGCGGCGATGGAAGAAGCGCTGATGCCGGTGGTGCTGGCCACCCTCGAAGCGGTCGGCATGACCTACGCCAAGATGCGCAAGGTGCAGGACCAGCGCCTCGCCGCGTTGCAGTCGGGCAAGCCGGTTTCGCCCACCACCGAGCGCCGCTACGAGAAGATGAAGGCCGAACTGGTGGATCTGATGTCCACCGTGCACCTCAATACCGGCCGCATCGAGGAACTGGTGGACCAGCTCAACGGCTATTCGCGCCGTCTGATGGGGCACGAGGGGCGGTTGCTGCGCCTCGCCGAGAACTGCAAGGTCAAGCGCGAGGATTTCCTCGACGCCTATCGCGGTTGCGAGCTCGATCCCAACTGGCTGGAGCAGGTGGCGAAGCGTCCGGGCAAGGGCTGGGCGGCGTTCGTCGAGAAGCACCACGACGAGGCGCAGAAGTCGCGCGACGGGATTTCCGAGGTCGCGTCGCTGGCGGGCATGCCGATCGGCGAGTTCCGCCGCGTCGTCGCCACGGTGCAGAAAGGCGAGCGCGAGGCCACCCGCGCGAAGAAGGAAATGATCGAGGCCAACCTGCGGCTGGTGATCTCGATCGCGAAGAAATACACCAACCGCGGCCTGCAGTTCCTCGACCTGATCCAGGAAGGCAACATCGGCCTGATGAAGGCGGTCGACAAGTTCGAATACCGCCGCGGCTACAAGTTCTCGACCTATGCGACGTGGTGGATCCGTCAGGCGATCACCCGCTCGATCGCCGATCAGGCGCGCACCATCCGCATTCCGGTGCACATGATCGAGACGATCAACAAGCTGGTGCGCACCAGCCGTCAGATGCTCCACGAGATCGGCCGCGAGCCGACCCCCGAGGAACTGGCGGAAAAGCTCAGCATGCCGCTCGAGAAGGTGCGCAAGGTGATGAAGATCGCCAAGGAGCCGATCAGCCTCGAAACCCCGATCGGCGACGAGGAGGACAGCCACCTCGGCGACTTCATCGAGGACAAGAACGCGGTGCAGCCGCTCGACGCGGCGATCCAGTCGAACCTGCGCGAAACCTGCACCCGGGTGCTGGCGAGCCTGACCCCGCGCGAGGAGCGCGTGCTCCGGATGCGCTTCGGCATCGGCATGAACACCGACCACACGCTGGAAGAGGTCGGCCAGCAGTTCTCGGTGACGCGCGAGCGCATCCGTCAGATCGAGGCGAAGGCGCTGCGCAAGCTCAAGCATCCGAGCCGCTCGCGCAAGCTGCGCAGCTTCCTCGATACCTGATCCCTCCGAACCCCGCCGGGGCGCTTCCCGCGCCCCGGTCTTTCCCTTTACACTGATCGTGTCCCGGAATCCCGGGCCTGTAGCTCAACGGTTAGAGCCGGCCGCTCATAACGGTCTGGTTGCAGGTTCGAATCCTGCCGGGCCCACCAGAATCCACAAAACCAGCCCCTAACAGGCTGGTTTTGTTCGTTTATGGTCCATCCAACGTCTCGCAAACCCTCTGCCCATACACGACAGGCGATACACGAGGGGAAAATGCGGGCGCTAACGGCACCGAACTCACGTCCAACGCGGTGCTGAGATGGGCCCAGGATCAGCGGATCGAGTGGCACGACATCGCGCCCGGCAAGCCGATGCAGAACGGCTATGTCGAGGGCTTCAACGGGCGGATGCGGGACGAACTTCTGAACGAGACGGTCTTTACCAGCATGGCTCAGGCTCGCGCCGTAATCGCCGCTTGGTGGACCGATGACAACACCACTAGGCCGCATTCGGCCCTGGGATACCAAACCCCGGCGGCACGTGCCGCCGAACTCAAGGCAATGGGTGCAGTCCCTCCGCCCGTTCCGGGCTCCGGGGCTACCCCCATTGCTCACACCACGCCTGACGGCGTAACTTCGGCAAAGGCTCTACTTTCGGCCGGATGAAAGTTCCATAGCAGGTCAAAGCGACCGAATTCATCCCAGGACCTCTACGTACCCACACACCGTCACCTAATGAGGATCGCTTGACTCCAGGGTGATTTGACATTTGCGAGTTAAGATGCTAAACACTGGCCTATGCTTCAAGATGCACAGGATTTTCTCGCCCTTTGGAAAGACCTCATCAACAGGGTCGTTTTCTTGGAAAAGCGGTATGTGTTTTGCTACGAAGACCTACGCTTGCACCCTTCGGAGCTTCACGTCCTACTGGCGATCCATAATGAGCCCGAGGCCAACGCGACAAGACTGGCCGCCCGACTCGGCGTCACCAAGGGAGCGGTCTCCCAAGCTTTAAAGCGCCTTGAGGGCAAAGGCGTGATCATCAAGAGCGTTGATCCCTCGCAGAAGAACGAGGTAACCGTTCTGTTTACCACGGTGGGCCGGAGGGCCGTGGAATCCTTCCTGACGCAACGTAGCGTCGCTCGACAACGCTTCCATAAGCATTTGTCTTCTCTTTCGGAAACTGAGAAAGAGACGCTTCGGCGCTTTCTAGAAGAAGCCACATCATTCCTTCCCCTCGGAAAATAGCCAGAAACGGAGAAGTCTTTTTTTAACCTGTGTGTATAGTATCTATACACACAGCATCAAGCCGGAATGTGGCTAGCTTCCGGCGAACCACGCAACACATACAGGAGATAATCATGAAACTTAGAAAAAGAATTATCAGTAATTACAGCCATTACATCTCGTCTCCCCAAGAAAAAATATTTCCAATACTTTGTCCTGTTCGTGAATATGAATGGATTGAATGGTGGAGAGGAGAGTTGATTTATTCGGATTCTGGAGTTGCCGAACCAGATTGCGTATTCATAGCGGCTCCCTTCGAAACAATTGGCCCGGAAACCTGGACTTGCAGCCATTACGAACCGTCTCGGCAAATCGATTATGTCCGGATGAGCCCTCATACGGTCATCCGGCTGGCACTGACGCTGGTCCCGTCGGGGACCGGTACCCGCATCACGGCCATGTTCGTAATGACGGCCATCGATGACATCGGAGACACGCTTTTGAGTGATTTCGACATCACCATCTGCGAGCAGCTTTTCAAGCCGGGCTTCTTGATGCTGGACCACTACTTACGGACGGGCAAAATGCTTGCCGGAACCGAAGCTGCAGCTCAGGCGGCGACACACGACGTGTGAGGCGAGCTCTTTCTTGCCGACAGGTGGACACCCGCCAGACGCTGTCAGAAAGACGAGGGCTCGCCGGTTCCGTCCGCGACCACATGTTCCCGGGAACGGGCGGGTATCTCGAGCCGGGCCACAGCGGAAGAAACGGACGTCTCGCCGGGGGCAATGCAGCCAGGACTTCGCCGACTTTTCCGCCCCGTTTGGTGGCATCGGCGAGAGCTTCGCCCCCCTGTCGGGATCAGTGCGTCCATCATCCCCTCGCACAATCCGGGATAACCCTCAGGGATGATTTGGTCGTCGATCCGATCGAACCGAGCCTGAAGGTCAGCGAGGATCGGCATGGCGAGGCTTCGTGCCCGTTCGATTTCACGGGTCCCCAAACTTTTCAGATATTCCCGCCTGCCCCCGAATGCGTGTCGCATCCGTGCGGGGATGATTCTGCGCACACGGTAGACCCCAGTGTCGGGAGATTTTTGGAGGTAGGTTAGCGCCCGCATTTTCCCCTCGTGTATCGCCTGTCGTGCATGGGTAGAGGGTTTGCGAGACGTTGGTTGGATCATAAACGAACAAAACCAGCCTGTTATGGGCTGGTTTTGTTCGGTTATGATCTGTCGCACCTCATCCGGCCGCGTGGTGGTGGCGGATCGCAGGAGGTGTGCCCGCGAACGTCGACGGGAGCCGCGGGGCCGGGGGTGGATTTTCTCGATTTGAGAACGGGTTGGTTCCTTTGGCGCAGGGAATCTCGCTGGACAAGGCGAATGACGGAATAGTAGTTTTCGCGTTGCGCCGTTCTCCTGGAAACGCTCCGTCGTCTCGGGCGCCGGGGGCGGCCGATCACCTCGATCCTGCCTCTATATCCATCCCTTCCGTTTGACCCCTGAGAAGAAAAACGAGATGAAAATCAGAACGTTCGTCCTCGCCGCGACGGCGCTGACCGCGCTCGGCGTTCAGGCTGCGCTGGCCGAAGAAACGGCCTTCGACGGCCCTTATGCCGGTGTTCAGTTGGGTTACGGCACCACCCTTTATGATGGAAGCAACCGATCCGCGAACCCCGGGGACACCTACGTCCAGGATTTCGGCTCGCACAACGAACCGCGCATCGGTGCGTTCGCGGGGTATTCCAAGTCGTTCGGCAAGTTCGTGCTCTCCCCCGAAGCCAAGGTGGTGTACGACCATGCGGAGATGGAGGTGTGGCCGTCGGCGACCTCGAAATTCTCCCTCGACAAGGAATATCACTTCGGCGCCGGCCTGCGGGCGGGCTATCTCGTCGATCCCGACACCCTGGTCTATGTGCGGGGCGATGCGGTTCGCGCCAAGTTCGCGATGTCGTATACCGGAGACCGGTCGCGCCAGAGCCAGTTCGTGAACGGCTTCGACGCGGGCTTCGGCGCCGAGGTCGGGGTCGGGAACGGCCTGTTCGTGCGCGGCGAGTACCTGTGGACGGATTACGGCGATTTCGACGGTCAGAACCAGTCCTACCAGCCGTTCGAGAGCATGGCGAACATCGCGCTGGTCTACCGCTTCAACGACACCTCCAAGACTTCCGAAAGCAAGGTGGCCGACTTCGGCGGGGCATACGTCGGCGGCCAGATCGGCTATGGCGACGCCAACACCAAGGAGCTGCAGTCGGACGCTTCGACGAACGATTCGTTCTATTACGGACGTCCCGCCCACGGCATGAACGGCGGCCTCTACGGCGGCTACGGCGTGATGCTCTCGCGCTTCTACGTCGGCGGCGAAGTGGAAGCCAATCTCGCGAACTACGAGATGGAGGAGAAGGTCGCCGACGGCACCGGCGCAGGCTGGAAGCTGAAGAACACCTACGGCGCGGCGGCCCGCTTCGGCTATCGGGTCGCGGATCGGACGATGATCTACACCAAGCTCGGGGTGGTGCGCAGCGAGGTCGAGTATCGCGCCACCGGCGTGTCCGATTCCGACGACACTCTGACCGGCGTTCGCGGCGGTCTCGGCATGGAATTCGCCGCGACCGACAACGTGATGATCCGCGGCGAATACACGCATACGGCCTACGGCTCGATGCACTATTCGGACGCCGACGGCGAGCCGGACGTGATCAAGCCCCGCGAAAACCTGTTCCGCGTCGGCGTGGCGTACAAGTTCTGATCTCGATCGGTCCCGGGCCGGGGGGTCGTTCCCCGGCCCGGATTCGCGTCGTGCCGGGAGGCAATTTCCCGTGGGAATCCTCCTCCGCCCCGCCCGGCCGCGCGGCGCGTTGACAGGGGGAGACTCCGGGACTACCGTCACCTTCAGGGTGAGTATCTTGGTGTGTTCTTCGCCGGGGTCGTCGTCGCATCCGCCGCTTCGAAGCGGTCCTTCCCGCGGCCGGCCTTTTCTCCGATCTCCGGCAGGATTTCGCGTTTTTCCAGTGTCGTACCCGCTGCTTCCGGCGGCGGTTTCGTGAGAGAGCCGACTCCCCGCCGTGACGCGGCGGGAGCGCGGGTGCGCGAGCGCCCGCTCGCGACCGGGCGGCGCACGGCCGTCCGAACAAAAACATGAAAAATGGGAGGTCATGATGTTCAGGTCAGGTCATCTCGTCATCGTACCGCTGGCGCTGTGCGCGCTCGCGGGTTGCGCGGAGATGCGGGCGGACGCGCCGCCGACGAATCCTCAGCCGGCCTATACCTACGTCCTCAAGGACACGGTCGAGGTCAAGGGGCGGCAGGGGATCGCCACCGACGGCACCTACTACTACGTCAGCGGCAGCAAGGCTCTCTACAAGTACGACAAAGCCGGGACCCTGTTGCTCACCAACGACAAGCCGTTCGAGGGCTACCCGATTCCGGCCAACCACATCGGCGGTATCGACGTCTACGGCGGCGAGATCTACGTCAGTGCCGAGAACTTCATGGACGGCGTCGGCAAGGACATCCAGATCGCGATCCACGACGCGAAGACGCTGAAGCTCAAACGGGCGTTCCGTTTCGAACCGTCGAGCGGGCAGGAGGAGGTTTCGGCGATCTGTGTCGACCCCGACAAGCGCTCGGTGTGGATGACCTCCTGGGTGGGCGAGGAGAGCGGGCGCTATCTCTATGAATACGCGCTCGATTCCGGCAAGTATCTGCGCAAGGTGCACATGCAGCCGGTGCCGCAGTGGCTGCAAGGCATCCATTACTGGAAGGGCTCCCTGTTCGTGACCGCCGACGACGGCACCGCCGACCTCGACGAGCCGGACAACCTCTACCGCGTCGACGTTTCCGACAAGTCCTATGCGCCGGTGATCCGCGAGAAGACCTTCGCCGAGGTCAAGCGGCAGGGCGAAATCGAAGGCAGCGCCGTCGATCCGCAGACCGGCGAACTGCTGGTGCTGTTCAACCGCGGGACCCGGATCGTTCTCGGCATGCCGAAGGGCTTCTACCCCGGCTACGACCGCGAAATCTCCGAGGTCTATCGCTTCCAAATGACGCCGCGCTGAGGCGCGACGCCCGCCGCCTCCCTCGGTTCGGGGAGGCGGCGCGCCGTTCCGTGCGGACGAACGGGGGCGCGTTTCCGGAACGTCGGCGGTTCAGCCGTCGAACAGCCGTTTGCGGGCGGCTTCCAGGTGATGGTGCATCGCCTGCGTGGCGAGGTCGCCGTCGCCCGAGGCGATCGCCGCAAGCACCTCGCGGTGTTCGGCGTACATCAGTCGCAGCGAATCCGCGGGCCGCGAGATCGACAGCTTGCGCACCAGGCCCATGCCGACCATGAGATGGCTGCGCAGCGACATCAGGGTGTCGACGAAGAAGCGGTTGTGCGAGGCCTTGGCGACGGCGATATGGAACTCCAGGTCGGCCTCGACGCCCTCGTCCTCGTCCTCGATGTCCTGCGAAGCGAGCAGGCGGCATTCCAGCTCGGCGAGATCGTCGGCGTCCCGGCGAATCGCCGCGAGACCGCAGGCCGCCTCTTCGATGAAAATGCGGAACTCGTAGCAGCGCTGGATGTCGACGATGCTGCTGACGGGAGCGAACCGCCGGATTGCCTGATCGGGCCCGGCGATGACGAAACTGCCGGCGCCGCGCCGCGATTCGATCAGTCCGTCGTCGCGCAGCCGGGCGAGCGCCTCGCGCACCGCCGAGCGCGACATGTCGAAGCGTTTGGCCAGTTCCAGCTCGGTGGGGAGGCGGCAGCCCTTGGCGTATTCGCCCGAACTGATGCCGTTGAAGATATGATCGTGGACGCGCGAAGCCGCGCGGTTCACGCCTTTTGCGCCAGTTGTCGACATCTTTTCCGCGTTTCCTTGCCACGACGCCATTCGCGAACCGCCTCGCCGCTCCTGCGAACGATAGCGGATGTCGGGATCCCGAACAAATTTTTTGGCGTCCCGAGCCCGGATTTCCCGGCCGAAGCCATCGGCCTCCGAGATTATGTCCGACATATAACTTAGTTGTTGACAACTATCGGACCCAACCGCACATTGGGGTCAACGTTCGGCGAAAGATCGGACTACGGGAGGACTGCCATGTCACGGAAGACCATTTCGGCGCTCGCCGCCAGTCCCGCGCGAAGTCCGGGGCGGACGGCGGACTGACCGGGCCGATCCCGCCCGGCCCTACCTCTCAGCCTTGTCAGCGTAAGTCGCAGCGCGGCGCCCGCCGTGCGGTGCCGACCGGTTTTGTCTGCGGCAATCGTCGCTCGCGCCTGGCGGACAGCCGTGCGGCGCGCGCGAGAGGTCTTGCCCAATCCGGCTCCATCCGAAAGCGCGAAGCCATGAACAACCTGTCCATCCACTCCTACTGCTTCATTCCCTCCTGGACGACCGCCGACGGCGAGCGAGCCCTGGAGAAGGCCGCCGCCGCCGGTTTCGGCCACGTGGTGGTGCCGTTGAAGACCCATGCGGCGATCGAACCGGACAAGATCGCCCGGATGTTCGCACGCGTCGGCCTGACGCCGGTGTGCTCGGCGACGATGTTGCCGGAAGCCAACATCGCCAGCGTCGACCGCGAGATCTGGGCGGCGGGTGTCGCGCGCCATCGCGCTTCGCTGCGCCTCGCCCGCGATCTCGGGGCGCGCCATGTCGGCGGCATCGTCTACGGTCTGTTCGGCAAGGCGAGCGCTCCGGCGACGCCGGAGATGTTCCGCGCCTCCGCCGAGGGGCTCGCGCGCGTCGCCGAGGAGGCCGCCGGGTTCGGCATCCGCCTCGCGCTCGAGATCGTCAACCGGTACGAAACCAACCTGATCAATACCGTCGATCAGGGCCTGGAGATGCTGCGGTTGATCGGCGCGCCCAACGTGCACCTCCACCTCGACACCTTCCACATGGCGATCGAGGAGGACGACCCCGTCGCGGCTCTGCGGAAGGCCTTGCCGCACCTCGCCTATTTCGAGCTCGATCAGAACCATCGGGGTCGTCTCGATCGCGGCACGCTTGACTTCGCGCCGATGCTGAAGCTGCTGCGCGAGGCGGGCTACCGCGACCTGATCGGCGTCGAGGCGTTTTCGAGCGCGATTTCCGGACCGGAGACCGCGGCGGGCGTCGGTGCCTGGCGCAACCTTTTCGACGACGGCTCGGAGGTTGCCGAAAGCGCCATGACGGTGCTCAGACGGGCCGGTTGGGCGGCCTGAGACGTCGCGGCGCCGCCCGCGGGCCGACGCCGTGCCGGAAGCGTACAGAAGTCCAGTTCGTCCATTGGTTCATGCAGATAGGGAGAACTCTCGTGCGACTGTATTCCAAACTTCTGACACTTGCCGGGGCGGCGCTGCTGATCTCGGGCGGCGTTGCGCAGGCCGAGGCGCAAAAGGTCTACGAGCTGCGTTTCAACCACGTGCACAGCCCGAAGGAAGTCTTTCCCCACGAAGGGCTGTTGGCCTGGGCCAAGGCGGTGGAGGCGCGCACCAACGGCGGCGTGAAGATCACCGTCTTCCATTCCGCCCAGCTCGGCGTCGAGGAAGACATCATCGAGCAGATCCGGCAGGGCGCCAACGTCGGCCAGAACACCGACGCCGCGCGGCTCGGCAACTACGTGCCCGAGATCGCGGTGCTGAACGGCCCGTACTTCGCCGACAATCCGGAGGAGGTGGCGAAGCTTCGGGAGTCGCCGACGATCAAGAAGGCGATCGACGACCTTGCCGAGAAGGCGGGCATCCGCGTGGTGTCGTTCGCCTGGATGCAGGGGTACCGCCACTTCTTCACCAACAAGCCGATCAAGACCCCGGAAGACTTGAAGGGCCTGCGTATCCGCACGCCGCCCGCGCCGATCTGGCAAGAATCGATCCGCGCGCTCGGCGCGACGCCGGTGGCGCTGCCGTTCGGCGAGATGTATCCGGCGCTTCAGCAGCGCGCCATCGACGGCGTCGAGCTGGTCTACAACAACATTCCCGCCGGGCGTTTCTACGAGGTGCTGAAGTACGCCAACGAGACGCGTCACATCACCATCGTCAACTTCGAGGTGATCAGCGAGAAGTGGTTCAAGTCGCTGCCCGCCGACTATCAGAAGATTCTCCTGGAAGAGGCCGACAAGGCGGGCGAAGCCGCCTCCAGGAAGAACCTCGAAACCTCGCTGAAGATCCGCGAGGACCTGCGCAAGCGCGGCATGACCGTGGTCGAGACCAAGGACATCGACATCGCGGCGTTCCGCGCGGCGGGCGAGAAGGCCTACCAGGCCCTCGGCCTCACCGCGACCAAGGACAAGGTGATGAAGGAAATCGGCAGGAAGTGAGCCTGCCGGGCGGCGCCGGTCTGCGGAACGGCGCCGCTTCCTCGGGGCGTCCCGTTCGCGGGGGCGTCCGGCGCAGCGCCCTGCAAGGATGAGTGAGCAACATGAAACGGTTCTATCAACAAATCGGTATCGTCGAGGACTGGATCGCGCGCACCTTTCTGGTCGTCATGGTGGTCCTGATCTTCGCCGCGGCGGTGGCGCGGCTGGTCGGCTCGCCGCTCAACTGGGCGATCGACATCGCGACCGCGCTGTTCGCCTGGACCTGCTTCTTCGCCGCCGACGTCGCCTGGCGCGCCAATCGGCTGATGGCGGTGGAAAGCCTGACCAACTATCTCACCGAGCGCGGGCGGGTGATCTTCCGCCTCGTCAACCTCGCGATCATCGGCGCCTTTCTGGTCTATGTGATCCCCGCCGGGGTGTGGTTGTCGTGGGTGAGTCGGGAGCGGTCGTTTCAGGGCATTCCCGAAATGTCGTACTCGTGGGTGACGATGGCGATGCCGGTGGGCTGTCTGGTGCTGCTCGCCACCGCCGTGGTCAAGGCGCGGGCGGATATCCGGCTCCTCCGCGAGTATCGCGCCGCGGCCGTCGACCCGGCCTGAGCGCGGAGGACCCAGCCATGCTCTTCGTCTTTCTCGCCTTTCTCGTCTTCCTCGCGATCGGCATGCCGGTGGCCTTCGCGATCGGCATCTCCGGCGTCCTGTTCTTTTTCCAGAATCCCAGCCTGCCGATCACCATGCCGGTGCAGTTGACCGTCACGCAGACGCAAAACTTCGCGCTGCTGGCGATCCCGATGTTCATCTTCTCCGGCAACCTGATGAACCACGCGGGCATCACCGAGCGGATGCTGAAGCTCGCCACCGTGCTCACCGGGCACATGCGCGGCGGCGTCGGTCAGGTGTCGATCGCGCTCGCCGCGCTGATGGGTTCGGTGTCCGGTTCCTGCATCGCGGACGCGGCGATGCAGACCCGCGTGCTCGGGCCGGAAATGCTGAAACGCGACTTCACCAAGGGGTACGCCGCCGCGGTGCTGAGCTTCGGCTCGCTGATCACGCCGATCATTCCGCCGGGGATCGGCTACATTCTCTACGGCACCGTCGGCCAGGTGTCGATCGGGCGGCTGTTCGCGGGCGGCATCGTTCCGGGGATCCTGTTGTGGCTGAGCTTGAGCGCGACGCTGGCGATCACCGCGCGGCGGCTCGGCATTCCCCCCGAACGTTTCGGCCGGCCGAAGGCGCGGGAGATCGCCTCGACCACCGCCAGCGGCATATGGGCGATTCTGTTTCCGGTGCTGCTGATCGTCAGCCTGCGTCTCGGCCTCTTCACTCCGTCGGAAGTCGGCGCGTTCGCGGTGGTCTACGCGTTCTTCGTCGGCATTCTCGCGCACCGCGAACTCAACCGCGTCACCATCGGCCGGGCCCTCGAAGGCTCGACGCTCGACATCGGCTCGGTGATGTTCCTGATCGCGATGTCGGGCATCTTCGGCTACGGCATCGCCTGGGAACAGGTGCCGACGACGATCTCCGAAGGGATGCTCGGGATGACCGATTCCCCATATCTGATCATGCTGATGATGATCGTCTTCCTGATCTTCGCCGGGCTGTTCGTCGACGGCGCGGTGCTGATCGTGATGCTGACGCCGATCTTCCTGCCGATCGCCGAGGAGGTCGGTTTCGACCCGGTGCACTTCGGCCTGGTGTTCATCATCACCATCACCATCGGCAACTTCACGCCGCCGGTGGGCTCGGCGATGTATGCGGTGTGCTCGATCCTCGGCTGCCCGGTCGGCGAATACAGCAAGCGGGCGATGCCGTTCATGGGCGCGGTGGTGCTGGTGACGCTGCTGCTGCTGATCTTCCCCGCGTTGGTGCTCGCGATCCCCAACGCGATCTTCGGCGTGTGATGCGTCGCCCCGCCCGCGTTTCTTCCGTGCGCGGGCGGGGCGATTTCTCTCTCTGTGGATGCGTCCACAGTCGGTTTCCCCGAGGTTTGCTAGTCTGTCCGAGGGTCGCATGGCGCGGCCGGTTTCGGTGGATCTGGCGATGGGTGCTCGGGCGTTTTTCCTCCGGATGCTGAGAGACCGGCGCGGCGCGGCGGCGATCGAGTTCGCGGTGATCGCGCTGCCGCTGTTCACGATCATCGCCGGGATGATCGAGACCGGCCTGCTCGCCTTCACCTCGGCGGTGACCGAGGCGGCGACCCGCGAGGCGGCGCGGCAGGTACGCACCGGCAACGTCCAGACCGCCGCCGACGCGGCTGCCCGTTTCCGCGCCGAGTTCTGCCGGGGGCTGCCCGCCACCTTCACCTGCGCGGACTTCTATTTCGACGTCCGCACCTTCCCCGAGTTCGCCGCGATCGCGCTGCCGCCGGTGGTCTACGACGCCGCGGGCGTGCCGCAGGGGCTGGCGTTCGCCCCCGGCGGCGCGAACGCGGTGGTCACCGTGCGGGTGATCCACCCCTATCGCTACATCACGCCGCTGATCGGCCGGGCGATGGGGGGCGGGGCCGCCGCCGTGCCGCTGATCTCGACGGCGGTGATGCGCACGGAGCCATTCTCGTGAGCCGCCGACTCGCCGCCCTGCCGCGCGACACCCGCGGCGCGATCGCGGTGGAATACGCGCTGCTGCTGCCGGCGATGATCGCGGCGCTGCTCGGCACCGTCGAAACCTTCGGCGCGGTGCAGGCATACGGCAAGGCGGTTTCGGCGGCGCAGACGGTGGCCGACCTCACCGCCCGCGCCGACGTTCAGACCGCCGCCGGGATGACCGCGATCGCCACCGCGGCGCAACGGGTGATGGACCCGTTGCCGAGCACCGCCGAGACCATGGGGATCCGCGTCGAAAGCGTGGTGTTCGGCAGCACCGGCGCGCCCGCCACGGCGTGGACCTACACCTGGGGCTCGGGGGCGGCGGCGGTGCCCGCGTCGGCGGCGGCCGGGCTCGGCAAGCCCGGCGAGAGCGTGGTGACGGTGTCGTTCCGCTACGCGCACGCGCCGCTGCTGCGCGATATCTTCGGCACCCTGACGTTCCGCGAAATCGCGGTGGCGCGCCCGCGCACCACCCGCGTCATTCCCTTCTCCGGCTGACGGGAGAGGCATCATGCTGCGGTTGCGACGGTTCGGTTCGAGGTTTCGCCCGCTGCTCCGCGACGAGCGCGGCGGGGTTGCGGTGATCTTCGCGGTGACGCTGATCCCGATGCTGCTGGCGATCGGTCTCGCGGTCGACACCGCGCGCGCCTACGCGGTGAAGAGCCGGTTGCAGCAGGCGCTGGACGCGGCCGCGCTCGCGGTCGGCTCCTCCACCGGCACCGCGGCGGAAATGCAGGCGCTGGCGCAGAAGTTCTTCGACGCCAATTTCAGGGCCGACGGTCTCGCCACCGCGTCGAGCATCCAGGTCACGGTCAACGGCGACACCATCGTCGCCGACGGTGCGGCGACCGTCGATTCGACGCTGATGGCTCTCGGCGGCTTCGGCGCGATCCGGGTGGTCGAGCATTCCGAGGTGGTGCGGGCGATCCGCGGCCTCGAACTGGCGATGGTGCTGGACAACACCGGCTCGATGACCTCCAACGACAACATCGGCGCCCTGCGCGAGGCGGCGCGCGAGCTTACCGGCATCCTGTTCGGCAACCAGACCCTGCACCCCACGCTGCGGATCGCGCTGGTGCCGTATTCCGCCTCGGTCAATCCCGGCCGGGTGGCGGAAAGCCTGATCTCCGGCAGCACCGCGGTCGATCCCGCCCGGGCGCTCGGGTGGAAGGGGTGCGTGGTCGAGCGTGCCGGGGCCAACGCCGTCGCCGACACTCCCGCCGCGACGCGGACCTGGACGCCGTACAAGTGGCTGCCCTCGGTCGACAACGACTACAACGCGTCGAGCCCCTCGACGGTGCGCGCCGATCCCTCCTACGGCAACGGCGGCACCGGCCCCAACCTCGGCTGCCCCACCGCGATCACGCCGCTGACCAACGACAAGGCGGTGATCGACGCCGCGATCGACGCGATGCGCGCCTGGAGCCGCGGCGGCACCTTCAGCGACATCGGCATGGCCTGGGGGCTGCGCGTGCTCTCGCCCGAACCGCCGTTCACCGAGGGCCTGCCGTGGGGCACCGCGAAGTGGGACAAGGCGGCGATCCTGATGACCGACGGCGAGAACCAGTTCTTCAAGCTGTCCGGCAGGTCCGGCCCCAACGAAGCCAACCCGGCGGTGAACTCCGACTACACCGGTTACGGCCGCCTCGACGAACTCGGCCGCATCGGCACCACCAACCTTTCCAGCGCCAGAACCGTCATCAACACCCGCATGGCCGACGTCTGCCGGGCGATGAAGGCGAAGGGGATCGTGATCTACACCATCACCTTCACCTCGGGCATCAGCGACGCCACCCGCGAGCTCTACCGCACCTGCGCCTCGACGCCGCAGAAATACTTCGATTCGCCGACCCAGACCGAACTGCGGGCGTCGTTCCGCGCCATCGCCACCGAGCTTTCGCAACTGCGCCTGAGCCTGTGAGCGGTTACCAGCCGCCGCCGAGGGTGGCGCGGTCGGCGGGCACCCGCGTGCAGGCGGCGTCGCAGGCGTAGGTGACGGCGTGGCCGCCGGGCTGAACGTTGCGGCCCGCGCCGTAGGTGACGGTAACGTCGCCGGGGGCGGCGGCGCGCACCAGAACCTCGGCGGTCAGCAGCACGCTGCGCCCGGGGCCGAACACCGTGAGGGTGGTGCCGCCCGGCGCCTTGCCGAACACCACCACCTGGGTGGTGCCTTCCACCGAGACGTCGGCGATCTTGGGGTTGCCGATCACCACGCTGCGGGCGGCGCGGGGGAGGGTGACGAGCGCGGTGCGGCTCGCCGCGACCTCGATCGTCGCGGATCCGGCGGCGGCGGGCGCGGCGCAGAGCAGGAGGGAAGCGCACAGCGCGAAGGTCGGGATTCGGGTCATGGTGCAACTCCGGTTGGGGGCGATCGGTCGGAAGATCCCGAAATTTTCGGATGAGGCGGTCGCGGCGTCCCTCCGCTGCGGTTGTGCGTCGCGCACCGAAATCGTAAAGTTTCGGGCTGGGTGTTCGCGCGGGAGGGAATTCGACGGTGTCGCGTTGGTCTGCGGTTGCGCTGGTCCTCGCCGGTCTGGGTCTGTCCGCCTGCGCCGGAGGCGGCGCGGCCTCGCCCGAGGACGAAGTCGCGCGCGCGGTGGAGCCGTCCCTGCGCGCCGCCGCCGCCGCCGCCGAGGCCGAAAACGACCCGAGGGGTGCGGCGCAGCACTGGCGCACGCTCTATCTCCGCCACCCGGAGGACAAGACTCTCGCCCTCGCGCTCGCCCGCAATCTCCGCTACGCCGGGGAGGCTCAGGCCGCCGCCGACCTGATGCTGGAGGCGACCGAGCGCCTCGGCCGCGACCCGGTGCTGGTGGCCGAGCTCGGCAAGGACTGGCTCGCGGCGGGCCGTCAGGGGCTTGCGCTCAAGACTCTGGCGGAGGCGGCGGCGCTCGCCCCCGGCGACTGGAGCGTCCAGTCCGCCCACGGCGTCGCCCTCGACGCCGCCGGGCGCACCGCCGAGGCCCAGGCCGCCTACGCCCGCGCCCTCGCGGTCTCGCCCGACAATCCCGAAGTTCTCAACAACCTCGCGCTGTCGCAGGCGACCGACGGCCGCCTCGACGACGCCATCGCCACCCTCCGCGTCGCCGACGAACAGCCGCGCGCGGGCATGCAGGTGCGCCAGAACCTCGCGCTGCTGCTCGCGCTGCGCGGCGACGTCGCCGCGGCCGAGCGCGCCGCCCCCCGCGACCTGCCGCCCGAGGTGACGCGTGAAAACGCCGCGTTCCTGCGTTGGCTCGCGGCCCATCGCCGTCAATAGCCCGCGCGCAGGGCGATGATCTGGATCGCCGCCGGACCGCCGATCACCAGGAACAGCACCGGCAGGAAGAAGCAGATCATCGGCACCGTGAGCTTGGCGGGCAGCGCCGCGCCCTTCTTCTCCGCCGCCGCCATCCGCGCCTCGCGGTTCTCCTGCGCCAGCACCCGCAGCGCCTGCCCCACCGGCGTGCCGTACTTTTCCGACTGCACCAGCGCGGTGGAGAGCGATTTGAACTGCGGAATCCCGGTGCGCTCGGCGAGGTTGTCCCACGCCTGCCGCCGGTCGCCGAGGAACGCGAGTTCGGCGGCGGTGAGGCCGATCTCCTCGGCGAGCGCGGGCGACGACGGGCCGAGTTCGTCGGTGACGCGCAGCAGCGCCCCTTCCACCGACTGCCCCGCCTCGACGCAGATCACCATCAGATCGAGCGCCTCGGGGAAGCCGCGCACCAGCAGCGTCCGGCGGCGCTGCGCCTGATTGGCGAGCCAGATCGGCGGCAGGAAGCCGCCGACGATGAAGGCGCTGAGCGCGATCATCAGGCGGGTGGTGCCGGGGTGATCGCCGAAGCCCGGCGAGTAGACCCACAGCAGCGCCAGCGCCATCAGCACCAGCGGCAGCGCCACCCGCGCGAAGATGAAGGTGACCGCGGCGTTGGCGCTGCGGTATCCGGCGCGCGCGAGCTTGAGCTTGAGTTCCCGCGCCTCCAGCAGTTCCTGGAGGTTGAGCCGGGCGATCACCGCCTTCATCATGCCGACGTGGCGCTTCGCCTGGAAGCGGCCGCCGAGACGCTCGATCTCGCGCGCCGACAACTCGCGCCGCCGCGCCGCCACCGCCTTGAGCCGCCCGGAGAGGGGATCGCGGGCGGCGAGGTGCAGCCCCACCGCCAGCACCGAGCAGAACGCGGCGACGGACCCGATTCCGACGATCAGCCATTCGAGTGGCGCCATCTCGGTTTCCCTCACATGTCGAAGTCGATCATCCTGCGCATCACCAGCGCGCCCGCGACCATCATCACCGCGCCGACCGCGAGCATGAGGCGGCCGAGTTCGGTGACGAACAGCAGCATCACGTAGTCCCGTCCGACCAGGAACATCAGCGCCGCGACGACGATCGGCAGCGAGCCGATGATGCACGCCGAGGCCTTCGCCTCCGCCGAGAACGCCCTGATCTTGTCGCGCATGCGCTTGCGCGCGCGCAGCACGTCGGCGAGCTTGGCGAGAGTCTCGGCGAGGTTGCCGCCGGTCTGCTGCTGGATCGCCAGCACGATGCCGAAGTACTTGAAGTCGGCGGTCGGCATGTTCTCGACCGCGCGGTCGAGTGCCTCGGTCAGCGACAGGCCGAGGCGCTGGTTCTCGGCGATCAGGCGGAATTCGGCGCCGAGCGGCGGCGGCATGTCGTTGCCGATCGCGGCGATGCACTCGCCGAGCGGCAGGCCGGTGCGCAGGCCGCGCACGATCACGTCGAGCGCCTCGGCGAACTGTGCGGTGAAGCGGTTGGCGCGGCGCTCGGCGAGGATCGACACCGCCATCTTCGGCAGACCGAGGCCGACGATCGCGGCGAGCAGCGGCATCGCGATCGGCGGCAGGTGGCCCGCCCAGGCGAACAGCGCGGCGAGCGCGGCGAGACCGGCGTTCGCCGCGAGATAGTGGCGCAGTTCGACTTTCAGGCCCGCCCGCCGCAGTTGCTCGCGCAGGGTCCAGGCCCAGGCGCGCCGCCGCTTGCGGCTTTCGGCATCGATGCGCGCCTGGATCGCGCGGCGGCTGGAGCGCGGTCCGCGCGCCGTGGCCGCGGCCTGGGCGCGGCCGCCCGCGACCGCGGCGGCGCGGCGTTTGAGCCGGGCGCGCGGACCGTTGACGAGGTTCGCCAGCCACCAGCCGAAGCCGCCGAGCGACAGCAGCAGCGACAGCACCGCGAGGAAGACGACGGTCGGCAGGTCAGGCATCGCGCAACGCCTCCGCCAGATCGCGCTCGCGGCCGTAGTAGCGGGCGCGCTCCCAGAACGCCGGGCGGATGCCGGTGGGGCGGTGGCGGCCGACGATCCGCCCCTGCGCGTCCTCGCCCTCGATCTCGTAGACCATCAGGTCCTGAAGGGTGATCACCTCGCCCTCCATGCCCACCACCTCGGTGACGTGGGTGATCTTGCGGCTGCCGTCGCGCAGGCGCGAGGCCTGGACGATCAGGTTGACCGCCGCGGCGATCTGTTCGCGCACCGCCTTGTCGGGCAGGCTGAAGCCGCCCATCGCCACCATGTTCTCGACGCGCGAGAGGGCGTCGCGCGGGGTGTTGGCGTGGATCGTGCCCATCGAGCCGTCGTGGCCGGTGTTCATCGCCTGCAGCATCTCGAACGCCTCCGGTCCGCGCACCTCGCCGACGATGATGCGCTCGGGCCGCATGCGCAGGCAGTTGCGCACCAGGTCGCGCATCGTCACCTGGCCGACCCCTTCGAGGTTGGGCGGCCGGGTTTCGAGGCGCACCACGTGGGGCTGCTGGAGTTGAAGCTCCGCCGCGTCCTCGCAGGTGACGATGCGTTCGCCCGCGTCGATGTAGCTGGTCAGGCAGTTGAGCAGGGTGGTCTTGCCCGAGCCGGTGCCGCCCGAGATCAGGATGTTGCAGCGGCACGCGGCGGCGATGGCGAGGAGCTGCGCGCCCGCCGGCGAGATCGTGCCGAAGCCGATCAGCTTGTCGAGGGTGAGCTTGTCGCGCTTGAACTTGCGGATCGTCAGGGTCGGGCCGTCGAGGGCGAGCGGCGGGACGATGACGTTGACGCGGCTGCCGTCGGCGAGGCGGGCGTCGCAGATCGGGCTGGCTTCGTCCACCCGCCGCCCCACCGCCGAGACGATGCGCTGGCAGATGTTCATCAGTTGCGCGTTGTCGCGGAATCGGATGTCGGTGAGCTCGATGCGGCCGCCGGTCTCGATGTAGACCTTGTCGCAGCCGTTGACCATGATGTCGGCGATGTCGTCGCGCGCGACCAGCGGTTCGAGGGGGCCGAGGCCGAGCATGTCGTTGCAGATGTCGGCGATCACCACCTGCTGTTCGGCGGCCGACAGCGTCATGCTGCGCATCGAGATGATCTCGGCGACGATGTCGGAGATCTCCTCGCGCATTCCCTGGGCGTCGAGCTTGGTCAGCTCGGCCGGGTCGACCGCGTTGATGAGGTCGTTGAACACCGCGATCTTGATGTCCGACAGGCGCTGTTCGGCCGATCGCTCCGGCGCGGCGGCGGGGGCGGGCGGCGGCGCGGCGGCTGCGCGGGGCCGGGGTGCGGGGTGCGGAGCGGTGCGGCGGCCGAACATCGCGGGCCCTACCGGCGCAACAGGCGCAGCAGCGGGTTGGCGGGGGCCTTGCGCCCGGCGGCGCGGCCGACGAGCCGTTCGGCGAAGCCGCCGATCTGCTCCACCACCTTGTGCCCCCGGGCGACGGCGGCGAGCATCTGTCCGGTGTTGGCGGCCTCGCCGAACAGCTGCGGCTCGAACGGCAGCGCCAGCGCCGGGTCCACCCCCAGGGTCTCGGCGAAGTCCTTGGGGCTCAACTGGGTCTTGCGGTAGGCGTCGAGCTTGTTGAGCGCCACCCGCGCCGGGGCGCCGGCGGCGCGGCGCGGTCCGATCGCGTCCAGCATCGTCTTGGTCTCGCGCAGCGCGGCGAGGTCGGGCGTCGCCACCACCACGGTCTCGTGGGCGGCGGCGAGGACGTGGGCGGTCCAGTCGCACCACGCCCGCGGCAGGTCCGCCACCACCGCCGGGGCCATCGTCGCCGCGAGGTCGAGCAGGCGGTCGACGCCGTCGAGGGTGGCGGTGGCGGCGTGATGCGGGTCGGCGGGGGCGGCGAGCACCCGCACCGCGTCGTCGTAGGTCACCATCAGGCGGTCGAGCAGCACCGCGTCGAGGCGTTCGGGCTGGCTCAGGAGGTCGACCGCGGTCTGCCGCGGGTCGACGTTGAAGGCCAGCAGCGAGGTGCCGAAGGCGAGGTCGAGGTCGAGGTAGATCGCGGCTTCGCCGAGCCGCCGCCCGAGCGCGTGGGCGACGTTCTGCGCCAGGGTCGAGGCGCCGACGCCGCCGCGCGCGCCCCAGAACGCCAGCACCTTGCCGCGCGGCGCGGCGTCCGGATCGGCGAACAGCCGGGCGATCGCGGCGGCGAGCCGGGGCGTTTCCACCGGCGTCACCAGATATTCGCCGACGCCGCGCGCCATCAGGGTGCGGAACAGGTCGATGTCGTTGAGGCGGCCGATCACGATCACCCGCGTGCCCGGATCGCAGACCTCGGCGAGCCGGTCGAGGCGGGCGAGCATCGTCGCGTCGTCGTCCGCCTCCTCGACCACCACCAGCTGCGGCGTGGGGCGCGCGGCGTAGGCGTCCGCCGCCGCCGCCAGGCCACCCGGATGCACCGCGATCCGCGCCATCGCGAAGGCGCCGTCGGCCTTCAGGCTTTCGAACGCTGCCGCGGTCTCGGGCGAGAGGACGAAGGCGTCGATGGTGGCGCGGAAGATCATGCCGGTCTCCCCTCAGCGCGCGACGCCGATGGTGGTAAGGGTGACCGGCCGCACGTCCTCGGATTTCGCGCTGGTCGGCTCGCCCTTGCCGTATTTCGTCAGCACGTCGAGGGCGCGTGCGCCGCTGCGGCCGCTGGCGTCGCGGGCGCGTTCGAGGTCGGCCGGGTCGGCGACCATCAGCGCCGCGTTGCGGACGACCGCGCAGCCGAAGTTGGCGGTGTTCTGATTGCGGAAGTCGGGCGAGACCGGCTCGGTCCATTCGCCGCACGTCGGCACCACCGCCACCCACACCGGCACGCGCACCGAAACCGCGCGCGCATCCGCCGCTTCGGCGGTTTCGACGCGGACGTCGGCGGCGCCCGCATCGCCGAGGGCGGCGGCGATCCGTTCGCCGAAGGCGCGGGCGGCGGCGTCGCCCGGGGCGACCGACACCACCACCGCGCCCGCGCCGCGCCGCTGATGCTCGCGCGCGAGATCGGCGAGGACGGCGCGGTCGGCGTCGGCGATCTCGCCGTCTTCCGCGGGTGCGATCGTCGCCACCGCCTGGCGTTGCGCGACGGTGGCGCGGAAGCGCTGGTGCGGGTCGAAGTCGGCAAGCGGCTGCGGATCGGCGCAGGCGGCGAGGCCGAGGAGCGCGAAGGCGGCGAGCAGCGGACGCATGGCGGGTCTCCTAGCGCACGATGTAGCCCACCGGGCCGCGCAGCTCGGGCGGGACGGGGGCCTCGGGGGATTTGACGAGATAGGTCTCCTGCAACCGGTCGAGGAGCAGGCGGTCGAGGTCGGAGGACGGGGCGAAGCCGTCGGTCGGCAGCGCGAGCGCGGGCTTTTCGAGCGGCTGCACGACGTAGGCGGAGACCACCACCACCAGTTCGCTCTCCTGACGGCGGAACGACGACGACTTGAACAGCGCGCCGAGCACCGGGATATCCATCAACCCCGGCAGGCCGTTGAGGTCGGAGGCGATGTCGTTCTGCAGCAGCCCGGCGATCATGATCGAGCCGCCCGACGCCATCTCCACGGTCGAGGACGCGCGCCGCACGGTGAGCCCGGGCACCTCGGTGCTGGCGAGCCGCACCGACAGCGAGCGGTCGATGGCGCTGACCTCGGAACTGAGCTTGAGCGAGATGCGGCCGGGGTCGAGCACCACCGGGGTGAAGTTGAGCAGCACGCCGAACTGCTTGAACTCGATCGAGATGCGGCCGAGGTCCTCGGCCGCCGGGATCGGGAATTCGCCGCCCGCGAGGAGGTTGGCGGTCTCGCCCGAAACCGCGGTGAGGTTGGGCTCCACCAGGGTGCGCACCAGGCCCTGGCGTTCGAGGGCGCTGAGGGTGCCGACCAGCGAGCTGATGCCGGTGACGGTGACGGTGCCGAACAGTTGCGACGCGCTTTGGGTGAGGCCGATGGTGGCGTTGGTGCCGATGTTGACGGCGGCGTCGCCGGCGCGCAGCAACGGCCCGGCGAGACCGATGCCCAGCTCCTTCAGCACCGTCTTCTGCATTTCCGCAACCTTGACCCGCAGCATCACCTGCTGTTCCGAGGAGACCCGCAGCAGGTTGACGACGCTCGCGTCGTCGCGCACGAAGCGGCGCGCGAGGCCGCGCGCCTGGAGCACCGCGGCGTCGTTGCGCACCGCCCCCGCGAGGTAGATCGCGTCGCCGACGGCGGAGACGCGGATGCCGGTCTCCTCCGGCATCACCGCGGCGAGCGCGCCCTTGAGGCCGTCGGCGTCGAGGTGGACGTCCACCGCGATCCGCCGCATCACCCCGCCGACGCGGTTGAAGAAGGTGACGTCGCTGCGGCCGATGCCGCGCGCTGCCAGCACCACCTGATCGGGCGCGCGCACCAGCGCGTCGACCACGTCGGGGTTGCCGACGACGATGTCGCGCACCGGTTCGGGCAGCGTCAGCGCGACGGTCTTGTTGAGCGCGAGGTCGAGGGCCTCGGTGGGGGTGCGGGTCACCACGGCGTCGAGGGTGCGCGGCGGGGTGAGCTGCGGCAGCGGCGTCGCCGTCACCGGCGTGCGCGGGGCGGCGAGCGGCAGCGGCGGCTGAATCTCCGCCGTCGCCGCGGACGCGAACCCGGCGAGGACGAGGGCGAAGAAGAGTAGGGGGACGCCGCGCATCTCAGAACCGCCTCTCCGAAATTTCGCCCGCGCGGTTGATCAGCACCGTCGTGCCGCCGTTGCCCTTCGGCCGGCCGCGGGTGAGCGCGTGCATCGCGCGCGAGGCGTCGATGTCGGCGGTGTAGGGCTGCGCCGGTTCGGGCCCGGCGTCGTCGCGCCCCTGCGGGCGCAGCACCAGCGAGAGCTGGCCGAGCATGCCGGCGGTGGCGAGCACCTCCGCCTGCCGCGGCGTCACCGCGATCGCCGCGGTCTTGCCGACGATCGCCGCGCCGTCCTTGTCGCGGGCGATCTGCTGGTCGATCGCCAGCACCTTGACGTCGGTCAGCACCGTCTCGGAGGCGTAGCGGACGAACGCGCCGCCCTTGTCGACGGTCTCCTCGTCGGTGCGCTGGAAATCGGCGGCCAGCACCACGTCGACCCGGTCGCCCGGGTTGATGAAGCCGGAGGCGGCGCTCGCGGCGCTGATCGGCACTGAAACCGCGCGCGTCCCCGGCTCCAGCAGCACCGCCAGCAGTCCCGCGTCGGTCCGCGCCACCGACGACTCCTGAAACGGTTCGCCCTCGGTCAGCGGGCGCCGCGGAATCGCGCCGAGGACGCGGGCCTTGGGGTCGTCGTCCGCGGTGCGGACGACGAAGCGCTGCGCCGCGGCGGTCGGCCACGGTTCGTAGCGCAGGTCCTCGTCGGTGAGGGCCGCGCCCGCCGCCACCTCGCGCGCCACCACCAGAACCTCGGCGGTGGGCGCGGGTTGCGCCGCCACCGGCCGCGCCGCCTGTCCGGCGACCCAGCGCTGCGCGAGTACCGCGGTGCCGACCGCGGCGAGCACCGCGAGCAGGGCGACGATGGCGACGACAGGCTTCATGGTTCCCCCTTCCCGCCGTTCGCGCGGCGATGGTTGTCACCGGGCGGCGTTCACCCCGCCGGGAACGTTCGCAGCATCCAGTCCAGCCCGGCCGCGCCGATCGCGACGCCGTAGGGCAGGTGGCCGCCGTGGGCGACGCGCGCGCACCAGGGCGCGTCGGCGGTCGCGGGCCGCGCCGTCAGGGCGCGGGCGGCGAGCGCCGCGAGCGCCAGCACGCCGCCCGTCAGCGCCATCGCCGCAAGGAACCGCGGCATTCCGGCGAAGCCGGTCCAGACGCCGACCGCCGCCGCCAGCTTGGCGTCACCCCCGCCCCAGACGCCGCGCGCGAACAGCGCCGCTCCGACCGCGAACAACACGCAACCGGCGAACAGGTGCGCAAGGACTTCGCGCAAGTCTAATCTGAAAAACGATGTAATCGTAAATAGAATAATTATCAGGCAGGGATCGCGATTGGCGATACGGAAGCCGCGCAGATCGGAGATCGCCGCATCCGCGAGCAGCGCGGCGAAGGCCGATCCGATCCCCCAGGTTGCGACGTCCGCCATTTCTTTAATGCCCTGATAATGCGCCAAAAAAAGCGCCTCCCGGCCCGGCGGGAGGCGCTTCGGAAGCTTCGCCGTGCGCCGCTCGGCGGTCAGTTCGCGGGCTGGGCGGCGGTCAGGCTGTTGCCGATTCCGGTGAACATGTTGTTCAGCGCCGGGCCGGCGACTTGGGCTCCCGCGACCAGGGCGAGGGAGATGATTGCGGCGATCAGGCCGTATTCGATTGCGGTAACGCCTTTTTCGTCACGGGAAATCAGACGAAGGAAAGCACGGACATAAGTAAACATGGCATAACTCCATCATTGGATTACTGTTTATATTAGCGTTTGCTGGACGCTGTCCGGCAGCCCTACATCTGCCTTGTGTTCGTTGCGGTATTATTAGATCATTCTTCGAGTGGTCTCTGTGAGTGCATCCACAGAGCGCGAAAATTTCCCGGGTGGACGGCGTGCGTCGCCCAAAGCAACGGTAAAAATCGAAATATGCCAGACGCTTCCGATCGCAATCGCGCGCTCCTTGCCGCCACGCCGACGTTTCGCGGGGTGCCGGAGGCGCAGCTCGGCACCCTCGCCCGGCAGGCCAAGCCGCTGCGACTCGCGCCGCGCGAGGTGCTGTTCGCCAAGGGCGACCCGGGCGAGTCGATGTATCTGGTGGTGAGCGGGCGGGTGCGGATCGGCGTGGTGTCGATGGAGGGGCGCGAGGTCACCTACGCGCTGATCGGGCCCGGGCAGGTGTTCGGCGAAATCGCGATTCTCGACGGCGGGCCGCGCACCGCCGACGCCACCGCGGTGGAGGCGAGCGACCTGCTGGTGATCGAGCGGCGCGACATTCTCGCCTTCATCCGCACCAACGGCGATTACGGGCTGCGCCTGATCGAGACCCTCTGCCGCCGCCTGCGCCACGCCAACGAGCTGCTGGAGGATACGATCTTCCTCAGCCTGCCGAGTCGGGTGGCGAAGCAGCTTCTCGCCCTCGCCGACGAGATCGGCGAACCGGGCGACGGCGGCGTCACCATCCGGATGTCGCAGCAGGCGGTGGCCGACCACATGGGCATCAGCCGCGAAAGCGTGAACAAGGTGCTGGCGAAGTGGGAGCAGGGCGGCCTCGTCCGGCTCTGGCGCGGGCAGATCACCATCCGCGACCGCGCGGGGCTCGCGCGGTTTCTCGGCGACGACGGACGGTGATCCCGCCTTTGTGAGGGCATCCATAGACGACGGGCGGGCGCGGGGCCGATCATCGGCACGGAGGTGGAGTATGGAACTGGTCCGGGACCTGAGCGCGATCCGGCTGTTCGAGGGACTGTCGGCGGACCTGCCGGCGGCGGTGGCCGCGCAGTGCCGTTGGAGCCGCTTCGCCGCGGGCGAGCCGGTGTTCGACGAGGACGGCGACGGTCTCGACGTGCACTTCGTGCAAAGCGGGGCGGTGCGGATTCTCACCGCAGCGCCGGACGGCCGGGAGGTGGCGCTCGCCGACGTTCCCGCCGGAGAGTATTTCGGCGAGCTTGCGGCGATCGACGGCCTGCGCCGCTCGGCGCGCGCGGTGGCGACCGCCGAAAGCGCGGTGGCGGCGCTGCCCGGCCCGGCATTCGTGGCGCTGATGCGCGAATTTCCCGATCTCGCGATCCGCGTGGTCGAACGCCTCGCCCGGATCGTCCGCAGCCTCGATCGCCGCGTTACCGAACTGTCCACCGAATCCGAGGCGCAACGGATCTACGCCCAGCTTCTTCGCCTCGCGCGGCCCGATCCCGCCAACCCGCAGGCGTGGATCATCGACGATCTGCCGAACCATAAGGAGATCGCCGCGTGGTGCGGCGCTTCCCGCGAGGCGGTGGGGCAGGCCATCGGCGAACTGGCGCGCGACGGCATCGTCCGCCGCCGCGGCATGGGGCTGGTAGTGGCCGATCGTCAGCGCCTGACCCTGATGACCGCCGCCGCGCCGGGGCGCGCGCCCGAAGCCGGGGCTCCCCTCTAGAGAAGCTCCCGCCATCCGGCGGGCGGAACGGCATGGTACGGATTCTGGAGATTTCGCGACCGGGATCGCCCACGGTGCCGGGTCCGGCGATGCCGCGGCGGACCGCGCCGAAAATAGCGCGGGCGCGGGGAAACCGCGAGCGTCGCCGTCCCCGCGATCTTCAATCCTGTGGCGGGACTAAGGCGATCTTGAGGGTGGCGAGGCGGGTGCGTGCGCACTATCATCGCGCGCGCCATGAAACCGCATTCCAGGTCCCGATGACTCCTGCCGCCGATGCCGAGTCCCCGCCCCGCCGTTCCGCCTTCGGCGCGCTGTTCGTTTCCGCCCTCGGCGTCGTCTTCGGCGATATCGGCACCAGCCCCCTCTACGCCCTCAAGGAGGCGTTCGCCGGGCCGCATCCGCTGCCGATCGACGCGCCGCACGTGCTCGGCGTGCTGTCGCTGGTGTTCTGGTCGCTGATCTGCGTGGTGTCGATCAAGTACGTCGCGGTGGTGATGCGCGCCGACAACCGCGGCGAGGGCGGTTCGCTGGCGTTGCTGGCGCTGCTGGCGCGTGCGCCCTCGGCATCGCCGCGCCTGGTCAAGGTGGTGGGCGCGCTCGGCATCTTCGCCGCCGCGCTGTTCTACGGCGATTCGATGATCACCCCGGCGATCTCGGTGCTCTCGGCGGTCGAGGGGCTGGGGGTGGTCGCCCCCGCGCTCGACGTCTACGAAGTGCCGATCACCGTCGGCATTCTCGTCGCCCTGTTCTCGCTGCAGAGCAAGGGCACGGCGACGGTGGGGGTGATGTTCGGGCCGGTGATGCTGGTGTGGTTCTCGATCCTGCTGGCGATGGGGCTCGCGAACATCCATCTCCACCCCGGCGTTCTTGCCGCGTTGAGCCCGCATCACGCCGTTGCGTTCCTGGTGTCCAACAAGCTGCTCGGTTTCCTCTCTCTCGGCTCGGTGGTGCTGGTGGTGACCGGCGCGGAGGCGCTGTACGCCGACATGGGCCACTTCGGCCGCTGGCCGATCCGGCTGGCGTGGTCGTTCGTGGTACTGCCGTCGCTGATGGTCAACTACCTCGGCCAGGGGGCGTTGCTGCTGTCGGACCCGGCGACGGTGGAGAATCCCTTCTACCTGATGGCGCCGCACTGGGCGCGGATGCCGCTGCTCGCCCTTGCCGCGTTCGCCACGGTGATCGCCAGCCAGGCGGTGATCTCCGGCGCGTTTTCGCTGACCCAGCAGGCGATCCAGCTCGGCTTCCTGCCGCGCATGACCATCGTCCACACCTCGGAGCGCGAGCGCGGGCAGATCTACCTGCCGTTCGTCAACTGGGCGCTGCTGCTGTTCGTCGTCTGCCTCGTCGCCGGCTTCGGCAGCTCGTCGAATCTCGCCTCCGCCTACGGCATCGCGGTGACCGGCAACATGGCGATCACCACGGTTCTCGTCGGTCTGGTGATGGTGAAGCTGTGGGGCTGGCGGAACCCGCTGATGAAGCTGATGATCGCCGCGTTCCTGACGATGGATTTCGGGTTCTTCTTCGCCAACGTCGGCAAGATTCCGCACGGCGGCTGGTTCCCGCTGGCGATGGCGCTGGCGATCTTCGTGCTGCTCACCACCTGGAAGCGCGGCCGCGAGCTGCTGCTGGAGAAGCGCGTCGCGGATTCGCTGCCGCTCGATGCGTTCTTCGACGGGGTCGCGAATACCGTGACGCGGGTCAAGGGCACCGCGATGTTCCTCACCGGCAAGGGCGACGGCGTGCCCACCGCGCTGATGCACAACCTCAAGCACAACCAGGTGCTGCACGAGCGCATCGTGCTGCTCAGCACCAGCGGCGACGAACGCCCCTACGTGCCGCCGGAGGAGCGCGTGTCCGCGGTCGCCCTCGGGCCGAACTTCCACCGCGTGGTGCTGACCTACGGCTTCATGGACGATCCCAACGTGCCGAAGGCGCTCGCCAACGCGCGGCTCGACTGTCTCGGCTTCTTCTACGAGCCGATGACCACCTCCTATTTCGTCTCGCGCGAGAACATCGCTCCGGCGCGCCTGCCGGGGATGGCGCGCTGGCGGGTGAGCCTGTTCGCGTGGATGAACCGCACCGCCACCACCATCACCGATTTCCTGCATCTGCCGATCGGCCGCGTCGTCGAGCTGGGCGGGCAGGTGGAAATCTAGGGCGCTTCTGCGCCGGCGGGTCCCCCGGCCCGCCGGCGCGCCCGCGCGGACGCTCAGGCGTCCGCAGGCGGGCCGAGGAGGATCGGCGCGTAGCGCACGGCGAAGCCGAGGAAGGCGAGGATCCAGAAGCCGCCCGCGGCGTCGAGGGCAATCTGCATCGCGCCGTCGGCGAACGGCGCCGCGATCCGGGCGGTCGCCCCGGCGAACACCAGGGCGTAGAGCGCCACGTCGACGCCGTCGGCGGCGAGGCGGCGGCCCGAATGGCCGCGGCTGGCGCGGGTCATCACCGCCAGGGTCATGCTGCCGAAGGTGCCGACCAGCCAGACGTGGAGGGCGGCGGTGGGGTCGAGCGCCGCCGGGTCGAACAGCGCCCAGCCGAGCGCGGCGAAGCCGAGCGGCACGGTGGCGTAGCCGAGGTGGAGGACCGCGAGCAGCGGTTCGCCGAAGGTGGCGAGGCCGCGCCACCGCGCCAGCCGCACGGCATTGACGAACCCGGCGGCGAGCAGCGCCACCGCGGCGGCGGGCGTGCCGGGCGCGGCGGTCCAGGCGGCGAGCGCGATTGCCGAAACGACGACGGCGAGCGCGTCGAAGCGGCCGAACGGCGGCGGCGGCGGGCCGCGGCGGCGCGCGCCGAGCCAGTTGCGGGTGAAGGTGGGGATGATCCGGCCGCCGATCACGATCACCAGCATTAGCAGGATCGCCACTCCGGCGCGGGTCGAGGCGGTGGCGAGACCTTCGGCCGCCGCTTCCCAGTGGAACGCCGCGTCGGCGAGGCCGAACAACCCGACCATGCCGACGATCGGCAGATTTTTGAGGTTGCCCGCCGCGGCGACCTCGCGGGCGAACACCGCCACCAGCGCGGCGGGGAAGGCGAGGTCGACGAGCGCGGCGGCGAGCGGCCCGATCGCGGCCGAAACCGTCACCGCGACCCGCCCGGCGAGCCACAGCGCGAGCAGCGCGCCGAGCGTCCGCCCCGCCACCGGCGGCCGTCCGGTCCAGTGGCCGACGGCGGTCAGCGCGAAGCCCGCGACGATCGCCATCAGCGCGCCGAACAGCAGGAAGTGGACGTGCCAGTCGCGCGGCGCGAAGGCGGTCGGCGGCATCCAGGCGCCGGTCAGCATCGGCAGCCAGGCGAGCACGCCGAGCGCCATCGCCAACGCCCCGAACAGGAAGAAGGGGCGGAAGCCGCAGCCCAGCCAGTGGGGGGCGGGGCGGCTCATCGCGCCGCCTCGGCGGACTGCACGGTGGCGAAGATGCCGTCGAACTTCTTCGCCGCCATCTTCGGGTGTTTGACCGCGCGGGCGGCATCGAGGTTGACCGGCTCGCCGACGATCACCGCGGCAACCATCCCCATGGCGTAGTGCGGGCGGCATTCGACGCCGTAGACGCCGGGTTGGGTGAAGGTGACGCGCACGTCCTTGCCGAGCTTGCCGGCGAACGGCTGCGCGCCTGCGGGGATCATGCCGGAAATGCTGCGCGCGTCGTGGCCGGGATTGGCGGCGACGAAGGTGACGGTGTCGCCCGGCGCGACGTGGAGGACGTCGGGCTCGAACACCATCAGGCCCTTGGCGCCCTTGTTGAGCATCCGGATTTCGTGATCGGCCGCCGCCGCGGGTGCGGCGAAGGCGGCGGCGAGGGCGAAGGCGAGGAGGATCTGTCGCATGGTCGGTCTCCTGAGGTTGTGGGACGAGACTAGCGGCGGCGGCGCAGGCGGTCTTTGCGCCGCCGCAAACTCGCGGGCGATCACTGCGGGATCGGCGCGGGGGCGTGGAGCTGGGTCATCAGCTCGTGGTTCCATTCGCCCTCCACATGGAATTGCGCGAGCGCGCCGAGTTCGGTCGCCTCGATCAGGTTGTGGTTGACGTAGGCGTAGCCGCCGGGCTGGCGGAAGCGATAGAGCGCCGCCGCGGCGCTGCCGCCGCGCACGAACCAGGTTTCGAGGTCGCGCTCGGGCGGGTTGGCGAACTTGCCGGTCTCCCACACCGAGTCGCCGTGGCCGCCGATCAGGTGCGGACGGCTGTCGCGGTTGGCGGAAGAGTGGATCAGCAGCACCGTCTCGCCGACCTTGGCGGTCATCGCCCGGTCGCCGGTGAGCGCGCCGACGCGGCCGTTGAAGACCACGTGGGTGGGCACCAGTCCGCGCATCGCCGCCACGGTGTCGGCGTAGGATTCCGCGGGGCTGTCGTAGCGCTTGTAGGCGCCGGTCTCGTCCTTGGGGATGTAGAGGTCGAATTCGCCGACGGTGTAGGCCTTGTCGTAATGCAGCGGCTTGCCGTCGGCGTCCTTGAGGCCGTCGCGCGGCAGCACCATCAGCGCGCCGCTCATGCCGCTCACCACGTGCCAGGCGACCATGCCGGGCGGCGCGCAGTGGTACACGAACACCCCCGCGCGGTCGGCCTTGAAGCGCAGCGTCGCCTGTTCGCCCGGCTGAACCAGGGTGAACTCGCCGCCGCCCATTCCGCCGGTGGCGGCGTGCAGGTCGATGTTGTGCGCCATGCTGTTGGTGGCGGGATTGACGAGGGTGATCTCGACGGTGTCTCCTTGATGCACCACCATCGTCGGTCCGGGCATGGTGCCGTTGAAGGTCATCGCCTGCATCCGCGTGCCCTCGTCGTCGACCGTCACTTCGGCCTCGGCGACGGTGAGGGTGAAGGCGACGGTGGCGGGCGCGGCGCGGGTGGCCTGTTCGTGGGCCATCACCGCGGGCGGCGGCGGCAGCGTCGGGGCGATCCGCTCGGCGGCCGCGGCGGGCTGCGCTGCGGCGAGGGCGGCGGTGAGGAGCAAAGTGCGGCGAAGGGTCATGGCCGGGGTCCTTCCGTGGTATCTTGCCGATAGAACCAGGGAACACCGAATACGCGCCTCGGTTATTGCGCAAAGGCAAACATCCGCACGAATTGCGGCAGGCGGGAGGAACGATGCCGACGACGCGCCTCGACCGGGCGGTGATCCGCGATTTGCCGATGTTCGCGAGCCTCTCGCCCGACGAGCTCGACGCGGCGCTGGCCCATGCGGCGGCGCGCCGCCTCGCGCCCGGCGAGACGGCGTTCCGCCAGGGCGACCCGGCGGACGCGTTCTTCGTGCTGCTGCACGGGCGGCTGAAGGTCACCCAGACCAGCCCGGACGGCCAGCAGGTGGTGGTGCGCCACGTCAACCCCGGCGAGCTGTTCGGCATCGCCCGCGCGGTGCGGCGGCCGGATTTCCCCGGCACCGCCGAGGCGCTCACCGACAGCGTCGCGATCGCCTGGCCCGCCGCCGAGTGGGACGCGATGGTGGCGCGCTGCCCGGGGCTCGCGGTCGATGCGCTCGCCACCGTCGGCCAGCGGCTGCAGGACGCCCACACCCGCATCCGCGAGCTCGCCACCGAGGCGGTGGAGCGCCGCGTCGCGCACGCGCTGCTGCGGCTGGTGCGGCAGGCCGGGCGCAAGACCGACGAGGGGATCCTGATCGACTTTCCGGTGTCGCGTCAGGACATCGCCGAGATGACCGGCGCGACCCTGCACACCGTCTCGCGGCTGATGGCGGCGTGGGAGGCGAAGGGGCTGATCGCGAGCGGGCGCAAGCGCGTGACGGTGCGCGACCCGCACGCCCTGTTCATGCTGGCGGAAGGCGAATAGCCGCGAGGTCGGCGAGCACCGGCCCGGCCGCGACGCCGTGGGCGCGGCAGGCGTCGGCGAGGGTGTGGAACGCCGCCGCCGGGCAGCCGGGGCAGTGCAGGCGGTGGCGGATGAACACCGGGATCGCGGCGGCGTCGGCGGACATCAGGGCGTCGACGGCGGCGTCGGCGGACGGCTCGATCGGCATGGCGGACCTCCTGCGGGAAACGCCGCAGTCTTGCCGCGTCCGGGCGTCGTCGTCGTTGCGCCCGCGCAAACTCGGCGGCGGTCAGTCCGGCGCGGTTCTGGCGATCGAGGCGAGGAGACTGCGGCGCGCCGAGCGCAGATGGGCGAGCGCGGCGGCGCGGATGCGCGAACGGTTGCGGCTCTTGAGCGCGGCGATGTAGACGAGGTGCTCCTTGAGGGCGACGAGGTTGCGTTCCTTCTCGTCGTCCTTGGTCCACAGATAGTGATAGTGGAAGATCAGGCTGCGCAGGCTCTGGAACTTGTCGATGAAGCGGTTGCGCGAGACCGCGTTGACGAGTTCGTGGAGGTCGGCGTCGACGCGCGAGAACTCCTTGTAGGCGTGGTCGATGTCGGCGATCAGGGCATGGTGGCGGCGCTCGATCTCGTCGAGTCGCGCCCAAGCCGGATGGTCGTCGGGCAATTCGGCGAACAGCGCCGCCGAGCGCAGCTCGAACAGCTCGCGGATGTCGAACAGCTCGCGCGCGAAATCGCGGTCGAAGCCGCGGAACACCCAGCCGCCGTCGCGCCGCCGGTCGAGCAGGCCGGTCTGGCTGAGTTCGCTCAGGTATTCCCGCACCGCGGTCGGCGAAGCGGCGAACTGGCGCGCGAGTTCGAGGTTGTTGATCTCTTCCCCCGGACGGACGTCGTGCTGCAGAACCATCTCCATGAAGCGTTTCTCGATGCTCGCCCGCACCGATTCGGTCTCGGTCTGAGGGAAGCGGTCGGCCTCCCGTGGCGGGCGCAGCAGGGTGCGGGCGCGGCCTTCGGAGACCAGCCCGGCCTCCGCCAGGGCGGACATCAGTCCCCGCACGATGGTGCGGCTGACGCCGAGTTCGCGGGCGAGCGCGGTCTCCGAGTCGAGGGCGGCTCCCGGCGGCGTTTCCGCCAGCCGGTCGAGGTACCGATTGTAGGCGCGTTTGAAGCGGTCGTTGCTGCGCATCTGTGCGGTTCCGAAGGGAGCGGGGTGTCGCGGGCTCGCGCGATTCAAGCAACATAATTGATAAAAAACCGTTGACACGCAACCCGGACGATTGTCTAAAAAAGACAAAAGACCGATGGGCGGCCGCGCCGCCCGCCAACCCGAACGGGCAGGGACGCGATGAAGGCTCTGATGATCGAAGGCCGCGAGCGGTGCGCGTTTCACGATGTCGGCGCGCCCCGGCCCGGCCCCGGCGAGGTGCTCGTCGGCGTCCGCCACGTCGGCCTCTGCGGGAGCGATCTCGCCACCTTCACCGGGCTCAATCCGCTGGTCAGCCTGCCGCGCATCCCGGGACACGAAATCGGCGCGGAAATCCTCGAAACCGGCGACGGCGTGCCCGCCGAGTTCGCACCCGGCCGCCGCGCCGTGGTGATCCCCTACACCGCCTGCGGCGCGTGCCCGGCGTGCCGCCAGGGGCGGGTCAACGCCTGCCGCTCCAACCGCACGCTCGGCGTGCAGCAGGACGGCGGCCTGTCCGAACGCTTCGTCCTTCCCTACGAAAAGCTGATTCTCAACGACACCCTCGCGCCGCGCCACCTCGCGCTGGTGGAGCCGCTCTCGGTGGGCTTCCACGCGGTGGCGCGCGGCCGGGTGACGGCGCGCGACAAAGTCGTGGTGCTCGGCTGCGGCATGATCGGGATGGGCGCGGTGGCGGGCGCGGTGGCGCGGGGCGCGGAGGTGATCGCGGTCGACGTCGGCGCCGCCAAGCTCGAACTCGCGGTGCGCTACGGCGCCGCCTACGCCGTCGACGCGAGCACCGCCGACGTCGCCCGGCGGGTCGCCGAAATCACCCAGGGCGACGGCGCCGACGTGGTGATCGAGGCGGTCGGCCTGCCGCAGACCTTCACCCAGGCGATCGACCTCGCCGGGTTCTGCGCGCGCGTCGTCTACATCGGCTATTCCAAGCAGCCGGTCACCTACGAAACCAAGTTCTTCAACCTCAAGGAGCTCGACATCCTCGGCTCGCGCAATGCGCTGATCGGGGATTTCCGCGCGGTGATCGCGTATCTCGAAGGTCTCGGGCGCGCACCCGACGACCTGATCTCCAAGGTTTTTCCCTTCGCCGAGGCCGAAGCGGCGCTGCCCTACTGGGTGCGGACCCGCGCCTCGACCCTCAAGGTGCTGATCGAGATCTAGACTTCCGCCGGGAGCGGAGTGGGTGCGTCGGGTACGGATCGCCGCAAAGGCGACCGGAAACACAGCAGGGAGACGACAATGCGGAAACTTCTGACGATGGCGCTCGCCGCCGGACTGATGGCGCTTTCGGGCGCTGCCGCCGCCGCGCCGCTGACGATCAAGGTCGCCTACGAGAACAATCCGGGCGAGCCGATCGACAAGGTGATGCACTACTGGAAGGACATGCTCGCCGAACGCAGCAAGGGCGAGATCGTGCTCGATCTCTATCCGTCCTCGCAGCTCGGCGCGAAGAAGGACGTCACCGAGCAGGCGATGATGGGGATGAATATCATCACCCTCTCCGACGTCGGCTTCCTCGTCGATTTCGATCCGGATCTCGGCATTCTCTTCGGGCCGTACCTTACCGACGATCCGCAGAAGCTGTTCGCGATCTACGAAAGCGACTGGTTCAAGAAGAAGAACGAGGCGCTGAAGAAGAAGGGCATCCACATCGTGATGTCCAACTATCTCTACGGCGTGCGCCAGATCCTCGCCAAGAAGCCGATCAACACCCCCGCCGACATGAAGGGGATGAAGATCCGCGTGCCCAACAACGTGATGCAGATCAAGGCGATCGAGGCGATGGGCGCGACCCCGACGCCGATGCCGCTGGGCGAGGTCTATCCGGCGCTGGCGCAGGGGATCATCGACGGCGTCGAGAACCCGATCTCGGTGCTCTACGGCCAGAAGCTGCACGAACAGGCGAAGTACCTGTCGATGGTCGGCTACATCACCAACACCTCGCTGTGGCTCGGCGGCGAGGCGTTCTTCGAGACCCTGCCGCCCGCCCAGCTCGAGCTGATCCACGAGACCGCCCGCGAGGCGGGCGTCTACAGCCAGAAGATCACCACCGAACTCGACGCGCAGATGATCGGCAAGATGAAGGAAGCCGGCGTCACGGTGATCTATCCCGACGTCGCGCCGTTCAAGGCGGCGGCGAAGAAGGTCTACTCCGAATTCCCGAAGTGGACGCCGGGTCTCTACGAGCAGATCCAGCAGGCGGTGAAGTAACCACCCCGATCTCCGCGCGGGCGGCACGGCGCCGCCCGCGCCTTCGTCTGAACCGCTCGCCCGGGGGAGCGTCGGGATGCGACATCTCGGAAAGATCTGGACCTACGCCGCCGCGGCGACCCTTGCGGCGCTGGTGCTCGTGACCGTCGCGGCGGTGGTGATGCGCTACGCCTTTTCCCAGCCGATCCAGTGGACCGAGGAGATCTCGGGCCTGCTGATGATCTGGATCGTGATGACCGGCGCGATCGCCGCCGAGCGCGACAACCAGCACCTCGCGATTCCGCTGCTCGCCGACCTTCTGCCGCGGCGCGGGCGCATCGCCCTCGATCTGCTCGTCGCCGTGGCGTCGGTCGCCCTGCTCGCGGTGATGGGGCGGCTCGCCTGGCAGCTCGCGGCGCGGGCGCAATACAAGCTCACCCAGATTCTCGGCATCTCGTGGTTCTGGATCGATGTCGCGGTCACCTTCGGCTGCGCCGGGATGGCCGTCTACACCCTCCTTCGCGTGGCGCGCGAACTGAAGGACGGAGAGCCGCGATGACCTGGATGCTGATCGTGCCGTTGATGCTCGGCCTGTTCGCGCTCAACTTCCGTCTGTTCCTCGCGATGTTCGCGGCGTCGCTGTGCTACTTCGTGTTCTTTGCCTCCGTGCCGATGCAGATCTCGGTACAGCAGTTCATCGGCCCGAGCCAGAACGCCTCGCTGCTGGCGATCCCGTTCTTCATCCTGCTCGGCACGCTGATGAGCTGCACCGGCATCGCCCATCGCCTGCTCAAGGTCGCCGATCTGATCGTCGGGCGGCTGACCGGCGGCATGGGGCTCGCCAACATTCTGTTGTCGACGATGCTGGGCGGCATCTCCGCCTCCAACCTCGCCGACGCGGCGATGCTGACGCGGATGATGGTGCCGGAGATGGAGCGCCAGGGCTACAACCGCGCCTTCGCCGCCGGCGTGACCGCGGCGGGCTCGTTGATCACGCCGATCATCCCGCCCGGCATCGCGCTGATCATCTACGGCCTCGTCGCCGACGTCTCGATCGGCAAGATGTTCATGGCGGGCATCCTGCCCGGCCTGTTGTGCTGCGTGCTGCTGATGGCCGCCACCTACTTCGTCGCCAAGCGGCGCGGCTACCGCCCCGCGCGCACCGCCTGGCCGACCGCGGCGGAGAGCCGCCGCACCCTGGTCGGCGCGTGGCCGGCGCTGTTCCTGGTGGTGGTGATCATCGGCGGCATCCGCCTCAACGTCTTCACCCCCACCGAGGCGGGCGCGATCGGCGTCGTCACGGTGATCGTGATCGGCTTCCTGATCTTCCGCGAGATGACCGTCGACGACGTGGTGCGCGCCTTGTGCGACACCGCCAAGTCCACCGCCGCGGTGATGGTGGTGATCATGGCGAGCTCGGCGCTCGCCTGGATCTTCTCGCTCGAACACGCGGGCGACAAGCTCGCCGCGCTGATCCTCGATCTCACCACCAACAAGTACGCGTTCCTGATGGTGGTGAACGCGCTGCTGCTGGTGCTGGGGATGCTGATCGAGGGCAACGCGATCATGATCGTGCTGGTGCCGCTGCTGATGCCGGTGGTGCGTCAGCTCGGCATCGACCCGGTGCACTTCGGCATCGTGCTGATCCTCAACCTCGCGATCGGCTGCCTGACGCCGCCGGTCGGCACGGTGATGCTGCTGGTGTGCAACCTCTCCAAGGTTTCGCTGGCCGATTTCGTGCGGCAGGCGTGGCCGATGTTCGTCGCGCTGTTCCTCGCCCTCGGGCTGATCACCTTCGTGCCGTTCTTCTCGCTGGCGCTGCTTTAGCGGGGGATGGGGAAGGGGGCGGTGCGCCCCCGTCCTCACTTGAACCCGGCGTGCAGGCGCGGCGTGTAGGGGGCTTCGAGCGCGGCGATCTCGTCGGGCGAAAGCGCCACCGCGAGCGCCGCCACCGCGTCGTCGAGATGGCGCGGCTTGGAGGCGCCGACGATCGGGCAGGTGATCGGGTCCTTGTGCAGCAGCCACGCCAGCGCCACCTGGGCGCGCGGCACCCCCTTGCGCTCCGCGATCGCGCCGACCGCGTCGACGATCGCTTTGTCGCTCTCGCGATAGAGGCCCTTGCCGACGTCGTCGCTGGCGATGCGGGGCGTGGCGTCGTCCCAGGCGCGGGCGAGGCGGCCGCGCGCGAGCGGGCTCCACGGCATCACCGCGATCCCCTCGTCGGCACAGAACGGCAGCATCTCGCGCTCCTCCTCGCGGTAGAGGAGGTTGACGTGATCCTGCATGCCGACGAACTCGACCCAGCCGTTGAGGCGCTGGGTGTAGAGCATCTGCGCGAACTGCCAGGCGTGCATCGATGACGCGCCGATGTAGCGCGCCTTGCCCGCCTTGACGACGTCGTGGAGCGCTTCGAGGGTCTCCTCGATCGGCGTGCCGTAGTCGAAGCGGTGGATCTGGTAGAGGTCGAGGTAGTCGGTGCCGAGGCGCTTCAGGCTGGCGTCGATCTCGCGGAAGATCGCCTTGCGCGACAGGCCCGCGCCGTTCGGCCCGGGGTGCATGCGGTTGTAGACCTTGCTCGCGAGCACGATGTCGTCGCGGTCGACGAAATCGCGCAGCGCGCGGCCGACGATCTCCTCGGAGGTGCCGTCCGAATAGGTGTTGGCGGTGTCCCAGAAGGTGATGCCGAGGTCGAGGGCCCGTTTCAGCAGCGGCCGCGCCTGGTCTTCGGGCAGGGTCCAGGGGTGGGTGCCGCGGTCGGGCGTGCCGTAGGTCATGCAGCCGAGGCAGATGCGCGAGACTTCGAGGCCGGTGTTGCCGAACTTGACGTAGTCCATGGTCGCTCTCCTGTATCCGGGCCGCCATCGTGCGCTTCGTGTCCGACCTTGCCAACCCCGCGCTTGCCGTGCCGCTGCGGCGCGTCTAGACTCGCCCGACCCATGGCAATTCCGGATCGACTCCGATGGAAACCTTCGACCGCGAGGCGCTCGGCCGCCTCGCCAAGGCGCTCGCGTTCATCCGCGGTGCGGACCACCCCGTCACCGCGGTGATGAAGCGCGCCGCCGAAACCGGCGCCGAGGCCGACATCAAGAAGGCGCGCGCCGCGTTCATGAAGCTCAAGCCCGGCGAGCGCCAGGCGGCGTTCGCGATGCTCCAGGAGGACTGACCGATGCTCACCCTCTATATCGGCAACAGGAACATCTCGTCGTGGTCGCTCCGTCCGTGGCTCGCCCTCAAGGCGGCGGGCGCGGCGTTCGAGGAGAAGCTGATCGTCCTGCGCGCCACCGACGCGACCGACTACCGCGACGGCCTCGCGGCCGATCTCCTCGCGGTCAATCCGGCGGGTCACGTGCCGGCGCTGCACGACGGCGATCTGGTGGTGTGGGAGTCCCTGGCGATCTGCGAATACGTCGCCGAACTCTTCCCCGACGCCGGGCTGTGGCCCGCCGACCGCCGGGCGCGCGCCAAGGCGCGGGCGCTGGCGGCGGAGATGCATGCGGGATTCGCCGATATGCGGCGCGAGATGTCGATGGACATCGGCGGACGCCATCCCGGCAAGGCGTTTTCCACCGGCGCGATGGCCGACGCCGGGCGGGCGATCGCGATCTGGGAGGAATGCCTGGCGGAGACCGGCGGGCCGTTCCTGTTCGGGCGCTTCGGCATCGCGGATGCGATGTTCGCGCCGGTGGTGACGCGCTTCCGCACCTACGGCGTCGCCCTGCCGAGCGCCGCCTCGGCCTATGCCGCGGCGGTGCTCGCCTATCCGCCGATGGTCGAGTGGTGCAAGGCGGCGGAAGCCGAGGTGGCGGCCGAGCGGGCCGCCTCCTGAGGCGGCGTCAGCGCTTCGCCATGTCGGCTTCGTAGCGCGCCTTGGTTTCGGCGTTCATCGGGTAGAGGCCGGGGAGGGGAACGCCCTTCGCGACCTCCGCCATGATCCACGCCTCCATCCGCTCCTGCTCGGGCGCGAGGGTCAGCACGTCCTCCAGCAGCGCCGCGGGAATCACCACCGCGCCGTCGGAGTCCGCGACGATCACGTCGTTGGGGAACACCGCGACGCCGCCGCAGCCGATCGGCTCCTGCCAGCCGACGAAGGTCAGCCCCGCCACCGACGGCGGCGCGGCGACGCCCGCGCACCACACCGGCAGACCGCTGCCCTCGACGCCGTCGATGTCGCGCAGCGCGCCGTCGGTCACGAGCGCCGCGACGCCGCGCTTCTTCATCCGCGAGCAGAGGATGTCGCCGAAGATCCCGGCGTCGGCGACGCCCATCGCGTCGACCACCGCGATCACGCCCTCGGGCATCGCCTCGATCGCGGCGCGGGTCGAGATCGGCGACGCCCACGACGCCGGCGTGGCGAGATCCTCGCGCGCGGGCACGAACCGCAGGGTGAAGGCGCGGCCGACGATGCGTTCGCCCGGTTCGATGCCGACGCACGGCGCCGCGCCGCGCATCCACACGTTGCGCAGCCCCGCCTTGAGCAGGATCGTGGTGAGGGTGGCGGTGGTGACCGACTTCAGGGTTTCGACGGCGCCTTCCGGCAGCGGCGCGACGGCTTGATCCATTTCGGGGGTTCTCCCAGCCTGCGGTGAGGGGAAAAGTCTGCGCCGGGTCGGCGCGCCGCGCAAGTCAGCGGTGCGCGCCGCGCCGCGCGAACGGCGTCTCCAGCACGCCGTCGGCGAGGCGTTCGATCTCCGCCGCCTCGCGCTTCATCATCTCCACCACCTCGGCGAGGCGCTCGCCGGTGAGGCGGGGGGTCACCGCCGCCACCGACAGCGCCGCCACGGCCTCGCCGTCGGCCCGCCGCACCGGCACGGCGACCCCCGACATTCCGGGAATCAGCCAGCCGTCGTTGAGGGCGTAGCCGCATGTCCGCGCCCGTGCCGCCGCCTCGGTCAGCCAGTCGTCGTCGACGCCGAACTTCAGCCGCCGCTCGCGGTCTTCGGCGACGATTTCGGCATACGCGGCTTCGGGCAGGAAGGCGAGCAGGGCGAGGCTCCCCGCGCCGACGCCGAGGGGCCGCCGGTCGCCCACCGCGAGGGTCAGGGTCTTGATCGGATAGCGCCCCTCGCGACGGTCGACGCACACCGAATCGCGGCCGGAGAGAAGGCTGAAATAGACGGTGTCGCCGGTATCGAGGCAGAGGCGTTCGAGGCTCGCGTCGGCATAGGGCGCGAGACCGTAGCGTCCGGTCGCCGCCGCGGCCCAGCCGATCAGCCGCAGCCCGAGGAAGTAGCGGTTGCCGTGTTGGTCGACGAAGCCGTGGCGCAGCATCCCGGCGAGCAGGCGGTGAACCGTGGCGGAACCGAGCCCGGTGGCTTCGGCCACGTCGGTGAGCCGCAGCCCGCCGTCCCGCGCGGCGGCGAGCGCGATCATCACCCCGGCGGCGCGGGCGATATTCTGGTGTTCGCCCTTTTGGGGCACGACGGACGGCATCGGCGGTGCGTTCCTTCCGGCGCGGGGCGGCTCTTGAAATGCCGCATGCCACGCCCATGTTCCATTAAACAAAAATAAAGTTCCGTTGAGCGGAAAACAAGGGCGGAACCATGGAATTCGGCTCGGTCACCGAACTCACGGCTGCCTGCCGCGGCCGTCACGTCATCGTCGGATCCCACGGCGGAGCGATCACCGCGCGCTACGCGCTCGCCTGCGGCGTCGCCTCGGTGATCTTCCACGACGCCGGGATCGGCCTCGACGCGGCGGGTGTGCGGGCGCTGGAGCTGCTGCAGGCGGCGGGGGTGCCCGCCGCCGCCGTCTCCCACCTCACCGCCCGCATCGGCGATCCGCGCGACATGCTCGCGCGCGGCCGCGTCAGCCGGTGCAACCCCGCCGCCGCCGCGCTCGGCGCGGCCCCCGGCGTCGGCGCGGCCGAGGTCGCGGCGCGGTTCGCCGCCGCGCCCGCGCGCGCCGCGCCGTGCGTCGCCGCCGCGCCCTTCGTGCCCGCGCGCTATCCGCTGGCGGACGACGTGACCGGCCTCGACAGCGCCGCCGAGCTCGATTCGCGGGACGACGGCGCGCTGGTGGTCACGGGGTCCCACGGCGGCCTGCCGGGAGCCGACAGCCACCGCGCGGCGAAGGCGCGGCCGCGCTTCCTCGCCTTCAACGACGCCGGCCGCGGCGCCGACGACGCGGGCGTGGCGCGGCTGGCGGTGTTGGCCGAACAGGGGCTCGCCGCGGTGGCGGTCGACGCCTTCACCGCGCGCATCGGCGACGCGCGGTCGAGTTGGGAGACCGGCGTGGTGTCGGCGGTCAATGCGGTCGCCCGCGCGCTCGGCGCGGCGGAGGGAACCCCGCTCCGTGCCGCGGTGGCGGCGCTGCGCTGAATCAGGAGGATGCGATGGACGAGGGCGACAACGACCCCAAGATCACCCTGAGCGGCGGCGCGGCGATCGTCGAAATGCTCGACCGCGCCGAGGTCGGACCGATGTTCGGGATGGGCGGCTTCCAGCTTCTGCCGTTCTACGACGCGGTGCGGCGCAAGGGGCTGACCCACACCCTGATCAACGACGAGCGCGCCGGAGCGTTTGCCGCCGACGCCTGGGCGCGTCTGTCCGGCCGCCCCGGGGTTTGCGACGCGACCCTCGGACCGGGCGCCACCAATCTCGTCACCGCGCTGCTGGAGAGCCTCAACGCCGGCGTGCCGCTGGTGGTGTTCGCAGGCGATACCCACCGCGACCACTCCGGCCGCAACATGACCCAGGAGGCGCGTCAGGTGGAGATCCTGCGTCCGGCGGCGAAGGAGGTGATCCGCGTCGAACGGGTGCAACGGATCCCCGAGCTGGTGCGGCGCGCCTACGCGGTGGCGACCTCCGGGCGGCCCGGTCCGGTGGTCGTCGACGTGCCCGAGGACGTCGCCCACGAGGTTTTCGACTTCCGCGTCTCCGACTTCTGGATCGATCCCGCGACCACCCGCTACCCCGCCCGGCGGTCGCGCCCGGCCGCCGACGACGTCGAGCGCGCCGCGGCGCTGGTCGCGCGGGCGAAGCGGCCGCTGATCCTGGCGGGCGGCGGCGTGCACCTTTCGCACGCCTACGACGCGCTCGCCCGGCTCGCCGAAGGACAGGGAATCCCGGTGGCGCATTCGCTCTCCGGGAAGGGGGCGATCGCCTGCACCGACCCGCTCTCGGCCGGGCTGTTCGGCCGCTATTCGCGCATCGCCAACGATCTGGTCGCGACGTCCGACTGCCTGATCGCGGTCGGCTGCAAGCTCGGCGAAATCGCCACCCGACGGTTCCAGCTGTTCGCCGGAACCGCGCCGCTCGTCCACCTCGAACTCCTGCCCGAGGAGATCGGCCGCACCACCCGCGCCGACGCGGCGCTGGTGGGCGACGCCCGCCTCGGCCTCGAAGATCTCGCCCATGCTCTCGGCCCCGGCGCGCGGGCGCGCGAGGCGCGCGCCGCCTACCTCGCCGAGGTGCCGGAGCGGATGGCGCGCTGGCGGCAGGGCGCGGCGGAGCGGCTCGAAAGCGACGAGGTGCCGATCAACCTCGGACGCCTGCTGTCCGAGATCAACCGGGCGATGCCCGAGGACGGCGTGCTGGTGGCGGACGGCGGCTTCGCCGCGCACTGGGGCGGCCTGCTCTACGATACCCGCCGCGCCGGACGCGGGTTCGTCGCCGATCGCGGCTTCGCGTCGATCGGCTACGGCCTGCCCGGGGCGCTCGGCGCGCAACTCGCCGATCCGGCGCGGCCGGTGGTGGCGCTCACCGGCGACGGCGGCTTCAACATGTCGCTGGGCGAGCTCGAAACCGCGCGCCGCGCCGGAGCCGCCTGCACCGTGGTGGTGGTGAACAATGCCGCGTCGGGCTACGTCAAGGCGCTTCAGCACGCGATGTTCGGCGCCTACCAGTCGGCGGATCTGGTCGAGATGGACTATGCCGCGATCGCACGGGACTTCGGCTGCCACGGCATCCGCGTCGCCGCGCCCGACGCTCTCGCGGCGGCGCTCGCCGAGGCGATCGCGGTGCGCGACCGTCCGTCGGTGGTCGACGTCGTCGTGACCCGCGACCCCGCGAAGATGCTTCCCGGGGTGGACAACCGCACGCTCAAGGTCGAGCGGGGCGATCGGCCGGTCTAGGGGATCGCCCCGCCGGGACAAGGAGGAGCAGATGATCCGCAGACTTCCCGCGTTGTGTATCCTGGCCGCCGCCTGCCTCGCCGCCGCGGCCGCCGACGCCCAGACGGTGCTGCGCACGCAGATGGGCCAGAACGCCGGAGACTTCGTGTTCCGGCACATCACCGAGGTGTGGATGCCCAAGGTCGAGACGATGACCGGCGGCAAGGTGCGCTTCGAGCCCTATCCCGCCAACGCCATCGTGCCCTCCGCCGAAGTGCTGGACGCGGTGGCCGAGGGGGTGCTGCAGGCGGATCTCGTCTCGCCGATCTTCTATTCCGGCAAGGATCCGGCCTATGCCCTGATCGGCGATCTCACCGCCGGGTATTCGGACCCCGACCAGATGGCGGCGTGGTGCAGCATCGGCGGCGGCAAGCAACTTTTGCAGAAGCTCGACGACAAATACGCCGAAGGCCGCGTCCACGTCGTCGGCTGCGCGCCCTACACCCTCGAATCGCTGGTCGCCAAGGTGCCGATCCGGGGGCTGGCGGATCTCAAGGGGGTGAAGGTGCGCGCGCCCGCGGGGCTCGCCTCCGAAGTCTTCCGGCGCGCCGGGGCGACGCCGGTGGCGGTGCCGTTCTCCGAGGTCTACACCGGCCTCGAAAAGGGCGTGGTCGACGCCGCCGACGCCGCGGCCTACGCCAACAACGCCTCCCAGGGGTTCAACGACATCGCGCCCTATCCGCTCTATCCGGGATTCCATTCCACGCCGGTGTTCGAGTTCGCGGTCAACAAGGCGGTGTGGGACGGTCTCGACCCGGCCACCCAGACCGCGCTCGAGGTGTGGTTCGAGGCGGCCTACAACGACCTTCGCCGCGTCGCCCATCTCGAAGACCAGAAGCTCGCGCGGCGCGACCGCCAGCCGGGCTCGAAGGTGACGGTGATCGACTGGCCGCAGGCCGACCGCGCGGCGTTCCGCAAGCTTGCCGTCGACGCATGGAAAAGCTTCGCCGACAAGTCGCCGCTCGCCCAGGAGGTGTATCGCTCCCACATGACCTTCCTCGCCCAGCTCGGGCTGATCGAGGAGTGACCCCGGCGGGGCGGACGCGAAGCCGCCCCGCTCCGTTCGCCGGAGGCCCCGCATGCGCCGCTTCTGCTCCGCCATCGACAGCCTCAACCGCTTCGTCGGTCACGCGGCGATGCACGTCTATCTCGTCGTCGCGCTGCTCACGATCTACGAGGTGGCGATGCGCTACGCCTTCCACGCGCCGACGATCTGGTCCTACGAACTGGTGCTGGCGCTGTGCGGCACCGCCTGGGCGCTGTCGGGCGGCTACGTGCTCGGCCGCCGACGCCACATCGCCATCACCCTCCTCACCGATCTGATGCCGCCAGGGCTGCGGCGCGGGTTCGACGCGCTGGCGCTGGCGGTTTCGGGCGCGGCGGTCGGCCTGCTCGTCTACCTGAGCTGGGGGCTGGCGGCGAAGTCGCTGCGGTGGATCGACAAGTCGGGCTCGGCGTTCAACTCGCCGCTGCCGACGCTGCTGAAGATCGTGCTGGCGGTGGGGGCGGTCCTGTACCTGCTGCAAATCCTCGCGGCGCTGGCGCGGCTGCTCTTCCGCATCCCCGACGAAGAGGACTGAGATGCCGATCGAGACCGCCACCCTCGCGATCGTCGCCGCGCTGTTCGTTCTGATGCTCGCCGGGATTCCGCTCGGCGTCGTCACCCTCTCGGTCTCGGCGGCGACCGCGCTCGCCTATTTCGGCCCGCCGGGCCTGGGGCTGGTGGGGCGGCAGATCGTCGGCGTGCTCGAGAACTACGCGTTCGTCGCGGTGCCGCTGTTCGTGCTGATGGCGAGCCTGATGGAGAAGGCCGGGGTCGGCCACGACCTGTTCGACGCGATGTCGCTGTTTTCGGGGCGGCTGCGCGGCGGCGTCGCGGTGCAGACGGTCGCGGTGGCGGTGCTGATGGCGGCGATGGCCGGTGTGATCGGCGGCGAAATCATGATGCTCGGGCTGATCGCGCTGCCGCAGATGCTGCGCCTCGGCTACGACCGCAAGCTGTCGATGGGCGCGATCTGCGCGGGCGGCTCGCTCGCGACGCTGATCCCGCCCTCGATCGTGATGGTGGTCTACGGCGTCACCGCCAACGTCTCGATCGGCGCGCTGTTCCTCGGCGGCGTGCTGCCGGGGCTGATGCTCGCGGGGTTCTACGTCGCCTATATCCTCGCGCGGGTGCGCCTCGACCCCGCGCTGGCGCCGCCGCCCGCCGCCGAGCGCGCCGAAATCGCCGCCGCCGACAAGATCGCCGCCCTGCGCGGCATCGCGATTCCGCTGCTGGTGGTGGCGACCGTGCTCGGCAGCATCTACGCGGGCGTCGCGGCGGTCACCGAGGCGGCGGCGATCGGCGTCGGCGGCGCGCTCGTCGCCGCGGCGGCGCGCGGCAGGCTCACCCTCGAGACCGTGCTCGGCGCGTCGCGCCAGACCTTCGTCACCGTCGGCGCGATCATCTGGCTGATCATCGGCGCGGTCAGCTTCGTCGGCATCTACAATCTCATCGGCGGGCAGGAGTTCATGCGCGGCCTGATTCGCGGCCTCGATCTGCCGCCGCTGGGCATCGTGCTGGTGATGATGGGCATTCTGATGCTGCTCGGCACCTTCATGGAGTGGATCGCGATCCTGCTGATCACCGTGCCGATCTTCTCGCCGGTGATCGCCGGGCTGCCGTTTCCGGCGGTCGGCGACGCCGAGGCGGTGAAGATCTGGTTCGGCGTGTTGGTGGCCATCAACATCCAGATCTACTTCCTCTCGCCGCCGTTCGGTCCGGCATGCTTCTTTCTCAACAGCGTCACCCCGCCCGAGGTCACGCTGCAGGAGATCTTCGCCGCGGTGCTGCCGTTCATCGCATTGCAGGCGGTCGCCCTGGCGCTGTGCGTGATCTTCCCCGAGATCGTTCTGTTCCTGCCGCGCGTCCTCGGCGGCTGAAAGGAGACTGCGATGCGCCGCGACGAACCGCCCGGAAACGTGACTTGGCGCACGGTGGCGGAGATCGTCGCCGGATACGGTCTGGTCCTCGGCGTGCTCGCCCTGCTGTTCGGCTTCGCCGGCGGCATCGACGTCGCGATGCCGTGGCAGGTGGCGGCCGGGATCCTGGGGCTCGGCGCCGGTCTCGCCGTCGCCGCGCTGAGGGCGATGCGCCGTCGGTGAAACCCGGGCGCCGCGGCTGTGTTCTCCCTTGACAGACGCGCGTACCGGGTAACATCTAGCCTCATATCTTCCAAGGCTTTGACGAGGATGCCGTGGTGACTTTTCCGGATGCGCTTCGCCCGCGGGCGGGATTCCTGCGAGCGTCGTCGCTGGCGGCACTCGTCGCCGTCGTGCTGCTCGGCGGCTGCAAGGACGAAACCAAGCCCCAGCAGGCCCCGCCGCCGCCCGGCGTCGGCGTCGTCACCGTCCATGCCCGCCCGGTGACTCTCACCGCCGAACTTCCCGGACGCACCGCCGCCTCGCTGGTGGCCGAGGTGCGGCCGCAGGTCGACGGCATCATTCGCGAGCGCCTGTTCGCCGAGGGCGGCGAGGTCAAGGCGGGCGAAGTGCTCTACCGCATCGACGCCTCGCGCTATCAGGCCGCCTACGACGCCGCGCAGGCGGCGCTGCATCAGGCCGAGGCGGCGGTGCCGTCGGCGGCGGCGCGAGTCGAGCGCTACAAGAAGCTGGCGCAGGCCAACGCGGTCAGCCGCCAGGATCTCGAGGACGCGGAGGCGACGCTCAAGGCCAACCGCGCCGCGGTCGCCGCCGCGCGGGCGGAGGTCGAAAGCGCGCTCATCAACCTCGACTACACCGACATCACCGCGCCGATCGCTGGCCGCATCGACCGCTCGATCTACACCCAGGGCGCGCTCGTCACCGCCAGCCAGTCGGCGGCGCTCACCACGATCCGCAAGCTCGACCCGATCCACGTCGACGTTACCCAGTCGAGCGCCGATCTGCTGCGCCTGCGTCAGGCGGTGGCGTCGGGGCGGATCAAACGCGTCGGCGAGAGCATCGAGGTCCGGCTGCGGCTGGAGGACGGATCGATCTACGCCCACCCCGGCGCCCTCGCGTTCGCCGAGGCCAACGTGTCCGAAACCACCGGCACCTACATCCTCCGCGCCACCTTCCCCAACCCCGAGCGGCTGCTGCTGCCCGGCATGTACGTCCACGCGATCGTCGCCGAGGGCGTCGCCGAGCGCGGCATCCTGGTGCCGCAGCGCGGCGTCTCGCGCAACCTCAAGGGCGAGCCGATCGCGATGGTGGTGGGCGCCGACAACAAGGTGCAGGTGCGGGTTCTCGGCATCGCCCGCAGCCTCGGCAACGATTGGCTGGTGGAATCCGGCCTGGCCGACGGCGACCGGGTGATCGTTTCCGGCAGTCAGAAGGCGCGCGCCGGAGCGGCGGTGACTCCCGAGGCGATGGTCGTCGACCCCGCCACCGGCGAGGCGAAGAAGGCGGATCAGCCCGCCCCGGTGAAGGGTTAGGCCGATGTCGCGGTTTTTCATCGCGCGGCCGATCTTCGCCTGGGTGATCGCGATCGTGGTGATGCTGGGCGGCCTGCTGGCCCTCAACACCCTGGCGGTGTCGCAGTATCCCGAAATCGCGCCGACCCAGATCAACATCGTCGGCACCTATTCGGGCGCCGATGCCGAAACGGTCGAGAACTCGGTCACCAAGGTGATCGAGCAGGGCATGACCGGCATCGACAACCTCGACTACATGACCTCCAACTCGACCTCGACCGGCCGGTCCGAGATCACCATCACCTTCACCAACGCCGCCAATCCCGACGTGGCGCAGATGCAGGTGCAGAACAAGCTACAACTCGTCACCTCGCAACTGCCGCAGATCGTGCAGCAGAACGGCCTGACCGTGACCAAGTCGTCGTCGGGCTTCCTGATGGTGGTGGGCTTCGTCTCCACCGACGGCTCGATGAATTCGGTCGACCTCGGCGACTACGTCGACAGCACCCTCAACGACACCCTGAAGCGCGTCCCCGGCGTCGGCGACACCCGGCTGTTCAGCTCCGCCTACGCGATGCGCGTCTGGCTCGACCCCGAAAAGCTCGCGAAGTACGCGCTCCAGCCCGGCGACGTCGCCAACGCCATCGAGGCGCAGAACGTCCAGGTTTCCGCCGGTCAGCTCGGCGGCCTGCCGCAGGTCCGGAGCCAGCAGCTCAACGCCACGGTGACGGCGCAGAGCCGCCTGCAGACCCCCGAGCAGTTCCGCGCGATCATTCTCAAGAGCGAAACCTCGGGCGCGTCGGTGCGGATCGGCGACGTCGCCGACGTCGAGATCGGCGCCGAGAGCTACACCACCGTCGGCTCCTACAACCGCATGCCGTCGGCGGGCCTCGCCATCAACCTCGCCACCGGGGCGAACGCGATCGCCACCGCCGACGCGGTGCGTGCCGCGATCGAGGGCATGCGCCCGACCTTCCCGCCCGGCCTCGACGTCGTCTATCCCTACGACACCACGCCGTTCGTGCGGCTCTCGATCCACGAGGTGGTCAAGACCCTGATCGAGGCGGTGGTGCTGGTGTTCGTGGTGATGCTGGTGTTCCTGCAGAACTTCCGCGCCACCCTGATCCCGACGATCGCGGTGCCGGTGGTGCTGCTCGGCACCTTCGGCGTGCTGGCGTTCCTCGGCTATTCGGTCAACACCCTGACGATGTTCGCGATGGTGCTGGCGATCGGCCTCCTGGTGGACGACGCGATCGTCGTCGTCGAGAACGTCGAGCGGGTGATGCGCGAAGAGCGCCTGCCGCCGCGCGAGGCGACGATCAAGTCGATGGACGAGATCACCGGCGCGCTGATCGGCATCGCCATCGTGCTCTCGGCGGTGTTCGTGCCGATGGCGTTCTTCGGCGGTTCGGTGGGCGTGATCTATCGCCAGTTCTCGGTCACCATCGTCAGCGCGATGATCCTGTCGGTGATGGTGGCGCTGATCCTCACGCCCGCGCTCTGCGCCACCATCCTCAAGCCCCACAAGGAGGGGCAGAATCGCGCCGCCGCGTGGTTCAACCGCAACTTCGACCGCCTCGCCCACGGCTACGCCGACACTTCGGGGGCGATGATCCGCCGTCCGGCGGTGTTCCTCCTCGGCTTCTTCGCGATCGTCGGCGTGGTCGCGTGGTTGTTCGTGCGTCTGCCCACGTCGTTCCTGCCGCAGGAGGACCAGGGCATCCTGATCACTCCGGTTCAGTTGCCGGTGGGCGCGACCCGCGACCGCACCGTCCGGGTGCTGGAGCAGGTGCGCGACTACTACCTCGACGAGGAGAAGGCGGCGGTGGAGGGCGCGTTCTACGTCGCGGGCTTCGGCTTTTCCGGCCAGGGGCAGAACATCGGCCTGGTGTTCGTGCGGATGAAGGCGTTCGACGAGCGCGAGGACCCGCGCCTATCCGCTCAGGCGGTGGCGAACCGCGCGATGCAGCGGTTCGCGGGGATCCAGGATGCGATGGTGTTCGCCCTCGCGCCGCCGCCGATCCCCGGCATGGGCACGTCGAGCGGCTTCACCTTCTACCTCCAGGATCTCAACAACCAGGGCCATGCGGCGCTGATGGCGGCGCGCAACGAGATGCTCGGCAAGGCGGGGCAGAGCCCGCTGCTGGTGGCGACCCGTCCCAACGGCCTCGAGGACGAGCCGCAGTACCACGTCACCATCGATCAGGCGAAGGCCTCCGCCCTCGGCCTGTCGCTCGCCGACGTCAACCAGACCCTCACGATCGCCTGGGGCTCCGACTACATCAACGACTTCATCGACCGCGGCCGCGTCAAGCCGGTGTACCTTCAGGGCAAGGCGGATTTCCGCATGCAGCCGGAGGATCTCGACGCGTGGTACGTGCGCAATTCCGCGGGCGGGATGGTGCCGTTCTCGGCGTTCGCGAGCGGTAAATGGACCTACGGCTCGCCGCGCCTCGAGCGCTACAACGGCCGCCCGGCGGTGGAAATCCAGGGACAGGCGGCGCCGGGGGTGAGCTCGGGCGACGCGATGAACGACATCGACCGGATCGTCTCCGAGCTGCCCCAGGGGTTCGGCCGCGAGTGGACCGGGCTGTCCTATCAGGAGCGGATGTCGGGCGCGCAGGCCGGACCGCTCTACGCGATCTCGGTGCTGGTGGTGTTCCTCTGCCTCGCGGCGCTCTACGAAAGCTGGTCGATCCCGTTCGCGGTGATGCTGTCGGTGCCGGTCGGCATCCTCGGCGCGCTCGCCGCGGCGACCCTGTTCGGCCAGACCAACGACGTGTATTTCAAGGTCGGCCTCCTCACCACCATCGGTCTCGCCTCGAAGAACGCGATTCTGATCGTCGAGTTCGCGATCGAACGCCTGGATCAGGGCATGAATCTTGTCGAGGCGACGCTCACCGCCGCCCGTCAGCGCCTGCGCCCGATCCTGATGACGTCGTTCGCCTTCATCCTCGGCGTCACGCCGCTCGCCACCGCCTCGGGCGCGGGCTCGGGCGCGCAGAACTCGATCGGCATCGGCGTGATGGGCGGCATGATCGCCGCCACCGTGCTCGGCGTCTTCTTCGTGCCGCTGCTGTTCGTCTGCGTGCGGCGGGTGTTCAAGGGCAAGCCGCGCCACGCGCCGGATCCCAAGGCGGAGGAGGCATGATGCGCCGCGCCGTTTCGTTCTCCCTCGCCGCGCTGCTGCTCGGCGGTTGCGCCGTGGGTCCGGATTACGCGGGGCCGCCGCCGCCGGCCGCGCCCGCCGACTGGAGCACGCCCGAAACCGCGCGGCCGAAGGCCCCAGAGCTGGCCGCATGGTGGACGCGCCTCGGCGATCCCACCCTCGACGCGCTGATCGCCGAGGCGGTGTCGGGCAACCTCGACGTCGCCGCGGCGCAGGCGCGGCTGCGCGCCGCGCGCGCGAGCTACGTGCAGGCGGGCGGCGCGCTGTGGCCGAGCCTCGAAGGCGGCGCCGGTCTCACACGCACGCGCACCACGCCCGCCCAGGCCTCGGGACGCAGCGCGGTCGGCAATCTCTACCGCGCCGGGTTCGACGCGGCGTGGGAGATCGACCTGTTCGGCGGCAACGCCCGCGCCCGCGAGGCGGCGGGCTACGGCGTCGACGCGGCCGAGGCGGATCTGCGCGCGACGCTGCTGACCCTGGTCGGCGACGTCGCCACCAATTACGTCGACGCGCGCGGCTACGTGCAGCGCATCGCGCTGGCGCGGCGGATCGCCGAGCTGCAGCGCGAGACCGCCGACCTCACCCGCGCCCGCGCCACCGTCGGCACCGCCACGGCTCTGGACGCCGCCCGCGCCGACGCCGAGGTCGCCGCCACCGAGGCGGAGATTCCGGTGCTGGAAGCCGCCCGGGCGGGCGCGGTGCATCGCCTCGGCATTCTCCTCGGGCGCGAGCCCGGCGCGCTCGTCCAGCGTCTCGCGGGCGAGGCGCCGCTGCCGACCCTTGCGGTCGACCCGCCGCGCGCCGCCCCCGCCCAGGTGCTCGCCAACCGGCCCGACGTCGCGTCCGCCGAGCGCGCCCTGGCGCAGGCGACCGCGCAGGTGGGCGTCGCCACCGCCGCGCGCTATCCCAGCATTTCGCTCACCGGCAGCATCGCCACCTACGCCACCCAGTTCGGCGATCTCGGCCGCAATTCCTCGATCGGCTGGTCGTTCGGACCCTCGCTCACCGTGCCGATCTTCCAGGGCGGCGCGTTGCAGGCGGCGCAGCGGTTGGCGGAGGCCCAGCGCGATCAGGCGTTCCTCGCCTATCGCTCCGCAGTGCTGACCGCGCTCGAAGACGTCGAGAACGCCTCGGTGGGGTTGAACCAGGAGCGCCTGCGCCGCGAACGCTTCGCCGCCCAGGTCGGCCACGCCCGCGACGCCGCGCGCCTCGCCCGCCTGCTGTACGACAACGGCGCGTCGGCGTTCCTCGACGTGCTCGACGCCGAGCGGACCCTCTTCGCCGCCGAGCAATCGCTGATCGCCTCCGACGTCGCGGTGGCGAGCGACTACGTCGCGCTGGCGAAGGCCCTCGGCGGCGGCTGGACCCAGCCGGTCGGCGCGGGCGAGCCGCTGATCGACGACGGCTACACCGGCCCGCACCTGCGCTAGCTGTGAAGTCCCGGAAGGTTGCGCGGATCGATACGGGACCGATCGGGCCGTTTTCCATCGGGGTCGTGGAGTGCCTGTCCGGCATCGACACCCTGCCGGGGCGAGCAGAAGCTCGGGACCACGCGCGATGCCGGTGCCTTCGGCGCGGCAGGCGTTTCGGTCGTCGTCCGACCCTGAGCAAGGGCGCTGCCGAAGCCGGGCAATCCCTCATTTCCGGAAGAAAAATCTATGGGAATCAATAGACTGTATCGTGGTCGCCTGATCGATCACATTCAACTGGTGGTGCGCGATCTCAAGGCGAGCGAAAAATTCTACAAGGCAGTTCTGTCCATATTGGAGATACCGGTTCTCAGCACGGACAAGGGGTATTTCTTGGCCGACGAACTCCTCGTGTCGTCGACCGACAGTGCGACGGCCAGGGGAGAATTGACGGGGCGGCATCATCTGGCCTTTCAGGCGAAAGATCGCGCCACTGTGGATGCTTTTTACAAAGCGGCGCTGGACCACGGCGGGCGCGACAACGGTGCGCCCGGAGTTCGGGCCTATCATCCCGGATATTATGCGGCTTACGTGCTTGACCCCGATGGAAACAATATCGAAGCCGTGTTTCAGGGAGAGGCCGAGCGCACTGCGCCGTCGGTCGTGATCGAGTTCTAGATTCGCGGCGTCGCTGCGCCGAAAGCACTCTCCGTTCGCCACTGCACCGTGCGGGGTCTTCGCATGGGTGGTCGTCGCGTCTCGACCGGAATCCTCCGGCGGTTCCGTGCGGGCTCGCCGGTAAAAAATCCTGTGTTCGTCGACATCGGAGGTCGCCGATCGTTGGGAGGTCAAGGCTCCGATCGAGAGCCTCGACGACGATGGTCTGCCGGCCGACAGAGGCAGGGACGGCAATGCCACGCCCGGGTCGGGTTTTTCTAGTTCGCCAGATCGAAGTTCACCGACTGGCGGATATCGCGCGAGGAGGCTGCGGCCTCGATGCGGAAGCGGCCGGGGGCGGCGACCCAGGCGGCGCGTTCGGGGTCGTAGTAGGAGAAGGCGCTGCGGTCGAGGGTGAACTCCACCTCCTGGGATTCGCCCGGGGCGAGGGCGAGGCGTCGGAACGCCTTGAGTTCGCGCGGCGGGCGGGGGAGCGGCGCGTGGCCGTCCGCAACGTAGATCTGCGGCACCGCGACGCCGGGGCGGTCGGCGAGGTTGCGCACGGTCAGGCGCACGCGCGCGCCGTCGCCCTCCGGCACCGCCGCAAGGTCGGAGAAGGCGAAGCGCGCGTAGGAGAGGCCGTGGCCGAACGGGAACTGCGGCGCGACCGCCCTGGCGTCGTAATGGCGGTAGCCGACGAAGATCCCCTCGGCGTACTCGGCCACCTGCTCGCGCCCCGGAAAGGTGGCGTAGACCGGCGAATCCGGCCACGAGCGGGGGAAGGTGATCGGCAACCGTCCGCCCGGGTCGGCATCGCCGAACAGCGCGGCGGCGAGCGCCGGGCCGCCCTGCTCGCCGCCGTACCACATCGCGACGAGCGCGGGGATGCGGTCGAGCCAGCGCCGCACCGCGACCGGCGCGCCGGTGTTGAGGACGACGACGGTGCGCGGGTTGACCGCGGCGACGGCGGCGATCAGGTCGTCCTGGCCCGAGGGCAGGTCCATCGAGCGGATGTCGAAGCCTTCGCTCTCCAGCCCTTCGTAGCGGCCGACGATCACCACCGCGGCGTCGGCCGCGGCGGCGATGCGGACCGCCTCGGCGCGCTGGCGGTCGCGGGCGTCGGTGCCGTCGTCGGCGGGAGTTTCGCCGTCCATCGACGCGCCGACGGCGTAATCGACGCGCACGCCGGGGCCGAGGCGGTCGCGGATCGCGTCGAGCGGCGCGATCGCGTTGCGGGTGTCGACCCTGGAGCTGCCGCCGCCCGCGCGGGCCTTGGCGGCGTTCGGGCCGATCACCGCGAGCGTGCGCAGCTTCGCCGGGGCGAGGGGCAGGGCGTCGTCGTTCTTGAGCAGGACGATGCCCGACAGTGCGGCGCGGAAGGCGAGATCGCGGCGCGCGGCGGTTCCGGCCTCGGACGGGATGCGGGCGTCGGCCGGGCGGTCGAGCAGGCCCGCCGCGATCATCGAGCGCAGAACCCGGCCCGCCGCCCGGTCGATCTCCGGCGCGAGCCCGGCGGCGCGCAGGCGGTCGGCGCGCAGCCAGCCGCCGCTGAAGCCGTCGGCGATCGCCTGCGGCGCGGCGAGCACGGTGTCGAGCATCGGCCCGCCCGGCATTTCGAGGTCGAGACCGGCGGCGAGGGGCGCGGCGGTGGAATAGGTGCTGCCCCAGTCGGAGACGACGAACCCCGCGAAGCCCCAGCGATCGCGCAGCACGTCGGTGAGAATCGCGCGGTTCTCGGAGCTGTGCGCGCCGTTGACGCGGTTGTAGGCGGACATTACCGCGAGCGCGCCGCCCTCCGTCACCGCCTTGCGGAACGGCGGCAGGTAGATCTCGTGCAGCGCGCGCGGATCGACCCGCGCGTCGATCCGCCAGCGCGCGGTTTCCTGGTTGTTGGCGGCGAGGTGCTTGACGGTGGCGATCACCCCTTCCGCCTGGGCGCCGCGCACGTAGGCGGCGGCGATCTCGCCCGCGAGATGGGGATCTTCGCCGTAGCTCTCGAAGGTACGCCCGCCGAGCGGCGCGCGGGCGACGTCCGTCGCCGGGCCGAGCAGCATGTTGCGCCCCAAGGCCCGCACATCCCGCGCGATCGCGCCGCCGACGTCGCGCGCCAGCGCCGGGTCGAACGACGCGGCGAGCGCGATCCCCGCCGGGAACGCGGTGGTGCGGAACGGTTCCTCGGGCGCGGGCACGCCTTCGTCCATCTGCACCCGCACGCCGACCGAGCCGTCGGTCATCTTCAGCGCGGGAATGCCGAGGCGCGGGTTCGCGGCGGTCGTCATCCAGCCGTCGCCCGCCAGCAGCGCCGTCTTCTCCGCAAGGCTCATCCGACCGAGCAGGTCTTCGGCGCGCCGTTCCGCAGGCAGACGCGCATCGCGATACGCCGCATCCTCCGGCGCCGCCGCCGAACATCCGGCCAGAAGCACCACCCCGAAAACCGCTGCGATCGCCTTCATGCTCCGGAGCTCCCCGTCCTTGGAAAAAATCTCGGCAATGAGATGCGGGACGGGAGGGAAAAACGGAAGAGGAAAAGGTACGCGGAGGGACCCGGTCCCTCCGCGCCGTCCGGACGTTCGGCCGAGAGCCTTCGGCCCCGGCGATCGATCGCGCGCGGACCGCGGCGTCATTCGGCGGCGATGCGCACCGAGGGGGCGTGGTGCGCCGTGAGCGGGCGGTTGCCCGCGAGGCGGCGCACCAGCACGTAGAACACCGGCGTGAGGAAGATGCCGAACGCGGTGACGCCGATCATCCCCGAGAACACCGCGACGCCCATCGCGTGGCGCATCTCGGCCCCCGCGCCGGAGGCGAGCACCAGCGGCACCACGCCCATGACGAAGGCGAGCGAGGTCATCAGGATCGGCCGCAGGCGCAGCTTCGCCGCCGCCACCGCCGCCTGGACCGGGGCGTGCCCGGCGAGTTCGAGTTCGCGCGCGAACTCGACGATGAGGATGGCGTTCTTGGCCGAGAGGCCGACCAGCACGATCAGGCCGATCTGGGTGAAGATGTTGTTGTCGCCGTGCGTCAGCCACACCCCCGCCATCGCCGCCATCAGACCCATCGGCACGATCAGGATGATCGCCACCGGCAGCGTCAGGCTCTCGTACTGCGCCGCCAGCACCAGGAACACCAGCAGGATCGCGAGCGCGAACACCAGGGTCGCGGTGTCGCCGGCGATGATCTGCTGATAGGTGAGGTCGGTCCACTCGAAGGCGAAGCCGGGCGGCAGGGTTTCGGCGGCGATGCGCTCGACCGCCGCCTGCGCCTGCCCCGAGGAGTACCCCGGCGCGGCGCCGCCGGAGATGTCGGCGGCGAGGAAGCCGTTGTAGCGCATCGCCCGTTCCGGCCCGGCGGCGGACTCCACCTTCAGCAGCGCCGCGAGCGGCACCATCGCCCCCGACGCGCTCTTGACCTTGAGCTTGCCGATGTCCTCGGGGCGCGCGCGGTATTCCGCGTCGGCCTGCGCCCGCACCGAGTAGGTGCGGCCGAACGCGTTGAAGTCGTTCACGTAGAGGCTGCCGAGGTAGATCTGCAGGGTGTCGAACACGTCGGTCACCGCGACGCCCAGCTGGCGGGCGCGGGTGCGGTCGACGTCGGCGTAGATCTGCGGCACGTTGACCTGATAGGAGGTGAACAGGTTGGCGAGCTCCGGCGCTTCCGCCGCCTTGGCGAGGAACGCCTTCACCACCCGGTCGAGTTCGCCGTAGCCGCGCGAGGCGCGGTCCTCGATTTCGAGCTTGAAGCCGCCGGTGGTGCCGAGCCCCATCACCGGGGGCGGCGGGAACATCACCACGAACGCGTCCTGGAGCCCGGCGTACTGGCGGTTCAGGCGCATCGCGATCGCCCCGGCGGAGAGATCGGGACTCGTGCGCTGGTCGAAGGGCTTCAATCCGGCGAAGACGATGCCGGAGTTGGTGGCGTTGGTGAAGCCGTTGATCGAGAGGCCGGGGAAGGAGATCGCGTGCTCGACGCCGGGGTCGGCGAGGGCGATCTCGCTCATCGTGCGGATCACCTCCTCGCTGCGGTCGAGGGTGGCGGCGTCCGGCAACTGCGCGAAGCCGATCAGGTACTGCTTGTCCTGCATCGGCACGAAGCCGCCCGGCACCGCCTGAAACAGCCCCCACGCGACGCCGACGAGGGCGAGGTACATCGCCATCATCGCCGACTTGCGCTTGATCGCGCCGCCGAGCGCGGTGCCGTAGGCCTCCGCGCCCGAGCCGAAGGCGCGGTTGAAGCCCCGGAACAGCCAGCCGAAGGCGAAGTCCATCGCCCGCGTCAGGCGGTCCTTGGGGGCGTCGTGGCCCTTCAGCAGCAGCGCCGCGAGGGCGGGCGAGAGGGTGAGCGAGTTGACCGCCGAGACCACCGTGGAGAACGCGATGGTGAGCGCGAACTGCTTGTAGAACTGCCCCGAGAGCCCGGAGATGAAGGCGAGCGGCACGAACACCGCCACCAGCACCAGGGCGATCGCGACGATCGGCCCGGAGACCTCGCGCATCGCCTGGTAGGTCGCCTCTTTCGGCGAGAGCCCGGCGGCGATGTTGCGCTCGACGTTCTCGACCACCACGATCGCGTCGTCGACGACGATGCCGATCGCGAGAACCAGGCCGAACAGGCTGAGCGCGTTGACGGTGACGCCGAGCAGATGCATCGCCGCGAAGGTGCCGACCACCGACACCGGCACCGCCAGCAGCGGAATGATCGAGGCGCGCCAGGTCTGCAGGAACAGGATCACCACCAGCACCACCAGCGCGATCGCCTCCAGAAGGGTGTGGACCACCGATTCGATCGACGCGCGGACGAACTGGGTGGGATCGTAGACGATGCTGTAGTCGATGCCGGGCGGCATCGTCCGCTTGATTTCGGCCATGGTGTCGCGCACCGCGTCGGAGATCGCGATGGCGTTGGAGCCCGGCGCCTGCGAGATCGGAATCGCCACCGCCGGTTTGTTGTCGAGGAGCGAGCGCAGGGCGTAGTCGGCCGCGCCCATCTCGATCCGGCCGAGGTCGGCGAGGCGGGTCACGCTGCCGTCGGCGTCGGTCTTGACGATGATGTCGGCGAATTCCTCGGGGGTTTCGAGCCGCCCCCGGGCGTTCACCGAAAGCTGGAGGTCGACCCCCGGCAGCCCCGGCGACGCGCCCACCACGCCCGCCGCCGCCTGAACGTTCTGGGCGCGGATCGCCGCCACCACGTCGCCCGCCGAGAGGCCGCGCGCCGCCACCTTCTGCGGGTCGAGCCAGATCCGCATCGCGTAGTCGCCCGCGCCGTACAGCTGCACCTGGCCGACGCCCTCGATCCGCGCGAGGCGGTCCTTGACGTTGAGGAGCGCGTAGTTGCGCAGATAGGCCATATCGTAGCGGCCGTCGGGCGAGATCAGGTGCACCACCATGGTGAGGTCGGGCGACGACTTGATGGTGGTGATGCCGAGGCGGCGCACCTCCTCCGGCAGGCGCGGCTCGGCCTGGGAGACGCGGTTCTGCACCAGTTGCTGGGCCTTGTCCGGGTCGGTGCCGAGGCGGAAGGTGACGGTCAGCGTCATCGTGCCGTCGGTGGTGGCCTGGCTGCTCATGTAGAGCATGTCCTCGACGCCGTTGACCTGTTCCTCGATCGGGGTCGCCACCGTCTCGGCGATCACCCGCGGGCTGGCGCCCGGATATTGCGCGCGCACCACCACCGTCGGCGGCACCACCTCGGGATATTCCGAGATCGGCAGCGCCCGCAGCGACAGTAGACCGGCGACGAAGATCAGGATCGACAGCACGCCCGCGAACACCGGGCGGTCGATGAAGAACCGCGAAAGACTCATGAACCCGTTTCCTTATCGCTGCGCCAGCGCGCGCGGAGCCATCGCCACCGCTTCGGGCGCGACCTGCACGCCCGGCCGCACCCGCTGCAGGCCGTTGACGATCACCCGTTCGCCTGCTTCGAGCCCGGAGGCGACGATGCGGCCGCCGTCCACCGCCGGGCCGAGGACCACGGCGCGGTACTGGGCGCGGTCGTCGTCGCCGACCACGAACACGAACTTCTTGTCCTGATCGGTGCCGACGGCGCGCTCGCTCACCACCAGCTCGGGGTGGGCGGCGGCTTGGCCGAGGCGCATCCGCGCGAACTGCCCGGGGATCAGGAGGCCGTCGGGATTGTCGAACACCGCGCGCACGCCGATCGTGCCGCTCGCGGCGTCGACCCGGTTGTCGATCATCTGCACCCGTCCGGCGACCGGCGCGCCGCCGCCCGAGGGGCTCATCTCCACCGGGATGCGGGACAGCGCGTCGGCGCCGCCGCCGCGCACCTCGGCGAGCGCCGCCATCACCGTCGCTTCGCCCGCGTCGAAACGGGCGTAGATCGGGCTCACCGAAACCAGGGTGGTGAGCACCGGCGCGTCGGCTCCGGCGGCGACGAGGTTGCCCGGCGTCACCTCGGCGCGGCCGACCCGGCCCGCCACCGGCGCGCGCACCTCGGTGTAGGAGAGGTCGAGCCGCGCGGTTTCGAGCGCCGCCTTGGCGGCGCGCAGCGCGGCGTCGGCCTCGCGGTGGGCGTTGGCGCGGGTGTCGACCTCGCGCAGCGGAATGTTGCCGCTTTCGGAGAGTTTGTTTGCGCGGCCGAGTTCGCGCGCGGTGAAGGCGGCGCGCGCCTCGGCGCGGGCGACTTCGGCCTCGGCGCGGGCGACCGCGGCGCGATAGGGCGCCTGGTCGAGGGTGACGAGCAGGTCGCCCTTGGCCACCAGCCCGCCCTCGCGGAAGTGGACGGCCTCCACCTGTCCGGCGACGCGGGCGCGCACGTCGACGCGGTCGACCGCTTCGAGGCGGCCGGAGTAGTCCTCCCAGCGCACCACTTCGCGGCGCTCCACCGTCGCCACCGAGACCCGCACCGCCGGCGGTGCGGCGGGGGCGGCCTCGGCGCGCGCGGTGCGGCCGGAGAATTCGAAGGCGGCGGCGGCGAGCGCGCCGATCATCGACAGGCCGGCCATCGCCAGGAGAAGGGTTTTGAAGCGCGGCATCGGAACCTCCGTCGGGCTTAATTTATACCAAACGGTACAAATATGTCCCTGGACACGCCGCTGTCAACAGCCTATTTTTACCGATAGATACAAAAATCAAGAGGAGGAACGAAAAATGGCGATCGGCCGGCCGCGTGCCTTCTGTGCCGAGAAGGCTCTCGACGCCGCTTTGGAAGTGTTCTGGCGCAAGGGCTTCGACGGTGCGTCGCTCACCGATCTGACCGAGGCGATGGGAATCAACCGGCCGAGCCTCTACGGCGCGTTCGGCAACAAGGAAGAGCTGTTCCGCAAGGCGCTCGACCGTTACGTCACCGTCAAGGTCGCCTATATCCGCCATGCCCACGAGGCGGAAACCGCCTACGGCGTCGCCGAGCGGCTGCTGATGGGCGCGGCGGAAATGATGACCGATCCCTCGCATCCGGTCGGCTGCCTCGCGGTCAAGGGCATGGCCACCTGCTCGGCGGAAGACGGTCCGGTGCGCGAGGAACTCAACAAGATTCGCGACGAGTACGAAGCCGCGATGCGCGACCGCATCGCGCGCGCCAAGGCGGCGGGCGAACTGCCCGAGGACGCCGATCCCGACGATTTGATGCGCTACCTCACCACTGTGGTGCAGGGGATGGCGATCCAGGCGTCGATGGGCGCCACCGTCGAGGACCTCCGGCGCGTCGCCGAAACCGCGCTCAAGGCTTGGCCGGGCCGTCCGCCCGCCTGACCGGTGCATGCACGGTTGCGATTGCGTATTGTTCGCAACTTCGTGAGGCCGTATAACCGCTGACGTAGGGCAAACCACGGACGGCGGGCATGAGCTTCCACCCCCGGATGCAGAGCCGGATCGAGGGCGTCGCGGCGGCGCGCGAACTGCGCTGGCGCGCCTGGGGCGCGGCGATCGCCGACGTCTGGTCGGTGACGTGCGATCCCGCCGCGGGCGGCGAATACGTCTCCCACGCGCCGCGCCTGGTGGTGATGCTCGGCCATACGCCGCTGACCGAACGGAGCGGCGGCGTCCGCTTCGGTCTCGCGCCCGGCTGCATGGGCTGCCCGCTCGCCTCGCTGCGCGGCGCGATGAGCTACATCCCCGCCGGGGTGCGCACCTGGGCGCGGGTGGAGAACGCCCGGGCGCTCAAGCACCTCGACATCCACCTCGACACCGCCGCGCTCGCCGGCCGCGCCGCCATGCGCCTCGATCCGCAGGCGCTGGCGACGCCGCGCCTCGGCTTCGCCGACGACCGCCTCGCCGGACTCGCGCGCCTGATCGCCGCCGAGTGCGAGGCGCCCGACCCGGCGGGCGACCTCTACGGCGACGCCCTGATCGACGCGCTGGTGGCGGCGCTGCTGCGCTCCGCGCCGGAGACCTGCTATCGCAAGGGCGGGCTTTCGCCCTGTCTGGTGCGGCGCGCCACCGACTTCATCGCCGACAACTGCGCCCGCAACATCCGTCTCTCCGAGCTTGCCGAGCTCACCGGACTTTCGGAATCCTATTTCTGCTCGGCGTTCAAGGCCGCCACCGGCCTGCCGCCGCACCGCTGGCAGATGCGCGCGCGCCTCGAACGCGCCAAGGCGCTGCTGGCCGAATCCGGTCTGGGGATCGCCGAGGCCGCCGCCGCCGCCGGGTTCGCCGATCAATCCCACCTCACCCGCGCGTTCCGCCGTCAGTTCGGCGTCACCCCCGCCGCCTGGCTGCGGGACCGGCGCGGGTGAACTTCGCCGCAAGATCGTTCCAAACGCCCAAGCCCGGTTCAAGACCCCGGCGGCGCGCGCGTGATACCCGGGGCGTTCCACGCAATCCCAGGGGAACGCAGACGATGATCAGAAACGGGAGACACTCCGGGCGGTTTCTCGCCGCCGCCCTCGCGGCGACACCGCTCGCCGCCGAGGCCGCCGATCCCGCGCCGGTGACGCTCGCACCGATGGTGGTGACCGGCGAGGCGCCGGAACAGGCTCCCACCGCTCCGGTCGAGGGCTACGTCGCCGCGCGCACCGCCACCGGCACCAAGACCGCGACGCCGCTCGCGGAGGTGCCGCAGTCGGTGTCGGTGGTCGGGCGCGAGGAGATCGACGATCGCGGCGCGACCAAGGTCGACGAGGCGCTGCGCTATACCCCCGGGGTGTTCGCGCAGCCGTTCGGTACCGACAGCGACACCAACTGGATCTATATCCGCGGCTTCGACGCGACGCAGTCCGGCGTCTATCAGGACGGATTGCAGAACTACGCCTTCGCGTTCGGATCGTTCTACGTCGACAGCTTCACCCTGGAGCGGATCGAGGTGCTGAAGGGGGCGTCCTCGGTGCTCTACGGCGGCAGCAACCCGGGCGGTCTCGTCAACTACGTCTCCAAGCGTCCGACCGGCGACCGCCTGCGCCACATCGAATTCGGCATCGACGACGCGGGCGCCGCGTTCACCGGGATCGACGTCGGCGACAGGGTCGACGCGCACTTCGCCTACCGCTTCGCCGGGCGCGTCCAGGGCGGCGACGGCCATTCCGACGAGGCCGAGGGGTTCCGCGGCGTCGCCGCGCCGAGCCTGACCTGGACGCCCAACGACAGCAACACCGTCACCTTCCTCGCCAACTACACCTTCATCGACGAGACCCACAACGGCGGCGCGTTCCTGCCCTACGTCGGCACGGTGGTGGACGCGCCGTTCGGGCGGATCGACCGCGACGCCAACTTCACCGAGCCGGATCAGGACAAATACGTGAAGCGCCAGGCGTCGATCGGCTACGAGTTCGAGCATCTCGCCGACGACGACCTGACTTTCCGCCAGAATTTCCGCTACGGCCACATGGAACTGCGCGAGGTGCAGCTCTACCCGGCGGGCTATTCCGGGTTCTCGCCGACGCCGGGCCCGGGCAACGATCTCGCGCGCGTCAACTGGGACCACAAGACCGAGGTGGATACGCTCCTGCTCGACAATCAGGCGGAGAAGAGCTTCGCCACCGGACCGGTGCGGCATACCGTGCTCGCGGGCCTCGACTACAAGTACTTCCGCCTCGATCAGATCCAGTCCTCGGTGTCCGGGACCGACATCGACGCGGTCGATCCGGTCTACGGCGCGCCGCAGGGGGCGCGGACACCCTATCTCGACCAGGAAGTCACCATGCATGTGGCCGGGCTCTACGCCCAGGATCAGATCCGCTTCGGCGACGGCTGGCTGGTGACGCTGAACGGCCGCTACGACCGCATGCGCACCCTCGCCGAGGGCACTCCGGCGTATGACGGCAACGACGGAAAGTTGAGCGGCCGCGCCGGTCTCGCCTATACCTTCGCGGGCGGGGTGACGCCCTACGTCAGCTATTCGACGTTCTTCAACCCGGTTCTGGGATCGTCGTCGGCCGGGGTGTTCCGCCCCGAAACCGGCGATCAGTACGAGATCGGCGTCAAGTACGCGCCCGAGTGGATCGACGGCGTGTTCACCGCCGCGCTGTTCGACCTCACCCGGCAGAACGTCGTCAGCGGGCCGTTCAACGCCGAGGTGCAGATCGGCGAGGTCCGCTCCCGCGGGCTCGAACTCGAAGGCAAGGTCAACCTCACCCCGAACCTCAAGGCCACCGGCGGCCTCACCCTCTATCATCTCGAAATCACCGACGACGCGGACGCGGGTATCGTCGGCAACCAGCCCTATCTGGTGCCGGAGCGGATGGCGGCGCTCGCGGTCGACTATCGCTTCGACCGCGAGGACCTGGGCGGCGCGCTCGAGGGCGTCGAGGTCGGCGGCGGCGTGCGGCATGTCGGGTCCTCGTGGGCCGATACCGCCAACACCCTCAAGGTGCCCGCCGTCACCCTCTACGACGCGCGGCTCGGCTATGCCGAGGAGGCCTGGGGCGTCGATCTCGTCGCCCACAACCTTTTCGACAAGGACTACGTGTCCGGCTGTCAGGGCGCGACGGTGTGCGCCTACGGCGAGGGCCGCACGGTGATGCTGAAGGTCCACATGAACTGGTGATCCGGTGACCGCACCCCTCTATCAGCTCGAAGGCGTCGCCTTCGCCGTCGGCGGCCGGGAGATTCTCCGGCCGCTGACGCTCGACCTCGCGCCCGGCCGCCTCGTCGCCCTGGTCGGGCCGAACGGCTCGGGCAAGAGCACCCTGATGAAACTGCTGGCGCGCCAGCGGCCGCCGAGCGCCGGGCGGATCCGCTGCCTCGGCCGCGACCTCGGCGACTGGGGCGGCCGGGCGTTCGCCCGCGCGGTCGCCTACATGCCGCAGTTCACCCCGGCGGCGGACGGCATGACGGTGGCGGAGCTCGCCCGCCTCGGGCGCTTTCCCTGGCACGGGCCGTTCGGCCGCTTCGGCGCGGCGGACGCCGAGCGGGTCGCGGCGGCGTTGTCCGACACCGGCCTCTCCGGATTCGCGCGGCGGCGCGTCGACACCCTCTCCGGCGGCGAGCGCCAGCGCGCCTGGCTGGCGATGCTGCTGGCGCAGGATCCGCGCTGCCTGTTGCTCGACGAACCGACCTCGGCGCTCGACATCGCCCATCAGGTCGAGGTGCTGCGGCTGGTGCGCGACCTCGGCCGCCGCCGCGGCATCGGCGCGGTGGTGGTGCTGCACGACGTCAACATGGCCGCGCGCTTCGCCGACGAGATCGTCGCCCTCAGGAGCGGCGGGGTCGCCGCCCGCGGCGCGCCCGCGGCGATCATGACGCCCGCCACCCTCGCCGCGATCTACGGCATTCCGATCGGCGTGCTGCCGCATCCCGAGGGCGGCGAGCCGATCGGCTACGTGCGGGGGCTCTAGATGCTCGGCCGCCGCCGCGCCCTCGCGCTGTTCGCCGCCGCCGCGCTCGCGCCCCACGCCGCGCGCGCCGCCGCGCCGCGCCTCGCGATCGTCGACTGGGCGGTGCTGGAAACCGCTCTGGCGCTCGGCATCGCGCCGGTCGCCGCGGCCGAACTGCGGCAGTACCGCGCGCTCGTCGGCGCGGTGCCGCGCGCGGTCGCCGATCTCGGCCTGCGCGGCGCGCCGAACCTCGAAGCGCTCGCCGCGCTCGCCCCCGACGCGATCCTGATTTCGGCGTTCTACGAGCGCCAGCGCGCCGCCCTCGAACGCATCGCGCCGGTGCGCGCGCTCTCGGTCTACGCCGACGCCGATCCCTGGCCCGCCGCCGAGGCGGTGACGCGCGATCTCGCCGCCCTGGCCGGGGCGGCGGCGCGGGGCGACGCCTACGTGGCCGCGACCGCCGCCGAGTTCGCGGCGCTGCGGCGGCCCGGCGGCCGTCCGGTGTTCGCGATCAGCCTCGGCGACGGACAGCATTTCCGCGCCTTCGGCCGCGACAGCATGTTAGGCGCGGCGCTCGCCCGCCTCGGCCGCCGCAACGCCTGGGACCGGCCGACGCGCTATTCCGCCGCCGCGCCGCTCGGCATCGAGGCGCTGGCGCGGGAGCCGGAGGCGGCGATCGCGGTGGTCGGCCCGGTCCCCGCGGAGGCGCGTCGCACCCTTGCGGAAGGGCCGGTCTGGCGGGCGTTGCCCGCGGTCGCGGCGGGGCGGGTGGCGGTGCTGCCGCCGGTCAACCATTACGGCGGCCTGCCCGCCGCGCGCCGGTTCGCGCGTCTGCTGGCGGCCGCCGATGTCTAGGCTCCTGCTGCTGGCCGCATGCGCGTTCGGGCTCGCGTTCTACAATCTCGTGTCCGGCGGCGACGCGCCCACGCCCGAGCTCGAAGCCGTGGTGCGATGGCAGGCGACCCTGCCGCGCCTCGTCGTCGCGCCGCTCGCCGGGGCGGCGCTCGGGCTGTCCGGCGCGATCCTGCAACGGGTGCTGCGCAATCCGCTCGCCGAGCCCGCCACCCTCGGGATCGCGCCGGGGGCGCAGCTCGCCCTCGGTCTCGCCGCGCTCCACGCCCCCGGGCTGCCGCCGCAGCCGGTGGCGTTCGTGGGCGGCGCGGCGGCGGCGGCGCTGCTGCTCGGCCTCACCTGGCGGCGCGGGCTGGAGCCGGTGGCGGTGGCGCTCGCCGGAATGATGCTGGGCCTCACCCTCTCGGCGGCGAGCGCGGCGCTGGTGCTCGCCAACGGCGAATACCTGTTCTCGCTGCTGATCTGGGGCGGCGGCTCGCTGGTGCAGCAGGGCTGGGGCGCGGTCCGCGCGCTTGCCGTCGCGCTCGCGCTCGGCGGGTGCGGCGCGGCGCTGCTGCTGCGGCCGCTCGCGCTCTTCGGCCTCGGCGACGACGGCGCGCGCGGCCTCGGCCTCGCGGTCGGCGCGATCCGGCTCGCCGCCCTCGGCATCGCGGTGGCGCTGGCCACGGCGACGATCGCCGAAGTCGGGGTGATCGCCTTCGTCGGCCTCGCCGCGCCGGCGATCGCCGGTCTCGCCGGGGCGCGCGGCGCGCGGGCGCGGCTGCTCGCCGCGCCGCCGGTCGGCGCGCTGTTGCTCAGCCTTGCCGACGGGCTGATCCAGGCGGCGGCGGGCGACGCGGGCGAGCGTATTCCCGCCGGGGTCGCCACCGCGCTGCTCGGCGGGCCGCTGCTGCTGTGGCTGCTGCCGCGCCTGCGCCTGTTCGAATGGCCGTCGCTCGCCGCCGCGCCGCCGGTCGCGCCGCGCGCGCCGCGGCCGGACCTGCGCCTCGCGTCGTTCGCGCTGCTGCTGGCGGCGGTGGCGGCGGCGGCGCTGCTGATCGGCCGCACCCCGGCGGGCTGGGGCGTCGCCCTCGGCGGCGCGTGGGAGGCGCTCGCGCCCTGGCGCTGGCCGCGCCTGACGGTCGCCGCCGCCAGCGGCGCGATGCTCGGCGTGTCCGGCGCGATCCTCCAGCGCCTCACCGCCAATCCGCTCGCCGGGCCGGAGATTCTCGGCGTCGGCGCGGGCGCGGGGCTCGGCCTCGCGGCGTTGCTGTTCGCGGTCGCCGCGCCGGGCCTGGGCGCGCAACTCGCCGCCTCCGCCCTCGGCGCGGTGGCGGCGCTGGCGCTGGTGCTGGCGCTGGCGCGCCGCGCCGGATTCGGGCCGGATCGATTGCTGCTCGGCGGCGTCGCGGTGGCGGCGTTCGGCGGCGCGGCGGTCTCCGCCGGGATCGCCGCGGGCGGCCGCCGATCCCTCGACCTGCTGCGCTGGCTTTCCGGCGCCACCGACGCCGCCACCCCGGCGCAGGCGCATCTCGCCCTCGGAGGCGCGGTGCTGGCGGTCGCGCTCGCGCCGCTGCTCGCGCCCGGGCTGCGGCTGCTGCCGCTCGGCGACGCCGCCGCCGCCGGGCTCGGCCTCGCGGTCGCGCGCTGGCGGGCGGCGTCGGTCCTGGCGGCGGGCGCGCTCGCCGCCGCCGCGGCGCTGTTCGTCGGGCCGCTCAGCTTCGTCGGCCTGGTCGCGCCGCACCTCGCGCGGCTCTCGGGCCTGTCCGATCCGCTGCGCCATGCCTGGGGCGCGGCGCTCGCGGGCGCGGCGCTGCTGGCTGCGTCCGACTGGCTGGCGCGCACCCTCGCGTTCCCCTATCAATTGCCGCTCGGGCTGTTCGCCGCCCTGATCGGCGGCGCCTATCTGGTGTGGCTGCTGGCGCGCGGCCGATGAACGGGTCCTGCCGATGCTGAAACGCTTCCTCGCCTACTACCGCCCGCACCTCGGACTGCTGTGCCTCGATCTCGGCTGCGCGGTCGCCTCGGGGGTGATGGAGCTGGGCTTCCCGCTCGCGATCAAGGCGTTCGTCGACGACCTCCTGCCGCTCGGCGATCCGGCGCTGATCCTGCTCGCGGCGGCGGCGCTGCTGGCGGTCTACCTCGCCAACGCCGGGCTCGGGGTGGTGGTCGCCTACTGGGGGCACATGCTCGGCGTCAACATCGAGACCGAGATGCGCCGCCGCGCCTTCGACCACCTGCAGAAGCTGTCGTTTCGCTTCTTCGACGCGCACAAGACCGGGCATCTCGTCGGCCGCGTCACCAAGGACCTGGAGGAGATCGGCGAGGTCGCCCACCACGGGCCGGAGGATCTCCTGATCGCGCTGATGACCTTCGGCGGCGCGTTCGGGGTGATGCTGTGGGTGCATCCGCCGCTCGCTTGGATCACCGCGATCGCCGCGCCGGTGGTGGCGGTGGTGACGGCGCGCTACGGCGGCCGCATGACCCGCACCTGGCAGGAACTCTACGGCCGCGTCGGCGATTTCAACGTCCGCATCGAGGAGAGCGTCGGCGGCGTGCGCGTGGTTCAGGCGTTCGCCAACGAGGACCACGAGCGCGCCCGCTTCGCCGAGAGCAACGCCGCCTACCGCCGCACCAAACTCGCCGCCTATCGGATCATGGCGGGGGCAATGGCGCTCGGCTACGTCGGCATGCGCGCGGTGATGGTGCTGGTGATGGTGGCGGGGGCGCATTACGTGGTCGCCGGGTCGCTCAGCCCGGGCGGATTCGTCGGCTTCCTGCTGCTGGTGGGGGTGTTCTTCCGCCCGCTCGAACGCATCACCACGGTGATCGAGATGTATCCCCGGGGAATCGCCGGGTTCCGCCGTTACTGCGAGCTGCTCGCCACCGCGCCCGACGTCGCCGACCGCCCCGGGGCGCGGCCCGCGCCGCCGCTCGGGGGCGAGGTGACGTTCGCCGGGGTGCGCTTCGGCTACGACCCGGCGCGCCCGGTGTTGAAGGATTTCGACCTCGTGGTGCCGCCGGGCCGGACGGTGGCGCTGGTCGGGCCGTCGGGAGTGGGCAAGACCACGATCTGCTCGTTGCTGCCGCGGTTCTACGACGTCGACGCGGGCGCGGTGCGGGTCGACGGCGTGGACGTGCGCGACTATACCCTGGCATCGTTGCGCGGGCAGATCGGCATCGTCCAGCAGGAGGTGTTCCTGTTCGGCGGAACCCTGCGCGAGAACATCGCCTACGGCCGCCTCGACGCGTCCGAGGCGGAGATCCGCGAGGCCGCCCGCCGCGCCCGCCTCGAAACCCTGATCGCCGATCTGCCGCAGGGCCTCGACACCGTGGTCGGCGAGCGCGGCGTCAAGCTCTCCGGCGGGCAGCGCCAGCGCGTCGCGATCGCGCGGATGTTCCTCAAGAACCCGCCGATCCTGATCCTCGACGAGGCGACCTCGGCGCTCGATTCCCGCACCGAGCGGGAGATCCGCCGTGCGCTTTCCGAACTCGCGCGGGGGCGCACCACCCTGATCATCGCCCATCGCCTCGCCACCGTGCGCGACGCCGATCTGATCCTCGAGGTCGGGCCGTCGGGCGCGGTGCGCCGCCGCGACTACGCCGAGCTGATCGCGGGCGAGGCGGCGCTCGGCTGAGCTTGCGCCGCAAGCGCCGCGGCGGCAGGATCGGAGTCCCCCCAACCGCAGGACCGCCGCCATGTCCCTCGCCGAACTCGCCACCCCCGCGCTGCTCCTCGACGTTGCCAAGGTCCGGCACAACCTCGCGCGGCTGAAGGCGCGGCTGGCGGAGCACGGCGTCGCCTTCCGCCCGCACATGAAGACCGCGAAGAGCGCGGCGCTCTATGCCGAACTGATCGGCGCGGGCACGCCGATCACCGTGTCGACGCTGAAGGAGGCGGAGGAATACGCCGCCGCCGGGGCGACCGACGTCACCTACGCGGTCGGCATCACCCCCGACAAGCTCGACCGCGTCGGCGCGCTGCGGCGCAGCGGCTGCGCGGTGGCGGTGATCCTCGATTCGGTGCCGGCCGCCGAGGCGGTGGCGGCATGGTCGCGCGCGCGCGGCGACGCGCTTCCGGCGTTCGTCGAGATCGACGCCGACGGTCAGCGCGCGGGATTGCAGGCGAGCCGCGCCGCCGAAATCGTCGCGGTCGGCCGCGCCCTCGTCGACGGCGGCGCGGAACTGCGCGGCGTCCTCACCCACGCGGGCGATTCCTATGCGGTACCGGGCGCGGCGGCGATCGCGGCGATGGCCGAGACCGAACGCGCCGCCACCGTCGCCGCCGCCGAGGCGTTGCGCGCCGCCGGGCTGCCGTGCCCGGTGGTGTCGGTGGGCTCGACCCCGACCGCGCTCTTCGCCCGCGACCTCACCGGCGTCACCGAGGTGCGCGCCGGGGTTTTCATGTTCCAGGATCTGGTGATGGCGGGCCTCGGCGTCTGCCCGGTGGAGGACATCGCGCTGTCGGTGCTGGCGAGCGTGATCGGCCACCAGGCCGACAAGGGCTGGACGCTGATCGACGCCGGGTGGATGGCGATGTCGCGGGATCGCGGCACCGCCGCGCTGCCGGTCGACCAGGGCTACGGCCTGGTGTGCGACGCGGGCGGGCGGCCGCTCGGCGATCACGTGGTGATCAAGGCGTCGCAGGAGCACGGCATCGTTGCGGCGCGGGCGGGCGGCGCGGCGAAGCCGCTCGATTTGCCGCTCGGCGCGCGGGTACGGGTGCTGCCGAACCACGCCTGCGCCACCGCCGCGCAGTTCCAGGATTACGTGCTGGTCGAGGGCGAGCGGGTGGTCGGCCGCGCCGCGCGCTTCAACGGCTGGTGACGCGGCCGTAGATGGGGTCCACCATCCGCGCCGCCGTGGCGTAGTCGGCCGCCGCCGGATCGAAGCCCGCGCCCGCCCCAGGCGTCGGGCGGCTCTCGATTGCGACGATCCCGGGGAAGCCGAGGCTCCACAGCGCGAGACCGACGAGATGGACGCCGAGATCGGCGACGCCGCCGCCCACGAGGCGCGGGTCGCGATACCAGGGCTTGTCCGGCCCGTAGGCGTTGTGGAAGACGAACTCTCCCGCGAGTACCCGCCCGAGCTCGCCCGCGTGCGTCAAGGTCGCGCAATGGCTGCGCGGCGGTGCAGTGGCGGTAGCACATGTCCACCTCCGCCTCCGGCGCGAGGGCGGCGCCGTTCTAGCTTCGTCCCACCAGCGCGCGCCGGAGTTGGCGAGCGCGCCGGTGTAGGGGGTGGAGAGCGCCTGCCCCGGCCCGAAGACGTTGAACAACCCCAGCGCCACGGCTTCGATGCCGTAGGCGCGGCCGATCATCAGGCAGCTGCGTTCCGGCACGAACTTGCCGAGGGCGTAGATCGAGGCGACGACGAGCCGGCGGACCGGCTTTTCCGACAGGCGTTCGAGCGGGTGGGCAGTGGCGAGGTCGTTGCCGCCGACGTAGCGCACGATCTCGGACATGCTTTGGCCGACGCCGACCTCGGCGGCGAGGTGGAACACCCCGTTCACGCTGTCGAGGGCGACGCCGAGCAGCTGCGTGTCGCGCAGCCCGCCCTCGTAGAATTCCACGTCCGGGGCAGGTCGCGGTCGCGGTCGCCGTGAACCTGCGAGACCAGGGAATCGATGACCCGGGCCCGATGCCCGCGGGAGAGAAGCTCCAGGCGCAGATGTCGGCCGATGAAGCCGGCACCCCCGGTGCGGAGGTAAGTGGCCATTGCGATATCTCCGTCGAAGGTCGTGATGCGTGTCCGGCCCAATCCCCTGGGCGACTGTTTGGTTCTGGCGGCCTCCGCCATTTCGGTCGCGGAATTCCGGTCTTTCCGGAACTCCGGCCGAGGATTTTTGCGGAACCCGGGCGAGGCCGCGCGGGTTATCGCAGCATTCGCCGCACCACGGCCGGGACCGATGACAGCCGCACGCCGCCACCTCGCCAGCAGCCTTTTCGCCGCGCTCGCCGCTCTCGTGCTGAGCGGTTGCGAATCCGCGTTGATGGACCCGAAGGGGGACATCGGCATGCAGCAGCGCGGGGTGATCATCTCGGCGATGCTGTGGATGGCGCTGGTGGTGGTGCCGGTGTTCGCGATGACGGCCTGGTTCGCGTGGTGGTTCCGCGCGGGCAACCGCCGCGCCCGCTATACCCCCGACTGGCACGACAGTCCGAAGCTCGAGGCGGTGGTCTGGGGGGTGCCCGCGGCGATCGTCCTGGCGATGGGCATCGGCAGCTGGCAGATGGCGCACAAGCTCGATCCGTTCCGGCCGATCGCGGCGGAGCGGCCTCCGGTCGCGGTCGAGGTCGTCGCGCTCGATTGGAAATGGCTGTTCATCTATCCCGAGGAGGGGATCGCCGCGGTCAACGAACTCGCGCTTCCGGTGGGGGTGCCGGTGGCGTTCCGCATCACCTCCGGCTCGGTGATGAACTCGTTCTTCATTCCCCGGCTCGGCAGCCAGGTCTACGCGATGAGCGGCATGGAGACCCGGCTGCACCTGATCGCCGACGCGGCGGGCGACTACCCGGGGATGTCGGCGCAATTCAGCGGCCGGGGCTTCTCGCAGATGCGGTTCCGGGCCCGCGCGATGTCGCGGCGGGACTACGAGGCCTGGCTCGCGCGCGCCCGCGCCGCGCCCGCGGTGCTCGACGACCGGACCTTTTCCGCCCTGCTGGAACCGAGCGAAAGCCATCCGGTGACTCTCTACAGCCGCGTCGAACCCGGCCTCTTCGACGCCCTGGTGGCGAAGTTCCGCACCGGCCATGGTCCCTAGGAGGAGATGCCGATGTTCGGAAAGCTCAGCCTCGACGCGATCCCGTTCCGCGAACCGATCATCATGGTGGCGGCGGCGGGGGTGGTCGTGGGGCTCCTGGTCGCGGTCGGCTATCTCACCTGGGCGAAGCGCTGGACCTGGCTGTGGACCGAATATCTGACCTCGGTCGACCACAAGAAGATCGGCATCATGTACACCGCGCTCGGTCTGGTGATGCTGCTGCGCGGCTTCACCGACGCCGCGATGATGCGCGCGCAGCAGGCGGTGGCGGTGGGCGACAATCCCGGATACCTGCCGCCGCACCACTTCGACCAGATCTTCACCGCTCACGGCGTGATCATGATCTTCTTCGTCGCGATGCCGCTGCTGACCGGGCTGATGAACCTGGTGGTGCCGCTGCAGATCGGCGCGCGCGACGTCGCCTACCCGTTCCTCAATTCGCTGTCGTTCTGGTTCACCGCGGCGGGCGCGGCGCTGGTCAACGTCTCGCTGGTGGTGGGGGAGTTCGCCAAGACCGGCTGGTCGGGCTATCCGCCGTTGTCGGAGCTCGCCTACAGCCCCGACGTTGGCGTCGACTACTACATCTGGTCGCTGCAGATCGCCGGTCTCGGCACGCTGCTGACCGGCGTCAACTTCTTCACCACCATTCTCCGGATGCGCGCGCCGGGCATGCCGATGATGGACATGCCGCTGTTCACCTGGACGGCGCTCTGCACCAACGTTCTGATCGTCGCCGCCTTTCCGATCCTCACCGTGGCGCTGGCGCTGCTCGGGCTCGACCGCTACCTCGGCATGCACTTCTTCACCGCCGGCGGCGGCGGCGTGCTGATGATGTACGTCAACCTGTTCTGGGCGTGGGGCCACCCGGAGGTCTACATCCTCATCCTCCCGGCGTTCGGAATCTTCTCCGAGGTCACCGCGACGTTCTCCGAGAAGCGGCTGTTCGGCTATCGGGTGATGGTGTGGGCGCTGGTGGCGATCACCGTGCTGTCGTTCGTGGTGTGGCTGCACCACTTCTTCACCATGGGGTCGGGCGCGAACGTCAACGCCTTCTTCGGTGTCGCGACGATGGTGATCGCCATCCCCACCGGGGTGAAGGTGTTCAACTGGCTGTTCACGATGTATCGCGGGCGGGTCCACTTCACCCCGCCGATGCTGTGGACGCTCGGCTTCATCGTCACCTTCACCATCGGCGGCGCCACCGGCGTGCTGCTGTCGATGCCGGCGGCGAACTTCGTGCTGCACAATTCGCTGTTCCTGGTCGCGCACTTCCACAACGTGCTGATCGGCGGTGCGCTCTACGGCTATTTCGCGGGGATCAACTACTGGTTCCCGAAGGCGTTCGGCTTCCGCCTGCACGAGCGCCTCGGGCAGGCCTCGTTCTGGTGCTGGCTGGTGGGCTTCTATCTCGCCTTCATGCCGCTCTACGTGCTCGGCTTCATGGGGATGACGCGGCGGCTCAACCGCTACGACGATCCGGCGTGGCAGATCTATCTGATCGTCGCGGCGGTGGGCGCGGTGGTGATCGCGGCGGGGATCGCCCTCACGATCCTCCAGTTCGTCGTCAGCATCCGCAACCGCGAGGCGCTCGCCGACCGCACCGGCGACCCGTGGAACGGCCGCACCCTCGAATGGTCGGTGTCGTCGCCGCCGCCGTTCTACAACTTCGCCGAGATCCCGCTCGTCCATGGCATCGACGCCTGGGCGACGATCAAGGCGGAGGGGCGCGCCCACCGCATGCCGGACCGTTGGGAGGACATCCATATGCCGCGCAACACCGCCGTCGGCCTCGTGCTCGGCGGGTTCGCCGGGGTCTTCGGGTTCGCCATGGTGTGGCACATCTGGTGGCTCGCGGGCGCGGCGCTCATCGGTGCGTTCGCGGCGCTGATGGTGCGGGTGTTCGACGACGACACCCACTATCTCGTGCCCGCCGCCGAGGTGGAGGCGATCGAAACCGAATTCCGGCGTCGCGCCGGGGAGGTGCGGTGATGGCGATTCCCCGTCCCGGCGCGTTCTCGCGCGCCGCCGCACCCCATGCCCACGAGGAGAACCCGGGCGTCACCAGCACCGTGGTGTTCGGGTTCTGGATCTATCTGATGAGCGACTGCATGCTGTTCGCGACGCTGTTCGCGACCTATGCGGTGGTCGCGCCGCAGACCGCGGGCGGGCCTTCGGGCGCGGAGATCTTCGAACTCGGCTACGTGCTCGCCGAAACCGCGCTGCTGCTGCTCAGCAGCCTCACCGACGGCTTCGCGATGCTCGCGGCGCGGGCGGCGCGGCGGCGCGCCGCGCTCGGCTGGCTCGCCGTCACCTTCGTCTTCGGCGCGGGGTTCCTGGCGATGGAACTGCACGAGTTCACCAAGCTGATCGGCGAGGGTCACGGCCCGGGGGTGAGCGCGTTCCTCTCCGGCTATTTCGCCCTGGTCGGCACCCATGGGCTGCACGTCACCGTCGGCCTCGTCTGGCTGCTGGTGATGGCGGTGCAGGTCCTGCGCTTCGGCCTCGGCGAGGCGGTACTGCGGCGGCTGATGTGCTTCAGCATGTTCTGGCACTTTCTCGACGTGATCTGGATCTGCGTGTTCACCATCGTCTACCTGTTCGGAGCGATGCCCCATGAATGAGGACAAGGCGTTTCCCGAAACCAAGGGCGATTCCCACGTCGGCCACGGCAGCGTCGGCTCGTTCCTCGCCGGTTTCGGCCTTTCCGCCGCGCTGACCGCGGCGGCGTTCGCCCTGGTGATGCTGCCGGCGATGCCCCGGCTGCCGACGATGGCGGCGGTGGTGGCGCTGGCGGTGGCGCAGATCGTGGTGCAGATGTACTACTTCCTCCACCTCGACCGCCACTCCGAGCGGTGGAACTTCGTTTCCCTCTATTTCACCGTGCTGATCGTCGCGATCCTCGTCGGCGGGTCGCTGTGGATCATGGCGCATCTCGCCGAGAACGTGATGCCCGGCATGGGCATGAGGTAGCGGTGCTCGCGGTCCTCGCCCAGCTCGCCAAGCCCGGAATCGTCTTCGGCAACCTGATCGCGGCGGCGGGCGGCTACCTGCTCGCGGCGCGAGGCGCGGTGGAACCGCAGGGGTTCGCCGCGGCGATGGCGGGCACCGCGATGGTGGTGGGGTCGGGCTGCGCCTTCAACAACGTCATCGACCGCGACATCGACGCGCGGATGGAGCGCACCCGCCGCCGCGCCCTCGTCACCGGCCGGGCGACGCCGGGGCTGGCGCTCGCCTGGGGAACGCTGCTCGGGTTGGCGGGCTTCGCCGCGCTCGCGTTCGGCACCAACGCGTGGGCGGTGGGGCTGGCGGCGATGGGCTGGCTGGTCTACGTCGGCCTCTACTCCCTGTGGCTGAAGCGCCGCTCGCCGCACGCGATCTGGGTCGGCAGCCTCGCCGGGGCGGCGCCGCCCGCGATCGGCTATTGCGCCGCCGCCGGGCGCTTCGACGGCGGGGCGGCGCTGCTGTTCCTGATCTACGCGCTCTGGCAGATCCCCCATTCCGACGCGATCGCGATCTTCCGCCTCAAGGACTTCGCCGCCGCCGGGCTGCCGGTGTCGCCGCTTGCGCACGGCATGGCGGCGGCGAAGCGGCAGATCGTCGTCACCGTCTTCGCCTTCACCTTCGCCGCGGTGGCGCTGGCGGCGGGCGGCTGGGCGGGCTGGGCCTACGGCGGCGTGGCGCTGGCGGCGGGCGGCTACTGGTGCGCGATCGCGCTCGCCCGCGCAGCGGGTGAGACCGACGCCGAATGGGCGCGGCGGATCTTCGTCTGCTCGATCGTCACGATCATGGCGCTCGGGGTGATGATGTCGGTGGATTTCGGTCCGGCGGCGCGGGCGGGGTAGCGGGTCGGTCGATCACTCCGGCGGCGCGCATCCGGGCGAGGACGTCGCTCCAGACGCTTTTCGCGGCTTCGCGCGCGCGGCCCGGGTCGTCGCGGGAGCCGAGGGCGCTGTCACGTTGCAGGAGCGCCGCGAAATGGTCGCTCCACAGGCGCTCCATGGTCTCGCCGTCGTAGAGGATCGCCGTAAAGCTCAACCGCACGTCGCAGGCCGGAGCGCCGCTCAGGCTGCCCCGGCACGCGAGATCGGACCGGGCAGGCCAGATCGCCAGCAGATCGTCGCTGGTGAAACGGTCGGCTTCGAGCTCGGCGGGGATATCCTTGGCGTCGACGCCGTCGATCCGGCGGATCGCGAAGCCGCGTGCCGGTCCGTGCGCGGGGCCGGCGAGCAGGTCGCGGAGTTCGGCGGAAAACGCCTGATCGGCGCGGCCGAGGCGGGAGTCGATCTCCTCGGGTCGTGGGCCGCGCGTGGGGATCCGCACCGAATTGGCGGGGTGGGCGAGATCGACGAGAGTGTTGCCGGGGTTCGAGACGTCCGCCGGGCGGGCGAGGCGCGAAAGATAGAGCACCGTGAAGCCGGGCGTTTCGCGCGTCGCCGGATAGGTGGTGCCGGTCGTCGGCTTGCCCGCGCAGGCCGCCGTCGACGCCAGAGCACAGCAGACGAGCGCGCGTACCATCGCCTTCGTCATCGGCTTTCCACTCCCCGAGTTTCGGCGACCCTAGCCTGGAAACCCGGCGAATCTGCGGCGGCTAACCGAAGATCAGGTTGGGGAGGAACAGCACCACGCCCGGCACCAGCGCGATCAGCGCCGCCACGCCGGTCACGGCGAGGAACAGCGGCACCGATTCGCTCCAGTATTCGCCCATCGGGCAGCGCAGAATCGAACACACCGCATACATCGCCGCCCCCACCGGCGGGGTGAAGTTGCCGATCGTCGCGGCGACGATGAACACCATGCCGAAGTGGACCTCGTCGCCGCCGAGTTCCTGGATCACCGGCAGCACGATCGGCGTCAGCATGATGATCAGCACCGTGGCGTCGACGAAGAACCCGACGACGACCACCGCCAGGGCGATCAGGATCATCACCAGGGTGAGGTTTTCGGTGGCTCCGAGCAGGGCGTTCGCCACCACCTCGGGCACCCGGTCGAGGACGATCCCGTAGGAGAAGATCGCCGACAGCGCGATCAGGAACATCACCGCGCCGATGTCCGACAGGCTGCTTTCCAGGCCCTCGACGAAGCCCCGCAGCTTCATCTTGCGGTGGATCAGCACGCCCACGAACACCGCGTAGAGCACCGCCACCGCGCCGATCTCCGACGGCGTGAACAGCCCGGCGCGCAGGCCGACGATCAGGAACACCGGAAACAGCAGCGCCCAGACGCCGCTCCGCGCGGCGTGGCCGACCTCGCGGAGCGGCGCGCGCGCCGGGCGCTCGGTGGGGTAGGCGCGGTGCCGGGCGGTGAGCGCGGCGACGACGCCGAGGGCGAACCACAGCAGCAACGCGGTGGTGAGCCCGGCGGCGAACAGGCGGCCGATCGAGACCTGGCCGATGGTGCCGTAGAGGATCATGCCGATGCCGGGCGGCACCAGCGGCGTGAGCACCGAGCCGAACGAGATCACCCCGGCGGCGAACCCGCGGGTGAAGCCGCGCCTGATCATGCCGTCGCCGAGCAGGCGCGACTGCATCGCCGCGTCGGCGATCGCCGAGCCCGAGACGCTGCCCATCAGCGCCGAGAGCGCCAGCGAGATCTGCGCGAGGCCGCCGCGCAGGTGGCCGGTGAGCGCGGAGGCGAGGTCGAGCAGGCGCTCGGTGATGCCCGCGCGGTTCATGAGGTTGCCCGCCAGGATGAACAGCGGGATCGCCAGCAGCGCGAAGTTCTGGGTCTGCGACACCGTCACCTGCACCGGAATGGTGAACGGCAGCTCGGGGTGCTGGACGAAGAACAGCGTGCCGGAAATGCCGATCGCGAACGCGAGCGGCATGCCCATCAGCATCAGGACCACGAACGCGGCGGCGACGATCAGCATGGTTCAGAGCTCCGCGGCGAGCGGAGCGCGCCACAGCGCGCGCACCTTTTGCAGGGTGGTGACGAGCAGCAGCGCCGCGCCCGTCGGCAGGCTCATCGTCACCCACGAATAGCTGACCCCGGGAATGCCCTGGAAGGTGCGGGTGCGGCTGGTCCAGGCGAGCTCGGCGCCCGCGTAGATGACGTAGACGAGGAAGGCGCAGATGATCGCGGCGTTGGCCCAGGCGAGCGCGCGCCGCGTCGCCGGGGAGAGGCGCGCGGTGACGAGGTCCACCGCCATCAGGTTGCGGTTGCGCCAGGCGATGTCGCCGCAGAGGAAGCAGGTCCAGGCGAAGCAGCAGGTGGCGAGGTCGATGGTCCAGTTGATCGGGCTGTGCAGGATGCGGCCGACGCCGCCCGCGAAGATCAGCCCGACCATCGCGAGGAGGAGGGTCCCGGCGACGATCGCTTCGAGCCTGCGCAACAGGGTGACGACGTTCATGCGCGATCCTCCCGGGACCCTCGGGTGCTCACCGGATGCCGAGTTCGGTCCAGACCTTGGTTTTCGCCTCGGTCAGGCCGAGGGTTTCGTAGGCTTTTTCGCCCGCCTTTCTGAACGCCGCCATGTCGACGTCCTCGACGATGGTCATGCCCTTCGCCTTGAGCTGGGCCTTGGCCTTCTGCGTGGCGTCCTCGATCGCCGCCGAGGTCGCCTGCCCGGCGGCGCGGCATTCCTCGACGAGCGCGGTCTGGTAGTCCTTGGGCAGGCCCTTGAACCACTTGGCGCTCACCACCTCGAAGTTGACGAGGAGGATGTGCTTGGTCTCGTTGGCGTAGGTGACCACCTCGCGGAGGTTGCCCGCGGTGATGTTGGGATAGACCAGTTCGGCGCCGTCGATCGCGCCCTGCTGCAGGCCGGGGTAGACGTCGCCGAAGTTGAGGGCCACCGGCTCGGCGCCGAGGGCGCGGATCGATTCCTGCCAGATCGGCGCGGCGGGGGTGCGGATGCGCAGACCCGCGAGATCCTCCGGCTTGCGGATCGGGGTCTTGGTGTAGAAGTTGCGGAAGCCCTGTACCCAGTCGAAACACACCACCTGCAGGCCGTGCTTTTCGGCGAGCTCCGCCTGCCATGCCTGGACCGTCGGGCTGTCGGCGAGTTTGAACGCTTGGGCGTTGGAGGTGACGAAGTAGGGGGCGTTGATCACCGCCATGTTCGGCACGTACATGCCGAGGCGGGCGGCGTCGGTGTTCTGGCCGATGTTGGCGCCCTGGCGCATCTGCTCGATGATGTCTTCCTCGACGCCGAGCTGGGCGGAGTGGAAGACGTCGATCTTGAGACCGCCGCCGGTGCGCTTGGCGACCCGGTCGGCCCAGTCCTGGAAGCCCTTGTGGAAGGGCTCGCGCGGGCCGAGCACGTGGTTGAAGCGCAACGTGTAGGTGTCGGCCGCGAAGGCGGACGCGCTCAGCACGGCGATGCCGAGGGCGACGGTCGCGGCGAGGCCGATGGTTTTCGAAATCATCTGCTGTTCCCCTTTCGTGGTTGCGAAACCGCACGGACGCGCATTCGAACGGACCAAACGCTTGCGGGGGAAATCACCCGTCGAGCGGGCGCGGCGCTTCGAGGCCGTAGCGGGCGGTGAGGGCTTCGAGCTCCCGCGCCGTCTCGGGTGCGAGCGGCGCGCCGCGGGCGAGGCGCGCGTCCGCCTCCTGCCATTCGCGGTCGCCGGGGGCGAGCACCCGGCAGCCCGCGCGCGGGCGAGGCGCGCAGGGCGTCGACGTAGTGGCGCATCCCCGCCGCGAACGCGGCATCGGAACCGAAGTGCGAGCTCCTTTGCACGCCGACCGCGCCGAAGCGCCGCGCGATCGCTATCCGCGGACGGCCGTTGCAGTGGCCGCGCGCGACGGTTTCGACGTAGTGCGGCAGGAAGCGGACGCCGTGGCTGTCGATGCCGATGCGGGTGCCGTGCATCGTCGCCCGGGTGGCGGCCGCGGCGGTATCCTCGTCCGCTCCGGCGGCGCGGACGAACGCGTCGAGATCGGCGAGGGCGTAGCGTCGCGGCGCCTCGCTCATAGGGTCTGCCCCCCGTCGACGACGAGCAGTTGCCCGGTCATGAACCCGGCCTCGTCGCAGGCGAGGTAGACCGCGGCGGCGGCCATCTCCTCCACCGTGCCGAGCCGCCCCATCGGCTGCCGGGCGACGAAGTCGCGGCGCGCCTGCTCGGGATCGGCGAACGCCTGGATCCGGCTTTCGAGGGAGGGGGACCACGTGGTGCCGGGGCAGAGCGCGTTGACGCGCACGCCGCGCCCGATCGCGTCGCGCGCGACCGCCTTGGTAAGGCCGATCAACGCGGCCTTGCTCATGCCGTAGGCGGCGCGGTTGGCGACCCCGGTGACCGACGACGCGACCGAGGCGACGTTGACGATCGCCCCCGCGCCGCGTTCCAGCATTTGCGGCAGCACGGCGCGGATGGTGCGGTAGCAGGAGGTGACGTTCTGGTCGAAGCTCCGCGCCCAGTCTTCGGGCGCGCAATCGAGAATCGTGCCGTGGTGGACCCATCCGGCGCAGTTGACGAGAATGTCGAGCCGCCCGGCGGCGGCGAGGACGCGGGCGACGCCCTCGTCGTCGGTGACGTCGAGCGCGACCGGCGCGATTCCGGGCATCAGCGAGGGCAGATCCGTCATTTTATCGAGCGTGCGGCTGGCGGCGACCACCTCCGCCCCTTCCGCGGCGAACGCGAGAGCGACCGCGCGGCCGATCCCTTGCCCCGCTCCGGTCACGAACGCACGCTTGCCCGCCAGACGCGATGCCATCGCCGTTCCTCCCTGTTCGCGGCGGTCCGACGCCGCCGTTCGTTGATGTCTCATGTATAGATTGGACATTTATTGCCGACAACGGCATTTTCGCCGATCGTGGGAGCGCCGTCGATGCAATTGCACCGTGAGCCTTCATCTTCTGCCGCAATCGTGACAAGATATCGTGTGTGCACATGTGGCGATTCCGTCTGGAAATACCACATGATGCGCGCGCGAGCGGGGCTGCGAGGAGCGACGCATGAACGACGGAATGACGATGGCGAAGGGACGGGGGCGCAGGCTTTCGGGCACCGCACCGCGGCTCTACGAACTTGCCGTCGACCGGGTGGCCGACCGGGTGCTTCAGGGCCTGCTGCCGGAAGGCGCGCAGATCACCGAATCGATGCTTGCCGAGCAGTTCGGCATCAGTCGCGCGCCGGCGCGCCGCGCCCTCGAGGAACTGGCGCGGCGAGGGCTGGTGGAACGATCGCGCGGTCGCGGCTACCGCGTGCTGCCGTGCGAAGGCGCGCCCGCGCGCGCGTCGGCGACGCTTCCCGGTCCGGTGGCGCTCACCTCGCTGCCGACCTGGGAGCGGATCTACGGCGAGGTCGAGGACGAAATCGTCGCGCGCATCTCGTTCGGCGACTGGCGGATCAACGAGGTCCAGCTTGCCCGCCACTACCACGTCAGCCGCACCGTCGCCCGCGACGTCGTCGGCCGCCTGCAGCAGCGCGGCCTGTTGCGCAAGGACGAAAGCTCGCGCTGGGTGGCGCCGGCGCTGTCGCACCAGCGCATCGACGAACTCTACGAACTGCGCGAAATCCTCGAACCGGTGGCGCTGACCAAGGCCGCGCCCAACCTGCCGCCGGGATTGCTGAAGGCGATGCGTGCGCGGATCGCCGATGCGCTGCCCGGCGCCCTCGACAACGGCGCGACCCTCGACCGTCTGGAAGAGGAGATGCATGTCGACCTGCTCGGCTACTGCGGCAATCAGGCGCTGATGCAGGCGATCGTGCAGCCGCAGTCGCTGCTGGTGGCGCACCGCTTCCTGTATCGCTGGACGCCGCGGATGTTCGGCGACGAGCCGTTTCTCGCCGAACACGTGGAGATTTTCGATCTCCTCGAAGCGGGCCGGGCGAAGGCGGCGGCGGTGGCGTTGGAAGCCCACCTCAGGGTTGCGCGCGCCCGCGCCACCGCCCGCGTCGATCTGGTGCGCGAGGCATTCGCTGTCGAGGATCTGCCCTACCTCGAACGGGTGCGAAGCGTCTGACGGATCAGAAGGTTTCGCCGGGCGTCGCGCCCGGCCGCAGCCGGGCGTCGGCCTCGGCGAACGGCATCGGCCGCCCGAAGTGATAGCCCTGGAGTTCGTCGCAACCGATCTGCGCGAGGTGCTCCGCCACTTCGGCGGTCTCCACGCCCTCGGCGGTGGTCTTCAGCCCCTTGGCGCTGGCGAGGTCGAGGATCGCGCGCACGATCGCCGCGTCGCCGGGGGAAGCGAGAACGCTCCGGACGAAGCTCTGGTCGATCTTGATGCGGTCGAACACCGCTTCGTTGAGGCGGCCGATGGACGAGAATCCGGTGCCGAAGTCGTCGAGCGCGAAGCGCACGCCGAGCGCCCGCAGCGCCGCGACGGTGTCCGCGCCGTGGCCGCTGGGGTCGAGCCATGCGGTCTCGGTGATCTCGATTTCGAGGGTCTCCGGCGGCAGACCGGTGCGCTGCAGAACATCGGCGACGGTGGCGGGAAATTCCACGTCGCGGAGCTGCACCGCCGAGACGTTGACGGCGACCGTGGCGATCCGCCACTTCGCGGCGGCACGGCAGGCGGCGTCCAGCACCAGCGCGCCGATGTCCCGGATCAGCCCCGAGGCTTCGGCGACCGGGATGAACTCGGCGGGCGGGATCGGCCCGTGCTCCGGATGCCGCCAGCGCGCGAGCGCCTCGACCCCGACACCGCGTGCGTGGCCGCGTCGACGATCGGCTGGTAGTGGACCTCGAACTGTTCCGGCGCGGCGAGCGCGCGGCGGAGGTCGCGGTCGAGCGCGGCGCGGCGGCGCATCTCCGCATCGAGAACGGTGTCGTAGACCGCCACCCGGCCGCGACCCGCCGCCTTCGCCTGATAGAGCGCGACGTCGGCCTTGCGGAACAGCTCGCTGCCGTCGGTGCCCGCCTCGGCGAACGGCGCCACGCCCACCGACGCGCCGACGAACGCGTGCACGCCGCCGATCAGCACCGGCGCGGCGAGGGCAGCCACGATCGCCTCCGCCATCGCGACCGCCTCGCGCACCCGGCGGCCGCCGACGATCGCCACGAATTCGTCGCCGCCGATGCGGAACGCGTCGTCGCCGCAGATCGCCTCGATCCGCTCGGCGGCGGCGCGCACCACCAGATCGCCGACGGTGTGGCCGAGGGTGTCGTTGACGACCTTGAAGTGGTCGAGGTCGACGTAGAGCAGCGCACCCATGCCTTGCGCCGCCGCGAGCGCGGCGCCGAGACGGCGGTCGAGGGCATTGCGGTTGGGCAACCCGGTGAGGGTATCGTGGTGGGCGAGGTGGTGGATGCGCTCGGCCGCCTCCCGCTCGGCGATCGCGCGGCGGTGCGACGACAGCAGCGCCGCCGCCACCGCCAGCACCAGCAGTCCGAGGCCGCCTGCGGCGATGGGGGCGACGTCGGCGAAAACCCGGGTGCCGGGGCTGAACGGACGCCAGACGAAATAGCCGATTCCCCGCCCGGCGGCGTTGCGGATCGGAAACGCTTCGCGCCCCGAATGCGGCGTCAGCACCGGGGTGTAGACGAGGTCGTCGAACAGGTAGCGCGATGCAAGCTCCTGGAGGAAATCGCCGTCGAGGTGGCGCACCGCGACGTGGAGATATTCGGTGCCGGGGGTCTGGGCGATCTCGCCGGTATCCGAAACGATCGGCTTGACGCTGATCACCGCGGGTCGGCCCGCGTCGAAGCCGATGTCGGATTCCCCAAGGCTCAGCGTGCGGGCGGAGATGCCCTCGTCGTTGCCGTCGCGCAGCCGTTGGCGGAGCCGCGCCGCGAGGGGTTCGGCGACGTCGCGCACGTGCGCCCAGGTGGCGAGCGGTGCGACGCCGCCATCCTCGTAGGCGTAAACCGGCACGTTGGTGGAATCGAGGATATAGGCGCCGTCGTGGCCGAAGTAGGTGTGCATCCAGGTGCCGAGGTTGGCGTCGATCCACTTCGGCTCGGCGAGGTTGCGCATCGCCAGCACCGCGTCGTCCCACACCGTGACCGATTCCTGGTCGTGGGCGACGGCGTCGCGAAGGTTTTCCACCACCACCGACATCAGCGCGGTCTGCCGGTCGACCGCGGCGCGGTCGGTGGTCGTCACCGACCATTCGAGCGCGATGAACCCGCCCGCCGCGAGCGCGAAAGCGCCGCACAGAACCGGCAACGCGGTCCTGAAAAGGAACCGCCGACCGGAATAGAACCTGGTGCGTTCCGACATCGATGCCGTCCGCGGCTTGGGTCCGTCGGGCCGGAAGCGCGCCGGACCGGCGCTTTCCCCCATGCCTGAGTGTGCGCGGAAACCACGAAGGCGGCAAGCGCCGCTGCGCGCGTTTCGGGAAGCGGGCGAGGCTCCGAAATGCGAAAACCCACCGCTTTAGGCGGTGGGTTTCCATGGTGGAGCTGAGGGGAATCGAACCCCTGACCTCCGCAGTGCGATTGCGGCGCTCTCCCATCTGAGCTACAGCCCCGTGAGGCGAGGCCGGGATAATGCTCAGATGTTTCCGCCGTGTCAAGCGCTTCGTGCAGCCCTTGCGCGGGCGGGGTGCAGAGGCTACCTTCCGCCTAGGCAACCCCTTCAATCGAGAGCCGGAATCTCATGGACATAATCCTCGGCCCGCTGATCCTGGTGATCCAGATCGCGCTCAATATCCTGGTCTGGATGGTGATCGTTCAGGCGGTGATGAGCTGGCTTGTGGCGTTCGGCGTGATCAACACCCGCAACCGCTTCGTCTATCTCGTCGGCGATTTCCTCTACCGCGTCACCGAGCCGCTGCTGCGGCCGATCCGGTCGGTGCTGCCGGATCTCGGCGGCATCGACCTGAGCCCGGTGGTGCTGCTGCTGGCGATCGTGTTCGTGCAGAACGTGCTCGGCCGCGTCGCCCTGCGTTACGTCGGCTTCTGATGCCCGGCGCGGCGGCCGAGGCGGTGGCGGGCGGCGTGCGCGTCGCCGTTCGTCTCACCCCCAAGGGCCGCCGCGACGCGATCGAGGGCCTTGCCGCCACCGCCGACGGCGGCAGCGAGATCCGCGCCACGGTCACCGCGGTGCCGGAGGACGGCAAGGCCAACCGCGCCCTGATCAAGCTGCTTGCGAAAGCCTGGGGCGTGCCCAAGAGCGCGATCGCGATCGTCGCCGGGGCCGCCGACCGCCACAAGATTCTATCGCTCGCGGGCGATCCCGAGCGTATCCTGCCGCGCATCGCCGCATCGCTGGCCGAGACCCGAGGACACCCATGACCACCGCCAAGATCATCGACGGCAAGGCCGTCGCCGCCCAGATCCGCGAAGAGATCGCGCAGCAGGTCGCCGCGCTCAAGCGCGAGCGCCCGGTGCCGCCGGGCCTCGCGGTGATCCTGGTCGGCGACGATCCGGCGAGCCAGGTCTACGTCCGCTCCAAGGAGCGTCAGGCGCAGGAGGCGGGCTTCAAGTCGGTGGCCTACCGCCGCCCGGCGGACATCTCCGAGGAACAGCTCATCACCCTGATCGAGGGTCTCAACGAGGACACCACGATCGACGGCATCCTGGTGCAGCTGCCGCTGCCGCCGCACATCGACGAGGCGGTGGTGATCAACGCGATCTCGCCCGAGAAGGACGTCGACGGCTTCCATCCGATCAACGTCGGCCGCCTGATGACCGGCGAGCCGTCGCTGCTGCCGTGCACGCCGTTCGGCTGCATCGTCCTGCTGAAGCGCACCCTCGGCGATCTCGCCGGGCTCGACGCGGTGGTGGTGGGGCGCTCCAACATCGTCGGCAAGCCGATGGCGGCGCTCCTGCTGCGCGAGAACTGCACGGTCACGGTGGCGCATTCGCGCACCCGCAACCTGCCCGAGGTCTGCCGCCGCGCCGATATTCTCGTCGCCGCCGTGGGGCGGCCCGGCTTCGTCAAGGCGGAGTGGATCAAGCCCGGCGCGACGGTGATCGACGTCGGCATCAACCGCGTGCCGACCGCCGACGGCGGCTCGCGCCTGGTCGGCGACGTGGACTTCGCCGCCGCCGCCGAGGTCGCGGGCGCGATCACCCCGGTGCCGGGCGGCGTCGGGCCGATGACGATCGCGATGCTGCTCCGCAACACCCTCGAATCCTACTGCCGTTCCAGCCGCCTCGCCTGTCCGCTGCCCTGATCCGCCGAATCTCGCCGCCGCGGCGCAACGCCGGGGCGGCGACGCGCGTTGTTCCCGATCGCGACAGCAGATGCGGAGAACGACCGATGACGCGCTTGTTGACCTTCGCGGCGGGAGTGGCGGTGGGCCTGGGCCTGGTCTGCTGCTGCCGGTGCCGCACCTCCGATCGCTCGGGGCCGCGACGGCGGCCGGAATACGTGCCGCCGGGCGAACGGCGGCCGACCGGGGCGGAATTCGCCCAGGAGGTGCCGCCCGACCTCACGCCCGAGGGCGGACCGGAACAGACCTCCGAGCCGCGCGCGTCGGCGATGGCCCCGCATCCCCCGCCGATCTCCTAGCCGCCCGCGTCACGCCGGAGGGCAGGGCGCGGCCGTGCCGAGGCGGACGAGGCTTGCGGCGATCGCGTCGGCGATCGTGCGGGACGCCTCGCCGAGCGCCTGCGCCGCCGCGGCGGCGTCGGCCTCCAGCATCGCCGCGCTGGCGGCGGCGCGGCAGGCGGCGGCGGCGCCGTCCGGCAGGCGCCGCACCGTCCAGGTGGCGGCCACCTGCGCGGTGCGTCCGCGCGCCTCGAAGCGTTCGAACCGCGCCGCCAGGCGGTATTGCGGCAGGTCGGACGCGGCCGCCGGAACCGGCGCGGCGTAGACGTCCGCGGCGCGGGCGGCGCGCCACAACGCGGCGGTGATGAGGTCACGCAGTTCGTCGGCGAGCGGCCCCGCCCAGCGTTCGCTCTCGCGCACGTCGAGCCGCCCGTCGGCGGCGGTCAGCACCAGCTCGCCGCGGTCCACCGCCGCGGGCACCGCCACCGGCAGCACCTCGACCAGCCGTTCGGCGCCGCCGCCCCCGCCGAGGGGGGCGGAGTCCTGCAGGGAATGGTAGCGCGTGACCGGCGAACTGCCGCAGGCGGCGAGGGCGAGGGCGAGGAGGGGGGCGAGGCGGCGGATCATCGGTCGTTCCTTCTGCCGCGGATCAGCGATTCCGGGTTGCGTTCGAGGTTGTCGGCAAGGGCTTTGAGCGAGCGCGCCGCGTCGGTCATCGCCCGGAGCGCGGCGCGGGTGTCCTGCTGCGTCGGCGAATCCTGGGCGAGGGTCGCGCCGATGGTGCGCAGGCTGTCGCGCAGCTCGGGGATCAGCTCGGCGTTGGCCCCGGCGAGGGTGGTGTCGAGGCGCGCGAGGGTCTTGTTGAGGGTGACGAGGGTGCGCTGCGCTTCCCGCGCGAGGTCGTCGAGCGGCATCGCCTCGACTTTCTTGAGAATCGCCCGCAGCGACGCCTGGATCTCGCCGAGTTCGCCCGGCACGGTCGGGATCGCGATCGCGCCGTCGTCGGTGAGGGCGGCATGCGCGGGCACCGCCTCGGGGAGGAAGTCGAGGGCGACGTAAAGCTGGCCGGTGACGAGGTTGCCGGTCTTGAGCTGGGCGCGCAGGCCGCGGCGCACCAGCCGTTCGGCGATCTTGAGCGGTGCGTTGCCGGTGGGCGCGGCCTCGCCGAGGCGTTCGGGGTAGATCACCGCGGCGACCGGCGCGAAATAGGCGTCGGTGGCGGCGTCGTGGGTGAGGCCGACGCTCTTGACCCGGCCGATGGTGACGCCGCGGAAATCCACCGGCGCGCCGGGCGCGAGGCCGCGCACCGATTCCGAGAACCGCATCACCACCGTCTGGGGCTCGCCGTCGGGAGTCTTGACCGCGGCGTCGTGGCTGGCGGCGAGGGCGAACGCCGTCCCCGGGGCGGCGCGCGCGTCGCCCGCCTCCTCCTCGGGCGGCTCGAAGGCGATGCCGCCCGCGACGATGGTGGTGAGCGACTGGGTCTGAAGCTTGAAGCCGCTGGCGTCGAAGCTGACGTCGATGCCGCTCGCGTGCCAGAACCGGGTGCGGGGGGTGACGAAGCCGTCGTAGGGCGAGCGGATGAACACGCCGAGGGTGATGCGCCTGCCGTCCGGGTCGAGGGCGAAGCGTTCCACCTGCCCGGCCTGAAGGCGGCGGAAGTAGACCGGCGCGCCGACGTCGAGCGAGCCGATATCCTCGGCATGCAGGACGAAGCGGGTGCCCGGCACGTCCGACGACACCACCGGCGGGGTTTCGAGACCGGCGAAGCGGGTCCGTTCCTGTTTCGAGCGCCCGGCGTCGACGCCGATGTAGACCCCCGAGAGCAGCGTGCCGAGGCCGGAGACGGTGGCCCCGGCCAAGCGCGGCCGCACCACCCAGAAGCGGCTGTCCTCGACCGCGAAATCGGCGGCGGACTGGTCCAGCGCGACTTCCACCACCGCGGCGGAGCGGTCCTCGGAGAGACGCACGCCGGTGACGTTGCCGATGTCGACGTTCTTGAACTTCACCTTGGTCTTGCCGGGCTCGATCCCCTCGGCGGTGGCGAAGGTGATCTCGATCGTCGGGCCGGCGTTGCGGATCTCGTGGATCAGCAGCGACAGGCCGATCAGCCCCGCGACGATCGGCACCACCCAGATCAGCGACGGCACCCAGCGCGGCGCGCGGGCGACGTCGGGTTCGGGGGCCTGTTTCGGGAAGTCGGTCATCGGTGGTCCTCGGAGCTGTCCCAGATCAGCCGCGGGTCGAAGCTGTGGGCGGCGATCATGGTGAGCACCACCACCGCGCCGAACGCGGCGGCGCCGGGTCCGGCGTCGACGGTGGCGAGCGCGCGGAAGCGTACCATCCCCACGGTCATGGTGACGACGAAGATGTCGAGCATCGACCAGCGGCCGACGAAATCGACGATGCGGTACATCACCGCGCGCTCCTTCAGGCCCCGGGTCGGGCCGCGCCGCGCCGCCAGGGCGAGCAGCGCGAGACAGCCGATCTTGGCGATCGGAATGAAGATCGAGACGGTGAAGATCAGAATCGCGAGGTCGGGCGAGCCCGAGGTCCAGAAGTAGACGATACCGCTCATGATGGTGTCGGACGTGGTGCGGAACAGCGTCGTCGTGGTCATCACCGGCAACAGGTTGGCGGGAACGTACAGGATCGCGGCGGCGATCAGCAAGGCCCAGGTGCGCGCGAGCGACTCGGGCTTGCGCTGGTGCAGCGGCGCGCCGCAGCGCGGGCACTGCCGCGTTCCGGCGGCGGAGACGAGGCCGCAGGTCTCGCAGGCGACCAGCCCGGCGGCGCGCGCGGTGAGCGGCGCGGTCACGATCCGTCCTCCACCCGGCGCAGGCTCCAGAGCCGCCGCAGGTCGTAGGAAACGATCAGCGCCAGCAGCACGGTGAGCGCGGCGAACGCCCACAGCGCCGGGCCGGGCACCACCTGCGCGGTGTGGGAGATCTTGACCAGGGCGACGACGACGCCGAGCATGAACACCTCGATCATCCCCCACGGCCGCACCGCCTGGATGCTGCGCAGCAGCACCGCCACCAGCGGCGCGCCGGGGCGGGTGCGGATCGCGACCAGAACCGCGAACAGGGCGACGAGTTCGATCGCCGGAAACGCGAGCGCGGTGGCGAAGGCGAGGGTCGCGGTGAGGCCGCGGCCCTCGGTCCAGAGCACGCCGATCGCGCCGATCAGGGTGGTGGTGTGGCTGATGCCGCCCGCCGAGAGGCGCACGATCGGCAGCGCGTTGGCGATCGTCCAGGCGATCAGCGCGGCGGTCACCAGCGCCAGCAGGCGGTCGGGGGTGAGCACGCCCGGGGCCTTGTAGAGGGTCGCGCCGCAACGGCCGCAGCGCGCCTTTTCGCCGGGCGCGAGGGCGCGGCGGCGGTAGAGGGCGTCGCAATGCGGGCAGGCGACGAGATCGGAAACGGACTCGGACATGATCGTCTCGCGAAGAGCTACCGGATTGAGGTGGCATGGAGAAACCGATTCGGCAAGGGGGCGGCTCCGCCCCGCGCCGCCCTTGCCGCTGCGGCGATCTTAGGGCGCGGGTGGTTCAAGTCTGTGAAGAAATGCTCTATAGGGTTCGCGTTGGCGCAACAGAGGCACGGTCATGAACGAAGGCGCACTGGTTCTGTTTTCCGGCGGGCAGGACTCCGCCACCTGCCTCGCGTGGGCGCTCGAACGCTTCGCGCGGGTGGAGACGGTCGGTTTCGACTACCGCCAGCGTCACAGCGTCGAGCTCGACGTGCGGCGGCGCTTCCTGCCCGAGCTGCGCGCGCTGTTCCCGCAGTGGGGCGACCGCCTGGGCGAGGATACCCTCCTCGACGCCGGGGCGCTCGCCGCGATCGGCCACACCGCGATGATCGAAACCATCGCCATCGAGATGGGCGAGAACGGCCTGCCCAACACCTTCGTGCCCGGGCGCAACATCCTGTTCCTCACCCTCGCGGCGGCGGTGGCCTATCGCCGCGGCCTCAAGCACATCGTCACCGGGGTGTGCGAGACCGACTATTCGGGCTATCCCGATTGCCGCGACGACACCATCAAGGCGGTGCAGGTGGCGCTCAACCTCGGCATGGAGAGCCGCTTCGTCGTCCACACTCCGCTGATGTGGATCGACAAGGCGGGAACCTGGGCGCTGGCGATGGAGTTGGGCGGACGCGCCCTGGTGGATCTGATCAATCGCGGCACCCACTCCTGCTACGTCGGCGACCACGATACCCGCAACGACTGGGGCTACGGCTGCGGCGAGTGCCCGGCGTGCCGCCTGCGCGCCGACGGCTGGCGGCGCTGGCTGGACGGGGTCTGATGTATCGGGTCAAGGAAATCTTCCACACCCTCCAGGGCGAGGGCGCGCACGCCGGACGCGCCGCGGTATTCTGCCGCTTCGCCGGGTGCAACTTGTGGAGCGGCCGCGAGAAGGACCGGGAGCGGGCGGTCTGCCGCTTCTGCGACACCGACTTTCTCGGCACCGACGGCCCCGGCGGCGGCGATTTCGCCACCCCCGAAGCGCTGGCGGCGGCGGTGGCGGCGTGTTGGGAGGATTCTTCCGACGCGTCCGGCGCGCCCTACGTCGTCTGCACCGGCGGCGAGCCGCTGCTGCAACTCGACGCGCCGCTGATCGCGGCGCTGCACGCCGCAGGGTTCGCGGTGGCGGTGGAGACCAACGGCAGCCGCGCCGCGCCGCCCGGGCTCGACTGGATCTGCGTTTCCCCCAAGGCGGGCGCGCCGCTGGTGCAGACCGCGGGCGACGAGTTCAAGCTGGTGTGGCCGCAGCCCGCCTTCGATCCGCAGGCCCTCGCGGCGCTTGCGTTCGACCATTTTTTCCTGCAACCGATGGACGGACCCGACGCGGCGGCCAATCTTTCCGCCTGCGTCGCCTATTGCCGGGCGCATCCGCGCTGGCGGCTGTCGCTGCAGACCCACAAGCTGATCGGGATTCCATGACCCTCTATCACGTCACCCGCCGCATCGGCATCGATGCCGGCCACCGCATCCGCACCCACGGCTCGAAATGCCGCAACCTCCACGGCCACCGCTACGAGATCGAGGCCACCTGCGCCGCGCCCCAGCCCCATGCGGGCGGCGAGCAGGACGGCATGGTGATCGATTTCGGCTTCCTCAAGGAGGAGATGCTGGAGGTGATCGACGCCGCTTGCGACCACGGCTTCATCGCCGAGCTCGCCGACGACGCGGTGCTGGAGATGCTCTGCCCGGCGGATGCCGGGTTCCTCGACTGGAAGGCGCGGATCGCCGACGCGGTGGGGGCCGACGGCTACGCCCTCACTCACGAGACGCGTCTCGGCACCAAGCTCTACGTGATCGCCTCCACCCCCACCGCCGAGGCGCTGGCGGCGCACTGGTTCTCCCGCCTCGCGCCGCGGGTCGCGGCGCGTTCCGGCGGGCTCGCCCGGCTCGTCAACCTGCGGGTCTGGGAAACCCCCAACTGTCACGCCGACTATTCCGCCTGAGCGCGCTTGACGCCGCCCGCCGACCGGCGCATCCCTGAAGAAACCGGCCTGCGGGAGGAACGCGATGACTTCGGTGGCGACGTTTGCGCTGTTGTGGATGGTCGCGGTGGTGACGCCGGGGCCGAACGTGCTGCTGATCACCGGCACCGCCCTCGATTCCTCGCGCCGCGTCGCGGCGTGGACGGTGGCGGGGGTTCTGGTGGGCACGGTGTGCTGGGGCCTCGCCGGGTTCTTCGGCGTCGGCCTGCTGTTCGGCGCCGCGCCGTGGCTCTATGTCGGTCTCAAGATCGCGGGCGGAACCTATATCGCCTATCTCGGCGCGAAGCTGATCTTCCGCAAATCCGGCCCCCTCGACGACGCGATCGCGGTCGGCCGCGGGTCCGGCCGGCGGGCGTTCCGCCGCGGGCTGACGACGCAGCTCTCCAACCCCAAGAGCGGCGCGTTCGTCGCCACCATCTTCGCCGCGACGATGCCGCGCGAGGCGCCCCTGAGCGCCGGGCTGGCGGCGATCGCGATCATGGTGACGATCTCGGGCGGCTTCTACGGCCTCTGGATCTGGGGCCTCGGCCGCGACTGGATCCGCGCCCGCTACCTGCGCGCGCGCCGCGCCGTCGAACGCGCCACCGGCGCGCTGTTCGTGCTCTTCGGCATCAACATCGCGATCTCGCGCTGACCTATCCGACGATCTTCTGGTAGGCGTCGTAGGCGGCGAGGGTCGCTTCCGCCTGCGCCGCGCAGGCGAGCGCGAAGGCGGGGCCGCGCAGGCTTTCGTCGGGATACTCGGTGGTCAGCTTGAGCGGCACCGCCATCGCCTCGTCCACCGAGATCGAGCAGCAGAACCCGTTGACGACGCGGAAGCCGGTCTCGCCCGCGTGCGGCGCGCTGGCGGCGCGCTGGCGTTCGGTGAGCGCCAGAACCTCGGGCAGGGCGGCGGCGACGCGCTTCGTCACCGCGTGGATCAGCCGTTCCGCCGCGCCGCTCCACGCCGGATGATGGCGGACGATGAAGAAGAATCCGCGCGGCAGCATCCATTGCGCGAACCCGCGCGGGATGTAGCCGGTGAACGGGCGGCACCACTCGTGCGCCGGGTAGCCGTGCAGGTTGACGTGGAAGTTCGGCCGGGCGCGGCGCAGCGCCTCGTCGCGGATCGCGCTTTCGAAGCGCGGCTCGGTGCGGCGGTATTCGAGGTCGTCGCCCAGCGCGGTGTAGCGCGCGCCGTGCAGCATCTGCCCGGGCGAGAGCGCGATCAGCTCGCGATAGAGGGCGTAGCCGTCGGGGTTTTCGAGCGGATGGACGGTGAAATGCGCCTCCGGCCGTGCCGCCAGGGCCTGCGCCGCGCGCAGCGCGCCGACGATTCCCGAGGGTTCGTTGGCGTGCTGGCCGCCCGAGATCATCACCGCCGCGTCGCTCCCCTCGCGGTGGCGCGCCCACACCGGGCGGCCGCTCGTCGCGGTCGCCGCGAACGCCGCGCCGCCGACCTTGCCGAGTTCGGCGGCGATCTGCGCGGGCGGCGGCGGCTCCTGCGGGTCGGCCATGTCGACCGCGTTGCCGGTCGACTCGGCGGCGTCGAGCGCGCGCACGCTCACCCGCATCGTCGGCGCACCGGGGACGACCGTCACCGCGGGCGCGATCTGGCCGGGCTGGAGGGTGCGGTCGCCGAGGGCGAGGCCGGAGCGGGTCTGAAAGACTTCGAGCAGCGAGAAATAGAGGTCCTCGTGCAGCGCCTCGGCGAGGCGGATCGCCTCGTCGTCGAGGCCGAGGGGCTGGTCGGGCCACGGCAGCGTGGCGGCGAGGCGCAGTTGTTCCGGCGCCGCGCCCGCCGCGCGCTCCGGCCATTCGGCGGCGGCGGCCACGGCGGCGGCGAACATCTGCTCGATTTCGGTGGCGAGCGGTTCGTCGCGCTCCCGTCCGTCGGCGGCGGTCGCGCGCAGCCAGCCGGTGGGGGAGAGCTGCGGCAGCGCCACCGCGTCGGCATGCTCGCGGTTGGGGGCGAAGACGCGGTGCGCGCGGGTCGCGCCGTCGGGGTAGACGAGGCGGACGGCGTAGGTGAGCGGATCGTCGGTGCCCGCCGCGAACCGCACGTCGACTCCGGGCAGCAGCGCGCCGAGGGGATACGCTTCGAGCAGGAAGCGGTTGGCGGGCGCGGCCGGATGCACCGGATAGCCGACCTCGGCGCGGACGAAGCCGGGCTCCGCCTCCTCGAGGAAGAAATGCACCAGCGGCTTGAACGCGGAGCGGATGCGCGCGGCGACCCCGGCCTGCGCCAGCGCCGCCTCGGCGGCGCGGCGGGCGGCGAGGTCGTCGAACACCCAGGCGTCGAGGCGGGCGCCCGGCTGCGCCGAGAATTCGGCGATCACCGCGTCGAGGGTGGAAGCGAAGGTGCGGTCGAGCAGGGGTGTCGTCATCGCGCGGTCCTCCCGGTGGGGTCGAGGCTGTCGCGCAGCCAGTCGCCGAGGAGGTTGAGCCCCAGCACCGTGAGCAGGATCGCGAGCCCCGGAAATACGCTGACCCACCACGCATTCTGAAGGTAGGTGCGGCCGTCGGCAAGCATTCCGCCCCAGCTCGGGATCATCGGGTCGACGCCGAGGCCGAGGAAGGTGAGGCTGCTCTCCAGGAGGATGTTGTTGGCGACGTTCAGGGTCATCAGCACGATCACCGGGCCGATCAGGTTGGGCAGCAGGTGGCCGAACAGAATCGCGCGGTCGGGCACGCCGATCGCCTGGGCGGCGAGCACGAACTCGCGCTCGCGCAGCGCCAGCACCGAGCCGCGCACCAGTCGCGCGTACTGTACCCATTGGGAGACGATCAGCAGGATGATGGTGTTGGTGAGTCCGGCGCCGAAGATCGCGATGAAGGTGATCGCCATCAGGATGAACGGGAGCGCCAGCTGCACGTCGGCGAAGCGCATCACGATCACGTCCCAGACGCCGCGGTAGTAGCCCGAAACCAGCCCCATCGCCACTCCCGCCGCCACCGCTCCCGCGACCGAGAACGCGCCGACCTTGAGCGAGATCTTGCCGCCGACGATCACCCGCGCCAGCACGTCGCGCCCGAGCGGATCGGTGCCGAGCGGGTGGCTCCAGTCGACGAACGGCCGGGTGAGGCGGGCCGTCAGGTTGATGCTCTCGCCGCCGTCGGGGAACAGCAGGCCGGAGAGCAGGATCGCGAGGCCGATGCCGCCCACCAGGGTCGCGCCGAGGATGAATTCCAGACTCTTGAAGCCGCGCATCGGCTCACTCCGTGCGGATGCGCGGGTCGATCAGCCCGTAGGCGATGTCGACCGCGAGGTTGACGAGAACGATCAGCAGCGACAGCACGCAGATCACCGCCTGCAGCACCGGGTAGTCGCGCGCGCCGATCGCGTCGAACGCGAGGGTGCCCATGCCCGGCCAATTGAACACCCGCTCGACCACGACGATGCCGCCGAGCAGGCCGCCGAACTGCAAGCCGAAGTAGGTGACCAGCGGGATCGCGCAGTTGCGCAGCGCGTGCTTGTAGAGCACCACGTGTTCCGATAGGCCCTTGGCGCGCGCCACCATCACGAACTGGGAGCGCAGGATGTCGAGCATCGCGGTGCGCACCAGCCGCACGTTGGTGGCGGTGAGGATGATGCCCATCGTCGCGGCGGGCATCACGAAACTTTGCCAGCCTTCCATTCCCGACGGCGGCAGCCAGTTGACGACGATCGCGAACAGCAGCACCAGCATCGTCGCCAGCCAGAAGTTGGGAAAGGACAGGCCGACCAGCGACAGGATGCGGATCGCCTGATCTGGCCAGCGGCCGCGGTGCACCGCGGCGAGGATGCCGAGCGGGATCGAGATCGCGATCGACACCGCCATCGACGCGAACGCGAGGCCGAGGGTGGCGGGCAGCGCCGCGGCGATCAGCTGCGACACCGGCGTGCCGCCGAGGAAGCTGCGCCCGAAGTCGAAGGTCGCGAGCCCCGCGAGGAAGCCGAAGTACTGCTCGGGGAACGACCGGTCGAGGCCGAGGCCCTCGCGGATCCGCACCAGATCCTCCTCGGTCACCGAGCCCGCGCCCTGCGCGAGCATCAGCGCCGGATCGCCGGTGAGGCGGATGGCGTAGGACACCACCAGCGTCACCACCAGCATCACGAACAGCGCGAGCGCGAAACGTTTGATCAGAAATCCGGCCACCGGTCGGTCCTTCGCTGAAGAGGGCGCCGCCGCCCCGCGCGCCGGGGCGGCGGCGGACGAGGGTCAGTCGACGCCGACGGCGTCGAGGCGCAGGCGGTTGTCCGGCGCGGGGACGAAGTTCTTCACCCGCTTGTTGACGCCGTAGATCGCGTTCGAATTGTAGAGCGGCATTTCGAGGGCGCGTTCGGCGGCGTAGCGGGCGATCCCCTGGAGGATCTGCTCGCGCTTGGTGCGGTCGGTGATCGAGCGCTGGCTTTCGAGCATCTCGTCGAGCTTGGGGTCGCTGTCGTAGGGGTTCCACTTCTGCCCGGTGTGATACATCGCGTAGGCGGTGTTGTCGTAGTCGAGGGTCCAGCCGCCCCACTTCTGCTGGAACATCTCGCCGGTCTTGCCCGCCGGCACGATGTCGTTCAGCAGCACGTTGGTTTCGTAGGGCTTGATCGAGGCGGTGATGCCGACGCCCTGGAGATAGGCGGCGACCGCCTGGACGACCTCGACGAAGGTCGCGTCGTTGCCGCGGACGTCGATCTGCACCGTCGCGCCCGGCTTCACTCCGGCGTCCTTGAGGAGCTTCTTCGCCTGCGCCGGGTCGAAGGGGAGCGGCTTCATCGACGGGTCGTAGCCGAACGACAGCGCCCCCTGGAAGCTCGCGATCGGCTGCGCCTGCCCCTGGAGGATCGACTTGATGATCGCGTCGCGGTCCACCGCCATGATCATCGCCTTGCGCACCCGCTCGTCCTTGGTGATGCCGGACTTGGTGTTGAAGCGCAGCGCGTCCACCCCCGGGCCGGGCACCGCGGCGATCTCGAGCTTGGGATCGCCTTCGATGGTCGGGATCATGCCGATCGGGATGGTCGGCGGAATCACCAGATCGACGCGGCCGGCCTGGAGTTCGGCCACCGCGGTGGCGGGCTCGGCGATGAAGCGGTAGTCGAGCTTGTCGAGCTTCGGCGCGCCGCCCCAGTGCTGCGGAAAGGCTTCGAGCTTGATGCCGATCTTGGGCTCGTAGGAGACGAACCTGAACGGCCCGGTGCCGACCGGATGGGTGTTGAACCAGTCCTCGCCCTTCTCCTTGATGTACTTCGGCGGCACGATCATCGCGCCGTAGCCCGCGAGCTTGGTGAGCAGCACCGGGTCGGGCGCGGAGAGGACGAAATCGACGGTGAAGTCGTCGATCACCTCGACCTTGTCGATCACCGAATAGTTGGCGCGCTGCGGTCCCTTCTTGCCCTCGTCGCCGAGGAGCCGGTCGAAGGTGAACTTGACCGCGGCGGCGTCGAACGGCTCGCCGTCGTGGAAGGTCACGCCCTTGCGCAGGGTGAAGCGCACCCGCTTGCCGCCGTCGAGTTCCTCCCACTTGGTGGCGAGGCCGGGCACCAGCTTGGCGTCCGGTCCGCGGTAGGTGAGGCCGTCGTAGATGTTGGTGGCGACCGACGCCCAGTTGATCAGGAAGGTGTCGATCGGGTCCCAGCTTCCCGGGTCCTGCGGCGAGGAGACGGTGAGGGTGCCCGCGGCCTCGGCCGGGAGGGCGCCGAACAGGCCGCCGACGACGGCGGCGGAGGCCAGAAGCGACTTCATCAGCACGCGTTTCATGTGGTTCTCCTAGGAGGCTCAGGCGACACCGGCGACGAGGTGGCCGGGGGCGATTTCCCGATGCGCGAGGATGCGGGGCGCGTCGCCCGCACGGCGGATCGGACTCGGGATTTCCCCTTCCAGGGGAACGTGGGGCCTGCGGCGCGCCGGGTCGGCGCTCGGCACCGCGGCGAGCAGGCGGCGGGTGTAGGGGTGGGCGGGGGTTTCGAACACCTGGGCGCGGCTGCCGAGCTCGACCACCTGCCCGAGGTAGAGCACCGCGACGCGGTGGCTGATCCGCTCCACCACCGACATGTCGTGGGAGATGAAGAGATACGAGAGGCCGTGGCGCTCCTGCAGTTCCATGAACAGGTTGACGATCTGCGCCTGCACCGAGACGTCGAGCGCCGAGAGCGCCTCGTCGGCGATGATCAGGCGCGGGTTGCAGGCGAGCGCGCGGGCGATGCAGATGCGTTGGCGCTGGCCGCCCGAGAACTCGTGGGGGTAGCGCGCGGCGTGCTCGGGCGCGAGGCCCACCGCCTCCAGCAGCTCGGCGACCCGCGCCGTCACCGCCCGGCCCGCGAGCAGGCGGTGCACGCGGATCGGCTCGGCGATCGAGAAGCCGACGGTCTTGCGCGGGTCGAGCGAGGCGTAGGGGTCTTGGAAGATGTACTGGATCTGCTGGCGCAGGGCATGGCGCTCGGCGGACGACATTTCCGAAACCCGGCGTCCGGCGAAGCTCACCTCGCCCGAGGTGGGGGCCTGAAGCTGCTGGATCGTGCGGCCGATCGTCGACTTGCCCGAGCCGCTTTCGCCGACCAGGGCGAGGGTTTCGCCCCGGCGGATGTCGAAGCTCACGGCCTCGACCGCATGGACGCGGTGGGTGACGGTGCCGAACAGGGTGCGTCGGACGTCGAACCGGGTGACGAGGTCGCGCACCGAGAGCAGCGGCGGCTCGTCGGTCTTGGCGGTATCCTGGGCTTCGGGCGCGGCGAGTTCCTCGCCGGTTTCGGGCGAGAGCAGCGGCAGGCGGCGCGGCAGCGGCTCGCCCGCCATGCTGCCGAGCCTCGGCACCGCCGCCAGCAGGGCGCGGGTATAGGGCTCGCGCGGCCGCGCGAAGATCTCGCCGACCGGCCCGGTCTCCACCATCCGGCCGTGGCGCATCACCACCACGTCGTCGGCGATTTCGGCGACCACGCCCATGTCGTGGGTGATGAACACCACCGCCATCCCGAGTTCGCGCTGAAGATCGGCGATCAGGCCGAGGATCTGCGCCTGGATGGTGACGTCGAGCGCGGTGGTGGGCTCGTCGGCGATCAGCAGGCGCGGGCGGCAGGCGAGAGCCATCGCGATCATCACCCGCTGCCGCATGCCGCCCGAAAGCTGGTGCGGATACCGCCCGAGGAGGTCGCGCGCGTCGGGCATGCGCACGGTTTCCAGCAGCCGCCGCGCCTCGTCGAGGGCGGCGGCGCGGGTCATTCCCTCGTGCAGCGTCAGCGCCTCGGCGATCTGGTCGCCGACCGTGAACACCGGGTCGAGGCTGGTCATCGGCTCCTGGAAGATCATCGCGACGTCCTTGCCGCGGATGCCGCGCATGCGCTTCTGCGGCAGGGCGAGGAGGTCGACCGCGCCGTCGCGCCCGGCGAAGACGATGCGCCCGGCGGGCATGCGCGCGCCCAGGCCCTCGGCCAGGCGCATCACGGTGAGCGCGGTGATCGATTTGCCCGAGCCGCTCTCGCCGACGATCGCCAGCGTCCGCCCCGGATGCACCGAGAAGCTCACGTCCTCGACCACGCGCCGCGTCCCGAAGGCGATGCTCAAACCCTCGACGGACAACAGCGCGGGATGTTCCAGCGGTGGCACCCGATGCCCCTCCAAGCCGATGAATTCGGAAATGAAAACCGCGCGATGCGGAAATTCGATCGCACCACTTCGGGGCGGGTTTGTCAACGCGGGCGGCGCGGCGGAGGGGGCGATGGGCGGTGTTCGGAAATGTTCAAATGTGTAAATCGACCGTGAATTTCCATGGAAATGTTGGGCGATATGTGATGATATGTGAAAAATAATGGCCGGATTCGGGAGGCAGGCGATGTCCCAGGCGCGCGCGTACCGGGTTTGCGTAATCGGTCTCGGTTCGATGGGGATGGGCGCGGCGCTCTCGTGCGTGCGCGCCGGTCTTTCGACTTCGGGCCTCGAACTCGACGCCGCACGGCGCGCCGAGTTTCTCGGCGGCGGCGGCGCGGCGGCGGCGGAGTCGCCCGCCGGTCTCGACTGCGGTTTCGATGCCGTCGTGGTGCTGGTGGTGAACGCCGCCCAGGCGCGCGCCGCCCTGCTCGGCCCGGGCGGCCTCGCGCCGCGGCTGCCGAAGGGCGCGGCGGTGATGCTGAGCTGCACCCAGTCCGCCGCCGACGCCCGGGCGCTCGCCGCCGATCTCGAAGCCCTCGGCCTGCTGGTGCTCGACGCGCCGGTCTCGGGCGGCGCGTTCAAGGCCGCGGCGGGCGAGATGACGGTGATGGCCTCGGGCGCCGAGACCGCGTTCGCGCGGCTTCAGCCGGTGCTCGACGCCACCGCCGACAAGGTCTACCGCATCGGCGCGGAGATCGGCCTCGGCGCGACCGTCAAGGTGATCCATCAGTTGCTCGCCGGAGTGCACATCGCCGCGGGGGCGGAGGCGATGGCGCTCGCCGCCCGCGCGGGTATTCCGCTCGACCTGATGTACGACGTGGTGACCCATGCGGCGGGCAATTCGTGGATGTTCGAAAACCGCATGAAGCACGTCGTCGACGGCGACTACGCGCCGCGTTCGGCGGTGGACATCTTCGTCAAGGATCTCGGTCTCGTCACCGAGACCGGCCGCGCGCTGAAGTTTCCCCTGCCGCTCGCCTCCGCCGCGTTCGCGATGTTCCTCAACGCCAGCAACGCGGGCTTCGGCCGCGAGGACGACAGCGCGGTGATCAAAACCTTCGCGGGGATCTCCCTGCCCGGAACGGAGTGACTGCCCATGCTGATCGGCGTGATTGCTGACGATTTCACCGGCGCGACCGACATCGCCGGTTTCCTGGTGGCGAGCGGGGTTTCGACCACCCAGCTGATCGGGGTGCCGCCCGCCGATCTCGCGGTGGACGCCGAGGCGGTGGTGATTTCGCTCAAGTCCCGTTCCTGCCCCGCCGACGAGGCGGTGGCGTCGAGCCTCGCCGCGCTCGACTGGCTGCGCGCGCAGGACTGCCCGCGGATCTTCCAGAAGTACTGCTCGACCTTCGATTCCACTCGCAAGGGCAACATCGGCCCGGTCGCCGACGCGCTGCTCGACGCGCTCGGGTCCGACTTCACGGTGGTCTGCCCGGCGCTGCCGATCAACGGCCGGACGATCTACAACGGCTATCTGTTCGTCGGCGACGTGCTGCTGGAGGAATCCGGCATGCGCGACCACCCGATCAACCCGATGACCGACAGCCATCTGGTGCGGCTGATGGAGATGCAGTCGGTCGGCCGCGCCGGAGTGGTGACCGCCGCGGTGGTGGAGCGGGGCGTCGCCGCGGTGAAGGCGGAACTCGAGGCGCTGCGCGCCGCCGGCAAGCGGTATGCGGTGCTCGACGCGATCAAGGACGGCCATCTCGACGTGCTCGGCGCGGCGATCGCCGACATGCCGCTGGTCACCGGCGGCTCCGGCCTCGCGGCGGGGATGGCGAAGGCGTGGCGGCGGCGCAACCAGGATCCCTCGCGCGCCGCGCTTGCGGGGGCGCCGCAGCCCGGCCGCGGCGTGGTGATCTCGGGTTCGGCGTCGCAGATGACCAACCGTCAGGTGGCGGGCTACAAGGCGAAGGCGCCGTCGTTCCCGGTCGATCCGGTGCGCTGCCTCGCCGATCAGGCCGCCTATGCCCGCGAGATGGCGGATTGGGCGACGGCGCAGCCGAAGGACGGCCTGTCGCCGATGCTTTACGCCACCACCGACCCCGACACCCTGAAGGCGATCCAGGCGCGCTTCGGCGCGGCGGCGTCGATGGCGATCGAGGCCACCTTCGCGGCGCTCGCGCGGCATCTCGCCGACGCCGGGTTCACCCGCTTCGTCGTCGCGGGCGGCGAGACCTCGGGCGCGGTGGTGCAGGCGCTCGGCGTCTCGGGCTTCCACATCGGTCCGCAGATCGCGCCCGGGGTGCCGTGGGTGCGCGCGGTCGACAAGCCCTATTCGCTGGCGCTCAAGTCCGGCAACTTCGGCGCGCCGTCGTTCTTCTTCGATTGCCAGCCGGAGAGGGTCGCGTGATGGGCGAAGCGCGCGAAAGCCTGGTGCGGCTGTGCAAGGTGCTCTACGACCGCGGTCTCGCGGTCGGGGGCGCGGGCAACGTGTCGCTCAAGCTGCCGGACGGCGGCTTCCTGGTGACGCCGACCGGCGGCTGCCTCGGCCGCCTCGACCCCGCGGGGCTGGCGGTCATCGCCGCCGACGGCACGCCGCAGGCGGGGCCGAAGCCGTCGAAGGAGTTCGCCTTCCACCACGCGCTCTACGCGGCGCGGCCGCAGGCGGGGGCGATCGTGCATCTGCACTCCACCTATCTCACCGCGCTCGCCTGCCGCGAGGGGCTCGACGTCGACAACGCGATCCGCGCCTTCACCCCCTATTACGTGATGCGGGTCGGCAGCCTGCCGGTGATCCCCTACTACCGCCCGGGCGACGCCCGCATCGCGCGGGACCTCGTCGCCGCGGCGGCCCGGTACGACACCCAGGCCTTCCTGCTCGCCAACCACGGCTCGGTGGTGCTGGGCCGCGACATCGAGGACGCGGTCAACAACGCCGAGGAGCTGGAGGAGACCGCGAAGCTGGTGTTTCTGCTGAAGGGCGACCGCGTGCGCCACCTCGGCGACGACGAAATCCGCGAACTCAGGAGCTGAACAATGGTCAAATTCGCCGCCAACCTGACGATGATGTTCAAGGAGGTGGAGTTCCTCGACCGCATCGACCGCGCCGCGGCCTGCGGCTTCGGGGCGGTCGAGTTCCTGTTCCCCTACGACTACCCCGCCGCCGAGATCAAGGCGCGGCTCGACCGCCACGGACTGACGCTGGCGCTGTTCAACATGTTCGCCGGAGACTGGGCGGGCGGCGAGCGCGGCTTCGCGGCGCGGCCCGGCAAGGTGGCGGAATTCCGCGCCTCGGTCGACCAGGCTCTCGACTACGCCAAGGCGCTCGGCTGCACCCGCGTCCACACGATGTCGGGCGTCACCGCCAAGGAACCCGACCGCGCCGCCTGCGAGGCGACCTGGATCGACAATCTGCGCTGGGCCGCCGATCGCGCCGCCCGCGCGGGCGTGACGCTGCTGATCGAGCCGCTCAACACCCGCGACATGCCGGGCTATTTCGTCACCCATCAAGACGAGGCGCTGGCGCTGATCGAGCGGGTCGGGCGGCCGAACGTCAAGCTCCAGTTCGACGTCTACCACGCGCAGATCATGGACGGCGACATCACCCGCCGGATCGAGCGCCTCGCGGGCAAGTACGCCCACGTGCAGATCGCCTCGATCCCCGACCGCCACGAGCCCGACGCGGGCGAGATCGACTACGCCCACGTCTTCGCCGCGTTCGACCGGACGGGCTACGACGGCTGGATCGGCTGCGAATACAACCCGCGCGGCGCCACCGAGGACGGCCTCGGCTGGTTCGCGCCGTTCCGCGCCTGAAAGGGGGAAGCCATGATCCTGCGCCACGCCGCGGAGATGCGCGAACAGCAGATCCCGAAAATGCGCGACGGCACCGGCGTCGTCACCGTGCGCCATCTCCTCGAAGCCGAGGAACTGCTGGGGAAGGGGCGGCTGTTCGCCCACAACGTCGTGCCGCCCGGCGCGTCGATCGGCGTCCACCGCCACACCGGCGACGCCGAGGCCTACTACTTCCTCGCCGGGCGCGGCCGGTACACCGACAACGGGTCCGCCTACGAGGTCGTCGCGGGGGATCTGACGTTCGTATCCGAGGGCGATCTTCACGGCATCGAGAACACCGGCGACGCCCCGCTCGAATTCGTCGCCCTGATCCTCTACGCCGACAAGGGCGGCGCATGATTCCGGCGGAGCGCCAGCACTTCATTCTCGCCTGCCTCGCCGACCGCGACGTGATGAGCATCGCCGAGCTGACCGAGCGGCTCGGCGTCTCGCACATGACGGTGCGGCGCGACATTCAGAAGCTCGAGGAGAGCGGGCGGGTGATGTCGGTCTCGGGCGGCGTCAAGTTGCCCGAGCGCATCGAGTTCGAACCCTCGCACCACGTCAAGGCGGAGATCTGCGCCGCCGAGAAGCAGGCGATCGGACGGGCGGCGGCGGAACTGGTGCGCGAGGGCGCGGTGATCTACCTCGACGCCGGCACCACCACCCTCGAAATCGCCCACGGCATCGTCGACCGCCCCGGTCTCACCGTCGTCACCAACGACTTCGTGATCGCCGCCTACCTCGCCGCCAACTCCCGCTGCGCCCTCTATCACACCGGCGGGCTGGTGGAACGGACCAACCAGTCGTGCGTCGGCGACGCCACCGCCGACGCGATCGGGCGCTTCAATTTCGACGTCGCGTTCATCTCCGGCTCGTCGTGGTCGATCGCCGGGATCACCTCGCCCTCGGAATCCAAGCGCCCGGTGAAGCGCGCGGCGGTGCGCACCGCGCGGCGCGCGGTGTTCGTCACCGATTCGTCGAAGTACGGCGTGATCGGCGCGTTCAACATCCTGCCGCTCGACGGCTTCGACGCGGTGATCACCGACGCCGGAATCGAGGCGAGCGTGGTCGCGGCGATCGAGCACCTCGGCGTCGAGGTGACGATCGCGCGCGCCGACAACGGAGGGAGGAGAGCATGAAGGTTCTCGTCACCGGCGCGGCCGGTTTTCTCGGCAGCCGCCTGATTCGCGCGCTGCTGGCGGGCGAAGGTCCGATGGGGCGGGTCGACGCGGTGGTCGCCGCCGACATGGCGGCCTGCCCGGTGAAGGATCCGCGGGTCGTCAGCCGCGCCGGCTCGGTGGTCGACCCGGCGTTCGCCGCCGCCGCCGTCGAGCCCGGAACCGACGTCGTCTACCATCTCGCGGCGGTGCTTTCCGGTCAGTCGGAGGCGGAGTTCGACATCGGCATGCGCGTCAACGTCGACGCCACCCGCCTGCTGCTCGAAGCCTGCCGTCGGCTGGACAAGCCGCCGCGCTTCGTCTTCACCAGTTCGCTCGCGGTGTTCGGCGGGCCGATGCCCGAGGTGGTGCCCGAGGACATGGTGCTGATGCCGCAGTCGTCCTACGGCGCGGAGAAGGCGATCGGCGAACTGATGGTGTGCGAATACGCGCGCAAGGGGTTCGTCGACGGCGTCGTCTGCCGCCTGCCGACGATCACGGTGCGGCCCGGCAAGCCCAACTCGGCGGCCTCGTCGTTCGTCTCCGGGATCATCCGCGAACCCTTGAACGGCGAGCCGAGCGAATGCCCGGTGCCGCTCGACACCCGCCTGTGGATCTCCTCGCCCGACGCCGCGGTCGCCAACCTCGTGCGCGCGGGCGCGATTTCCGCCGACAGGCTCGGCGGCCGCCCGGTCCTCAACCTGCCGGGCATCACCGTCACCGCCGCGGAAATGCTCGACAGTCTGGAGCGCCTCGGCGGCCCGGCGGCGCGGGCGAAAGTGGCGCTCACCGACGTGGAGCGCATCAAGGCGATCGTGTGCAGCTGGCCCGGCGCGTTCGACGTCGCCCGGCCGCTCGCGCTCGGGTTTGCCGCCGATGCCGATTTCGACGGCATCGTGCGCCAATACATGGACGACCTCGCGCACGCGCGGGGTTGACGGGTCGAACAATCAGAAACGCGACGACATGGACGAACTTGTGGCTGAGCAAGGTGAGTGAGGGGTCGACGATAAGAATTCGAACATGAGGAGGACGGTCCCATGACCCAGCCAGGCATGGAGTTTCAGTTGATATTCGGCCTCGTTCTGGCCATCCTGATTCTGATCTTTCTGGTGGTGAAAACCAAGGTTCATGCGGTCGTCGCGCTCGTGATCGCGGCGTCGATCGCGGGTCTGATCGGCGGCATGATGCCCGCCGACGTGATCGGCTCGATCACCAAGGGCTTCGGGGCGACGCTCTCGACCATCGGTCTGGTGATCGGCTTCGGCGTGATGATGGGCCGCATCCTCGAAGTCTCGGGCGCCGCCGAGCGGATGGCCTACACCCTGATCCGCTGGCTCGGCGAGAAGCGCGAGGATTGGGCGCTGATGGTCACCGGCTACGTCGTCTCGATCCCGATCTTCTGCGATTCCGCGTTCGTGATCCTGTCGCCGCTGGTCAAGGCGCTCGCCCGCACCACCGGCAAGTCGGTCCTGACCCTCGGCATCTGCCTCGCCGCCGGTCTGGTGCTGACCCACCACGCGGTGCCGCCGACCCCGGGTCCGCTCGGCGTCGCCGGCATCTACGACGTCGACGTCGGCCTGATGATCCTGTGGGGCGTCGTCTTCACCATTCCCTCGACCTTCGTGGTGGTCGCCTACGCCCGCTACATCGGGCCGCGCCTCGAAACCATGATCAAGGCCGACACCGGCGAGGACATCGGCGCCGCCTACCGCGAGTTCAAGGAGGCCGCGGCGGTGCGCGAGGCCGATCTGCCGCCCCTCGGGGTGTCGGTCGCGCCGATCGCGGTGCCGATCCTGCTGATCCTCGTCAACACCGTCACCACCTTCGCGGTCAAGGCGTCGGGCGACGCCGCGCTGGCGAAATCCCTCGGCGTGCAGGTCGCGAGCTTCATCGGCAATCCGGTGGTCGCGGTGGCGATCGGCGTGCTGCTGGCGGTCTATACCCTGGTGCCGCGGCGGCCGCGCGAGGAGGTGATCGCCGACCTCGAAAAGGGCGTCGAGAGCGCGGGCATCATTCTGCTCGTCACCGGCGCGGGCGGCGCGCTCGGCGCGGTGCTGCGCGATTCCGGCGCGGGGACGGTGATCGGCAATTCGGTGGCGGGGCTCGCCATGCCGGCGATCCTGATTCCGTTCGTGATCGCCACCCTGGTGCGCCTGATCCAGGGGTCCGGCACGGTGGCGATGATCACCGGCGCGTCGATCTCCGCGCCGATCCTGGCGGCGATCCCCGGCGTCGACATGGTGTTCGCGGCGCAGGCGGCGGCGATCGGCTCGATGTGCTGCGGCTATTTCAACGACAGCTATTTCTGGGTGATCAACCGCATTCTCGGGGTCAAGAACGCGAAGCACCAGATGATCCTGTGGTCGGTGCCGACCACTCTCGCGTGGGCCACGTCGCTGGTGACGCTGCTGATCGCCAACGCGATCTTCGGCTGACCGGCGTTCTTCGCGCCGGACGCGCCCCGGGGTCCGTTCGCGGACCCCGGTTTTGCGTCGTCAGCCGATCCGCGCTTCGGCGGCGCGGGCGGCGGCGATCGCGTCGCGGCAGTCGTCGCGGTCGATCGCGTCGATCTGCGCCGGGGCGAGGTGGGCGCGCGCGTAGTCGGCGTAGACGCCGCTGTCCACGAACAGCTCGAAGACGTCGGCGTCGAGCTCGCCGTCGCGCACCATCCGCGCCAGGATCGCGACCGCCTCCGAGAGCGGCTTGCCGCTCTTGTACGGCCGGTCCGCGGCGGTGAGCGCCTCGAACACGTCGGCGATCGCCAGCATCCGCGCCTCGAGGCTCATCTCCGCGCCGGTGAGGCCGCGGGGGTAGCCGCTGCCGTCGATCTTCTCGTGATGGCCGCCCGCGATCTCCGGCACCGTGCGCAGGTGGCGGGGGTAGGGGATGGAACCGAGCAGGGCGATGGTCTGGACGATGTGGTCGTTGATCTTGTGGCGCTCTTCCGCCGTCAGGGTGCCGCGCGCGACCGCGAGGTTGTGCAGTTCGCCGCGGTCGTAGAGCAACTCCGGCGCCGCCATCCGCAGCCCGAGCGCGTCGCCGAGGCGGTCGGCGGGGCCGCGCGGAATCCGGTGGACCGGCTTGTCGGCGAGCAGCGGCTCCGCGACCGGCAGCGGCGGCGGCAGTCCGGCGTGGCGCGCGGCTTCGTCGGGCGAGGTGCCGAGGCGGTCGTCGAGGGTGCGCATCCAGGTGCGCGCGCCGATCTCGCGCAGCCGCGCGAGCGTCGCCGCGTCGATGCTTTCGCCGCCGAGGTTGCAGGCGGCGACGAACGCGAAGTCGGCGTCGAGGTCGGCCCAGGCGCGGTCGCGCGCGGCGCGCGCCGCCTCGGCGTCGGCCCCGGCGAGCAGCGCTTCGAGCCGCGCGATCTCGGCATCGCGCTTCAGCACCTCGAAGCGGGTGCGCACCTCGTGGATGCGGTCGTGGAGGGTTTCGAGCTTGGTCGCCTTGTCGACCACGTATTCGGGGGTCGTCACCTTGCCGCAGTCGTGCAGCCACGCCGCCACGTGCAGCGCCTCCCAACCCTTGTCGTCGAGGGCGTAACCGGCGAAGCGGCCGGTTTCGGCGTCGCAGGCGGCGCGCGCGATCATCTTGGCGATTTCCGGCACCCGCGCGCAGTGGCCGCCGGTGTAGGGGCTTTTGGCGTCGATGGCGCGGGCGAGGAGCTGCACCAGGGCCTCGAACATGTCGCGCTGCGCCTTCAGCAGTTCGCGGGCCTCGAGGGAACTGGTCGCCGCGCCCGCGAGCGCGCGGATGAACGCCACCTGGCTGTCGGCGAACGGCGCGTCGCGCAACAGCAGCAGCAGGCCGACGAGCTGGCCCTGGCGGTTCGCCAGCGGCACCGCCAGGGCGTGGCGCGGCGCGGCCGCCGGATCGAGGCCGAGGGCGGCGCAGGTGGCGTCGTCGAGGCGGTCGGCCTGGGGGGCGCCGGAGGCGACGGCGCGGTCGAGCGGCGCGCCCGCCGACCCGAGCGGCAGCGCCCGCTCCGTCGGTGCGTCGGGCGTGGCGGTGGCAGGGGCGAGGGTTTCGCCGTCGACGAGGTAGAGCACCCCGGCGTCCGCCTTGGCGATGCTGCGGGTTTCGCCCAGCAGGGTCGGCAGCAGGCGGTCGAAATCCGCCTCGGCGGCGACCACCGCGTTGATGTGGAGAAAATGGCGGATCGTGCGTTTCATCGCCGACACCGTCGCCGCGAGGTCGAACACCTCGCGCACCCGGGTGCGGATGCGCATCGGCCGGTCGAACGCGAAACGGCGGATCGCCTCGGTTTCGTGCGCCAGTTCGCGCAGCGGCTTCGAGACCATCCGCGCCGCGATCCATGCGGCGGGCAGGCTGAGCAGGACGATCGCGGCGGTGATCCAGGTGGTCTTGCGCCGCAGCGCGAACGCCTCGGCGAGGAGTTCGTCGTCGGGCACCGCCGCCACCAGCCGCAGGTTCGCGGGCTGGACCGGCAGCGCCAGGGTCTGCACCCGCCAGGTGCGCCCCGCCGCGCTCACGCGCCCGCCGCCCGCCGCGGCGGCCGCGGCGAGCACCGGCGACGCGGGCGGCGCGAGGGTGGGCGGGCCGCTCCGCCCCGGCCCGACGGCGTCGCCGGTGTCGGCGAGCACGCCGCCGTCGCCGTCGAGAAGCGCCAGTTCCGTGCCCGGCGTGATCTTCTGGGCGCGCAGGGTTTCGCGCAAAGCGACGAGAACGATGTCGGTGCCGAGCACCGCCCGGCCGTCCGGGGTGCGCGCGGCGAGCGTCACGCCGACCTCGCCCGAGGAAAAGAATCGGTAGGGCGCGGTGCGGATCGGCCGCTCGGCCGCCTGCGCGGCGCGGAACCAGTCGCGGCCGCGCGGGTCGAAGGCGGTGGCGTAGGCGTCGTCGTCGTCCTCCCGCAGCACCGCGAGATCGGGGCCGAGAAACACCCAGCGGCCGCGGCGTCCGGCCACCGTGGCGTCGATGCTCTGCACCAGGAAGGCCGCGCCTTCGGGCGCGCCGAAGCGGCGGCCGGTGCGCGGCAGCTTGCGCATCATGAAGAAGTCGCCGTCGGCGTAACCCGCGTAGAGGGCGCTCGCGGCGGGCGAGCGCGCCAGCGATTCGCGCAGGGCGGGCAGCAGCGCCATGCGTTCGGCGTGGGTGGTCGCGTGGGCGAGCGGCCCCCGCGTGGCGATGCCGATCGCCATTTCCGCCGGGGCAAGCACGGCCTCGATGCGGGCGGCGATATGCTGCGCGGCGCGGCGGCTGATCTCGTCGGCCGAGGCTTCGAGGAGATTGCGGGTGGTGAGGTAGCCGGTGCCGCCGATGAGCCCGCCGACCAGCAGGATCAGCGTCAGGAACAGCGTCGAGATGTGGACGTGCAGGGGAAAACGCAAACGCACCGCGACCTCCCGCCCAATGACCTTATCAATAATAGTGCAAATAATGCTTCGGGAACGAAGTGACAGAGGTCGCAGGCGCGCCGAATTCGCGGCGCGGCCGATATTGCCACCGAGGCAATATAGGCCGTCGCCGCCTTTCGCCGATCCGCTATCATCGCCCTCCCGCAACCCGGAGATTCGAATCGTGCCCGCCGAAACCTGCTGTACCGCCCGCGCCGTCGACCGCCCGGAATGGCGGCGCGCCGTCCGCGATACCCTGCCGATGCTGCTGGGGTTCGTGCCGATCGCGCTGGTGCTGGGGGCGCAGGCGGCGCAGAAGGGACTGAGCGCGCCGGAGCTGATGCTGATGACCGGCTTCAACTTCGCGGGCGGGTCCGAGTTCGTCGCCATCGACCTGTGGAGCGCGCCGCCGCCGGCGCTCCTGATCGTCGCGATGACGCTGCTGGTCAATTCCCGCCACGTGCTGATGGGGGCGGCGCTCGCGCCGTTCCTCGCGCACCTGCCGCTGCCGCGCGCGCTGGCGGCGTTGTTCCTGATGTGCGACGAGTCCTGGGCGCTCGGCATCGCCCGTTCGCGCGTCCGGCGCGACGCCGGGCGGACGCCCGCGTTCGCGCCGTCGTACTACTTCGTCTCGGCGCTGATGTTGTGGAGCACCTGGGTGGCGTTCACCGGCCTCGGCGCGGCGATCGGTCCGTGGGTCGGCGACATCCGGCCGTGGGGCTTCGACATGGCGTTCGCCGCGATCTTCCTGGTGCTGATGCGCGGAATGTGGAGCGGCATCCGGGCGGCGCGGCCGTGGCTGGTGAGCCTGGTCGCCGCTGGAGCCACCTATCTGCTCGCGCCGGGCGGCTGGTACGTGCTGGTGGGGGCGGTCGCCGGGGTCGCCTCGGCATGGGTCTGGGGAGGCCGCGAATGATCGACCCGATGCTTCTGCTCACGGTGTTCGGCATGGCCGCGGCCACCTATTCCACCCGCGTGGTGGGGTATCTCGCGTTGCGCAACCGGGTGCTCTCGCGCCGCGCCACCCGGGTGCTGGAGGCGGTGCCCGGCTGCGTGCTGATTTCGGTGATCGCGCCGCGGTTCGTCTCCTCCGACCCGCGCGAACTGGCGGCGATCGCCGTCACCGTCCTCGCCGCCGCACGCCTGCCGCTGCTGCCGACGGTGCTGGTCGCGATCGCCGCCACCGCGCTGATGCGGCACCTCGGCTGACGCTTGGCGGCGCGCCGTCCGCACCCCAGCTATGGGGCATGGACCACGATCATGCGCATTCCCGCGATTTCGGCCGGGCATTCGCCGTCGGCATCGCGCTCAATCTCGCCTATGTGGCTCTGGAGGCGGGGTTCGGCGTGTTCACGGGGTCGCTCGCGCTGCTGGCCGACGCCGGGCACAACCTCTCCGACGTTCTCGGCCTCGCGATCGCCTGGGGCGCCGACCGGCTGGCGCGCCGCCCGCCGACTCCGCGCCGCACCTACGGCTTCAAGCGCGTGCCGATTCTCGCCTCGCTCGCCAACGCGGTGCTGCTGCTGGTCGCGGTCGGCGCGATCGTGCTGGAGGCGGTGCGCCGACTCGCCGCGCCCGAGCCGGTGGCGACCGGGCTGGTGATCTGGGTGGCGGCGGCGGGGGTGGCGGTGAACACCGCCACCGCGCTGCTGTTCCTCTCCGGCCGCAAGGGCGACCTCAACATTCGCGGCGCGTTCCTGCACATGGCGGCGGATGCGGGCGTCACCGTCGGCGTGATCGTCGCCGCCCTCGGCATCGCCTGGACCGGCTGGCTCTGGCTCGATCCCGCGGTCGGCCTGCTGATCGCCGCGGCGATCCTGGCGGGTACCTGGGGGCTGCTGCGCGAATCCGTGGCCCTCGCCGCCGACGCGGTGCCGCCGGGGGTCGACGTCGCCGCGGTGCGGGCGTTTCTCGAAGGGCAGGCGGGGGTGCGGCGCGTCCACGATCTCCACGTCTGGGCGCTCGGCACCACCGAGGTCGCGCTGACCGCGCACCTCGAAATGCCCGGCGGCCATCCCGGCGACCGCTTCCTCGATGCGCTGCAGACCGGGCTCGCCGCGCGTTTCGGCATCGGCCACGCCACCTTTCAGGTGGAGATCGCCGCCGACTGCACCTGCCGCCTCGCGCCCGACCATCTGGTCTGAACCCGCACGGCTTGCCTTTTCCCCGCCGGGTTGATACTCTCGCCGCCTTCGCCGGGCCGCGGTTTGCGGTCCGGCCGTTCGTTTCCCTCTCACCGGGTGGTTCGCCGATGCGCAAAGCCGTGATCCTCATGACCGTCTCCGGTGCGGGAACGCCCGCCTCCGCCGTGCCCTGGCCGAGGTAGCCCTCTTTCTCTTCGCGTTTCGTCCCGCCCGGTCAGCCTCCGCTGCCGGGTTTTTCGTTTTTGGAGTTGTGATGATGTCCGCCCCGCGTATCGCCGCCGTTTCCGTTCCCGCGCGCCGCCGCTGGCGCGCCGAGGCGCGCGCGGTGTTCGCCCTCGCCTGGCCGATCGTGCTCGGCAACCTCACCCACATGGCGATCTTCGCCACCGATACCGCGTTCATCGGCCATTACGCGCCGCATGCCCTCGCGGCCGCGGCGCTCGCCACCAACCTCATGCACATGCTGATGTCGCTGGGCTTCGGTCTGGCGATGGCGGCCGCGCCGATGATCGCCAACGCCCTCGGGCGCGGACGCCACGCGGTGCGCGATGTGCGGCGCTCGGTGCGTCAGGCGCTGTGGGTGGTGTGGGCGTATTCGGCGCTGGCGGTGTGCGTGTTGTGGCAGGGGGAGGCGATCTTCCTCCTGTTCGGCCAGGACGCCGCGCTCGCCGCCGAGGCGGCGGGATACCTCGGGGTGATCAAGTGGATGATCTTTCCGCTGCTCGGCTTCTGGGTGCTGCGTTTCTTCATCCTCACCCTCAACCGGCCGCGCATCACCCTGGTGGTCACCGCGGGCGGCATCGTCGTCAACGCCGCCGGCAACTACGCGCTGGTGTTCGGCCACTTCGGCGCGCCCGAGATGGGCTTGGTCGGCTCGGGCATCGCCTCGGCGCTGGCGAGCGCGTTCCTGTTCGGCGGGCTGGCGGCGGCGTGTCTGTGGGACCGGCAGTTCCGCCGCTATGCGGTCTTCGGCCGCTTCTGGCGCGCCGACTGGCCGCGCTTCCGCGAACTCTGGCGGCTCGGCCTGCCGATCGGCGTGACCTCGGCGATGGAAGGGCTGATGTTCGGCGGCGGCGCGTTCGTGGTCGGGCATTTCGGTGCGGAAAGCCTTGCCGCCCACGCGGTGGTGATGCAGTTGAGTTCGTTCGCCTTCATGATTCCGCTCGGTCTGAGCGAGGCGGCGACGATCCGCGTCGGCCTGTGGGCCGGACGCGGCGACGACGAGGGCGTCACCGTCGCGGGCGACGCGGCGCTCACCCTCGCCGCGATGTGCGCGGTGGTCACCGCCTCGGCGATGGTGTTCGCCCCCGGGCTGCTGATCGCGCCGTTCCTCGAGGCGGACGCGCCCGGCACCGCGGCGGTCGCCGATCTCGCCGCGCGGTTCCTGCTGTTCGCGGCGTTGTTCCAGGTGGCGGACTGCGTGCAGATGGTCGGCGCGGGCGCGCTGCGTGGGCTCAAGGATACCCGCATGCACATGGCGTTCATCCTCGTCGGCCACCTGTTGCTGGCGACGCCGGTGGGCATCGGCCTGGCGTTTGCAGGCGGCTTCGGCGGTCTCGGGGTATGGGTCGGGTTCACCGTCGGCCTGTTCTGCGTCGCCGCGCTGGTGCTGGCGCGGTGGCGGGCGCGACACCGCCTCGGTCTGCTCGGCCGCTGCATGCGGATGACCGAAGCGGCGGCCTGAGCGCGGCCGGGACCGCCTGCGGCGTCGTTCCGTCCGCTTCGCGGTCGTCACCGAACCGGTTGAACCCAGACACATAGTCTTAGAGGGTGGTGGGAAGATCCGGGAAGACGGGGGGCTTGGTGGGATCGCCAGGGAAACTGCGGGGTTGAGGTGACTGGGGCAGCGCAGTGGCGGGCGCGGGGGCTGTCTTAGAGGAAGGCCCCGAAACGACCGCGCCGCCACTTGATGTTGGAGCACATCAGGGCCGCTGGATGATCCCTACCACGCGGCCGATCACGCGAAGCTCGCGGAGTTCGGCGCCGGTGATGCTCCAGTCGGTATACGCCGGGTTGTCGGAGTGGACAACGACAGCGTCGCCCGCGCGCTGTAGGCGCTTGATGTAGCCCTCTTCCTTGAACGAAAAGGCGTAGAGATCGTCGCGGCTGAAGGTGTCGGCGGCGGTATTGATCAGCACCAGGTCGTGATCCTTGATGGTGGGCGACATGGAATCGCCGGAGCTATAGGCGACGATCACCTGCCCCGGGGGGGCGTGCAGCACGTCGCGCACGTACTCATCCGGAAGATCGAGATACCCAACGATCGGGGCGTCGCCGTTGAGGCGGCCGTGCCCGAGGCTCAAGGCGGCGTCGTAGATCGGCACGCCGCGCGACTGCGGTCCAGCTGGGCGGATCGTCGCCACGAGATCGTCATGGCGCATTGCCCCTCGGCCGGTGGCCAACCAATCGAGCGACACGCCAACTCCTAACGCGAGGTTCACAAGAACCTTCCAGGGAGGAGCGCTCGTTCCCTTCACATAGGCGAGCAGCTGATCCACGGATTTTCCCGCCGCATCAGACGCGGATTTCCGGTCTGGGTACAGGGCGAGAACCTGAGATATCCGGCTTCCCAGATCATCAGCGAAAGTGGGAAGCGCGCTTCCCAGTTCGTTTTTGTCTTCCCAGTTGTCGGAAGTCATTGAATTACCGCACATTTCCGTTGAGCCGTAGAATTCCGGGAGAAATCAAACCGGGAACGGCAAATTTCCGTTGTATATGCCGGAAATCTCCGGCATCATCCTTGCCATGGTAAACGCACATGCAACCCCCGAAGTCCCGACAAACCCGACCGTGAGGCGGGCCTGGATCCTCTACCAGCTCCGCATCCGCGGTCTGTCACTCCGCGCCGTCGCCAAAGACGAAGGCGTGTCTCATCAGGCGATGTCGATGGCGATGTCCGGGGGCGGCGGCAGCTCGCACCTGCAAGAGGTCGCGGCGCGCCTGCTTGACCTTACCCCCCAGCAGCTCTGGCCGGAACTCTACGATGAGGCCACCGGCCGTCGGCTGCTCAACACCCGACCCCCGAACCGTACCACGCGGCGCGGGGGCGGCAATGGCAAAAGCGAAGAGGCGGCCTAGACAATGAAAGAGCTTGGACTTCAGACCATTCCGCTCGCGTCGATCGACATCGGCGAGCGTCTCCGCCCGGTCAGCGAACCACACGCGGCGCTGACGGCGGAGAACATCCAGCAGGTCGGTCGACTGCGCCAGCCGATCGAAGTGCGGACGCACGGCGACCGCTACAGCCTGATCGCCGGGCGGCACCGGCTGCGCGCGGCCGAGCTGCTCGGCTGGGCGGACATCCCGGCTTTCGTGTTCGATTGCACCGACGACGAGGCGCTATCGAAAAGGCGGCCGCGCGGAAGGAGGCATGATGGACGCCATTGCCACCACCACTCCCCCCGAGGTGATGCGCCTGCGCTGCCAGACCCACGCGCTGATGCGCGCCGAGGAACGCGGCGTCGACATCGACGTCGGCGCGGTGGTCCGCCTCGAGGCGGCGATCGAGCGGTTGCGGGCGGCGTGGGAGGTGCCGGGCGTCGACCGCTACTGGTTCCCTATCCGCCTGCCGCGCCAGCGCTGCCGGGTGCTCTACGACGCCCGCCTGCGCTGCATCGTCACCGTCGTTCCCGCGCCGAGGCTCGGATGACCCACCTTTCGCCCACCCTTAACCGGATCGCCGATGTGATCGGCCTGGCGCTCGCGTTGCGCCTCGCCGGGCACTTCGGCGGCGGCGAGATCTACGTGCCGCTGCGGGTGCGCGAGGATCATCCGGTGGCGCGGGTGATCGGGGTGGATGCGGCCGAGCAACTGGCGCGGGCGCTCGGCGGGCATGCGGGCGCGCGGATCGACGTGCCGAAGGCCGACGACGTCACGCGTGCGGGCCGCAACCGCGCGATCGTCGCGGCCGTCGAGACCGGGGTGTCGAAACAATCGCTCGCCCGCCAGCACGGCCTTACCACCCGCTGGGTGCGGAAGATCTGCAACGGCGACGGCGTCGACGAGCGGCAGCTCGGGCTTTTCGATCCGCCCGGCGAGTGATACCATCGCGTGACGATCCAGCCCCTGCCCGGAACCGCTTCCGGGCATTTTCATTTTCCGCGTTCGGCGAAACTTGCCCCCACGAATCCAGTGGGGTTTTTGCTGTGCCGCGCCTCTCGAAATCTGTCCTCGCCCTGATCGCCGCCGGAGCCTCGGCGCTGACGATCGCGACCCAGTTCATCAGCGAAGAAGAGGGCCTTTCGCTCCAGGCCTACCAGGACGGCGCGCGGGTCTGGACGATCTGCTACGGCCACACGGGCGACGTGCAGCCGGACGACGTGATGACGCCCGAGCAGTGCGAGGCGTGGCTCAAGACCGACGTCGGCATCGCCTTCGCCACCGTCGACAAGGTGGTGAAGGTGCCGTTGCGCGAGACCACCCGCGCCGCGATCACCAGCTGGTTCTTCAACCTCGGCGGCGGCCGCGCGGCCCGGCAGTCGACACTGATCGCCAAGCTCAACGGCGGCGATATCGAGGGCGCCTGCAACGAAATCCCCCGCTGGCATTACGCCGGGGGCAAGGACTGCCTGGTGCGCGCCAACCAGTGCTACGGCGTGGTCGAGCGCCGCGAGAGGGAGCGGCTGCTGTGTCTGCTCTGATGGTCTGGATCNCCTCCGCCACGCCCCGCGCATGGCGGCCGCCACCCCGCACAGGAGGGCCGCTTGATGCTCTCCCGCCGCCAACGCGCGATCCGCCGCCGCAACCTGTGGCGCCGCATCCTCTCCATCCTCGCCGCACCCTTCGCGGTGCTGAAAGGCATTTGAATGAGCATCGAACGCATCACCGATCTGTGCCGCGCCTTCGCGGCGGCACGGCAGGACGTGGCCCAGGAGGTCGCGACCGTGCAGGCGCTGATCGACGCGATCAAGGCGAAGTACGCGCCCGAGATTGCCACCCGCACCGCCGCGATGGCGGCCGTCTACGACGAATTGCACGCCGTCATCGAGGCCGAGCCCGCGCTGTTCGCCAAGCGCAAGACCCTGGTGCTGTTCGGGATCAAGGTCGGCTTCGTGAAGGGTCGCGGCAGGATGATCTGGAAGAAGTCCGAGCAGGTGGTGGCGGCGATCAAGCGGCTGCTGCCCGAGCAACAGGCGGTGCTGATCCAGACCAAGGAAGTGCCGGTGAAGGCGGCGCTCAACGCGCTGCCCGCCGCCGATCTCCGCCGCATCGGCGTGACGATCGAGGACGCGGGCGACCAGGTGGTGATCGCCCCGCAGGACGGCGACCTCGACAAGATGGTCGCGGCCCTCCTCGGCGACCCCGCCACCGGCGACGACGCCGCCCCGAGCGAGGAGGCCGCGTAAATGTGCGACTGCGTCAACCTGGTGAACGAGAAGCTCCGCCCCGGAGGGCACCGCCTCAACACCGCCATCACTTTCGACGGCAGGCCGGAAGTGCCGTTGATCTCGCTGATCCGTACCGACGCCTGGAAGGTCGAAACCCGGCGCGGCCAGCCGTCGAGCTTCTGGCCGTCCTACTGCCCGTTCTGCGGCGAGAAGTACCCGGAAGTCGAGAAGGCGGAAGGCGGTGCGGCATGAAAGCCTATTGCTTCGCCGACGGTACGATTGAATTCGGCCCGCGCATCCCGGACGGCGCTCTGCCCATCGCCGCAGGGCCAGACAACACCTTGCGTCGGGAAATCGGCGTCAAGGCTCGCCTCGCCTACAACAACGAAACTCTGTTGGTCCCGGGCGTTCCCGAGGCTCTCGACCAGATGAGTGGGGTCAATGCCCTGATTGCCTGGATCGCTTGGGCGTCGCCGTCTTGGCGTAAGGCTGGTCTTATTACGCCGCGCCACCGCCTCTCTTCTCAGGCGAGAGGCGGTGCGTCATGAGCAAGAAGAAGCCCTCCGGCGTCTATCTGGTGCCGGTGCTCGGCGGCGAGCCGGTGTACGTGCTCGCCCGTCATCCCAAGGGCGCGGCGATGGCCGCCTCCCTCGCGCTGCGCGGAACCGGCCGCGTCGTCGGCCTGACCCGCGACGTGCGCGAGGCCGACGCCTGCCAGCGCTGGCGTTGCGTCAACCTGCCCACCGGCGGGCTTGAGGTGGCGTCATGACCTCCAACGTGGTCGAAAAAATCGACATGCCCTCCCGCCAGCGCCTGCCGAACCGGCGGCCGACGGTGATCGAGGAGGTCGACGTCGGCGGCCTGCCGATGACGGTGACCGTCGGCCTCGACCCCGCCACCGGCGACCCGCGCGAGGTGTTCCTCGCGGGCGGCAAGGAGGGGTCGGCCTTTGACGCGGTCACCAGCGACGCCGCGGTGGTGCTCAGCATCGCGCTGCAGCACGGCGTCTCGGCCGAGACGCTCGCCCACTCGATCGCCCGCACCCCGCTCGGCCCGACCCGCCCCGAGGATCTCGACGGCCGCCCGGTCCCCACCGTTCCCGCCTCGCCGATCGGCGCGGCGCTCGACGTGCTCACCCACACCGCCGCGCAGATCGCCGCGGCCAGGGAGGATCATCATGCAGGTTGATACCCCTCTCTCCGGCCCGGGCCTGCGCCTGCATCTCGTCGAGCTGTTCGCGAAGGAGAACGATCTCCACGCCGTGATCGCAATGGCGCGCGAGGCCGAAGCGTTCATCCTCGGCTCGGCCGCCTCGGCGCGGATTCCCGAGATCTCGGCCGAGGCGCTCGCGGCCGGGATCCTCGCGGAATCGGAACGGGCGGCCAAGTTGGAGGCGGAGATCTCCGGCCCGTTCGCCGACAACGATCCACCGCCAACGGCCGAAGAACCGCCGCATCGCACCCGAGTATCGTGGACCCCCGCTCTGGTCGATCAACTGGAGCGCCTGATCGCTGCCGGACTGTCATACAAAACCGTTGCCGAAAAACTGGGTATCGACGTGGATCCCGGCGCGGTTGCCGCTCAGGTAAGCCTGCGCAAGCTGAACAAGAAGTATCCGCGTAGTCGACGCGGCGCGCTGTTGTTCGAACCCTATCCGCTGGACGCCCCGTGGCCGCGCCCTGCCTCGTCTCCCATCGTAATCGTTGCCCCCGCCGACCGGAAAAAGCAGGGCATGGATACGTTCAATTCACGGGTTAAGGCTCTGGCCGCCGGGGCGGCCTCCGGCTGGGATACAGACATCAACGTCGATGAATTCAAGGCCCATCTCAACGCGGGAGAGACCTTCGTCGACCTAGCCGAACGCTATCGTGCCCCGAGCTGGCAGTCGGTCCGGGCGTTCGCCCTTGCACACAATCTGCTCTCCAAGTCAGCCTCCGGTTCCTGGGTTCGCCCCGGCAACCTTGCGGCTGTTTCTGGTCCCACTGGTCAGGAGCGGATGCGGAAGTGCCTGCGGTGCGGGAGCGAGTTCCTCTCCGAAGGCCCCGGCAACCGCATCTGCCCAGATTGCAAACCTGCGGTGAATGCAGCCTACGAGCCTGTGTCCGCGAAGGTAGGGCCGTGATGCCCGCCGCCGTCACCTCCGCCGAACTGCGCCGCGCGCTCGCCGATCTGGCGATGCGGTCGGCGTNGGCCCGTGGTAGGCCGGAGGGACCGGGAGGCGCGGCCGGTGGCCGACGCTGGCCGCCTCGCGCGCGCCGGCCGCGCCGATCCGGACGGAGGCCGCTGATGGTCCGCCCCGGCGACACCTCCACGCTCGACCTGTTCGCGGGGCTGGAACCGTCCGGCGAGCCGATGGTGAAGCGGTTCGAGGAAGTCGTCACCCGCGCGGCCACCCTGCGGGCGACGATCGCCCGCGCGGTCTCGGCCGCGATGAAGGAATACGGCAAGCCTCGCGCTGAGATCGCCGCCGAGATGGCGGCGTCCCTCGGCGAGGACGTGACCGAGAACATGCTCAACGCCTACGCCAGCGAAGCTCGCGAAGGCCACACCATCCCTTACGTCCGTCTGCTCGCGCTGGTGCTGATCACCGGCGACGCCCGGCTGCTGCAGCTCGGCGCCGAGATGATCAATCACGTGGTGGCGGACGCCCGGTACCTGAGCTGGATCAAGGTCGGCATGGAAGCCGATCGACGCGAGCAGATCACGAAGGCGGCGGCCGAAGCGGACAAGGATTTCGAGCTGTCGCTGCGCGCGGCACGGAAGGGGGTTCGATGATGCGCGAATGGTACACGGCGGCGGAACTCGCCGAGATGAACCTGCCGGGGCTGCCGACAACTAAGCGCGGCATCCACATGATGGCCCAGGGAAGCTGGAAGTCCCGCCCGCGCAAGGGGCGCGGCGGCGGGGTCGAGTATCATCTGTCGTCGCTCCCGGCGACGGTGCAGGCGAAGCTGATCGTCCGTTCAACGGCCGTTGAAAAGGCCGACAATCCCGAGTGCCGCACCGACGATGCCGCGCGCGCGGCCCGCTGGGCGCACTACGACAGCCTGCCCGACAACCGCAAGGCCAAGGCGAAAGAGAAGCTCGCGACGCTGCAGGAGGTGGAAACGCTCCGCCTCGGCGGCATGCCGGTGGACATCGCCGCTCAGCAGGTCGCGGCCTTGCGTGGGGTCGGGCTCTCGACGATCCATTCTTGGCGCAAGAAGGTCGCCGGGGTGCCGAAGGCGGACTGGCTGCCGTATCTCGCCGACCAGTACACCGGGCGCACCGCCACCGAAGAGTGTTCGCCGGACGCCTGGGAGATGATCAAGGGGGACTATCTGCGCCCCGAACAGCCAAACTTTTCGCAGTGCTACCGCAACCTGATGCGCGCCGCGAAAGCGAACGGCTGGTCCGTTCCTTCGGAGCGGACGCTGTTGCGCCGCCTGTCTTCCAGCGTCCATCCGATGGTGGTGGTCTTGAGGCGGAAAGGTCAGGACGCGGCCCTGCGGATGTACCCCGCACTGGAGCGCGATCGTTCGGTGTTCCGGGCGATGGAGGCGGTGAATACCGACGGCCATGTCTGGGACGTGCGGGTGGAATGGCCCGACGGCGAGATCGGCCGCCCCTGCATGGTGGGATTCCAGGATCTCTATTCCGGCAAACTGCTCTCCTGGCGCGTCGATCGCTCGGAAAACACCTGGGCGGTGCGCCTCGCATTCGGCGACATGGTCGAGCAGTACGGAATCCCCGAACACTGCTACTTCGACAACGGGCGCAGCTTCGCGAGCAAGTGGCTCACCGGCGGCGTACCGAACCGCTACCGCTTCAAGGTCAAGGAAGAGGAGCCGGTCGGCATCGTCACGCAGATGGGCGTGCAGGTTCACTGGACGACGCCGTACCACGGCCAATCCAAGCCGATCGAGCGCTATTGGCGCGATCTGGCGCAGAACGTCGCCCGCCATCCGGCCTTCGCCGGGGCTTGGACCGGCAACACCGTGGCGAACAAGCCGTCCAACTACGGTTCCAAAGCGATCCCGATCGACAAGTTCTTGGATGTCGTCGCCTCCGAAATCGCCGAGCACAACGCCCGCGCGGGCCGTGACACCCGCGTCTGCCGCAAGGTTCTGAGCTTCGACGACGCGTTCGAAGGCTCCCGCAAACAGTCGCCGGTCACCCGGTGCAGCGACGAACAGCGCCGTTTGTGGATGCTGGCCGCCGAAGGCATCCACGTCAGCCGCACCGACGGCGTGGTGAAGCTGATGGACAACCGCTACTGGGCCGAATGGCTGCATCTGCACCTCGGCGAAAAGGTGGTGGCGCGGTTCGATCCCGACTTTTTGTGGGATGGGCTCGAAATCTACCGCCTCGACGGGGTGTACCTGGGACACGCCGATTGCCTTGCCCCCGCCGGGTACAACGACGCCGAAGCCGCCCGCACGCAAAGTCGCGCCCGCCGCCAGTGGCTGCGCGGCGTGAAGATGCAGGCGGAGGCCGAGGTGCGCATGTCGCCCGACGCCGTGGCGGCACTGATCCCGCCGCACTCCCCCACGCCCGCCCCGACCGGGACCGTCGTCGCCCTGCCGCGCCCGGTTCACGATCTCCGCCGCACCCCGGTGCAGACGCTCACCCCGGCGCAGGAAGCCCGGCGAGAGGCGATGGTCCACGAATTTCCCTCGCCCGCCGCGCCCGCCAGCGTCGCCGACGAAAAACGCCAGCGGTTCGCCCGCGCCCAGGCCGCCGAGGCCCAACTCGCCGCCGGGGGAACCCTGTCGGACGCCGAAGCCCGGTGGCTGGCCGCTTATCAGAAATTGCCGGAATACCGCGCTCTTGCTGCGGTCGCGGCCGAGTTCGGCGGCGCGGAGATCGCGTAGCCGCCCAAGAAAAAGCCCCGGCGCGAACCGGGGCAGATCAGTGAACTCAATTGGAGATGACTATGTCCGCAACCATCCCGCCCGTCAACACCTACGCCCCCCTCGCCAACGTGTCGCTGTTCGCCGAGTTGCTGGAGCGCGTCACCTCGCGCCACCGCGACCTCCCCGGTTTCGGGGTGTTCTATGGCTGGGCGGGGCTCGGAAAGACCAAGTCCGCCACCCGCGCCGCCCACATCCACCGCGCCTACTACGTCGAGGTCGGCGAGTCCTGGACCAAGGCGAAGTTCTGCAAGGCTCTGCTCGCCGAGCTCGGCCTGCCGGTCAAGGGTACGGTGGCCGACATGGTGGACGCGATCATCATCGCGCTGATGGATACGGCCCGCCCCCTGATCATCGACGAGTTCGACCACATCGCGAACCGGGGCTACGTCGAGACGATCCGCGAGATCCACGACAAGAGCGGTGCGCCGATCGTGCTGATCGGCGAGGAACTCCTCCCCCACAAGCTGCAGCAGTGGGAGCGGTTCCACTCCCGGATCCTCGACTGGGTGTCCGCCCAGCCCTGCGACACCCACGACGTGCGTCAGCTCTCGCCGATCTACGCCCCCGGCGTCGAGCTTGCCGACGACATGGTCGCCCTGATCCTCGCCAAATCGAAAGGCGTGACGCGCTACGTCGCCGTAAACCTCGCCAAAGTCGCCGAAACCGCCGCCCTGGAAGGATGGACCGAAGTCACGGCTGCTGCCTGGGGCAACCGCGCACTCCATAGCGGCGAGCCGCCGCACCGGAGGATCCGCTGATGGGCCGCCATGCCGCCGACGTCCTGGCCCGGCTCAACATCCGCGTTCCGCGTGGGAACCAGGCGTATTGGGAGATCATCCGCGAATTGCGGACGTTCACCATCACTGACATCGAACGCCGCTGCAACGTCCAGCGCGACACCATCGGCGACTACGTCCGCCGCCTCGCCAAGGCGGGGGTGATCGTCACCGAGGGTAAGACCGGCGACGCAGTCGTCTACCGCCTGGTCGCCGACCAGCCCGACGCCCCGGCAGTGCGCCGCGACGGTACCCTGACCGCGCCCCCCGGGATCGGTCAGGAGCGGATGTGGCGGTCGATGAAGATGCTGAAGACGTTCGACGCGGGCGAGTTGGCCGCAGCTGCCTCGGTCGGCGATACCACCGTAAGCACGAACACCGCCGCCGACTACATCAAGAACCTGTACCGCGCCGGATAATCTCCGAACGGGCCGCCAGGGAGGAGCGTGAGAAGGCCGCGACGGTCGCATCCTCGGCCGCCGTCGACGCGGGCGCGAGCGACGACCAGGTCGCCTTCATCCGCGCCAAGATCCTCGGCATCTCGGAGCGAGTCGATCATGGCCGGTGACGCGGTCGACGACGTCGTGATCCTCTCCGATTCCCGCGTCAGCGAGCGCGAGGAAAAGCAGGCTTACGAACTGGTCGAGGACATTCAGCAGACCCGCGAGACGCGCGACCTCAAAGCCGAGGACGTTCCCGCGATCCTGCTGCCCTATCAGGTGCGCTGGCATGAGGATATGACGCCGATCCGGGTGGGGAAAAAGTCGCGCCGCATCGGGTTTTCCTGGGGGGCGCTCGCGGCGGAATCGGTACTCGAGGCGATGCCTGCCCACGGCGGCATGGATCAGCACTACATGGGCTACAATCAGGGTATGTCGGCCGAATACATCGGCGACTGTGCGTTCTTCGCCGGCGCCTTCGGCGCGGCGATCCGCGAGCGGAGCGTATGGCGCACCTGCCTCCTGATCAACAACGAGCGGCTCGACGTTCTGCGTTACAAGATCCAGTTCGCCAACGGCCGGAAAATCGAGGCGCACAGCTCGAATCCCCACAACTGGCGCGGCCGCAAGGGACATGCCCGCGTCGACGAAGCGGCATTCCACAAGAACCTCAAGGAAGTGCTCAAGGGCGCGATGGCCTTCCTGATGTGGGGCGGGCGCGTCGACGTCGTCTCGACGATGAACGGCGAAGACAACGATTTCACCGAGATCTGCCGCGAAATCGAGGCGGGGCAGTTGCCGCGCTACAGCCTGCACCAGGTGACGTTCAAGGATGCCCTCGGCGACGGTTTCTACGGACGCGTCTGTCTGATCCAGGGCAAGACTTGGACGCGATCGGCGGAGCACGAATACGAAAAAGAAGTGCGCGGCAGCTATCTCACCGCCGAGGACGCGGCCGAGGAACTCGACTGCGTCGCGAAGCGCGGCAGCGGGGCCTATTTCACCCGTCTGCTGATCGAGAATTGCCAGGAGAAAGACGTTCCGATCCTGCGGTTGCGGAAGCCCGCCGAGTTCGTGGTGGCGCCGGATCGCATCGAGAAGGTTCGCGAGTGGATCCTGCAGGAGCTGAAGCCGCTGGTCGACGGCATGCCCACCGATCGGCGCACCGTGCTCGGGCAGGATTTCGGCCGCAACGGAGACCTCTCGGTAATCTGGATCCTGCAGCAGGTCCATCCCACTCTCTGGCGCACGCCGTTTCTCCTCGAGCTGCGCAACATCCCGTTCGATTGCCAGTGGTTGATCCTGGAGTGGCTGCTTGACGAGCTTCCGTTGTTCCATCACGGCAAGCTCGACGCCCGCGGCAACGGCCAGTCTCACGCCGAAAAGGCGGTGCAGAAGCTCGGGGAGCAGAAGATCGAGGCGGTAATGGCCTCCGCCGGTTGGTACGCCGATCAGTTTCCTCGCTATCGCCAAGCCTACGAGGGCACCAACATCCTGGTGCCGGTCAGCGAGGACGTAATCGCCGACCACCGCCTGGTGGTGCTCCATAACGGCAACCCGACGATGGCCGACACCCGCATCAAAGGCTCGGACGGCCTGCCGCGACACGGCGACACGGCGATCGCCGGCCTTCTCGCCTGGGCGGCGACCCGGGAGGAAGTTGCGCCGCCCGCGGGCGAATCCATCAACAACACGCCTCGCCGCCAGTCCCCCGGCCTGCCGTCGCTGCGCGCGTCGCTCGGCCGACCCGGCGCAATCTTCCATCGGAGGTGATCATGGGCTTCAAGACCTGGTTCAAAGGGTGGTTCAACGACGCCTCGCGCGCCGGTGAACCACCCGAACAGCCCATGCGCGAGGCTGCCGGCGCGAGCATCGACGTCGACGAACCCGGCTGGCGGCGCCTCACCGAGGACGCGGGGCGGGATCTCTCGCCGGTCACCCAGGACCGGATGCAGGAGATGGCCGCCTACATGTGGCAGACCAACCCGGTGGTGAACCGGATGATCGAACTGCCGCTGGCCTATCTGCTGGCGGAAGGCGTCTCGGTGTCGGTTCCGGATGAGGAGGCGCAGGGCTGGGTCGACGCCTTCTGGAACGATCCGATCAACCGCATGGACGTCAAGCTGCCGAAATACGTGCGTGAGCTGGCGCTGTTCGGCGAGCAGCTCTGGCCGGTGTTCGTCGATCCGGTTGGTGGGGCTATGCGTCTCGGTTACGTCGATCCGAGCCGGATCGCCTCCGTGATCACCGATCCCGACAACGCCACCCAGCCGATCGGCGTGATCACCAAGACCAACCGACGCGGCGAGATCCGCAAGTTCCGGGTGATCGTTTCCGGCCCCGAGACCGTGTTCTCCGAGCGGACCCAGAAGATCCGCGAGGACTTCACCGATGGCGAGGCGTTCTTCTATACCGTCAACGATCTCGCCGCCGCCGCGCGCGGTCGCTCCGACCTTCTCCCGCAGATCGACTGGGCCGACGCCTACGACAAGGCGATGTTCGGCGAGCTCGAGCGCTGGGATTTCCTCCGCGCCTTCATCTGGGACGTGACGCTGAAGGGCGCCACCGCCGCCGATGTCGAGGCCCGCTCGAAGAAGATCGTCGTGCCCTCGGCCGGCGGCGTCCGGGTTCATAACGACAGCGAGGAGTGGACCGCCGTCACCCCCGATCTCAAGGCGGCCGACGGCGAGGCCAACGCGCGGCTATTCCGCAATCACCTTCTCGGAGGGGCCACGATTCCCGAGCACTGGTTCGGCGGCGGCGGCGACGTCAACCGCGCCACCGCAGGCGAGATGGGCGAGCCGACCTTCAAGGTCTTCACGATGCGCCAGCGGATCTGGAAGCACATCCTCGAGGAGGTGGTCGCCTATCAGATCCGGCGCCGCATGCGGGCTCTGGGCGTGGAACAGCTGGCGGACGATTCGGACTATCAGCCGGTCGCTCAGTTCCCCGAGCTCACCGCGCGCGACACCACCAAATACGCCGCCGCCATCGTCCAGGTGGTGACCGCGTGCGTGCAGGCGATTGCGGGAAAGCTGATGTCGCGCGAGACCGCCGTGGCCCTGATCGCCCTGGTCTCCGGTCAGCTCGGCCTCGAGGTGGACGCCGCCGCCGAGATCGAACGTGTCGAGGCCGCCCTGCGGCAGGCGGCCGAGGACGATCTTTTCCCGCCGGACGAAGACGAGGAGCCCGACGATGCCGCCTGACGCGCCGGTCGACCCCGAATTCGACGCCGAGCGCAAACGGCAGATGAAGCGGCTGCCCGCGATCCAGGCGGATACCTTCGCCGAGGTCGGGCGGCTGCTCGATCAGGCGAGCGACGAGATCCAGGGCATCCTCAACGACGCGCCGACCGACTACCAAAGCTGGTCTCTGCCCAACCTGCAGCAGTCGATCGGCCGCGCCGGCGCCGCCCTCGCCGAAGACATGGCGACAGCCGGCCGCGATGCCGCCGATCGCGGCTGGCGCGCCGGCGTCGACCTCGTCGACGAGCCGGTCCGGGTCGCGTTCGCGCAATCGCTGTCGGCGCTCCTCGGCGAGGTCGACACCCGGCAGCTGATGGCGATGCGATCCTTCCTGACCGCGAAGATGAAGGACGTCGCCACCGAGACCGTCAACCGCATCAATTCCGAGCTGGGCATGGTGATGATCGGCGCCCGCAGTCCTTCCGAAGCGATCCAGCGCGTCGACGAGTTGCTGGGCGGCGACGCCCACGGCCGCGCCGTCACCATCCTCCGCACCGAAACCGGTCGCGCCTATTCGATGGCGTCGGCCGAACGGATGGCACAGGCCAAGGAAGCGGGGGTCAAGGTTCAGAAGCAATGGCGGCGCTCCGGAAAGCGCCACTCTCGGATCTCGCACGACGTTGCCGACGGCCAGATCCAGGACGTCGACCAGCCGTTCAAGGTGGGCGGCACGACGATGATGTACCCCCGCGACCCCAAGGCCCCGGCGAAGGAGGCGATCAATTGCGGCTGTTGCTCGCTGCCTTACATGTCGTCGTGGGAGGTCGCCCACCCGCGCAACCGGCCGATGACCAAGGCCGAGCTCGACGGCTCCGAGACCAAGCGCCGCCTCGGCGAGGTGCGATCGCAGGCCTACGCCGCCTGGATCCGCCGCATCGACAAAGGCACGATCCGCGCCGCAGGCAACGCCGAGACCGTCGGCACCATCACACCGACGCTCGCGCAGGCGGTGCAGGCGCGCGGGGTCGATCTCAAGTCGACCGACATCGGCATCTCGGATCGGCGCGTGGCGCATATGCTGCGCGACGCCAAGCGCGCGCGAAAGCAGGCCGTCCCGGCAGGCCTGGTGCAGGCGCTGCCGGCGCATCTCGCAAACCCGCGGGCGGTGCTCTGGGACCGCCGGTCATCGGAGCCGCAGTTGCTTTACGTCGTGGAGGTGCCCGGGCAGAAACGGCTGGCGAAATTCGCGGTGAAACTGCGCAAGACCGACAACCGCGCGCGGCATCGCACCGAGAACGCCATCGCCTCGGCCGGACTGGTGGACGCGGCGACGCTGGGCGACGAGAATGCCTACGAGATTTTGATGGGGGGAATCTAGGAGCCGCGGCGTGGGGTGCGCAACGCCCCCGTCCATCGCTGGAGACCGGCATCCGGGTCGCCCCGACCGCCGGGCTGAAACCGTCTTCTCAGCTTCCGCAACGGCTCCTGGGATCAATATAGACCGCCCCTCGCAAAAAATCCACGCACAGGCACGTCGCCATCCCCAAGCCAGAACGGTCCGCAAAAGTCCGATGTGGCGCTCCAGCCCCGTTAAATGACCGTTCAACGGAGCTGTTTGTGGGGTAGCTCGGGGCCATGCGTTGGGGCTGGACGGCGAAACCCGCCTGGCGTAGGCTCTGACCGTCGCCGATCGACCCGACAGTCACCGCGACGGACCATGCCCGGAAGCACTTCCGGGCATTTTGCTTTTCCCCTCCCTGAGAAGATGGCGTCGACCCGATGGGGCGGCGTGCCGCCCCTTTGCACATCCCGAGGGGAGGCATTGCCATCATGGCGAAGATCGCCAAAGACACCGGCGCCACGCCCGATTTCGTCGGACTGTTCCCGGCCGCGACCGTGCGCGACGTGGAAGACGGCGCGCCGGTCGAGCGCAAGCTCGGCGCCGCCGACGTCCTGACGTGGCGCGAGACCGAGACCCGGGTGACGATCGTCACCGTCGACGGCCGCCGCTTCGAGGTGGCGAAATGAGCCGCCGTATCGCGCTCTCCGGCGGCATCGGTCCGGCGGTCGCCCTTGCCGTCAGCGAGGAGGTCTTCCGCGAGGCGACCGCATCGCCGCGTCTTCCCGCGCTCGGGCTGATCGGCGAGGCCGCGATCCGCGAAGCGTTCGCGGGCGACTACATGCAGCTCGGCGAAGTGCTGCGCAGCGCCCTGGTGCGCGTCTTCAAGATCACCGACCCCAATCAGGACCCCTGGGTGTGCGTCCGCGCGCTGTTCGACGACAGCATCGTCGTAGAGCGGGGCGGCGCGCTGCTGCGCTATCCCTACGCGATCGACGGCATGGAAGCGACCTTCGGGGCGCCGGTGCCGGTGGTCGCCACCTACATCGACGCGAAGCCCGCGGCCGCGCCTGCGCGCGAGGCTCAGGCGGCGTTCCTGGAGGCGGCGGAGAGCGGCGCGAGCCGCTTCCGTATCCGGGTGATCCGCGCCGGCGCATCCGGCAACGCGAACTACTATCCCGACGCGGTGCTGCGCGAGGCGGTGCCGTTGTTCGAGGGCGCGCGCGTCCTGGTGAAGTCCGACGAGGAGCACCTCGCGGGCAAGGGCAAGGACCCGCGCAACCTGATCGGCCGCCTGTCCAACGTCGCGTTCGTCGAGGGCAAGGGCGAGGACACCGGCGAGATCCGCGCCGACCTCGACATGATCGAGCCCACCGGCGCGGTCGCGGTGAAACTGCGCGAGGCGTGGGATCGCGGCATGGCCGGCCTGTTCGGCTTTTCGATCGATGCGCGGGCGAAGGCCCGCCAGGTCACCCGCGGCGGCAAGAGCTTCCGCGAAGCCGTCGCCTTCACCCGGGTTTCGTCGGTCGACCTGATCGTCGAACCCGGCGCCGGCGGCGAAGTCATCAACCTTCTCGAAGCCCAGTCCTATCAGGAGACCGAAACCATGTGGCGCGACCAGTTGCTGCGCATGATCGAGGCGCATCGCCCCGATCTTCTCAAGGGCAAGGACGTCGCCCAGATGTCCGACGCCGATCTCGAAACCGTTCTGCGCGAGGCGCTCGGCCAGCCCGCCGCGCCCCTTGCCGTCACCGCGGAAGATCTCGCCACCGCCATGCGCATGGTCGAGGCGCGCAGCGAGGCCCGCGCGGCGATCGCCGAGAGCACTCTGCCCGATGCCGCGAAGGCTCGGCTCAAGGCGCGTTTCGAGGCCGAAAGCGAGTTCACCGCCGAGACCGTGCGCGAGGCGATCAAGGTCGAGCGCGAGTATGTCTCCCAGTTTTCGGGCGGCGCGGCGGTGCGCGGCCTGGGAGGCGACTTCGGCCGCGTCGAGGGGGGCGAAAGCCGGGCGGAGAAGGTCGAGCAGATGCTCGAGGCGTTCTTCGATCCCGAACACAAGGATCACGAACACGCCCGCTCGTTCAAGGAGTGCTACGTCGCGATCACCGGCGACGCCCGCGTCACCGGCCAGCGCAGCAACTGCGACGACGCTCTGATGCGCGAAGCGCTCGGCACCGCCGATCTGTCGGAAGTGCTGGGCAACGCCATCCACCGCCGGATGGTCGCCGACTATCGCACGCCCGACGTCTATGGCGCCTGGCGCCAGCTGGTGAACGTCGGCAACGCCACCGACTTCCGCAACCAGGAGCGCGCCCGCTGGGGCGGCTACGGCGATCTGCCGGCGGTGGCGGAACGCGGCGACTACACCGCGCTCACCTCGCCGGGTGACGAAAAGGCGAGCTTTGCCGTGACCAAGCGCGGCGGCCTCGAAACGCTCACCATCGAAGCGATCAAGAACGACGACGTCGGCCTGATCCGGCGCATTCCCACCAACCTCGGACGCGCCGCCAAGCGCACCCTGGGCAAGTTCGTCTTCGACTTCATCCGCACCAACCCGGTGATCTACGACGCCAAGGCGTTCTTCCACGCCGACCACGGCAACCTCCTCGGCGTCGCCCTCGATGCCGCGAGTTACGCGTCGGCGCGCCTGAAGATGCTGAAGCAGCCCGAGAAGGATTCCCTCGACCCGCTCGGCATCGGACCGAAATTCCTGCTCGTCGCGCCGGACGGCGAGGAAGGGGCCGCCGACCTGTTCCGGCGCAACACCAACCAGGACAAGACCTTCCTGCAGTCGCTGTCGCCGACGATCATCCCGGTCTGGTACTGGACCGACGCCAACGACTGGGCGGCGATGGCCGACCCGCTCGACATCCCGACGATCGAGGTTGCCTTCCTCGACGGCGTGGAGGAGCCCGAGCTGTTCGTCCAGGACAGCCCGACCTCCGGCAGCATGTTCACCAACGACCAGATGACCTGGAAGATCCGGCACATCTACGGCGGCGCCGTCACCGACTACCGCGGTGCGGTCAAGTCGGTGGTGGCCTGATCAACGGGTATTGAACAGGACGCCGACGCGATGCTGATCGACTTCCAGACCCTGGTCGACACCCTGGTTCCCCTGACCCTCGGCGATCTCACCGCCGAGGATCGGGACCAGGCCATCGCGCTGGCGGTGACCCGCTACGCCGCCGACCGCCCGCGCACGCTCGTCGTGGACGTGGCGGCCGGCGGCGCCTTCCTCGCTCTTCCGGCCGGTTGGGTCGAAGGGGTGTCGTCGATCTCCGGGATCGAGTGCCCGCCCGACGCGGTGCCGCCGCGCCCGATCGACGGTTGGTGCGTCGAACAGGGGCTCGACGGCCGCCGCATCCGCCTGCCGTATTCCCCCGCCGCCGACGCGACGGTGCGGATCGCGTTCACCGCGCCGCATGTCGTCGACGAGACCACCGACACCATTCCCGCGGTCGATCGAGAGGCGGTCGCCAACTGGGCGGCGGCGTTGCTGCTCGACGCGTTGTCCAACCGCTTCGCCGGCGACCGCACGCCGACCATCGCTTCCGACTCCGTCGACCACGCGAGCAAGACCCGCGATTTCGCCGCTCGGGCGCGCACGGCCCGTCAGCTCTATCTCGATCACCTCGGCATCGACCCCAAGCGCAACAATGCGGCGGGCGTGGTGATGACCATCCCGTCGATCGACAGCCTCGGGCGGCCGCGTCACAACCGCAGGGGGCCGGCATGGCTGTGACCCCGCTTCTGACGATCGACGTCGACGGCGGCGCCGATCTGCGGGCCGCTTTCGTCATGGCGCCCGAAGTGACCACCCGCGAGCTCGTCGCGGCCGCGTGGGAAGGCAGTCTGCTGCTGCAGCGCGAGATCCAGGAGATCACCCCCACCGGCGTCGGCCAGGGTGGCGGTCTCAAGGGTTCGATCTCGGCGCGCGAGCCGCGCGTTCTCGCCGACAACGTCATCGGAACGGTCGGGACGGCGCTGTCCTACGCGGTTCCGGTCGAGCTCGGCACCCGTCCGCATTTTCCGCCGGTGATCGCGCTTGTTGATTGGGTGCGGGCCAAGTTCGGCGCGCGCGGTGCCGAGGCCGAGCGGATCGCCGGCGCGGTGGCGCGCAAGATCGCGATCCACGGCACCGAGGGCGCGCACATGTTCGAGCGCGGTTTCGATGCCAACGCCGCGCAGGTCCGCCGGATTTTCGACCGCGCCCTGGGGCGGATCTTCGCCGCGATCGGAGGCCGCAAGTGACCCGTTCCGCGCAGATCCGCGCCGCCATCGTCGCCACCATCGCCGCCATTCCGAACGTCGGCCGGGTGCATGACCGTGAGCGCTACGCCAAGACCGAAAAGGATCTGCTCGCGCATTACGGCGGCGAACGTTCGTTGCTCGGGTGGTTCGTCCGCCGGGTGGCGCGCCGCGTCGAGCACCCCTCGACGATGCGCACCCGCGTCGTCACCACCTGGCAGATCCGGGGCTACGCCTCTTTCAGCGACGGCCTCGCGAGCGAGTTGGCTTTCGACGATCTCGCCGACGCGGTCGCCGATGCCTTCGAGGCCGACGACACCCTGGGTGGCCTGATCGAGAGCTTCGACGCCGACGACGGTGCGTCGGGCGTCCAGCTCGTCGACGCAGGGCCGGTGATGTTCTCCGGCGTGCTCTGCCATTCGGTGCGGCTCAGCCTCGCCACCGTGCATTCCGAGGATCGCGGCGTCGACGCCGAAGGTCTCGCCGACTTCAACCGCCTCGACACCACCTGGGCCGGTGTCTGGCCCGACGTCACCGACGTCATCCGCCCCAATCAGGAGGGATCATGACCACCGTTGTCCTCAAGCCGGTCGGCGGCCTCCGGGTGCTCGACCCGGCGACGATGCCGCCCGAGCCGCTGCCCAAGACGGGCAAGCCCGTCACCCTCGACACCTACTGGCGCCGGCGTCTCGCCGCCAAGGAGGTCGAGATCGTTTCCACCGCGGCCGAGAAGTCCGCCCAGAAGAAGGGAGCCTGACATTATGGGCTCGATCTCCTTCAACGATATCCCCGCGACCATCCGTCTTCCGGCGGTGCTGGTCGAGATCGACAATTCCAAGGCGGTCGGCGGGTCGACGCTGATGCCCTACACCAACCTGGTGGTGGGGCAGCGCCTCGCCACGGGCACCGTGGCGGCGGCGACGCCGATCCGGGTCACCACCACGGCGCAGGCCAAGGCGTATTTCGGCGCGGGTTCGCTGCTGGCGCTGATGTGCGAGACCCAGCTCAAGAACAACGAGATCACCGAAACCTGGGCGGTCGCTCTCGCCGACGATGCCGCGTCGGCCAAGGCCGCGGGCGCGATGACCTTCTCCGGCGACGTCACCGCCTCGGGCACGCTGTTCCTCTACGTCGCCGGGCAGCGCCTCAAGATCGGCGTCGCCGCCGGACAGGACGCCGCCGCCACCGCCGCCGCGGTGGTCGCCGCGATCGCCACCGCCAAGGATCTGCCGGTGACGGCCGCCGTCGACGGCGCCGTCGCGGGAAAGGTCAACCTCACCGCCCGCAACGCCGGCGAGACCGGCAACGTCATCGACGTGCGCGTCAACTACTACGACGGCGAGGCGCTGCCGGCCGGCCTCGCGATCGCCTGGGGCAACGGCGGCGGCACCGTCGACGGCAGCCCGACGCCGCCCTGGCTCTGGGCGGCGGCCACCGCCGGACAGGTGTCGTACTCCGCCAACATCGACCCGGCGCGGCCGTTCAAGACCCTCGCTCTGACCGGGGTGCTCGCGCCGAAGACGTCGCCGGGCATGCGCCTCGCGGGCGGCACCGCCAACCCCGATATCGGCGACGTGTTCGCGGCGATCGGCGACAAGCACTGCAACGTCCTGACCGTGCCGTGGATCGACGCCGCCAACCTGCACGCCCTGCACGTCGAGCTGCTGGATCGCTGGACCGGTCTGCGGATGATCGAGGGCATGGCCTTCGTCGGCGCCTACGGCACGATGTCGGCGATCGGCACGCTCGGCGACAGCCTCAACAGTCCGTTCATCAGCATCGCCGACGCCACCGGCGGCCGCACCTTCGCGGAATCCAACCTGCTGCTGTTCGACGGCGTTTCGGTCTACTCGACCGACGCCGACGGCACCGTGCGGATCTGGCAGATCATCACGACGTACAAAACCACCGCCTCCGGCGCCGAGGACATCAGCTACCTCAAGGTCAACACCATCCTGACTCTCGGCTATCTCCGCTACGACTGGCGCAACCTGGTGCTGCGCGAGTTCCCGCGCCACAAGCTCGCCAACGACGGCGTCAAGTACAAGCCCACCCAGGCGATCGTGACGCCGAAGATCCTGCGCGCCCGCGCGGCGACGTGGCTGATGGAGAAGGCCGAGGACGCGCTGGTCGAGAACGTCGACGCCGCGATCGCCGCGATGGTGGTGGAACGCAACGACGACAACCCCGACCGCGCGGACATGTACCTGCCGCCCGACATCGTCAACCAGTTCGACATCCTCGCGACCCAGCTCGGGTTCCGGCTCTAAGGAGGCATCATGGCCAGCGACAACGCCCGCGCCGGCATCTTCTACGTCAAGGTCGGCGGCAAGCTGATCGAGGCGTCCGGCAACTTCACCTACAACCTCGGCCAGCCGAAGCGCGAAGGGGTGCTGAACTCCTACGGCGTCTCGGGTTTCAAGGAAACCGCGCAGGTGCCGTACATCGAGGGCGAGGTGATCGACAGCAACAGCATCGATCTCGTCAACGATCTGCTCGCGGTCGAGGACGCCACCGTCACCCTCGAACTGCGCAACGGCAAGGTGATCGCACTGCGCAACGCGTGGTATGCGGCCGAGGGCCAGGGCAACACCGAGAACGGCACCATGCAGGTGCGGTTCGAGGGCAGGCAGGCGGGGTACGTGTGATGGACGAGACCAGGAAACTCACGCTCAAGAAGCCGGTCCGGTTCGGCGAAGACACAATTTCGGCGCTCGAATTCCGCGAACCCGAGGGCGCCGACTGGCGCGGTCTGGTGATGCGCACCGACGGCGTGATCGACATGGACACGATGATGACCCTCGCGTCGCGCCTGTCCGGTCAGCCTCCCTCGGTGATCGACCGCCTCAAGGGACGGGACTTCTCCGACACCCTGGCGATCGTCGGGGGTTTTATCGGCGGTGGCCGAGAGACTGGGAAGTAGCCTTCGAGCTTCTCGCGGGGTCACCGTTCTACATCGCCCCCAGCGAGCTGTGGGCGATGACCGCATCGGAACTTCTCTTCTGGGTCGCCCGAGCCAAGGCGCGGCTCGAACGTGAAAGCAAGAAATGAACCTGCAGCATTCCCTCGCGATCGTCGTCAAGGCGGTGGACCAGATGAGCGGACCGTTCCGGAAAATGAACGGCGAGATCGGCCGGTTCACCAAGCCGTGGCGCGAAGCGCAAGCCCAGATCGCGGGGGCGTTCTCCGGGTTCGCGAAGGATGCCGGGCTCGGCGCGATGGGCGCGGCGCTCGGCGGGGTCGGCGCGCGCTTCAAGGGCGTCGCCGACGAGGCCCGCAAGCTGGGCGGGCTCGCCGCGCTCGGCGGCGGCGGCCTGCTTTACGGCTTCAAGACCCAGTTCGTCGACACCGCCGCCCAGTTCGAAAAGTTCCGCACCATCCTCACCACGCTCGAGGGCAGTTCGGGGAAGGCCGAGAAGTCGATGGACTGGATCTCCGAGTTCGCCGCCAAGACCCCCTACGAGCTCGACCAGGTCATGTCGGGGTTCATCAAGATGCGCTCCTACGGCATCGACCCGATGGACGGCAGCTTGCGCTCGGTGGGCGATGCGGCGGCGGCGATGGGCAAGCCGCTCGATCAGGCGGTCGAGGCGCTCGCCGACGCCCGGTCGGCGCAGTTCGAGCGCCTGCGCGAGCTGATCGGCGGCTCCTTCGAGACCAAGGGCGACAAGATGGTCTACACCTTCGTCGACAAGGAGGGCGCGACCCGCACCTTCGCGGCGATGAAGAACGACGCCGCGGGACTGCAGAAGATGGTCCTCAAGGTGTTCGAGGCGAAGGGCTACACCGGGGCGATGGACAACCTGTCCAAGACCTGGGACGGCATGATCTCCAACCTCGGCGACCAGTGGACCCGCTTTGCCAACATGGTGATGGCAGCTGGCACCTTCGACTGGTTGAAGGCGCAGCTCGAAGGCTTCCTCTCCATGATCGACGAGATGGCGGCCAACGGTGAACTGCAGGATATGGCGGTCAAGTTCGGTAAGAACATCACCGATGCCTTCAAAGGCGCTGTCCAGTTCGGGAAGGATCTCTCGGATTTCATGGGCGGCTGGAAGAATGTAGCCATCGGCCTCGGCGTCGTGATCGCCGGACCTCTCATTTCCTCCTTGGTCGGGCTCGCATCGGCGTTTGTCAGTCTCGGCGTGGCGATCATGACCACTCCGATCGGATGGATTGCCGCCGGTGTCGCGTTGCTGGCAGGAGCCGGCTACCTGCTGTGGTCGAACTGGTCTGCGATCGGCGACTGGTTCAAAGGCCTTTGGGAAGACATTAAACAGTCGTTCAAGGACGGCTTCGATAGCGTTCTCGGGTTCATCGGCGGCATCGATCTCGCGGGCGCCGGAGAGCACCTGATCGGCAGCCTGTGGGATGGGCTGGCGTCCGCGTTCGAGCAGATGTTCGGCTGGTTCAAGGGCAAGCTCGACAGTCTGGTCGGCCTGATGCCGGACGGCGTCCGTTCGTTCCTCGGTATCGAGGGCGCGTCGACCGGCGCCGCGAATGTGGCGTCCACCGGCGCGGGCGACGTGATCTCCGGCGCGCAGGCGACCAAGACCACCACCGAGGTGGTGATCCGCGGCGAGAACCTGCCGCGCGGCTTCGCGGTCGAACCCGCGTCGTCCGACGCCGACCGCACCACCCTCGATCTCGGCTATGCGGGGGTGTCACCGTGATTCGCTCCGCCGCCGTCCTGCGTTCCGCCTCCTTCCGGGGCGTGCCCTTCAAGGTCGAGGTCAGCGACGACGCTTTCGGGCGTCGCGGCGTGCATCACGAGTTCCCCCAGCGCGACCGCGGCGCGTGGGAGGATCTCGGCGACGGCGATCCGACCTACGCACTCGAGGCGTTCGTCATCGGCGCCGACGCGCTCGCCCGCGCGAAGGCGCTGATCGCCGCCTGCCGCGAACCGGGATACGGCGCCCTGGTACACCCGCTTTGGGGAACCCTGAACGTCGTCTGCACCTCGCCCCGTCTGCGGGTCGACTACAAGACCGCACGCATCGCCACGTTGTCGCTGTCGTTCGTCGAGGCGGGTCCGGTCGCGCAGCCGAGCACGGCGGACGACGGCCGCCTGCGCACCACCCTGGCGGCCGAGGCGGCGGCCGACGCGCTGATGACGCGTTTCGCGGGTGCGGTCAACGTCGCGGGTCTGCCCGGCTGGGTCGCCGAAAGCGCGGCGGCGACGCTGGCGGACGGCATCGGCGCGATCGCGGACGGCGTCGGACAATTGCCGCTGGCGGATGGCATGGAACCCTACCTCGACGGCGCGGTCGACCTGCTCGCCGATCTCGTCACCATCGACCCGCGCCGTCTCGACGCGATGGCGGTGGTCTCGCTGGCCTCGCGCCGGCTACTCGTCACCGGCGCCGGCGTCTTCGCCAACCCGCCCGGTCTCGCGCGGTCGGTCGTCGGGATGGGGCGCATGGTCTCGATCAGCCATGGCACGCCTGCGGCTGCATACGCCGCCCAGCGGTCGCTGTGGTCGTTCGTCCCGGCGATCGCCGCCGGCGTCGTCGCGACCGGCTCGCGCATGGCGGAGGCGACGAACGCCAACGCTGTCGGCGATCTGGTGCGCACCTCGGCGGTGATCGAGGCGGCACGGATGACACCGGCGATGGAATTCGAGTCCTACCAGGACCTCGCCTGCGTCCGGGACGATCTTGCCGAGGCGCTCGACGGCGAGATGCTCGGCGCGAGCGACGACGGCCTGTTCGACGCTCTGGCCGGGTTGCGCAGTTCGGTGATCACCGACCTCAACACCCGCGCGGAGCTGCCGTCGCTGGTGTCCTGGTCGCCCACCGCGACCACTCCGGCGGTGGTGGCGGCCTACGACATCTACGACGATCCGGCGCGCGAGGCCGAGATCCTCGCCCGGAACCCCGGAATCCCGCACCCCGGCATGATCCCCGGCGGCGACGCCCTCGAGGTGCTCAATGGCTGACGCGAACGCTCTGACGCTGCGGGTCGGCGACAAGCTCTACGGCGGCTGGAAGGGGGGCACCATCGAGCAGGGCATCGATCAGATCTCCGGCGGCTTTCAGCTCGACGTGATCGACCGTTGGTCCGGGCAGACTGAGCGCTGGCCGATCTGTCCGGGCGACGCCTGCGTGCTCGCGATCGGCGCCGACGTCGTCGTCACCGGCGCGGTCGATACCGTCAGCATCGATCTCGGCAGCCGCCAGCACACCGTCTCGGTGGTCGGAAGGGATCGGACCGGCGATCTGGTCGACTGCGCCGCCGTCCATAAGCCCGATCAGTGGTCGCTGCCGCTCGAGCGGATCGCGGAGATCCTCGCCAAGCCGTTCGGCGTCAAGGTCTCGGCCGACGTCGCAACCGGCGAGCGCTTTTCCGATTTCAAGCTGCAGCAGGGCGAAACGCCGTTCGCGGCGATCGACCGGATGTGCCGGATGCGCGGGGTGCTGCCGATCTCCGACTGTAAAGGCGGCTTGATCGTCACCCGCGCCGGCTCCGCCCCCACCGCGACCGCGCTGGTCGAGGGCGAGAACATCCTTTCGGCCTCGGGCGAGTTCTCGTGGTCGCAGCGGTTTTCCAAGACGATCGTCAAAGGGCAGTCGGGCGGCGCGGGCGTGTCCGACGATGAAGCCGCGGCGGCGGTACGCGCCGAGGCGACCGATCGGGCAATCACCCGCTACCGTCCGACGATGGTGATCGCGGAAGGCAATCTCACCGCCGCGACGGCGAAGACCCGCGCGGAATGGGAAGTCGCGGTCGCCGCGGGGAAGGGCACCAAGGTGGTGGTCAAGGTGCAGGGCTGGCGTCAGGCCGACGGCGCGCTGTGGCCGATCAACGCCCTGGTGCCGCTCAAGTCGGAGACGCTCGGGATCGACGACATCCTTCTGATCTCCCGCGTCCGGCGCTCCCTCGGCACCGGCGGCAGCATCACCGAGCTCACGCTCACCCGGCCCGACGCCTATCGGGGCCTCGCGATCCTGCCCAAGAGCAAGTCGGGCAAGGCCACCGGACTGCCGCCGGGCACCGAAACGTTCACGGGGAAATCATGACGCCCGAGCTCCGCCAGATCCTGCGAGACATCAAGACGCGCGTGATGATGAGCCTGGCGCGCGGCGTCGTGCGCGCGGTCAACGATGCGGGCGGCATCCAGCTGGTGCAGGTCGACCTCCTCGACGAGGAACTGCGCGGCGGCGTCGAGCGGGTGCAGAACTACGGCCACACCTCGGTGCCGTTGGACGGCGCTCTCGCGGTGGCCGCCTTTCTCGGCGGCAACCGCGATCACGGCCTTGTCATCGCCGTCGATGACCGCCGCCACCGCGTCAAGGGGCTCCAGCCGGGCGACAGCTGCCTCTACACCTTCCAGGATGCCGACGGCGGTCACCGCGTGCTCCTCGCCGGCGATCGCCAGGTCGTCGTGCTTTGCAAGACCGCGGTGGTGAAGGCCGACGACAAGGTGACGGTCGACACCCCGTTGACGGAAATGACCGGCGAACTCCGCGTCCGGGGAGACATTACCGACCGCTTCGGCAACGGCGGCATATCGGTCCACGCGATGCGCGAGATCTACGATCGCCACGTCCATCCCGAGAACGACGACGGCGGGTCGACCGACACCCCCGAGGAGCGGATGGAATGAGCGACGCCGTTCTCGCCTTCGATCCCGACACGCTGACCGCCGACCTGGTGCTGATGGGCGGCGACCTCGAAACCGCGTCGACGCTCGAGACGGCGGTGATTCTGAGCCTCTTCTCCGACGCCCGCGCCGACGCTGCCGACGAATTGCCGGCAGGGGAGACCTGGCGGCGCGGCTGGGCGCTGGAATCGGTGAGTTCGGCCTCGGAGACCGACCGCTTCGGCTCCAAGCTCTGGCTCGGCGGCCGCCGCAAGAAAACCGAGGAAACCCGCCTCTGGGTGATCGAAACCGCCCGGGCGGCCCTGCAGTGGATGATCGACGACGGCATCGCCGGCGCGGTCGAGATCTCGGCCGAGTGGGTCGATACCCGCACCGGCGCGGGGTTGCTGCGCCTCACCGTGACGATCGTCAAGCCCGACGGCACCACCGAGTCCTACGTCTACCAGTGGGCATGGGACGCTCAGGCCGAAAGGATGTCCGATGCCGTTTGAACGCCCCAGCCTGACCACCTTGATCTCTCGCGCGGAGGCCGACGTCTTCGGCCGCATCGAGGGCGGGGCGAAGACGCTCCGGCGCGCGGTGCTCCGCGTGCTGGCGCGCGTGCTGGCCGCCTTGGTGCACGGCCTTTACGGCTTCCTCGCGTGGATCTTCAAACAGCTCTTCGCCGACACCGCCGAGGGAGCCTATCTCGAACGTTGGGCGAGCATCTGGGGGATCCGGCGCAAGGCCGCCACCTTCGCCGCCGGCGGCGCCGCCCTCGCCGGATCCCCCGGCAGAACCCTGCCGCTCGGCACGGTTCTGCAGCGCGCCGACGGTCGGCAGTACGTCACCACCGCGGAAGGCGAGACCGGCGCGACGGTGCCGGTCGAGGCGATCGTCGCGGGCGCCGACGGCAACTGCGACACGGGAACCATCCTGTCGCTGGTGTCGCCGGTCGCCGGCATCGAGGCGGATCTCGTCGTCGACGCCGAGGGCGTCGTCGGCGGCGCCGACAAGGAACTCGACGAATCGCTGCTGTCGCGCCTGCTCGAGCGCATCCAGCGGCCGCCGCACGGCGGCTCGAAGGCGGATTACGCGCGCTGGGCCAAGGAGGTTCCAGGCGTCACCCGCGCGTGGGTGGCGACGGTCGAGGACGAACCCGGCCATATCCGCGTCGTCGTCTATTTCGTCATGGACGGCAAGGCCGACACTTTCATTCCGACCGAGGCGGAGACCGCGATCGCCGCCGCCTACATCGACACCGTGCGCCCGGTGACCGCCGAGGTCGTCACCACCGGCCCCGCACCGTTGGTGATCGCTCCGCAAATCCGCCTCACCCCCGCGAGCGCGGCGGTCAAAGCGGCCGTGACGGCGGAATGGCGCGACCTGATCCTGCGCGAGGCCGAGCCGAACCGCGGCGGCGGCGAGGGCCGGATCCTGCTCTCCCATATTCGCGAGGCGATCAGCGTCGCCGCCGGCGAAGAAGACCACGAGCTCGTCTTCCCCGTCGATACCGTCGAGCCGTCGCTCGGGCAGATGGTGGTCGCGGGCGATCCGGTCTGGGTGGAGTGATATGGGCACCGTCGCCGAATATCTCGCCCAGGCGCAACGGCTACTACCGGCCGGATCGGTCTGGCCGCGCCACCCCGAGGCGGTGCTGACCCAGATGCTCACCGGCGTCGCGCAGTTTCTCGCGCGCGTCGACGCCGACGCCACCGCCTTCGTCGACGAGATGGACCCACGCACCACCACCGCGTGGATCACGGATTGGGAGCGGATCACCGCGCTTCCGGACCTCTGCTCCGGCGAGGCCGGCACCCTCTCGGAACGGCGCGACCAGGTGGTCGCGCGGTTGATCGCCTCCGGCGGCCAGTCGATTCCGTATTTCGTCTCGGTGGCGGCGGCGCTGGGCTACGCGATCACCGTCGAAGAGCACGTCACGCTGACCTGCGTCGACCCCTGCGACGGCTGCCTCAACCCCTGGCCCTGGCCGCGCACCTGGACCGTCCACGCCCCGGCCGAGACGATCCGGGAAATGCCCTGCGACGGCGCCAGCGACGAACCCCTGCGGATCTGGGGCAACCATCCGCTGGAATGCACCCTGAGCCGCTGGAAACCGGCCCACACCAACGTCCTGTTCGCCTACGGAGAGTGACCATGAAACGTATCGACACCACCAACGCGGTCGCCAACCTGCACGGCGAAGGCAAGTCCGGCTTCGGCCCCGGCAACCCCGTGACCGGGACCAAGGCGACCTACCTCAGCGCCGCATGGTGCAATGCGATCCAGGAAGAAATCGCCCGGGTGATCGAGGGCGCGGGCATTCCGCTCGACGCCGCCAAATACGACCAGCTCAAGACCGCGATCGACCTCTTGATCGCATCGGCCCTGGAGGCGATCCCCGGCGACATGCTCCGCCGCACGGTGAATACGCCCAACTTGGCGGCGGGCTACTACATCACCCCGCTCGCGCTGGAGATCGTCGGCGGGGTGGCGACGCCGGTCTACCTCGATCGCAACGTGATGACGCTGGCCGTCGATCAGTCCGTCACCCTCGCCGCTCCGGAGACGATCCCGGCGGGCGGCGGGGCGCGGATCATCGCCACGATCGACGCGACCGGCAACCGCGCCCTCACCCTCGCCAGCGCCTACCGCGTCATCGACGGCGAGTTCGACAGCGACGCCGGGGCCGTCAACATCCTCGACATGGTCTTCGGCGGCCCGGGCGGGCTGATCGACGTGCAAATCAGTCAGCGCGGGGAGGCGTCGTAACGCCATGTCGTTTCCGTTTCTCCCCGCGCTCCGCGCGGCGCGCTGCGGCGATCCCGGCGCGGAAATCCCGTTCGCGTGCCTGTTCGACGCGGCGGGGCAATACCTCACCGGCACCGGCGGGCCGGGCACTCTGGTGGCGTGGGTCCGTCGCGCACGGCTCGGCGCGGCGAGCAATATCGTCACCGGCCTCGCGTTCGCCGCGGCCGATACCCTCGCCGGATCGACGGCGGTGTATCGCGACCCGGCGGCGTGGATGGTGGTGCAGGCCAACGCCAACGGCGTGTGGGTCAATCACGCCTTGGTGGCCCCCGGCATCGCCACGATCGGCACGGTATTGGGCTCCGCCTTCGGCGGCTATCTCGCCGACGTGCGGTATTACGCGGGCGTAGACCTCGCGCCGGGATCGGACAGCTACATCAACCGTTTCGGCGTGCCTGTCCCGCGCCGCTACGCCGGGCCGCGCTCGGCGGCGGACTGGCGGCGCGAATTCGCCGACCCGCTCGACCTCGGGGCGGACACCAGCGGCAACGGCAACCACGCCGTCGCAACCGGCCTCACGGTCGCCAATCAGGTGACGGATACGCCGACGCACACCTACTGCACTCTCGCCGCCAACGCGACGTTCGGGGGCGCGACAATCTCGGACGGCGGGCTGCGGTTTGCGTACAGCAGTGCCGGATGGCCCCGAGCGGCGGGGACGATCGCGATCGACGTCGCGACGGACGCGGTGTCGTGGCAACTCACACCCACCAATACCGGCACGCCGCAATGGTATTTCGGCCTGATCGGGGAGCGGGCCTCGTCGCCCGCGAACGTCTATACCGATGTGCTGGCGGTCGGCTTCTCGGGCGACGCAAACTACGACAACCACAATTTTGTCGCGCTGCCCGCATGGATACCCACCGGTGCCCGCATCGAATTCGCAGTGATCCGAGGGGCGGTGTATCTCTGGATCAATGGCTCCCCCGCGCCCGCCGACGGGTCGCCCATCATTACCGGGATGACGGGGCGGTATCGCCCGATGGTGAGCTACTCGTCCAGCGGCACAAACCCGGCAGTCTGGCAAGTGGATTTCGGCCAGCGCGGCTATCAGCCCCGCCCCGGGACCCGCCTGCTCTGCACCCGCGACATGACCTGTCCGCCGATCAAGCGGCCCGAGCGGTATTTCGGCATTCGCCTGCGGTCGGGCGGCGATGGCGTCGCGGACCTGCCGTGGTCGCCGGTCGATATCCCGACGGCGGTCTTGTCGCGCCGCCGCGACGCGGCCGCCCCGTGGCGGCTCAATCTCTCGATCCGTCCCGGCCGGGCGATCGCCACCAACGACGCGGCCGGAGATTTTGCCGAGGCGGACGGTCTCACTTTTACCCGATCCGGCTGGACGGTCGGCGCGGCGGCGGCGTACCAGGGCAGCCGCGTCGATTACGTCTGGCGCGCTTCGGCGGCGGCGGGGTTCGACTTGCTGACGGTCGATCATGTCACCGGCGCGCCCACCACCGTGGCGCACAAGCTCGGCCGGATCGTCGATTACGCCTGGGTGCTCAACCTCTCCACCGGCGCGATCAAGCGGATGTATCACCGCAGGGGCTTGGCGGCGGGGCAGTATATCGCGATCAACGCCAACGTCGCGGCGGTCACCGAGGCCGGATGGTTTGCCTCCGACGCCCTCTCGCTCACCCTCGGTTCCGGTTTGCCCTCCGGCACTTACGCTGTCCTGGCGTGGGCCGAAGTCCCTCAGTTTTCGAGCTTTGGCCGGCATATCGGCAACGCATCCGCCGATGGTGCGTTCGCCGCGATGGACTTCGCCCCGGCGCTCGCGATCACCAAAAACACCGCGGTGACGAGCGCCAACTATCCCACCGTGCAGGATACCGCGCGCAGCCCACACAACCCGATCGACAACCGCCTGTGGCTCTCCGACGCGGCGAACGCCGAAACCAGCGACGGCAACGGGTTGTGCGATTTCGTCTCCAACGGCCTCAAGGTCCGCACCACCCACAACGGCCTCAACGGATCCGGCCAAACCATCATCCACGCCGCCTGGGCTGGCACCCCGCAAAAGTTCGGCCGCGCCCGATAAGGAGCCCGCATCATGTACGCAGTCCTCGACCCTGCCACCGGCAATCCCCGCCTGATCCTCTCGGGCCGCCGCCTCGTCACGCCCTCGGGCGATACCCTCTCCGACGCCGCGCTGCTCTCGCGCGCCGATCTGGTGGCGCGGGGCGTCTACCCCGTCACCGATCCGGGCAAGCCCGACCCGGCGCTGTGGCGCGTCACCGGCCAGCACGTCGAGCGGACCGAAGACGGCGCGACGCTGGTCTACGACGCCGAGCCGATCCCGGCCGCCGAGGTGCGCGCCGCCAAGGTCGCGGCGATCAAGGCACAGGCCGACGCGCTGCTCTCGCCCACCGACTGGCTGGTGATCCGACAGGCCGAGGGTGGGGCGGCCGCCCCCGCCGACACCCTGGCCTATCGCGCCGCCGTGCGTGAGGCATCCAACACCGCCGAGGCCGCCGTGATTGCCGCCGGGGACGATCCGGCCGCGATCGTCGCCGTTGCGCCGGATTGGCCCGAAATCGCCCCCGAGGAGACCGTCTGATGGCCACCGCTCTCGCGATCGTTCTCTTCGGCGTCGCCTTCGGGCTGTGGCGCCGGTGGCTCGGCGGCTGGGGCGGACATTGGTCCAAGCCCCTCAAGATCGCCGTGCTTGCGGTGCTCACCGTCGCCGCCTGGTGGCCGCTGCCGCCGGTCTCGGCGCTGGTGCCGTTCGGGCTGCTGTGCATTTGGTTCCTGGTCCGGGGCGACAACGGCGGCAACGGCCATCCGATCCGCCGCTATGGCCCGGGCGGACTCGGCTACCTGCTCGAACCCTACGCCGCGCGAATCCCCGCGATGCCGTGGATCGGCGTCAAGGCCGGGGCCTACACCGAGGTCGGCGAACTCTGGCTCGGCTTCGCCACCGGCGCGGCGTTCCGCTGGTTCAGCTCCACCGAGTTCGCAGACGTTCATGTGAAGGCGCTGTCCGCGCACCTAGTCGAACTGGCGGGCGAGGCGATCCAGTTCATCGCCAGCCTCTCGTCGGTATAACCGCGCTGACGAAGCCGGGATCAAGGCGATTTGAAAGGGGCGTTCAACGCCCCTTCTGATTTGGTGTAAGGTTCAACTCCTTCCCGCTTCTCTTCCCTGGAGATTCCGATGTCCCGCCTGTCCGTCTTGCTCCTCTCCGGAACCGCTCTTCTCCTCGCCGCGTGCGGCGACGAAGAAACCCCGCTGTGTAAAGCCATCGACGCAAACCGCGCGGCTTATCGGGCGGCCGAGAAGCAGGAAAACCAAATCGCTCGCGACGCCGCGCTTAAGAAGGCCGTCTCCGAGGGACGGCAACGCATCGCCGAAGTCGCGAGCGCAGGAGGTTTCAAAGGATGGAAGGCCGAAGTGAAGTCGGTGTCACCCAGCCTTAAAGGATTGGCGGACGTGAAGCTCACGCTGCCCTGCAAAGGAACCCTGATCGCCGAAGGTGCCGCACCAGGCTCAGATCTCTATAAGCAAGTGGTCGCCTTGAAGGAGGGAAAAGTCGCCACCTTCGATGGAGCCTTCATCCCGGCTGCCGATGGCAGCGCGCCATACAGAGAGATATCGATCACAGCCTGGGGAGAGATGACCGATCCCGAGCTGATCGTGCGCTTGTCGTCAATCAAACAGTAGGCTGCAACCGATTCCGATTCAGTTGCAGCTGACGCTCCGCTTCAATACTCCAACACCATCTGGCTGCGTCTCCAGGACCAACTGTCGCGCTTCACCGGTGGCTGCGAAAACCACACCCGACAAACCAAAACCCCAGGAAGCCCTGTGTGCTTCCTGGGGTTTTGGTGCGCCCGGCGGGATTCGAACCCACGACCTTCGGCTTCGGAGGCCGACACTCTATCCATCTGAGCTACGGGCGCGCAGAGGGGCGGACTTTAGCAATCCGTCCGCTCCGGAACAACTGTTAAATCGTCACCACGCGCGGCGGCTCGGGTTGGGCGGCGACCGGGGGCTCGTCGCGGGTGAGGCGCAGGAACACCTCCTCGAGGTCCGGCTCCACCGTCGAGACGTCGCGGATCTTCAGTCCCGAGCCCGGCAGGGCGTCGAGCAGCGCGGGAATGCCGCCGTCGTCGCGGTTGACGCGGAAGGCCATGGTGTCGGGCGCGGCGATCTCGGGCATGAACGGCGCGAGGCGCTCCGGCACCGCCGCGAACGCCTCGGCGAAGCGCACCACCACCACCTTGTCCTTGAGGCGCGAGAGCAGGCCCTCGCGGCTTTCGCAGGCGACCACCTCGCCCTGCCGCAGAATCGCGATGGTCGAGCAGTTGTCCTGCGCCTCTTCCAGATAATGCGTGGTGAGGAGAATGGTGCGGCCGAGGGCGTTGAGCTCGTGGATGGTGCGCCAGAGGTGCTGGCGCAGCTCCACGTCGACTCCGGCGGTGGGTTCGTCGAGCACCAGGATCTGCGGGTTGTGGACCATCGCCTTGGCGATCAGCAGGCGGCGGCGCATGCCGCCCGAGAGGGTGCGGGCGTGGGCGTTGGCCTTGTCGGCGAGGCCGACGGTTTCGAGAATCTCGTCGGTGCGGCGCTCCGCCTTGGGGATGCCGTAGTAGCCCGCCTGGACGTCGAGGGTCTCGCGCGGGGTGAAGAAGGGGTCGAGGTTGAGCTCCTGCGGCACCACCCCGATCGCCCGGCGCGCCTGGCGCGGGTCGGCGTCGATGTCGTGGCCCCAGATCACCACCCGCCCGGCGCTCTTGTTGACCAGACCGGCCATGATGTTGATCAGGGTCGACTTGCCCGCGCCGTTCGGCCCGAGGAGGGCGAACATCGCCCCCTTCGGCACGTCGAGGGAGACCGACTTCAGCGCCACCTTGAGGGTCTGGCTGTCGCGCGGCCGATAGGTTTTGGAGACGCCGTCGATGACGATGGCGGAGGCGGGCGGAGGGGACATCGGAACACCTTGCATCATGCGCCTAACAGAAAGGCGCGCCGGGTCCGGAAGTCAAGGGCGGCGGGGCGGCTGGCATCCGCCGCCGCCGCGGTCTATATTGCCGGGAGCTTCGCTTTCCGCCCGAGGATCCGCATGACCAATCCCGCTCCCGTTCCGCTCGCCGACCATGCCCGTTCCGTTCCCTGCGACGGCGGCGGCGCGCTCGGCCACCCCAGGGTGTTCCTCGAACTCGACAAGGACGGCAAGGTCTGCTGCCCCTACTGCAGCCGCCGCTACGCCATGGACGCCGAGGGCCGGATCGTCGAGGTGACCGCGTGAGCCGGGTTCTCCACCTCGTCGACGGCTCCGGCTACATCTTCCGCGCCTATCACGCCCTGCCGCCGATGACGCGGCCCGACGGCACTCCGGTGAACGCGATCTACGGCTTCACCGCGATGCTGCTGAAGCTGATTTCCGATCTCAAGGCCGACCACCTCGCGGTGATCTTCGATTCCAAGCGCGAGACCTTCCGCAACGCCATCTATCCCGCCTACAAGGCGCAGCGGCCGCCGCCGCCCGAGGACCTGGTGCCGCAGTTCCCGCTGATCCGCGAGGCGGTCGTGGCGTGCCAGGTGGCGTGTCTGGAGAAGGAGGGGTTCGAGGCCGACGACCTGATCGCCACGCTCGCCACCCGTGCCGCCGCGGACGGCTGGGACGTGGTGGTGGTGTCTGCGGACAAGGACCTGATGCAGCTCGTCCGCCCCGGCGTGCAGCTCTTCGACCCGATGAAGAACAAGCCGATCGACGCCGACGCGGTGCGCGAGAAGTTCGGCGTCGTGCCGGAAAAGGTGATCGACGTGCAGGCGCTTGCCGGGGATTCCTCCGACAACGTGCCGGGGGTGCCGGGCATCGGCGTGAAGACCGCGGCGCAGTTGATCGAAACCTACGGCGATCTCGAAACCCTGCTCGGCCGCGCCGCCGAGATCACCCAGCCGAAGCGCCGCCAGAGTCTGATCGACTTCGCCGAACAGGCGCGGATTTCGAAGCGCCTCGTCACGCTCGCCTGCGACGTGCCGCTCGACGTCGGCCCCGACGATCTCAAGGTGCCGGAGTTCGATCTCGAAAAGCTGCGCGCCTTCCTCGATTCGTACGGTTTCAAGAGCCTGCTCGCGCGCCTGCCGGGGCTGCGGCGCGGCGACGCGCCCGCAGCCGCCGAGGCGGAGCCGGTGGCCGAGGGGTTCGACCCGTCCGCCTACGGGCTGCTGACCGACGCGGCGGCGCTCGAACGCTTCCTCGCCCGCGCGGCGGACGTGGGCCGGCTGGTGGTGTCGGTGGAATCCGAGAACCGCCGCCTCGTCGGCCTCGGTCTCGCGATCGCGCCGGGGGAGGCGGTCTACTTGCCGCTGCGCCACGGCCTGCTCGCCGACGCCGCCCCGGCGGGAACGCTCGACTTCGGCGTCACGCCCGCCGACGCGCCCGCGCAGGTGCCGCTGACGAAGGCGGTGGAGCTGCTGCGGCCGGTTCTCGCCGATCCCGGCGTGCTGGTGGTCGGGCATGACGTCAAGGCGGCGATGCACGCGCTGGCGGCGGAAGGCCTGACGGTCGCGGTCGCCGACGACACCATGGTGCTCTCCTATGCCCTCGACGGCGCGGCCCATGGTCACGGCATCGACGAACTGGCGCTGCGGCACTTCGGCCATCGCGTGGTCTCGCGCGAGGAGCTGTGCGGCAAGGGCCGGTCGCGGGTCGGCTGGGATACCCTCGCGCCCGAGGCGGTGCGGATCTGCGCCGCCGAGACCGCCGACGTCGTCGGCCGCCTGCATGCGGCGCTGAAGCGGCGTCTGCTGGAGGAACGCCGGGTCGGCGTCTACGAGCGCTTCGACCGGCCGCTGGTGAAGATCCTTCACGCCATGGAGGCCGAGGGCGTCGCCATCGACAGCGCCGCGCTCGCGGCGATGAGCCGCGACTTCGGCGGCCGCATGGCAGCGCTCGAAGCCGAGTGCCACCGCTTGGCCGGGGGCGAGTTCAACCTCGGCTCGCCGAAGCAGCTCGGGGAGATCCTGTTCGAGCGCCTGTCGCTGCCGGGCGGCCGCAAGAGCGGCAAGACCGGCGCCTGGGGCACCGACGCCGAGGTGCTGGAGGAACTCGCGCTGGTGCACGAACTGCCCGCGCGGATTCTCGACTGGCGGCAGTTGCAGAAGCTCAAATCCACCTACGCCGATGCGCTGGTGGGGCAGATCTCGCCGGTCGACGGCCGCGTCCACACCACCTTCGCGCTCACCGTCACCGCCACCGGCCGGCTGTCGTCGATCGATCCCAACCTCCAGAACATCCCGATCCGCACCGAGGAAGGCCGCCGGATCCGCGAGGCGTTCGTCGCCGCGCCGGGCAACGTGCTGGTCTCGGCCGACTATTCGCAGATCGAGCTCCGGCTGATGGCGCACGTCGGCGAGGTGGCGGCGCTCAAGGCGGCGTTCGCCTCGGGCGAGGACATCCACGCCGCCACCGCGAGCCAGGTGTTCGGAGTGCCGATCGCGGGGATGGACCCGATGCTGCGCCGCCGCGCCAAGGCGATCAACTTCGGCATCATCTACGGCATTTCCGCGTTCGGCCTGGCGCGCCAGCTCGGCATCGCCAACGCCGAGGCGAAGGGCTACATCGCCGCGTATTTCGAGAAGTATCCGGAAATCCGCCAGTACATGGAATCCACCAAGGAGTTCGCCCGCGCCCACGGGTTCGTGCGCACGCCGTTCGGGCGGGTCTGCGCCACTCCCGGCATCGCCGCCAAGATCCCGGCGCAGCGCGGCTTTGCCGAGCGCGCCGCGATCAACGCGCCGATCCAGGGCGGCGCGGCGGACATCATGAAGCGGGCGATGATCCGCGTCGACGCCGCGCTGGCGGACGCGAACCTCAGGGCCAAGGCGGTGCTTCAGGTTCACGACGAACTGGTGTTCGAGGTGGCCGCGGACGAGGCCGAGGCGCTGATCGCGCTGATCCGCCCGGAGATGGAGGCGGCCGCCGCGCTCTCGGTGCCGCTGGTGGTGGACGCCCGCCAGGGCCGCACCTGGGCGGCGGCCCACTGAAACGGGATTGCGGTCGCGGGGCCGGGGGCGATCCTCCGGCCCCGGGTTCGCTCAGTTCTCGACCGCGACGACGGTGAGGCTGCGGCTGCGGCCGTCGCGCGCGGTCCAGCCGATCGACTGGCCGACGCGGAGGCCGATCAGCGCGGTTCCCACCGGCGTCAGCACCGAGATCCGCCCGGCGCCGATATCCGCTTCGGCGGGGTAGACCAGGGTGACGCGACGGGCGGGCCCGGCGTCGCTCTCGAAGGTGACGGTCGACCCCATCCGTACCACGTCGGCGGGCATGCGCTCGGTGGGAACGACGCGGCCGCGGTCGAGTTCGGCGCGCAGCTCGTCGGCGACATCGAGGTCCCAGTCGCGCCCGGCCTCGGCGAGGCGGGCGAGACGGTCGAAGTCGCACTCGGCGAGCACGATCTTGGGCAAAGGCGGAGACTTGCTGAGGCGGGGCATGGAAACGCTCCTGCAATACGGCGCGCACGCGGGCGAGCCGGGAATCACGAAGAAATTTGCTAGGGTGCGCCGTGGGAAGAGGCCGGGCCGCGGTCGGCGGCAAAGGCCGAGACACCCCCGAAGCCCGGGGGCGCAAGGGCCGGGCTCGGGGCTAGCTGCCTGCGAGAATGCGGCAGAAGCGAACGGTGATGGCGTGCATCGTTTTCATACCCTCAGAGTCGCAGATCGTGCGCGATTGTCAAGCGAACGCAATCGCCCGGGGGTGCCGGGCGGTCAGTTGCCGCGGCCGAAATTGAGGGTCTTCATCAGCGAATAGAGGGTGGGGCGGCTGACGCCGAGGAGGCGCGAGGCTTCCTGGATGTTGTTGTTGGTGAGCGCGAGGGTGCGCGAGAGCAGGCGCCGTTCCGCGTCCTCGCGCACCTCGCGCAGGGTCGGCAGGGCGTCGGCGGGGCATTGCGGCGCGGCGCATTCGAGGTCGAGATCGGCGACGCCGATCGTTCCCCGCTCGGCCATCACCACCGCGCGTTTGATGCGGTTTTCGAGTTCGCGGACGTTGCCGGGCCAGGAATACGCCTCGATGCAGGCGAGCGCCTCCGGCGAGAATCCCTTGACCGTCTTGTCCATCGCCGTCTGCGCCTTCTTGAGCAGGTGGCGGGCGATCAGCACCGCGTCCCCCGGGCGTTCGCGCAGCGGCGGGATCGCGAGCGCCACCTCGTTGAGGCGGAAGTAGAGGTCCTCGCGGAAGGTGCCCTCCGCCATCATCTGCGCGAGGTCGCGATTGGTGGCGGCGATCACCCGCACGTCGACCGGAATCGTCTTGCGGCCGCCGATCCGCTCCACCACCCGCTCCTGCAGGAAGCGCAGCAGCTTCGCCTGAAGCATCAGCGGCATGTCGCCGATCTCGTCGAGGAACAGGGTGCCCTTGTGGGCCTGCTCGACCTTGCCCACCACCTGCGCGTGGGCGCCGGTAAACGCGCCCTTCTCGTGGCCGAAGAGTTCGCTTTCCAGCAGGTTCTGGGGGATCGCGGCGCAGTTGATGGCGACGAACGGCCCGGCGGCGCGCGCGCTCCCGGCGTGGATCGCGCGCGCCATCACGTCCTTGCCGGTGCCGGTCTCGCCGGTGATCACCACCGACACGTTCGATGCCGCGATCTTCGCCGCGAGCGCGCACACCTTCTGCATCACCGGGGCCGCGCCGATCACGCCGAAGAACGCGCCCTCCGGCCTCAGGTCGTTCCGCAGCCGCGCGAGTTCGGCTTCGAGCTGGAAGCCGTTCCAGGCGCGGTCGATGATCACCCGCAGCACCTCCTCGTCCACCGGCTTGGGATAGAAGTCGTACGCCCCGGCGCGGATCGCCTCGATCGCGTTGCGGCGCTCCGCGTTGCCGGAGGAGACGATCACCTTGGTGGCGGGGCGGTGGGCGAGGATCGCGCGCAGGGTTTCGAGGCCCTCGGTGGCGCCGCCCGGGTCCGGCGGCAGGCCGAGGTCGAGGATCACCACCGGCGGCTCCTCCTTGTGGAACTGCGCGAGCGCGCCGGCCCGGTCCTCGGCGAACAGCAGCGGAAAATCCGCAAGCGCCCAGTGCAGCTGCTTGCGCAGCATCGGGTCGTCCTCGACGATCAGCAGCTTGGGCGTGTCAGGTGTGGCTGGAGGCATGCAGACGCTCTTGATTGGAGGCGAGGTCCGGGTTTTCGGCACGGCGGAGGATCACCCGCATCGTCGTGCCTTGTCCGGCGTTGCTGTCGACGTCGAGCCGCCCGCCCATCTCGCGCACCGTCTTGAGCGCCTGGAACGCGCCGATGCCCGAGCCGGTCGGCTTGCTGGTGCCGAGGGGGCGGAACAGGTGGTCGCAGATGAACTGCGGCGTCATTCCCGGCCCGTTGTCGATCACCTCGATCACCGCCTCGGCGGCGGAGGCGGAAACCGCGACCCGGATCGCGCCGTTTTCGCCCACCGCCTCGACGGCGTTCTGGATCAGGTGGTCGAGCACGGTGACGACGCCGGTTTCGGTGCCGATCGCGCGCACGTCGGCGGCGGCGGTGGCGATGCCGAGCTGCGGGAACGCGGCGCGCCAGCGGTCCACCACGTGCGCCACCACCGCCACCAGCGCGATCTCCTGCGGTTTCGCGGCTTCGGCGGCGGCGGCCCCGGCGCGGGGGTCGGCGGCGAGCTGCGCGAGCATCCCGCGCAGGCGGTCGGCGGCGTTGCCCACCGCCTCGATCATGTCCTTCTGGAACTCCGGGTTGTCGCCATGGCGCAGGGCGTTCTGGCGCAGCAGGCTCATCTGCCCGGCGACGTTCTTGATGTCGTGCATCACGAACGCGACGCGGCGGTTGATGTCGGCGAACTTCTGCGCGTCGCCGAGTTCGCGCGAGGCGCGCTCCTCGGCGAGGTAGGAGGCCGCCTGCGCGCCGACCGTCTTCAGCAGGTCGAAATCCTCCCAGCCGAGGCTGCGGCGGCCGCCGGGCGGCGGCGCGAGGACGATGAAGGCTTCGAGGGTGTGGTTGTGGATCAGCGGCACGACGATCCACGCCTGGTTGGCGCGGTCGAGCTCGGCGAGCCAGTCCGGCAGCGACAGCCCGCCGTAGAACGCCGGGTCGCGCAGGCATTGGCGGGTATCGACGATCCAGGTGGTGTCGAACATGTAGCGCGGCAGGTCGTCCTCGACGCCGACGATCGGGTGGCGGCCCTCGGTGACGTTCAACATCGCCATCGGCACGTAGGCGGCGGTCGGCTGTTGCAGCGCCCAGAGGGTGCCGGAACGGCAGTCGAGCGCGCCCGCCACCGCCTGAAGGGTGCGGAGGTGAAGGTTCTCGCGTGCGTCGCGGTCGGCCATCTTGCCGATGAAGTCGAGCCAGACCGTGCGGTAGTCGTACTTCAGGCGGAAGAAGTGTTTCGAGATGAACACGCTCGTCCGCGCGCGCACCGAAGCGGATTGGAGCACCACCACCAGAAGGACGAGCGCGGTGACGAGAAAGGCGATCTCGAACGCAGGGCCCCAGCTCCCCGAATGCAGGCGCAGATATTCGCCCGCCACCGAGGTGGTGACGAGGTAGAAGCCCGAGCCGGTGAGCGCCGCCGAGTGGAACACCACGGTGCGCGAGAGGGTGACGTCGCCGCGCCACTTGCGGCCGCGCAGCATTGCCGCGAGGATGAACAGCGCTCCGGCGCCCGCGACGTAGCCGCGCACGGCGATGAACAGCGGGTCGATGCGCGAACTGCCGAGCAGGCTGGCGTAGAAGAACAGGTCGTAGACCACCACCAGGCCGATGCCGAGGCAGAGCGTCTGCATCCGGCCGCGGCTGCGGTCGTCGGCGTTGCGCAGCAGGTTTTCGAGCAGCAGCAGGGTGGCGATCGCCACCGAGATCTGCCAGAAGCCGATCAGCGCGCTGGGGCCGAAGCCGGTGGCGAACAGCACGCCGAAGCCGGTGACGCAGAGCGCCGCGCACAGCATCCAGAAGCGCTCGCGCGCGCGGTTCTTGAGATTGAGCCGTTGCCAGAATCCCGCCGACGCGCCGAGCGAGACGCAGAAGAACATCAGCCAGGAGATCGAGCGCGCGGTTTCGGCGATCGCTGCGACCACGCCCGCGACGGCGGAAACCTGAGCGAGGGCGAGCGCCGCGGCCCACAGGGCGGTGACGCCGCAGGATATCGCCATCACCTGCTTGCGCGGCCGGGCGAAACCGCTGCGCGCCGCGGCGAGCGCGGCCAGTGCGTAGGCCACGGTGCAAAAAAAGTATCCTACGGTCCGCGCATCGGCTTCGGTCCAGCCATCGACCATCGTCGACTCCCTGAAGATCTAGAGGAAGGGACTTCAGCGCACTTCCGACGGACAGTTTCCAACCTGGGATTGCGGACGGACCCGCCCGCCTGACGTCACCCGATTCTTGAGCCGAACAACAGCTCCCCACACGAACGCTCCAGCCCGTCCGAAGGTTGCCGGCCCCATCGCCTGAACGGACAAGCGAATTACACCTAGGTACGGCTGCATGCGGTTGCAATGATTGGGTGGCGGCGAATGGGGGGTTACGGGTGGGGAGTCTCATCTCCATATAGAAAACTACCCGGACGGTGGACGGGCTGAAGCGGCTTTGCCGCCGCTCCCGGCGCCGCGGGAGGAATTTTATAATCCTCTGAGCTTTCTGTTCTTATCATATGTTTCCGGGCCGGGCGCGAGTCCCGTTGCGGAAAACCGGCGCGATCGACGATGCGGTGCGAGCGTCGAGCGGAAAGCAGGGGGTAGGTTCATCCTGAAAGATGGGAGAAGCTCCATGCATACATCTTCATGGCGGACCGTCCTGGCACTCGGCGTTTCGGTCGCGTTTGCGGGTTTCGCGGCGATGCCGGAGGCGCAGGCGAACGTCGGCGCGGCGACGGTTGCGGCCGCCGACCTGGACGGTCCTCCGGCGGCCGGTGCTCACGCGCCGGACGCCACGCCGACGGTGCGGCTCGCACGCGTCGCGCACTCCCGCAGCGACGCATCGGCCGACGCGCCGGACGCCGATCTGCCGGTTCCCGGCGCGCTTGCGTTGTTCGGAACCGGGTTGGTCGGGCTGGTGGTCATCCGCCTGCGGCGTCCGTCGCGCCGCGTCTGAGCGCGCGGGGCTCCCGGTGTCGGATTTTTTTACGCCGCCCGGGCGCGGCGTGCGGGGTTACGTCGGCGGACGCGTCGCGCGCCCGACGGGGTGCGGAAATTCTTCGGACATATCAGGCCTGTGCATGCACCCGGCGGCGGCGACTCGTTGCGTCGGAAGTTTTTACACGATCCCCCAGAATTGCGAAAATACATATTGATTATCAATAGATTATAAAATCGGCACGGAGATTGCTTACGAAGCACTAGGGTTTCTTGCGAACGGACCAAACCAAGGAGAGACGCATGAACAAGGTGCTTGCAGCTCTGGCTGCGCTGCCGCTCGTCGGCTTCGCCGCCACCCCCGCCCACGCCATCGGCGTCACCATCGGCGAAGGATATCTTCCCGGCAGCACGGTTACCGAGGACTTTTCGAGCGGCGTCGACGGCGTCGGCACGTTCAGCCCGAGCGTCGGCTACGCGTTCGCCGACCTGTCGGGCGAACACATCCTGCCGTTCTCGGTCGATACCGGACGGTACGCCTTCGTTACCGCGGGTCTGAGCCCGGTGAGCCTGAACCTGACCGGCGACATGCAGTACTTCGGCCTGCTGTGGGGCACGGTCGACAGCTACAACACCATCTCGTTCTACGACGGCGATACGCTGGTCGCCTCCTACACCGGTTCCGACATCGCCGCGAAGGCCGGCGTCGTCGACACCGGCAGCGCCGTGGTCTACGCCAACTTCTGGGCGGATGCGGGCGAAACGTTCGACCGGGTGGTGTTCGAAAGCTCCCAGAACTCGTTCGAGTTCGACAACGTGCGGGTGGCGCCGACGCCGCTTCCGGCCGCTCTCGGCCTGTTCGGTTCGGCGATCGCCGGCATGGGCGCGCTCGGTCTGCGGCGTCGCCGCAAGGTCTGACCGCTCCGCCGTTCCGCGGCCGGCGTCGATGCAGGGCGACGCCGGTTCGCGGGCGGTGACGGCGGATTTGACACCACCGGAATTCCGGCCTTTGCCACGAAATTGCCGGATTTCAACCGCCTATCCCGCCTTTCTTACCTCCATTCCGCGAAAAACGGCACAACCGCCTGTCGGCGACTTTGACCATGCCATTGCATGATTCAAAATTTCCTGTTGATTTCTAATGTGTTAGTGTTTTGGCATGCACCTTGCGCAACCTCCGGGCGAGTTGGTTAGTCTCGTTCCAAAAGGAAGACCCGATGAACCTGCGCTTTGTGCTGGCTGCGCTCCCGCTGCTGGGCTTCGCCGCCACCCCTGCCAAGGCCGTCACCATCGATCTGATCTCCAACGTCATCAATGCGCCCGACAATGCGATCTACCAGGACTTCGACTCCTATGCGTCGGGCGTGTACCCGTCGATCAGTTGGGGGCCGGTGAAGCTGGCGGTGGACGCGAACGTGGTGGATGACGCCACCGGCGTCTACGTGCTCGGCACCGGCGAGATCGGCAACGAATACGTGGCGATTCCGGGCGGCACGTCTCTCACCTTCTCCTTCGCCGGTCCTGCCACCTACTTCGGCATGCTGTGGGGCACGGTGGACGACTTCAACACCGCGACGTTCTACGACGGCGACACCGTGGTCGGCACCTTCACCGGTTCCGATCTGCTCGACCCGCCCGACGGCGTCTCGGCGATCTACGCCAACTTCTACGCCGTGGACGGCACCTTCACGTCGGTGGTGCTGACCTCGGGCGACGATTCCTTCGAGTTCGACAACGTCCGCGTCGCGGCGACGCCGTTGCCGGCGGCCCTCGGGCTGTTCGGCATGGCGGTCGCGGGGATGGGCGTGTTCGGCCTGCGGCGGCGTCGCGCCGCCTGACGACCGAGGCGCGGAAGCGGCGGCTTCGGCCGCCGCTTCCGTCGGAATTCATTACAGTCTGATTTGCCGTCTTTTTAAGGCCTTCTCCTTCCTCTCCGAGGGGCGGGCGCGGCTCGCCCGCGACCGTGCGTCGGCAGGTTTTACACACGCTTTCCGTGGTTCCCGAATAGCGCACTATCCGTCAATGAGTTGAGGCTCTGACGCGGATCTTGCGCCGAAGCTGCGTCGGGTCACGGCACGAGGCAGGGGAGAACGACGATGAGCAAGGCGTGGATCGGAGTGTTGGCGTTGCCGATGGTCGCGGTCTTCGCGCCGCCCGCGGCGGCCACCACCGTCGGCGTCGCCACCGGCGGCGGATGGGTGCAGGGGAGCGCCGTTTCCGAGGACTTCGACGGTTTCGCCAACGGCGACTACGCGCATCTCGATACCGCCGTCGGCGATATGTACAACCTCAAGATCGGCGATTTCGACGTGCCGGGCGTGCACGTTCTCGGTGCCGACGGCGCGGACGGCTATGTCTACGCCACCCGCAACTGGGGGATCGCGCTCAGTCTCGACGCTCCCGCCAAATACTTCGGCATGCTGTGGGGCACCGTCGACGACGACAACAAGATCGTCTTCATGGACGGCTTCGACGTGGTCGGTGCGTTCGACGGCAGCGACATCGTCGCCGATCCCGACGGCACCGCCGCAGTCTACGCCAACTTCTACGCCCACGGCGGCAGTTTCGACACCGTACTGTTCTACAGCGAAGGCTGGAATTCGTTCGAGTTCGACGCCGTCGCCGCAAGGCGGGCCGAGCGGAGCCGGAAAAGCCGAAGGGCCGCCCGGTCGGGCGGCCCTCGGTAACGGCGGAAGGGGAAAGGCTCAGGCCTTCGGCGAGCGCCACAGGCGCCCCTTCAGAAGCTCGCGCTCGTTGACGAACTCCTTCGGCAGGCGGTCGTAGAACTTCTCGAAGTGCGCGTCGTGATCGCGCGCCTCGGCGAGGCCGGAGGTCCGGTCCACGTGCATCAGCGCGTCGAACTTCGCGGCCGGGAAGTCGAGCCCCGCCCATTCGAGGTCCTCGTAGCGCGGCATGTAGCCGAGCGGGCCTTCCTCGGCGAAGCCCCGACCGTGGACGCGGTCGACGATCCACTTCAGCACCCGCATGTTGTCGCCGAAGCCCGGCCACATGAACTTGCCGTTTTCGTCCTTGCGGAACCAGTTGACGCGGAAGACCGGCGGCGGGTTCTTGAGCTTGGCGCCGACGTCGAGCCAGTGGCCCCAGTAATCGGCCATGTTGTAGCCGCAGAACGGCAGCATCGCCATCGGGTCGCGGCGGATCGCCGCCTGGCCGACCGCGGCGGCGGTGGCTTCGGAGCCCATCGTCGCGCCGAGGTAGACGCCGTGCGCCCAGTTGAACGCCTGGTAGACCAGCGGCGTGTTCTTCGACAGGCGGCCGCCGAACAGGAACGCCGAGATCGGCACGCCCGCCGGGTTCTCCCAGTCCGGGTCGATCGACGGGCACTGCCCCGCCGGGGCGGTGAAGCGGCTGTTGGGGTGGGCGGCGGGCTCCGGGCTTGCCGGGGTCCAGTCGCGGCCCTTCCAGTCGATCAGGTGCGCGGGCTTCTCGTCGGTCAGGCCTTCCCACCAGATGTCGCCGTCGTCGGTCAGCGCGACGTTGGTGAAGATGCTGTTGGCGCGGCACGACGCGATCGCGTTGAAGTTGGTGTTCGCGCCGGTGCCGGGGGCGACGCCGAAGAACCCGGCTTCCGGGTTGATGGCGTAGAGGCGGCCGTCCTTGCCGGGCTTGATCCAGGCGATGTCGTCGCCGACGGTCCAGATCTTCCAGCCCTCGAAGCCCTTCGGCGGCACCAGCATCGCGAAGTTGGTCTTGCCGCAGGCCGACGGGAACGCCGCGGCGACATAGGTCTTCTCGCCCGCGGGGTTCTCGACGCCGACGATCAGCATGTGCTCGGCGAGCCAGCCCTGATCGTGGGCCATCGCCGAGGCGATGCGCAGCGCGAAGCACTTCTTGCCGAGCAGCGCGTTGCCGCCGTAGCCCGAGCCGAACGACCAGATCTCGCGGGTTTCGGGGAAGTGGGTGATGTAGATGTTCTTCGGGTTGCACGGCCAGGCGACGTCCTTCTCGCCGGCGGCGAGGGGCTTGCCCACCGAGTGGACGCACGGCACGAATTCGCCGTCATGGCCGAGCACGTCGAGCACCTTGGCGCCCATGCGGGTCATGATCCGCATGTTGACGACGACGTAGGGGCTGTCGGTGATCTCGATGCCGATGTGCGCGATCGGGCTACCGAGCGGACCCATCGAGAACGGCACGACGTAGAGCGTGCGACCCTTCATGCAGCCGTCGTACAGACCCTTGAGGGTCGCCCTCATCTCCTTGGGATCGACCCAGTTGTTGGTCGGGCCGGCGTCGTCCTTGCTCTGCGAGCAGATGAAGGTGCGGTCCTCGACGCGGGCGACGTCCTGGGGATCGGAGCGGCAGAGATAGCTGTTCGCGCGCTTCTCGGGGTTGAGACGAATGAACGCTCCGGCGTCGACCAGCCGCTGGCACAGGCTGTCGTACTCCTCCTGCGACCCATCGCACCAGTAGATGCTGTCGGGCTTCGTCAGACGAGCGATCTCGTCCACCCACGCCAGCAACTTCGGGTTGGTCGTCGTGCCATGTTTGCTGATCACCGGACCCAGATTTTCCACGGTCGTGTTCTCCCGTTTCGGTAGGTTGAGATCGGCGCGAGATCGATCGCGCCGGGCGAAGAGCGAGGAACGCTCCCCGCAGGTCGCGCGAGCGGTCTCAAGACCCCCGAGTCCCGTTCGCGGCGACCGCTAGAATAGCGCGTCGCATCCGGGACTGAAACCGCTTGTTGGAAGAGTTGCGAATTGCTGTGGACGAATTTTCGGCGGCCCGTAAGATGCGTTTCGAGGATCACCAAAAACCTAGGATTTCTGCCAATGAGAGAAGGGTTTTTCGGAGCGCTGACGGCGCTCGCGATCGGCGGCGCGATCGCGGTTTTCGCGTCGGTGGCGGACGCGGGCGACGGGATCGCCCTCGCGCGCGCGTGGGCGCGCGCGACTCCGGCCGGAGCACCCGCCGGAGCGGCCTTCCTGAGCATCGAAAATACCGGCGCGGAGGCCGATGCGGTGGTCGCCGCGTCGGCCCCGGTGGCGGGCGTCGCCGAGCTGCACACCCACGCCATGGACGGCGGAGTGATGAAGATGCGCAAGGTCGAGCGTATCGAGGTGCCCGCCCACGGCGCCGTCGAACTCAAGCCCGGCGGCCTGCACGTGATGCTGATCGGTCTCGCGGAGCCGCTCGTTCCGGGCCGGACCTTCCCGCTCACCCTCACCTTCGAGAAGGCGGGCGCGGTCGAGGTGCCGGTGACGGTGCGGGAGATCGGCGCGCGCGCGCCGGAGGGCTCCGCGCCCGCGCACGGGCATGCGGGTATGAAGTGACGCGGAGCGGGATTTTCGCCACAATCGCAGGATACCGGAGAGCGCCGGTTCCGGTGATGGGGGAGGACGAAAGGTGAGCTACGCGATTACCCTGGTGGACGACGACCGCAATATCCTGGCCTCGGTGTCGATGGCGCTGGAGGCGGAGGGCTTCAAGGTGGCGATGTATCACGACGGCGCCGAGGGCCTCGCCGGGATCGCCGCGCAACCGCCGGATCTCGTCGTCCTCGACATCAAGATGCCGCGCATGGACGGCATGGAGATGCTGCTGGAGCTGCGGAAGACCTCCGCGGTGCCGGTGATTCTGCTGACCTCGAAGGACGAGGAGGTGGACGAGGTGCTGGGCCTCCGCATGGGGGCGGACGACTACATCAAGAAGCCGTTCTCGCAGCGCCTACTGATCGAGCGCATCCGCAGCCTGCTGCGCCGCGGCGAGGTGTCGCGCCAGCGCCGCGCCTCGGGCGGCGATCCGGACGCGGTGTCGGTGGAGGCGCTGGTGCGCGGCGACCTGGTGCTCGACCCGGCGCGGCACATGTGCTCGTGGAAGGGCAAGCCGGTCGACCTCACCGTCACCGAGTTCCTGATCGTGCAGGCGCTCGCGGTGCGCCCCGGCCACGTCAAGAGCCGCGATCAGCTGATCGACGTCGCCTACGGCGAGCACATCTACGTCGACGACCGCACCATCGACAGCCACATCAAGCGGATCCGCAAGAAGTTCCGCGACGAAGACGAAACCTTCGCCAACATCGAAACCCTCTACGGCGTCGGCTACCGGTATCGCGAGAAGATCGAGTAATGCCGGAGGACGTCCTTCCGAGCGAACCATCCCAGAGACGTGAGCGGTGGGTCTCGCCGCTCACGCGCAAGATCCTCGCGGTCAACCTGCTGGCACCGGTGCTGCTGGTGCTGGGGGCGCTCTACCTCGACGCCTACGAGCAGGGGCTGCTGCGCTCGGAACTCGAATCCCTGCGCGCCCAGGGCGAGATGGTCGCGGCGGCGGTGGCCGAAAGCGCGGTGTCGGGCGAATTCGGCGGACGCACCCTCTCCGGCAACAACATGACGGCGGCGATCGAGGGCGGGCACGGCTACCGTCTCCTGCCCGAACAGGCGCGCCATATGGTGCGCCGTCTCTCCGTCCACGCGGGGCGGCGGGTGCGGCTGTTCGACGCGCGGGGCGAGCTTCTCGCCGACAGCCGCTACATGTTCGTCTCGGGCGGCATCGTCGAGGTTTCCGACCTGCCGCCGCCGCGTCTCTATCCGGCCGCCGACCGCCTGCTGCGCGAGTTCAACGACCGGCTGGTGCGCCTGCTCGGCCGGGTGAGCGAGACCGAACAGGCGATCCCGCCTTACGTCGAGGCGCCGCTCGACCCGATCGACACCTACGAGGAACTGGGCATCGCGCTGCGCTTCGGCGAAACCTCGGAGGCGGTGCGGCGCGGCGAGCACGCGAAGGTTCTCGGCGTCGCGGTGCCGGTGCAGTACTACAAGCAGGTGGTCGGCGCGGTGCTGATCAACGACAGCACGGATTCGGTCGAGGCCAACGTCTTCCAGGTGCGCAAGGCGATCCTGCGGTTGTTCCTCTCGACGCTCGGCGTCACCATCCTGCTGTCGTGGTATCAGGCGGGCACGATCATCCATCCGGTGCGCCGCCTCGCGCGCGCCGCGCAGGCGGTGCAGAGCGGCCTCGGCACCCGCAACGCGATCCCCAACCTGTCGCGGCGCGGCGACGAGATCGGCGACCTTTCGGTGGCGCTCGGGCAGATGACCGAAACCCTGTGGGACCGGATCGAGGCCACCGAGCGCTTCGCCGCCGACGTCGCCCACGAGATCAAGAACCCGCTCACCTCGATGCGCAGCGCGGTGGAAACCGTGAGCCGCATCGACGACGCCGACAATCGCCGCCGCCTGCTGGCGATCATCGCCGAGGACGTGCAGCGCATCGACCGCCTGATCTCCGACGTCGCCGACATGTCGCGGGTCGACGCCGAACTGATGAAGGCGACCGCGGTGCCGCTCAATCTCGGCGCGATGCTCTCGGCGTTGATCGAGGTGGAGACGATTTCGGGCGACGCCGACGGGGTGCGCTTCAGCCTCCAGCTGCAGGAGGGCGAGGGGCTGTGGGTGCTGGGCTCGGAGGGCCGCCTGGTGCAGGTGTTCCGCAACCTGATCGGCAACGCGGTGTCGTTCAGCCCGCCCGAGGGGCTGATCGTGGTGCGGGTGCGCACCGCCGATACGCCGCAGGGCGCGGTGGTGGTGGTGGAGGTCGACGACGAGGGCCCCGGCATTCCCGAAGGCAAGGAGGATGCGATCTTCGACCGCTTCTATTCCGAGCGTCCGGCGGGCGAGAAGTTCGGCACCCATTCGGGCCTCGGCCTCGCGATCTCGAAGCAGATCGTCCAGGGGCTCGGCGGGCGCATCGGCGCGGTCAACCGCCGCGATCTCGACGACCCCGGAACCCCGGGCGCGCGCTTCGTCCTCACCCTGCCGCGGCTGATGCCGCCCTATCCCTACTGAAAAAATGCCCGCGCCTTGGGGGGAAGGCGCGGGCGAAACGGACGGGCGTTTCCGGGGGGACGGAGGTGGGGAGCCCGTCCGCAGGGGTTCCTGCGTTATTTGACGACGAGGTCGTTCTCGACCGCGGCGACGCCCTCGACGGTGCGCACCACCTGGGTCGCGCGCGCCTTGGTGGCGGCGTCGTCGACGAAGCCCGAGAGCTGCACCGTGCCGTCGTAGGTGGATACGCCGATCTGCAGCACCTTGAGCTGCTCGTCCTGGAGGATCTTCGATTTCACCTTGGCGGTGATCGCGGTGTCGTCGAGGTACTGGCCGGTGCTCTGGCTGGTCGAGGTTTCGGCGCATGCGCCGAGGGCGAGCATCGATCCGAGCGCGAGCGCGGCGGCAAGGGGTTTGGCGGACAGACGCATTGCGGTAGGTCTCCGAAGGTTGACGGGCCGCGCCGGGCGCGGACCGGATTTCGGGAAGCCTAACGCGGGGATCCCGTCAAAGGTTCCCGGCGTCACGCAGGAGTTCCGTTGACAGTCGTGGCGGTGCGCGCGAGGGTGGGCGGCATGAGCACGCACGCCCCCTCCACGATCGAACATGCCTCGGCCGTCGCCGTCGACGGCCGCGCGATTCTGATCTACGGCCCGTCGGGCTGCGGCAAGTCGGATCTGGCGCTGCGGCTGATCGACCGCGGCGCGCGCCTGATCGCCGACGACCGCACGGTGCTGCGGCGGGCGGGCGAGGCCGTGCTGGCGTCGCCGCCCGAGACCATCGCCGGGCTGATCGAGGTGCGGGGCCTCGGCGTCGTCGCCGCGCCCGGCGCGGCCACCGCCGCCGATGCGTTTCCGGTGGCGCTCGCGGTGCGGCTGGTCGCCGACCCGGCCGAGGTGGTGCGGATGCCCGATCCGGCGAGCCGCGACGTGCTCGGCGTCGCGGTGCCCGAGCTGACGCTGTGGGGCTTCGCCGCTTCCGCCGCGGCGGTGGTGACGGTGGCGCTCGACGCCGCCCTCGACCGCCGCGAGGTGCGGCGATGATCGCTGCTCCGCAGCCGCGCGACGTCGTCGTCATCACCGGCATGTCCGGCGCGGGCAAGTCCACCGCGCTCAAGGCGTTCGAGGACCTCGGTTACGAGGCGGTGGACAACGTGCCGCTGTTCCTGCTGCGCCACATGGTCGGCGAGGAGGCCACCGCCTGGGCCGAATACCAGAACGCGAGGCGGCCGATGGCGATCGGCGTCGACATCCGCACCCGCGACTTCGACGTGCGCGGCATCCGCCGCCTGCTGCGCGACGTCGAGCGGATCTCGGGAATCCGCCCGCGCATTCTCTTCCTCGAATGCGACGACGAGGCGCTGCAGCGGCGCTACACCGAGACCCGCCGCCGTCACCCGCTCGCGGTCGACCGGCCGCTGCTCGACGGCATCGCCCTCGAACGCCAGGTGCTCGCGCCGCTGAAGCTCTCGGCCGACGACGTGATCGACACCACCGACCTGCCCGCCGGGTCGCTCAAGACCATGCTCACCAGCCGGTACGCCCAGGCGCGCGCCGGGCTGCACGTGTTCGTCACCTCGTTCTCGTTCCGCCGCGGCCTGCCGCGCGAGGCGGATCTGGTGTTCGACGTGCGGTTCCTGCGCAACCCGCATTACGTTCCGGCGCTGAAGGACCTGACCGGACAGGACGCCGCGGTGCAGGCGTACATCGCCGAGGATCCCGATTTCGAAGCGTTCGAGGCGCACCTCAAGGCGCTGGTCGCGCCGCTGCTGCCGCGCTACGTCACCGAGGGCAAGAGCTACCTCACCATCGCCGTCGGCTGTACCGGCGGCCGCCACCGTTCGGTCTACCTCGCCGAACGGCTCGCCGACTGGCTCGGCCGCGCGGGCTACGGAATTTCGCTGCGGCATCGCGAACTGCAGCGCGCCGGAGCCTGACAACGGTTGCATCCGCGCGCGGAAGCGGGCTCAATAGGGGGCCGCCTCGGGGGGAGGCCGCCAACGGGGGAAGGAACGAACACGACAATGATCGGCATGGTACTCGTCACCCACGGCCGCCTGGCCGTCGAACTGATCGCCGCCCTCGAACACGTGGTCGGCCATCAGGAGCGGATTCTCGCCGTCTGCATCGGCCCCGACGACGACATGGAACAGCGCCGCCAGGACATCATGGACAGCGTCGCCGCCGTCGACGACGGCTCCGGCGCGGTGGTGCTCACCGACATGTTCGGGGGCACGCCGTCGAACCTCGCGATCTCGATCATGGACAAGACCCGCATCGAGGTGATCGCCGGCGTCAACCTGCCGATGCTGATCAAGCTCGCCTCGGTGCGCGGCACCGAATCGCTCGGCGAGGCGGTGATCAGCGCCCAGGAGGCCGGGCGCAAATACATCAACGTGGCCTCCAAGCTGCTGTCCCAGGCTTAGGAATCCGGGGCATTACTGGTGAGGAGCCCGTTGTTGAGCGCCAAGTCCCGCGAAGTGATGATCCGTAACATGCGCGGCCTGCATGCCCGTGCCGCCGCCAAGTTCGTCAAGCTCGCGGGCGGTTTCGACGCCCGGGTCGAGGTGTCGAAGAACGGCCAGACGGTGTCGGGCGAATCGATCATGGGGCTGATGATGCTCGCCGCCGGGCCCGGCTGCGCGATCCTCGTCGCCGCAGAGGGCAACGAAGCGGATGCCGCCCTCGCCGCCCTGTGCGACCTCGTGGAAGCCAAGTTCCATGAAGATTGACGACCAGCCGATCCCCGACCTGCCGATGCGGGTGATGACCGGCACGCCGGTCTCCCCGGGGATCGCGCTCGGCATCGCCTACGTGCACGAGACCGGCGGCCTGTCGGTGATCGAGTACTGCGTTCCGCCCGAAAAGACGGCGGCCGAGGTGGCGCGCTTCCGCGCCGCGGTGCGGCATGTCGCGGCGGATCTCAAGACCATCGCCGAGGAGGCGCGCCGTCTGCCCGAGCAGGCCGCCGAGGAGATCTCCTACATCCTCGACGCCCACACCCACATGCTCAAGCGGTCGCGCCTCACTCGCGGCGTCGAAACGCTGATCGCGGAGAAGCGGATCAACGCCGAGGCGGCGGTGAAGCGCCAGATCGACGATCTCGTCGCGGCGTTCGCGGCGATGGACGACCTCTACCTCGCCGCCCGCGCCGACGACGTGCGCGACCTCGGCCAGCGCCTGGTGCGCCGCCTCGGCCACGAGGAGGCGACCGCGTTCGCCGACCTGCCGCGCCAGACCATCATCCTCGCCGACGAACTCACCCCCGCCGACACCGCGCAGATGGACCCGCACCGCATCGCCGGGTTCGCCACCGAACTCGGCGGCGTCGCCAGCCACACCGCGATCATGGCGCGTTCCCTCGGGATTCCCGCGGTGGTCGGCGTCGCCGGGCTGACCCGCGCGCTCGCCCCCGGCTGCACGGTGATCGTCGACGGCACCCACGGCCGGGTGATCCTCAACCCCACGCCCGAGCAGATGGCGGACTACCGCAAGGGCCGCGCCGCTGCGCTGCGCCGTGCCCGGGTGCTGCACCGTCTGCGCGGCCTGCCCGCGGTCACCCGCGACGGCCGCCGCGTCACCCTGATGGCGAACATCGAGCGGCCGGAGGAGACCAACGCCGCGGTGATCGCCGGAGCGGAGGGGATCGGCCTGTTCCGCTCCGAGTTCCTCTACATGAACCGCGACGACATGCCGACCGCGGACGAGCAGTACGAAACCTTGAAGGCGGTGGTCGAACGCATGGACGGCCACCCGGTGACCTTCCGCACCCTCGACGTCGGCGGCGACAAGCTCACCCGCCTGTTCGACCTCGGTGTCGCGCCCAATCCGGCGATGGGCCTGCGCGCGGTGCGCCTGTCGCTCGCCCGGCCCGAGCTGCTGCGCGCGCAGTTCGAGGCGGCGATCCGCGCCGCGGTGCACGGCCCGGTGCGGCTGCTGCTGCCGATGATCGGCTCGGTGGGCGAGCTGCGCGAATGCCGCGCCCATTTCCGCGAGGTCTACGACGCGCTCCGCGCCCGGGGGGCGACGATGCCGGAAACTCCGCCGCCGCTCGGGGTGATGATCGAGGTGCCGGGCGCGGCGCTGTGCGCCGACGCGCTCGCGCGCGAGGCCGGGTTCCTGTCGGTTGGCACCAACGACCTCACCCAGTATACCCTGGCGATCGACCGCTCCGACGAGCAGGTGGCGCACCTCTACGACGGCATGCATCCGGCGGTGCTGCGCCTGATCCACTTCACCGCCGAGGCGGCGCGGCGGGCCCGCGTGCCGGTGTCGGTGTGCGGCGAGGTGGCGGGCGACCCGCGCTACACCGGCCTGCTGGTGGGGATGGGCATTTCCGAGCTGTCGATGGCCCCGGCCAACCTGCCGCTGGTCAAGGACACGGTGCGCCACATGCTCGCCCCGGCGGCGGAGGAACTCGCGGTGCAGGTGATGCGCCGCGCCGACGTGCTCGACGTGCGCCGCCTCGTCGCCGATTTCAACGGCGAGAGCATCTAGGCGTGGACTGGGGCGCGGCGGTGGATATCTACTGCGAGCGCCTCGGTCCCGGTTTCCGGGCCGAGCCGGTCAACGCCCTCACCAACCTGTCGTTCGTCGCCGCCGCCGTCTGGGGCTGGCGCCGCGCCCGGCGGCGCAACGCGGCGGGGGCGGATTTCGCCGTGGTTGCGGGGCTCGCGGTCCTCGTCGGCGTCGGCTCCTTCGTCTTCCACACCGTGGCGACGCGCTGGGCCGGGCTCGCCGACGTCGTGCCGATCGGGCTGTTCTGCCTCGCCTATCCGGTCGTCGGGTTGCGCCGGTTCTTCGGCCTCGGGCCGCGTCACGCGTTGGGGCTGGCGGCGGTGGCGGCGGCGCTCGGATGGGTGGCGTCCGGCGCGCTGCCGCCATGGCTGCGCGGCAGCGCGCTCTATCTGCCCGCGCTCGCCGCGCTCGCCGCCACTGCCGCGGCCCTCGGCGCGGCCCGGCATCCGGCGTTCGCGCCGGTCGCGGCGGCGGCGATCGGGTTCGCGGCGTCGCTCGGCTTCCGCATCGCCGATGCGCCGGTGTGCGCCGCGCTGCCGCTCGGCACCCATTTTCTTTGGCATCTCCTCAACGGCGGCGTGTTCGCGCTGCTGTTCGAGGCGTTGATCCGCGCCGGGCGCGGCCGTTACAGCGGCTGCGCGCCGAACAGGTAGAGCACCAGCGGCAACGTCGCCGCCGAGGCGACGGTGGTGACGAACACCGTCATCGCCGCGCGGCGGATGTAGACGCCGTAGCGCTGCGCCAGGATGAAGGCGTTCTTCGGCGAGGGCAGGGCGGCGACGAACACCAGCGCGCCGAGCTGCGCCGCGTCGAGGCCGAAGGCGAACCGGCCGACCGCGAACGCCACCAGCGGAATCAGCACCAGCTTGATCAGCGAGGCGGCGGCGATCTCGCGGCGGTCGCCGCCGCCGGCGGCGTCCTCCACGTCCTTTTCCGAAAGCGTCAGGCCGAGGGTGAACACCGCCGCCGGAATCGCGCCGTGGCCGAGCAGGTCGCAGGTGCGCAGGATGGTTTCGGGAATCTCGATCTGCGCCGCGGCGACGGCGACGCCGAGGAAGTTGGCGAGCAGCAGCGGGTTCTTCAGCACCACGCCGAACACCTGGGCGATCTTCGCCAGCACCGAGGCGGCGGGCTTGCCGCTCTTGCGCGCGAGGTCGAGCTCGATCCAGGTGATCAGCAGCGGATAGACCAGGATCATGTGCACCAGGGTGGCGAGGATCGCGGGCAGCGGCGAGCCGAAGGCGTAAAGGCAGATCGGGATGCCGATGTAGCCCGCGTTGCCGTTGATCGCGGTGAAGATGCCGAGCGCGAGCTTCGCGCCGCTTTCCTTGAACACCCGCCGTCCGAGGACGAGGAACGCGAGGCCGCCCGCGACGATCGCGACCGCGTAGCTCGCGAGATAGCCCCAGTGGGCGATCTCGGCGAAGTCGCGCCGCGCCAGGGTGCCGAAGAACAGCGGCGGCATCGCCACGAAGAAGACGAAGCGCGACAGCACCGTCGCCCCCGCCGGGCCGAGGAAACGCGCCCGGCCGCAGCCGTAGCCCGCCAGGGTGATGAGGAAGATCGGGGCGAATACGCCCAAAATCTGGACCATGATGAAGACCGTGCTGAGATTTCGTGCAGCGGGTATAGGCTGCCCGTCGGTTGCGCGCAAGGCGGAAGCCCCGATATAGGGTTGGCACGCGTCGGCAGTGTCGATATCATCCGCGCGTTTTTTCCGCCGCGCGCGCGTCGCGTCCGGCGCGCACATGGTTATTTGGAGGGTCGATATGGCCGAATTCACCGATTACAAGGTCGCCGACATCAAGCTCGCCGATTGGGGCCGCAAGGAGATCGCGATCGCCGAGACCGAGATGCCGGGCCTGATGGCTCTGCGCGCCGAGTTCGGCCCGCGCCAGCCCCTGAAGGGCGCGCGCATCGCCGGCTGCCTCCACATGACGATCCAGACCGCGGTGCTGATCGAGACCCTGGTGGCGCTCGGCGCGACGGTGCGCTGGTCGTCGTGCAACATCTTCTCGACCCAGGACCACGCCGCCGCGGCGATCGCCGCCGCCGGCATCCCGGTGTTCGCCTGGAAGGGCGAAACCCAGGAAGAGGCCGACTGGTGCATCGTCCAGACCATCCTCGGGCCCGACGGCTGGCGTCCGAACATGATCCTCGACGACGGCGGCGATCTTACCCTGATGATGCACGAGAGCTATCCCGAGCTTCTCAAGGACGTCCGCGGCCTTTCCGAGGAGACCACCACCGGCGTGCACCGCCTGCACGAGATGGTGAAGACCGGCAAGCTCCTGGTCCCGGCGATCAACGTCAACGACAGCGTCACCAAGTCGAAGTTCGATAACAAGTACGGCTGCCGCGAATCGCTGGTGGACGGCATCCGCCGCGGCACCGACGTGATGATGGCGGGCAAGGTCGCGGTGGTGGCGGGCTTCGGCGACGTCGGCAAGGGCTCGGCGGACAGCCTGAAGCGCGCCGGCTGCCGGGTGATCGTCACCGAGGCCGATCCGATCTGCGCGCTGCAGGCGGCGATGGAGGGCTTCGAGGTCACCACCATGGACGAGGCCGCGCCGCGCGGCGACATCTTCGTCACCGCCACCGGCAACATCGACGTGATCACCGTCGATCACATGCGGGCGATGAAGGACCGGGCGATCGTCTGCAACATCGGCCACTTCGACAGCGAGATCCAGATCGCGGGTCTGCGCAACTTCAAGTGGCTGCCGGTGAAGCCGCAGGTCGACGAGGTCGAGTTCCCCGACGGCAAGCGCATCGTCATCCTGGCGGAGGGCCGCCTCGTCAACCTCGGCTGCGCCACCGGCCACCCGAGCTTCGTGATGTCGGCGTCGTTCACCAATCAGGTGCTGGCGCAGATCGAGCTGTGGAACCACTCGGAGAAGTACGAGAAGAAGGTCTACGTGCTGCCGAAGAGCCTCGACGAGAAGGTCGCGGCGCTGCACCTCGGCAAGCTCGGCGTGAAGCTCGAGACCCTCTCCCCGGCGCAGGCGGCGTACATCGGCGTGTCCGTTGACGGACCGTTCAAGCCGGAGGAATATCGCTACTAAGACGTTGGCGCCGCAGGCGCGGCGCCGACACCGACCGGGGGGAGGGCAAGAATGGTTCCGGCGCTGACCGAGCTTCTGCCCTTCGCCGCACCCGCCGCCGGAGGCTTCGCCGCGGCGGCGGTCGCGTTCGGGGGGCTCGGCGCGCTGGCGATCCGCGCCCGCCGCCGCCGCGAGGAGGCGCGCGCCGAGGAGGCGCGCCGCCTCGAAGGCATCCTCGCCCACGCGGGCGACGGCGCGCTGATTTTCGATCACGACGCCGAGGCCGAAACCGCCGACGCCTGCGCCGTGCGCTGCAGCCGCCGCTTGGCGGTTCTGCTGGCGCTGCCCGAGGGCGAGGCGGCGGGATTCGCCGCGGTCCTCGGCGCGCTCGAGGCCGACGACGGCGAGGCGCTGCTGGCGCCGCTCGCGCTTTTGTTGCAGCAGGGGGAAACCTTCATCCGCACCGCCGCCGCTCCCGGGTGCGACCGGGTGTTGCGCATCACCGGCGTGCGCGCCGACGAGACCGGCGGGCGGTTCACCTCGGTGCTGTGGTTCTCCGACATCACCCGCGAGGTCGAGGCCCAGGCGGCGGCGCGCCGCGAGCTCGAAACCCTGCGCCGCGACCGCAGCCGCTACCGCGCCGCGCTCGACGCCCTGCCGCTGCCGATCTGGCTGCGCGACGACGGCCTCGACATGAGCTTCTGCAACATGGCGTTCGCCCGCGCGGTGGGCGCGCGCGACCCGATGACCGCCCGCCGCCAGGGCGCGGAGCTGATCCAGGGCGCGTCGGGGCGCGAGGGCCGGGCGCTCGCCGCGCGCGCTCGCGCCGCCGGGGATTCCCGCCAGGAGCACGAGGTCCTGGCGATGAACGGCGCGCTCCGCCACCTCGAAATCCGCGAAACGCCGCTGATGCCGCACGGCCAGATGGCGGTGATGCCGAGCGAGGTGAAGGACCTCGCCGGAACCGTCGGCATCGCTCTCGACGTGACCGATCAGCAGGACGTGCGCGCCGAGCTCTCCCGCCACGACGAAGCCCACGCCCTGGTGCTGGAGCGCCTCGGCACCGCGATCGCGGTGTTCGGCGCCGACCAGCGGCTGCGCTTCTACAACACCGCGTTCGTGCGGCTGTGGCTGTTGGACGACGCCTGGCTCGACAGCGAACCCGATTACGGCACCGTTCTCGAAGTGCTGCGCGACCGCCGCCTGCTGCCCGAGGTGCCCGACTTCCCCGCCTACAAGGCGGAGGAGATCGCGCTGTTCACCGATCTTCTCGAACCGGTCGAGGCGCTGATGCACCTGCCGGGCGGCAAGACCCTGCGCCGCGTCGTTGCGCCGCATCCGCTCGGCGGCCTGCTTCTCACCTACGAGGACGTCACCGATACCCTCGCACTCGAACGCTCCTACAACACCCTGATCGACGTGCAGGCGGAAACCCTCAACCATCTGCGCGAGGCGGTGGCGGTGTTCGACCTCGCCGGGCGGCTCAAGCTCTCCAACGCCGCGTTCGCGCTGCTGTGGGATCTGCCCGAGATCCGGCCGCTGCCGGGCGGGGCGGATGCCCTCGGCAGCCTGCGCTTCGGCGAGGTGGTGGACTTCCAGGTGCGGCTGATCGCCGATCCCGCCGAGCGCCCCGGATTCGCGGCGCTGATGGCGCGGGTGTTCCGCGACCGCGAGGCCCGCGACGGCACCCTCAACCACCTCGGGCGCGGCCTTCTGCGCTGGCAGGCCGCGCCGCTCGCCGACGGCGGAATGGTGTTGTCCTACGATTCCGTGCCGATGCAGGCGGACGTCGCCGACCTCGCGGCGGTGCTCGCGGGCGGGGTGCGGTCGATCGCGGGCTGGGCGGAAATTCTCGCCCACGGCCACTACGGCGTGCTCAACCCGCGGCAGAAGGCCTACGTCGACAGCGTCCGCGACGCCGCCGCCGCCGCCGACCGCCTGCTGGCGGCGGTGGACGATCTGCGCGCGCCGCCGCCGCGCCGCGAGGTGCCCGAGGTGGTGGACGTCCACGCCGCGCTTTCCGAAGTGCTGAACGCGGTGCGCGAGCGCGCCCAGCGCCGCGAGATCGACCTGCATTTCGACTGCCTGCCGGAAATCGGCGCGGAGCGGCTGGTGCTGACGCCGTTCGAGCGGCTGATGGGGCTGATCTTCGACATGGCGCTGACCGGCGCGCAGACCGGCGATTCGGTGTCGCTGGCGGCGCAGCGCGAGCCCAGCGGTCCGCTCACCCTCACCGTCGCCGATACCGGCGCGGGTTGGGCGATGGAGCCGGGCGGCGATCGCGCCGCCCGCGCCCGATTCGCGGTGATCCGCGCCTATGCCGAGGCGCAGGGGTGGAGCTTCCAGCTCGTCACCGCGATCGGCGAGGGCACCACGGTGACGTTGATCCGCTGAGGTTCCGGGGGTCAGGCCGTCTGCGGCACGCCCTGGGTGGTGGAGTAGGCGAAGTGGACGACCTCGCCCGGCCGCGCCACGCCGCGCGCGCCGTGCGCCGCCTGGGCCGCCTCGGCGAAACCGCAGAGGATCAGCTTGAGCTTGCCGGGGTAGTAGGCGATGTCGCCCGCCGCGAACACCCCGGGCAGCGAGGTGGCGCAGGTGGCCGGGTCGACCGCCACGGTCTGGCCCTCCATCGTCAGCCCCCAGCCCGCGATCGGCCCGAGATTGGCGGCGAGCCCGAAGAACGGCAGCAGCACGTCGGCCGCGATGTCGCGGGCGTTGCCTTCGAGGTCGGTGACGGTGACGGTGTCGAGCATGCCGTCGGTTCCCGAAATCGCCTTGAGCTGGCAGGGCGTCACCAGGTCCACCGCGCCCGATTTCGCCAGCTCGGCGAGGCGCGCCTCGCTCTCCGGCGCGGCGCGGAACTTGGCGCGGCGGTGGACGATCGAGACCTTGGCGGCGAGTTCGGCGAGGGAGAGCGCCCAGTCCACGGCGGAATCGCCGCCGCCCGCGATCACCACGCGCTTGCCGCGGAAGTCCTCGCGGCGGCGCACCATGTAGAACACGCTCTTGCCCTCGAAGGCGTCGAGCCCCTTGAGCGGCGGCCGGTTGGGGCCGAACGCGCCCGACCCGGCGGCGAGGATCACCGCCGCCGCGTCGATCACGGTTCCGGCCGAGGTGGTCACCCGCCAGCGGCCGGTGTCGAGGTCGCGGTCGAGCCCGGCGACCTGCTGGTTGAGGTGGAAGGTCGGCTTGAACGGCGCGGCCTGCTGGCACAGCTTGTCCACCAGTTCCTGCCCGGTGATCGCCGGGTGGGCGGGAATGTCGTAGATCGGTTTCTCGGGATAGAGGGCGGCGCATTGCCCGCCGACCGCTTCGAGCGCGTCGACGACGTGGCAGGAAAGCTTCTCCATTCCGCATTCGAAAACCGCGAACAGGCCGATCGGGCCCGCTCCGACGATCACGACATCGGTGCTGTGCTGAGCCATTCCGACGGGGTCCTCCGTAGTGTTTGCCGCGGGAACTCTGCGACGTTTGCGAGACATTGGCAACCGCCGCGTGGGCGGCGATTGCCCTTCCGGTTGCGGACGGCTAATACTTGAGGGATGAGCAGCAACGCAACCGATATTCCGCCCTGCCCCCATGCCGTCGGCGCCGACGACGCCGAGTGGCGGCTGACGCTCGCCGACGCCGGGGAAACCGCGGCGCTCGCCGCGCGGCTGGCCGAACTGGTCGGCGCGGGCGACGTGGTGGCGCTGTGGGGCGATCTCGGCGTCGGCAAGACCGCGTTCGCGCGCGGGCTGATCCATGCCGCCGGCGATCCCGAGGAAGAGGTGCCGAGCCCGACCTTCACCCTGGTGCAGATCTACGAGGGCGGCGGCACGCCGGTCTGGCATTTCGACCTCTATCGCCTCACCGGCCCCGAAGACATATGGGAACTCGGCTTCGACGACGCGCTCGAAGAGGCGGTGTCGCTGATCGAGTGGCCGGAACGGCTGGGGCGGCAGCTGCCGCTGCGCCGCCTCGACGTCGAACTGGCGTTTGCGCCCGAGCGCGGCGCCACCGCCCGTTGCGCCCGGCTGATCGGCCGCGGGCCGGACTGGGCGCGCCGCGTCGCCCGGCTTGAAACCGAGCACGGAGGCGCGGGGTGAACATCGTGTCCCGCAACGAGGCGCGCGCCGCGTTCCTCGCGGCGTGCGGCTGGGGCGAAGCGCAGGTGTCGCCGCTCGCCGCCGACGCGTCGTTCCGCTCCTATCATCGCGTTGCCGGCGCGGGCCGGGTCGCGGTACTGATGGACGCGCCGCCGCCGATGGAGGACGTGCGGCCGTTCCGCGCCGTCGACGCGCGGCTGCGCGCGCTCGGCCTGTCCGCGCCCGAGATTCTCGCCGAGGACGTGACCGGCGGCTTCCTGCTGCTGGAGGACTTCGGCGACGGCACCTTCACCCGCCTGCTCGCCGCCGGGGCCGACGAGGCGGCGCTCTACGACCTCGCGGTCGACGCGCTGATCGCGCTGCACCGGCAGGCAGAGGCGGCGGAAGGCTTCGCCGACTACGCGCTGCCGGTCTACGACCGCGCCCGCTACCTCGCCGAGGCGGGGCTGCTGGCCGACTGGTTCCTGCCCGCCGCGGGCGTCGCCCTCTCCGCCGCCGATCGCGCCGCCTACGACGCCGCCTGGGGCGAGGCCCTCGGCGCGCTCGAAGGCCAGCCCGAGACCCTGGTGCTGCGGGATTTCCACGTCGACAACCTGATGCGGCTGTCCGGCCGCGCGGGCGTCGCCGCCTGCGGCCTGCTCGATTTCCAGGACGCGGTGCGCGGCCCGGCGGTCTACGATCTGATGTCGCTGCTGGAGGACGCGCGCCGCGATCTTCCGCCCGCCCTGGTCGCGCGCGGCCGGGCGCGCTATATCGAGGCATTCCCGGCGCTCGACCGCGAACGCTTCGCCGCCGCCTGGGCGGTGCTCGCGGCGCAGCGTCACGCCAAGGTGATCGGCATCTTCACGCGGCTCTGCGTGCGCGATCGCAAGCCGCAATATCTCGTTCACATCCCCCGCGTCTGGCGGCTGCTGGAGGCCGCCCTGGCGCATCCGGCGCTCGGCGCCGCGGCGGCGTGGTTCGCCGCCCGCGTGCCCGCAGACGCCCGCAGGAGTCCGCCGTGCCCATCCGTCTGAAGGAACCCACCAACCCCCGCTGCCCGCGCCCGCACCATGCGATGATTCTCGCCGCCGGGCTCGGCAAGCGCATGCGACCGCTCACCCTGGCGACGCCCAAGCCGCTGATCCAGGTCGCCGGGCAGACCTTGCTTGACCGCCATCTCGACCGCCTCGCCGAATGGGGCGTCGCCGACGCGGTGGTCAACATCCACCACCTCGGCGACCAGATCGCCGAACACGTGAAGCGCCGCAAGGCGCCCCGGGTGACGATCTCCGACGAGCGCGACGCCCTGCTCGACACCGGCGGCGGCGTCGTCCGCGCCCTGCCGCTGCTTGGCGAGGACCCGTTCTTCGTGCTGAATTCCGACGTGATCTGGGGCGACGGCCCGCACCCGACGTTCTCGCGGCTGTGGTCGGCGTTCGATCCGGCCGAGACCGACGTCGCGCTGCTGCTGCTCGCCACCGCCAAGGCTCACGGCTACGACGGCCCCGGCGATTTCCTCCTCGACCCGGTCGGCCGCCCGGTGCGGCGCGGCGAGGCGGAAATCGCGCCCTACGTCTTCGCCGGGGTGTCGCTGATCCACCCGCGCGTGTTCGCGGGCGCGCCCGAGGGGGCGTTCTCGCTCAACCGAGTGTTCGACGCGGCGCTCGCCGCCGGACGCCTGCGCGGCGTCGCCCACGAAGGGGCGTGGTATCACGTCGGCACCCCCGAGGCGATCGCCGCCACCGAACGCCTGCTCGCCCAGCCGCAGTACCCGTAAGCAGGAGGCGCGCGATGCGCCCGGTCTATACCGTCGATCCCGACCGCGGCTTCGCCGACAGTCTGGCGGAGGGCATCCTCGCGCGTCACGGCGGCGCGCCGATCGGGCTCGCCCGCGTCACCGTGCTGCTGCCGACGCGGCGCGCCTGCCGCAGCCTGCGCGAGGCGTTTCTGCGCCGTGGCGGCGGCGCGCCGATGATCCTGCCGCAGATGCTGCCCTTGGGCGAGGTCGACGAGGACGAGCTGGCGTTCGTCGACGCCGGGCTCGATCTCGCGCCCGCGGTGTCGCCGCTCGCCCGGCGGGCGATGCTGGCGCGGCTGATCGGCGCGGCGGCGGACCCGGCGACCGGCGAGCCGCCCTCGGTGGACCAGGCGCTCGGCCTCGCCGAGGCGCTGGCGCTGCTGCTCGACCAGGTGCAGGCGGAGGAATTGGAGTTCGCCCGCCTCGACCGCATCGGCCGCGAGTTGCCCGCCCACTGGCAACGGGTGGTGGCGGTGCTGCGGACGATCACCGAGGTGTGGCCGCAGGTGCTGGCCGAACTCGGCCGCCTCGACCCGATGGCGCGCCGCGTCGCGCTGATGCGGGTGCGCGCCGCCGCGTGGGCGGCCGATCCGCCGAACGGGCCGGTGATCGCCGCCGGGTCCACCGGCAGCCATCCGGCGACGGCGCGGCTGATGGCGGTGGTGGCGAACCTGCCGGAGGGCGCGGTGGTGCTGCCCGGCCTCGACCGCGCGATCGACGACGCGAGCTGGGACGCTCTCGATCCGACCCATCCGCAGCACGGCCTCAAACGCCTGCTCGCCACCCTCGGAGTGGCGCGCGCCGAGGTCGGCGACTGGATCGCCCCCGCCGCCGCGCCGCCGCGCCGCGCGCTGCTGCGCGAGGCGTTCCGCCCCGCCGCCACCGCCGAGGCGTGGACGCGGGCGGAGGTTCCCGCCGAAGCCCTGGCGGGGATGCGCCGCGCCGATTGCGCGACGCCGCGCGAGGAGGCGGCGGTGATCGCGCTGATCCTGCGCGAGGCGCTCGAAACCCCCGGCCGCACCGCGGCGCTGGTGACGCCCGACCGCGATCTCGCGCAGCGGGTCGCCGCCGAGATGCGGCGCTGGGGGGTGGAGATCGACGATTCCGCGGGCGTGCCGCTCGGCCAGACCGGCGTCGGCCGGTTCCTGCGGCTGGTGGCGGAGGCGGCGGCCGAGGGATTCGCGCCGGTGACGCTGCTGGCGCTGCTGCGGCATCCGCTGTGCGCGCTCAATCGCGGCGTCAACGCGCGCGCGGTGGCCGATTTCGACCGCTTGCTGGCGCGCGGTCCGAAGCCCGCGCCGGGGTGGGACGACTACCGCCGCCGCCTCGATGCGCTGGAGGGAGAGATTTCGTCGCACGCGGCGCTCGGCCTCCACTGGCTGGTGGAGACCCTGGCGGCGGCGACGCGCGGCCTGTCGGCGGCGCTCGCTGGCGGCGACGCGCCGCTGCCGGAGCTGATGCGCGCCCACCTCGCCTGCGCCGAGGCGCTCGCGGGCGACGTCGAGACCGAGGGCTGGGAGGCGCTGTGGCGCGGCGACGACGGCGAGGCGATGCGCGCCTTCGCCGCCGAGGCGCTGGAGGCGACCGCGCCGCTCGGGCCGGTGCCGCCCGCGCTCTACCCCCGGGTGTTCGAAAGCCTGATCGCGACGATCGCGGTGCGGCCGCGCTTCGGCGGGCATCCGCGGGTCCACGTTCTCGGGCCGCTGGAGGCGCGCATGCAGGCCGCCGACGTGGTGGTGCTGGGCGGCATGAACGAGGGCCTGTGGCCGCGCCGCCCCGCGCCCGACCCGTGGATGAGCCGGAAGATGCGCGAGGAGTTCGGCCTGCCTGCGCCGGAGCGGCGGATCGGCCTCGCCGCGCACGACGTGTGGATGGCGTGCGGCGCGGCGGAGGTGGTGTTCACCCGCGCCGAGAAGGCGGGCGGCGCGCCCACCGAGCCGTCGCGCTGGCTGCGCCGCCTCGACGCGGTGCTGGCGGCGGCGGGGCGGGGCGGGCTCGCAACCGGGCCGTGGCTGGACTGGGCGCGCGCCCTCGACGCGGCGCCCGCGGTGGTGGCGCCGCCGCGCCCGCCGACGCCGTGCCCGCCGGTGTCGGCGCGGCCGCGGCGGCTGTCGGCGACCCACGTCGAGACGCTCCGGCGCGACGCCTACGGCATCTACGCCAAATACGTGCTCGGCCTGCGGCGGCTCGATGACCGCGAGGCGGAGGCCTCGCCCGCCGATCTCGGCAACCTGATGCACGGCGTTCTCGAAAGCTTCGTCCGCGACGGCGGCAGCAGCGTCGATCCGGATGCGCGGGCGCAGCTCCAGGCGCTCGCCGACGCCGCCCTCGATCGCCACGAGGTACCGACCGAGCTCGCGCCGTTCTGGCGCGCCCGCGTCGGCCGGGCGCTCGACTGGTTCGTCGCCGCCGACGCGGCGCGGCGGCCGGAGATCGCCGCGACGGTGGTGGAGAAGTGGGGCGAGTGGAGCTTCGTGCCGCCTTCGGGGCTGCCGTTCACGGTGTTCGCCAAGGCCGACCGCATCGACCTCGATGCCGCGGGCGCGGCGACGGTGATCGACTACAAGACCGGCGCACCGCCGACCCAGACCGCGGTGGCGGCGGGGTATTCGCCGCAGTTGCCGCTGGAGGCGCTGATCGTGCGCGAGAACGGCTTCGCCGACGTCCGCGCGAGCGGCGTCGCCGGGCTCGAATACTGGCGCGTCAACGGCGCGGGGGCGGGCGGCAAGGTGACCGCGCTCAAGGACGTGGAGGCGCTGATGGCGGAGGCGGAGGACGGCATTCGCGCGCTCGTCGCTCACTACGACCGGCCGGAGACGAAGTACATTCCGCGCGCCGCCGAAGGGCAGGCGCCGGACTATTCCGACTATCTGCTGCTGGAGCGCGTCGCCGAATGGAAGGCGGCGGAGACGGAGGGCGGCGAATGAGCGCGCCGAACGCCGAACTCCTGCGCGTCGCCGAGGACGCCCAGCGCCGCGCCGCCGATCCGGCGCTGTCGGTTTGGGTGGAGGCGAGCGCCGGATCGGGCAAGACCAAGGTGCTGACCGACCGGGTGCTGCGGCTGCTGCTCGACGGCGTGCCGCCCGGGCGGATCCTCTGCCTCACCTTCACCAAGGCGGCGGCGGCGGAAATGTCGAACCGCCTGTTCCTGCGCCTCGCCAGGTGGGCGGCGATGGCCGACGCCGAGCTCGACGCCGAGCTTGCGAAGCTCGAAGGCCGCGCGCCCGCGCCCAGGCGACGCGACGCGGCGCGGCGGCTGTTCGCGACGGTGCTGGACGCCGCCGACGGCCTCCGTATCGAAACCCTGCACGGGTTCTGCCAGGGGTTGCTGCGGCGCTTCCCGGTCGAGGCCGGGGTGTCGCCGACCTTCGACGTGCTCGACGACCGCCGCGCCGCCGAGATGCTGCGCCGCGCCCGCGAAACGGTGTTCCGCACCGCGCCGCCGGGCTCGGACCTCGACCGCGCGATCGCCGCGATCACCGACCTGTGCTCGGATTCCACCTTCCCCGACCTGATCGCCTCGGTGACCCGCGCGCGCGGCCGGATCGTGCGGGCGATGCGCGCCTGGGGCGGCCGCGACGCGCTGCTCGACGGGCTCTCCCGCCACCTCGGCCTCGACCCGGCGGCCACCGCCGAGGGCGTGCTCGCCGCCGCCTGCGCCGACGACGCCTGCGACCTCGCCGGTCTCCGCGCGCTCTGCCGCGCGCTCGCCGACTGCGGCGGCAAGACCGACGGCAAGCACGCGGCGGCGATGTCTCCCTGGCTCGCCGCCGCCGCCGCCGACCGTCCGGCGCTGTGGGACGACTACCTCACCGCTTTCCTCACCAAGGACGGCGGCCCGCGCAGCACCAAATCGTATCCCTGCAAGGCGGCGGTGGCGCTGCTCGCCGACGCCGCCGAGATCGTCGCCGCCGAACAGGACCGTCTGCTGCGGGTTTGCGAAACCCTGGCGGCGGTGCGTCTGCGCGACGCGACCCGGCATCTGATCGTGCTCGCCGACGCGGTGTTCGCGGCCTATGCGCGGCAGAAGGCGAAGGGCGGCTGGCTCGACTACGACGACCTGATCCAGAAGGCCCGCGACCTGCTCGCCCTCGCCGAGGCGCGGCCGTGGGTGCTCTACAAGCTCGACGGCGGTCTCGACCACATTCTCGTCGACGAGGCGCAGGACACCTCGCCCGACCAGTGGGAAGTGGCGGACGCGCTCTCCGCCGAGTTCTTCGCGGGCGAGGGCGCGCGGTCGGCGGTGCGCACGCTGTTCGCGGTCGGCGATCCGAAGCAGTCGATCTACCGCTTCCAGGGTGCGGACCCGGAGATGTTCCGCGAACAGCGCCTGCGGGTCGAGCGCGGCGCTGCGTCGGCCGGGCTCGGCTTCGCGCCGGTGCGGCTGGCGGTGTCGTTCCGCTCGGTCAAGGCGGTGCTCGACGTCGTCGACGCCACCTTCGACGACCCCGAGGCGGGCGACGGCGTGCGCGAGCCGGGGCTCGACCCGGTGGAGGCGCGCCACCTTGCCGCGCGCGCGGGCGAGGCCGGTCTGGTGGAATTGTGGCCGCTGCTGCCGACCCCCGAGGCCGCCGGGGAGACCCCCTGGAGCCCGCCGGTCGAGCGCCTCGCGGTCGCCTCCGCCGCGACCCGCTGCGCACAGCTGGTGGCGGATCGGATCGCGCGGCTGGTCGGCGTCGGCGGCGTGCCGGAGATCCGCGCCGCGACCGGGCGGCCGTTCCGCCCCGGCGACGTGATGGTGCTGGTGCAGAAGCGCGACGCCTTCCAGACCGACCTGATCCGCGCGCTCAAGCAGAAGGGCGTGGCGGTGGCGGGCGCGGACCGGCTCGATCTCGCGCAGCACATGGCGGTGCAGGATCTGCTCGCCGCCGCCGAGGCGGCGCTGCTGCCCGACGACGATCTCACCCTGGCGGCGGTGCTGAAGGGACCGTTTCTCGGCTGGAGCGAGGACGAACTGTTCGCGCTCTGCCACGGCCGCGAGGGTTCGGTGTGGGCGGCGCTGCGCGGCCGCGGCGACGCCCGCGCGCGTGACGCCGCCGAGCGGCTCGCCGCCTGGGGCGCGGCGGCGCGGCGGGAGCGGCCGTTCGCGTTTCTCTCGCGTCTGCTCGATGCCGAGGGCGGTCGCGCGAAGCTGCGCCGCCGCCTCGGCGCGGAGGTCGACGACCCGCTCGACGAGGTGCTGGCGCTGGCGCAGGGCTTCGAACGCGACCATGCGGGCACGGTGCAGGCGTTCCTCGCGTGGTTCGCGGCGGGCGACGTGGAGATCAAGCGCGATCTCGAACAGGGCGCGGCCGATCAGGTGCGCATCCTCACCGTCCATGGTGCGAAGGGGTTGCAGGCGCCGGTGGTGTTCCTGCCGCAGACCGCCCCGGCGATCGCGGCGGCGCGGTCCACCGAACTCGAATGGGCGAGGGGGGAGACGGGCGCGCTGCCGCTGTGGAAGCCTTCCGGGTTCGCGCCGTGCGACGGCTTCGCCCGCGCCCAGGACGCGCGCAAGGCCGAGGACGCGCGGGAATCCCGCCGCCTGCTCTACGTCGCGATGACCCGCGCCGAGGATCGCCTGTACGTGTGCGGCTGGTCCGGCCGCCGCGCTCCGCCCGCGGGCTGCTGGCACGAACTGGTCTCGCGCGCGATGGCGCGGATCGCGCCGGAACTGCCCGACGAGGCCCTGTCCGCCGCGTTCGGCGCGCCCGTCGCGCTCCGCCGCTTCAGCGGCACGGAGGCGGCACGCCCGCACGCGCCCGACGCGGTTCCGCCGCCGAGCGCGCCCGCACGGTTGCCCGATTGGATCTCCCGTCCCGCGCCGCCGGAGCCCGAGCCGACCCGGCCGCTCACCCCCTCCCGCCCCGACGACGAGCCGCCGCTGCCGTCGCCGCTCGCGGCGGCCGCCGCCGATCGCTTCCGCCGCGGCAACCTCGTGCACCGCCTGCTCGAAAGCCTGCCCGATCTCGACCCGGCGGCGCGCCCTGCCGCGGCGCGCCGCTACCTCGACGCCGCCGCCGACTGGCCGGAGGCGGCACGCGCCGCGCTCGCCGCCGAGGCGCTCGCGGTGCTCGCCCACCCGGACGCCGCGCCGCTGTTCGCGCCGGACTCCCGCGCCGAGGTGGCGATCGCCGGCATGGTCGACGGCCCCCACGCGCCGCGCCTGCTCGCCGGGCGCATCGACCGCCTCGCGCTGGCCGACGACGCGGTGCTGATCGCCGACTACAAGACCAACCGCCCACCGCCCGCCTCCGCCGCCGAGGTGCCGGAGGTCTACCGCCGTCAGCTCGGCCATTATCGCGCCGCGCTTGGGGCGATGTTCCCCGGGCGGCGGGTGCGCACCTTCCTGGTCTGGACCGACGGGCCTAGCGTGATGGAGCTCACGGAGGATGCGTGAACCGGAATATCCGGGGGTGGTATTCGGTGCGGCGACGCCTTATAGAGTTAGTCGAGGACGACACTCCTCGTAAGGCCGGGGAACGGCGCAACACAAGAGGTATCCAGGCGATGCGGCAAGTCACGGACGCGACCTTCGCAACCGAGGTCGAACAGGGCAAGGGGTTGATTCTCGTGGATTTCTGGGCCGAATGGTGCGGCCCGTGCCGGCAGATCGCGCCGGTCCTCGAAGAGATCGATTCCGCCATGGGCGACAAGGTTTCGATCGTCAAGCTCAACATCGACGAGAACCCGTCGACGCCGACCCGCCTCGGCGTGCGGGGCATCCCGACGCTGATGCTGTTCAAGGACGGCAGCGTCGTGTCCACCAAGATCGGCGCGCTGCCGAAATCGCAACTGGTGAAGTGGCTGGAAAGCGCCGTCTGATCCACGGACCGGCGTCCCCTCGGGGACGCCGCCCGGGCCTGGGGGGACGGCGATGGGGCGCGAATTTCCCGAGATTTCCGATGCGGACGGCGGCTTTCCGCCCGATGGTCCGTGCGCGCTGCACGCGCCCGCGCACCTCAACGCGGTGGCGGTCACCAACGGCTTCGTGCCGCGCGGCCTCGCCCCGGGGTACGCCTGGGCGGATTTCGCCCCCGGCGACGGCCTGAACGCCGCCCTCCACGCCGCCGCCAATCCCGACGGCGCGTTCTTCGCGGTCGGCTGCGCGGGCCGCCCGACGCCGCACGCCGCCCACGTCGGGAATCTCGCGTGCGATCCGGACGATCTGCCGCCCCTCGATTTCGCGGTCTTCGACGGCGGCTTCGCGCATCTTGCCGACGCCGAGCGGGCGCGCCGCCTCGATCGCGTCGTCGCGGCGCTCAAGCCCGGCGGGATTCTGCTGCTGGGCTACCACGCGCTGCCCGGCTTCGCGGCGATGATGCCGCTGCGCGACGTGCTCTATTCCCTCGATCAGGGCCACGACCGCACGCCGGAGAAACGGGTGCGCGCGGCGTTCGAGTGGCTCGACGCCGCCGACGCGGCGGGCGCGCCCTTCCTGCACCAGCACCCCGGGGTGCGCCGCCGCCTCGCCGCGCTGGCGGCGCGGAGCGCGGCGACCGCCGAGACGGAACTGTTCGGCGCGCGTCTGCGGCCCCTGCACTTCGCCCAGGTGGCGACCTCGGCGATGGCGGCGGGGATGTCGTTCTGCGGCAACGCGGCGATGCGCCGCAACATGGTCGACCTGCTGCTGCCGCCCGGCACGCGCGGGCTGCTGCAACGCGCGAACAAACGCACCACCCTCGAAACCCTGTGCGACGCGCTCGCCAATCCGTTCTATCGCCGCGACGTCTACGTCAAGGGCAAGCCGCTGGCGGACGAAGCGCGCTACTGGCGGCTGCACGACGAACTGGTGATCGGCCTGTCGCCGGACGCGCCGCCCGGCGTCGATCTCGGGCATGCGCGGGTGTCGTTCTCGGCGTTTCCCTTCGACGCGCTGGCCGAGGGGCTCGCCGCCGGTCCGCGCCGCGTCGCCGGGATTGCCGGGCTGATTCCCGAGATCGCCCGCGACGCCGCCCGCTCGGCGCTCGCGCTCGGGTTCGCCGCCGCCGCGCCCGCTCCGGCCGATTCGCGGGTTCCGCCCGCGGGCGGCGGGGTCGCGGTGCCGTTGCCGCTCAACCGGGCGCTGCTCGCCGAGGCGTTCCACGCCCACGGGCCGCTGACCCTCGCGTGCCCGCTGACCGGCGGGTTCGTCGGTCTCGATCGGGGCGCCGCGATCGCCCTCGACGCGATCGTTTCCGGCGACGTCGACCCCGCCCGCGCGGAGGACGCGATCGCCGCCCGTCTCGCCGCGCTGGCCGGCCATGCCGAGGCCGGGGACACGTTCCGCGCCGCCGCCCGCGAAAGCCTGGCGGCGCTGACGCCCGGCCGCCTCGCGACGCTGGCGCGGTTCGGCGTCGTCGCCGGAACCTGAGGTCCGGAGACGAAAAAGGCCCCGGAACTCCGGGGCCTTTTCGCATTCCGGCGGCGGAGGGTCAGAACCCGGCCTCTTTGAAGATCGGCACGCGGCGGTCGATCACCTCGGAGAGGAACTCGGCGGTCTCCTTGGAATCGAGGAACATCGGCGAAAGGTTGTTGCGCGCGATGTAGTCGGTCTTCCAGCGCTCGGTTTCGGTGACGCGGCGCAGCAGCCCCTCGTAGTAGGCGACCGCGTCCTTGTCCATCTTCGGCGGGCCGAGGACGACGCGGGTCTCGGCGGCGACCACGCCCGGGTAACCGAGCTCGGTGAAGGTCGGGACGTCCTTCCAGAGGTCGCCCTGCATCCGCTTGGTCGAGAACGACGCGAGCGGCACCACCGTGCCGGCGCGCACCTGGCCGATGAACTCGCTCGGGTTGAACAGGCCGACGTCGACGTGGCCGCCGAGCAGCGCCGACATCACCTCGCCCGATCCGCCGAACTGGACGTAGCGGAACTTGGTGTCGGCGTGCTTGTTCAGCAGCAGGTAGGCGAGATGGTCGCTGTTGCCCTTCTGCGACGAGCCGAAGGTGATCTTGCCGCTCTTCGCCGCTTCGACGACTTCCTTCGCGTCCTTGAAGCGGCCCTTCACCGCGGCGAGGAAGAATTCGTCGTTGGCGACCGTGGCGATCGGCGTCATGTCCTTGCCCTTGACGTCCCACTTGAGGGCGTAGGAGCTGATGATCTGGCCGATCGCGATCGGCATCAGCATGTGGTCGTCGCCCGGCTTGGTGGCGGCGTAGGAAAACGCCACCGCACCCGAGCCGCCGGGCTTGTTGATCACCTGGAAGTTCGCCGTGGCGAGGTTGTCGCTCTTGATCACGTCGGCGATGGTGCGGGCGTTGAGATCGGTGCCGCCGCCCGCGCTCGCGGGGACGATCATGTCGACGTTGCGGGACGGCTCGAAGGCGAGCGCCGGGGCGCTCAGGCCCATCGCCGCCACCGCGACCGTGAGGAAACGCACTACGCTGCTGCTCATCCCTGTCACTCCTTGGTTTTTGGTTGTACGCGACGACGCGCGGCCTCACCCGTCGAGGGGCTTCGGCCGCCGCAAGCCGCGGACCGCCTTCATCGCCGGGGGCGCGAGGCAGATCGCGACGATCACCAGAAGGAAGCCGAGAGCGATCGGGCTCTCGTAGAAGATCGAGACGCTGCCGCCGGAGATCTCGAACGCCGCGCTGGTCGACCGTTCGAGGATCGGCGCGAGGACGAACGCCAGCAGCAGCGGCGCGGTGGGGTAGGCGTATTGGGTGAGGAAGAAGCCGACCAGCCCCGCCGCCAGCATCACCACCACGTCGAACATCGCGTTGTCGACGCTGTACGCGCCGACCACGCACACCGCGGTGATCACCGGCGCGATGATCCGCACCGGCACGCGCAGGATGTTGGTGACGAACGGAATCATCGCGATCGCGACGAACACGCAGATGATGTTGCCGACGTACATCGAGGCGATCAGCCCCCAGCAGAACTCCGGCTGCTCGGAGAACAGCAGCGGCCCGGGGGTCAGCCCCCACATCATCAGGCCGCCGAGCAGCACCGCGGTGGTGCCGCCGCCGGGGATGCCGAGCGACAGCAGCGGCGCGAAGGTGCCCGCCGCCGCGGCGTTGTTGCCCGCCTCGGGGGCGGCGACGCCCTCGATCGCGCCCTCGCCCATGCCCGCGCCGTTGCGGCCGGTGCGCTTTTCGAGGATGTAGCAGAGGAACGCCGCCATCGTCGCGCCCGCGCCCGGCAGCACGCCGACGAAGGTGCCGAGGAAGCCGGACTTGCCCGCTACCGGCAGAACCCGCAGGAGCTCCTCGCGCGAGAGCAGGCTCTTGCGGATGCTGAGCTTCTCGCCGCCGACCTCGGCGAGGCCCTGGTCCTGGGCCTGGGAGCGGAAGTCCTTCATCAGGATCATCACCTGCGAGAAGCCGAACATTCCGATCACCAACGGCACGAAGGTGATGCCGCTCATCAGGTCGGGCTGGCCGAAGGCGAAGCGCGAGCCGCCGCGCGCGAGATCGACGCCGACGCAGGCGAGCATCAGCCCGAAGGCGGTGGCGAGGCCGCCCTTGGCCGGGCTGTCGCCGAGCAGCCAGCCGATCGAGGTGAACGCCATCACGATCACCGCCGCCATCTCCGCCGGGCCGAAGCGCAGGCCGACGTCGGCGAGCAGCGGCCCCATCACGGTGAGGATCACCATGCCGATGGTGCCGCCGATCGCCGACGCGAGGATCGCGGTGAACAGCGCCTTGCCCGCGCGGCCCGCGCGGGTGAGCTTGTAGCCGTCCATCGCCGTCATCACCGCCGGGGAATCGCCCGGGATGTTGAGCAGGATCGCGCTGAACGAACCGCCGTACATGTTGGCGTAGTAGAGGGCGGCGAGCATGATGATCGCGCCGGTGGGGTCGAGCTTGAAGGTCAGCGGCAGCAGCAGGGCGACGCCCGCGAGCGAGCCGATGCCGGGCATCGCGCCGACGATCAGCCCCATCGCCGCGCCGACCGTGGCGTACATCAGGTTGACCGGGGTGAGCGCGACCGCGAAGCCGTTCGCGAGCAGGGAGAGGATCTCGGTCATCGCGCTCAGCCTCCGAACAGGGTGCCGGTGGGGAAGGGAACCTGGAGCCACAGGCGGAACACGCCGTAGATCGCGGCCATCGGGCACGCGGCGATGAACAGGGCGCGGCCGAGGGGGTAGCGTTCGAGCAGCCACACCCACGCGAACAGCATGATGCCGATCGCGGGCAGCAGACCGATCGCATGGGAGAGGGTGACGGCGAGCGCCACCATCGCCACCGGAATGAACGCGCTCCACGGCACCGCCTTGGCCGCGGCGTCGCCTCTGATCAGCAGTACGATCGCGAAGATCGCCGCGAGCGAGGACGAGAGCACCGGCATGAAACCGCCGCCGAGCCCGCCCGCGTACCAGACGCCGTAGACGAACCAGCCGCTGTAGAACCAATACGCGCTCATCAGGAGGATGAGAGCGGGGATCGCCTTCTGTTTCATCGGGTCCTCCATGCGGTGCGGCCGGGCGCGGCGCGCCCGGCCGGAGGCGGCGGTCAGGCGGCGCGGTTGCGGCGGCGTTGCACGCCCATGCGGCAGACCACGGCGAGCGCGTTGGCGGTGGCGGAGACGTCGGCGGTGCCCTTGCCGACCTTGCCGTAGGCGGTGCCGTGCGCCGGGGTGGCGATCGGTACCGGCATCCCGCCCGGAACGGTCACGCCCTCGCTGAAGCCCTTGGTCTTGAGCGCGATCTGCCCCTGGTCGTGATAGAGGGTGACGATCATGTCGAATTCGCCCTTGAAGGCGCGGGTGAACACCGTGTCGGCGGGGAACGGGCCCTTGGCGTCGACGCCCTGCGCCTGCGCCGCCGCGATCGCCGGAGAGATCACCTCGATCTCCTCGCGCCCGCACTTGCCGTTCTCGCCCGCGTGGGGGTTGAGGGCCGCGACCGCGATCCGCGGTTGGGCGATGCCCGCCTGCTTCAGGGTGGCGTCGCCGAAGACCACCGCCTCGAGGATGTTCTCGCGGGTGAGCAGGCCGCTCACGTCCTTGAGCGGCACGTGGCTGGTGACCCGCGCGGTCCAGAGATTCTGGAGGATGTTGAGCTCGCAGTGGTAGCCGGTGACCTTCATCACCGAGGCGAACATCTCGGATTCGCTCTCGTAGGCGAAGCCGCCCATGAAGAGCGCCTGCTTGTGGATCGGCGCGTAGAGGACGCCGTCGATCTCGCCCGCCATCGCCAGTTCGATCGCCTTCAGCAGCCCTTCGCCGACGGCGCGGCCGCACACGGCGCTCGGCACGCCGAGGGCGAAGCTCGCGGGGTCGAGGTTCTTCAGGTCGAGCAGCGGAATCGCGCCGTCCCCGCGGGCCTGCGCCGGAGATTCGACGATTTCGACCGGAACCTGCACGCCGGTGTAGCCCTGAGCCGCCGCGAACACCCGCGCGTCGCCGATGAGAATCGGGCGGCAGGCTTCGGAGAGACGCCCGGAGGCGGCGAGCTTGGCGACGATCTCCGGACCGCAGCCCGAGGCGTCGCCCAGGTGGATTCCGATTATTGGCTTGTCGTCAAAGGAGTTTTGCATCACTGGCCCTCGGTCGCGATGGAAAGGAAAACGGCGTCGGTACAAGGAACCCGCTAACTGGTATGACAACCAGATACGCAGACAGATTGACATCTGTGCGGTCTTTGTCAAGATAGACGAGTGGGGAGGTCAGCTCCTTCGGGTAGGTCATTCGCGCGCGTTCCGGGATCGCTGCGCGGCCGCCGGTGACCGATGCGCGCGACGCGGCGGAAACGGCTTGCGGGACGCATGAACGTGGCGGATACAATTTGGTCGGTGGGGAGTACCGGAACGTGCACAAGACGACCTCGATCATCCAGCGCACCAAGATTCACGAGCAACTCGTCGAGCTGCTCACCAACGACATCATGTACGGCCGTTACCGCATCGGCGAGCAGCTTCCCGCCGAGCGCGAGCTGATGGAGATCTACGGCGTCGGCCGTCCCGCGGTGCGCGAGGCGATCGCCAAGCTGGCGCTGATGGGGCTGGTGGACGTTCAGGCCGGAGTGCGCGCCAAGGTGCGGCGACCGACCCTCACCCGCCTGCTGGACGAGATGGACGCGTTCGTCCGGGTGTTCCTGCTGACCCCGGACGGCAACCGGCAGCTCCAGGAGGCGCGAATCCTGCTGGAGGTGGGGCTGGTGCGGCGCTTCGCCCGCGAGCGCACGGCCGAGCAGCTCGCCGCGCTCGCCGCCGCGCTCAAGGCGTGCGAGGACACGCTCGACGATATGCAGAGGTTCACCGCGGCGGACGTCGCCTTCCACTCGCTGTTCGCCGAGACCACCGACAACCCGCTGTTCGTCGGGCTCGACAGCGCGCTCGGGAGCTGGCTTACCGGCCAGCGGCTCGCGACCCTCTCCAAGCCCGGGCAGAGCCGGGTCGCCTGCGCCGCGCACCGCGACATCTACGACGCGGTCGCGACGGGCGATCCGGACGCGGCGGAGGCGGCGATGCGCGCCCATCTCGAACAGGTGCGCGGGGTGTGGGCCGAGAACGCGCCGAAGCTTCCGGTCGCCGACGGCGCGCTCGCGCTTGCCGAAGGACTGTTCGGCAAGCCCGAGGCGTAAGCGCGGTCAGGGGCGACGCGGGCGGGTTATGCCGCGCAGCCCGCCACCGGCGCGTCCGCCAGGGCGAAGTCGACGGCGGCGGCGGCGTGAATCGGCGTGCTGTCGAACACCGGCAGCGGCGAGTCCTGCGCGCCGATCAGCAGGCCGATTTCGGTGCAGCCGAGGATCACCGAATCCGCGCCGCGTGCGGCGTGGCGGGCGATGATCTCGCGGAAGGCCTGACGCGAGGCGTCTCTGACCACGCCCTGGCAGAGTTCGTCGAAGATCACCGCATGCAGAAGGTCGCGTTCGGCGGCGTCCGGGATCGTCGCGTCGAGGCCGGATTTCGCCGCGAGGCGCTCGGCGTAGAACGGCTGCTCCATGGTGTAGCGGGTGGCGAGCAGCAGCGGCCGCTTCGCCCCTCGCGCCCGCAGCGCCGCGCCGGTGGCGTCGACGATGTGGATCAGCGGCACGCCCGCGGCGGCCTCGACCGCGTCGGCGACGAGATGCATGGTGTTGGTGCAGATCAGCACGCAGTCGGCCCCGGCGCGGGCGAGGCCCTTCGCGGCATCGCCGAGAGCGGCGGCGGCGAGGTCCCAGCGGTCGGCTTTCTGCATCGCGACGATTTCGGCGAAGTTGACCGAATGGAGCAGAATCTTCGCCGAGGCGAGGCCGTCGCCGACGCGGTCGCGCACGCCTGCGTTGATCGCCGCGTAGTAGGTGACGGTGCTTTCCCAGCTCATTCCGCCGATCAGGCCGATGGTGCGCATGTGTGCCTCCCGCTGCTGTCGATGGGAGGATGCTAACGCGGCGGGCGGCGCAAAGGCTGCCAAAGTTTGCGCGAAATCGCGCCGGGAGAAGGATGGTTTTGCGCGAAATTCGGCTTCCGCGCAAAACCGTTTTCTTCAGGCCGCGCGCGCCCGGTGGCGGGCGGCGATCGCGCCGATGCCCGCGAGCGAGGCGGCCTTCGCGCTTACCGCGGTGGCGGCGAATCCGGCGGCGGCGAGGGCGATGCCGTAGGGGCCGCGCAGGGCGTCGGAGCCGCACAGCAACACCTCCTTCGCTTCCGGGTAGAGGCCGCGCATCGCCTTGACCTCGGCGCCGATGAGGATGCCCGAGAGGAACGACGGCGTGAGCTCCGGCTTCATGTCGCCGTAGAGGGTGCGGCAGCGGGCGGCGAACATCTGGTGCAGCAGGCCGTCGGCGCTCGCCGCCTGGGCGAGCCCCTTGCGGAACGCCGCCTCGTCGAACGGCGCGGCGCGGTCGGCGGTCTTGGCGAGGATGGTGTGGCCGAGCATCGCCTCGTAGACCTCGCCGGTCATCGAGGTGGTGAAGTGGACGAGCTTGCGGCCGCGCACCTGCGCCCACTTGCTGTGGGTGCCGGGCAGGCAGAACAATGCGTCGTCGCGCTTCAGGAGGTCGAGCGCGCCGAAGATCTGCACCTCCTCGCCGCGCATCACGTCGATTTCCGCATCGGATTTCTGCACCCGGCAGCCGGGAACGATCCAGGCGTCGGGCAGACCCTCGGCGGCCACCACCCGGGCGGCGAGATCGTCGAGCCCCACCGGCAGCACCGGCTGCGGCGCGGCCTGCCAGCCCTGCGGCGCGCCCACCATGCCCGCCATGTAGACCGGCGGCGGTTCGGCGCCACCGCGCCAGCGCGCGAGCTGCGCGCCGCAATAGCGGGGAAAGTCCTCGCGCGCGGTGTCGCGCATGCCGGTGCCGGAGGGGATTTCGTCCTTCACCTCGCCCGACGCCACCAGCCACGCGCGAAACGACGTGGTGCCCCAGTCGACGACGATCACTTCATCCATTGGCTTCGATCCGTTTCCATTCGGCGACGATGTCGCGCGCGATCGCGCCGACTTCGGCGGCGCTGCGGCCGGCCTTGTAGAGGTTGGAGCCGAAGCCGAAGCCGTCGTAGCCGGCGGCGCGGTATTCGGCCATCTCGGGAATGCCGATGCCGCCCAGCGCCACCACCTTGGCGTCCTTCGGCAGCACCGCGCGGACGTCCTTGATGTAGGCCGGGCCGAGGCGCGCGGCGGGGAAGAGTTTGAGCGCCGCCGCCCCGTTGCGCAACGCCGAAAGCGCCTCCGACGGCGTCATGCAGCCGATCATCGTCGCCAGACCGGCGCGCACGCCCGCGCGGATCACCTCGGGATCGGTGTTGGGGGTGATCAGCAGTTCCGCGCCGATCGCGGCGAGGCGTCCGGCGTTCTCGGGCGTCAGCACCGTGCCCGCGCCGACGGCGACGTGGGGCGGGCGGTGCCGCACCAGCTTGGCGATGCTGGCGAACGGATCGGGGCTGTTGAGGGGAACCTCGATCAGGGTGAAGCCCGCGTCGACGAGCTGGTCGGCGATCGGCAGGACTTCGTCGGGGGTGACGCCGCGCAGCACCGCGACCAGCGGCAGCGTGGCGAAGGCACGTTCGAATACCGGCACTCTTAGACTCTCCAGGGGCGGGTGGCGCGGCGGTCGACCGCGCCGGGGACGACGCCGCGCGCGGCGTCGGACACGTCATCCATCAGGTTGCAGGCGGCGATGTCGAGGCGCCGCCGCTCCATCCGCGCCATCCGCGCGGCGAACAGGTCCGCCCGTCCGGCGAGGGTGCGCGGGTCGATCGGCGTTTCGGTCCCGGCGCGGAATTGCGCCGCGTCGAGGCAGTCGAGCCGGGCGCCGTTCAGGTCGAGGCGCAGCACGTCGCCGTCGGCGAGGTAGCCGATGCCGCCGCCGTCGAACGCCTCGGGCGTGGCGTGGCCGATGCACGCGCCCTTGGTGACGCCGGAATAGCGGCCGTCGGTCATCAGGATCGAGGAGGCTTCGAGGATGCGGTGGTGGCGCAGCTGTTGCCCGGGGGTGAACATCTCCGGCATGCCGTAGGCGCGCGGCCCCTGCCCGGCGATGATGAAGGCGAACGACAGCCAGCCCTTTTCCAGCAGGGCGTAGGGATCGGCGATCGCCGGGTCGCCGCCGTTGCGGGCGACGATGCGGGCGATCAGCTCGGGGTCGAGCCCCTCGGTGCGGGCGAGGCGGTCGGTGAGGTCGGCGGAGGTGAAGTCGGCGATGCAGACGTGCTCGTTCTCGTAGAACCGCACCGCGAACACGTGGTCGGCGAAGTGGTCGTAGAGCGCGTCGCTCATCCCCGAGACCTTCACCTCGGCGGCGTCGAAGAAGCTGCCGGAGAGGATCTCCACGCCCGCGCGGGGGCGGATCGGCCGGGTGCGGATCACCGCCCGGTCGCCGAGCGACGGATCCACCGGCACCGTGAGGTCGGCGATCCGCTCGCCCCAGGTGGTGCCGGTGACGGTCGGCGCGTCGAGGTCCATCGGGATGCCGAGGTCGTGGAGCACGCGGTAGAGGCTCTCCATGCCGCGGTGCTGGCCGCGCGCGAACTGCAGCGCCAGTTCGAAGGTGTCGCGGCCCTCGGTGAGCGAGTGGGCGAACACCTCCGGCACCGGGGTTTCGGCGCGGATGCGGCGGTAGTCCTCGGCGGTCACGTCGAATCCGGCGTGGCGCATGATGCAGGGAATGTGCAGCAGCAGGTTCGACGACGACCCGGTCGCCGAGTGGATGCGCACGAGGTTGGCGAAGTTGCGCCGCAGGATTTCGGTGATGCGGAACTCCGGCTTGTTGAACAGCGCGAACAGCCGGTCGACGCCCGAAATCACGCTCGCGTCCGGCGGCAGACCGGTCAGCAGTTCGAGCTCCGGCGGGGTCATGCCGAACGCCGCCATCATCGTGCGCGAGGAGTTGCCGGTGCCGTTGAAGGCGCACACCCCGCCGTGCTCGTGGCAGGTCGCGCCCGCGAGTTCGTCGAGCAGGCGGCGTGCGGTTTCCGGGTCGACGAGGCCGAGGTTCTCGGCGCGCTTGAGGTGCCCGGCGAAGGCTTCGTCGGACGAGCACTGGAGGATGTAGTGCATGTTCTCGTCGATGTCGTCGGCGAGGTCGGCGTGCCCCGAGGCGCGCGCCTTGGCCGACAGCGCCCGCAGATCGGCGGCGGACGACGACGGGATGGTGCCGCCCTGGAGGACGTGCTCGGGCGCGAACAGCGCCCACACCGGCGCCTGGTCGCCGCGGTGGGCGCGGGCGACGTCGGCGGCGGCGAGGCCGGAGAGAATCGCCGAGGGCGATTTGTCGCACCCCGCCAGCACGTAGGCGGCGTGGTAGGAGTGGCCCTCGAAGGTGATGTTGACCGCCGCCGCGGTGGTGTTGCGCGAGGACAGCGAATAGCTCTGGCCGATGTTGTTCTGCGCGGTGCCGTCGCAGATCACCGGCACCGCGAAGGCGAACGGCACGCCGCCGTTCTGCCACACCCGCGCCGCCGCCATCAGCGCGTGCGGCCGGTCGAGGAGGTGGGCGGGGTGGTCCGGCGGGCCGAGGATGATGGCGACGCGCGGGCGGTTGTCGCGCAGGCGCGCGACCACCTCCCGCATCGTCACGTCGTCGAGCTTCGCCAGCGGCGAGTCCGGCGGCAGTTCCGCCGCCGCTTCGCCGAGGATCTTCAGCACCGTGATCGGCTGGTTGGCGAGCCCCTGGATGCAGTCGCGATAGGGGTTGTGCCGCTCGACGATCACCGGCGGTGCGTTCCTGCCGTCGGTTACCATTCCGCCACGCTCCCGTCCTCGTGCCGCCACACCGGATTGCGCCAGCGGTGGCCGACCTTGCTGCGCTCGATCACGAACGCCTCGTTGATCTCGACGCCGAGGCCGGGCTTGTCGAGGAGCGGCAGATAGCCGTCCTTGATCGCCAGCGGCGAGGTGTCGACGAGATAGTCGAGCACGTCGTTGCCCTGGTTGTAGTGGATGCCCATGCTCTGTTCCTGGATGAAGGCGTTGTGCGAGACGAAATCCAGGTGCAGCGACGCTGCCAGGGTGAGCGGGCCGAGCGGACAGTGGGGGGCGAGGGCGACGTCGAAGGTTTCCGCCAGCACCGCGATCTTGCGCCCCTCGGTGATGCCGCCGCAGTGGCTGAGGTCGGGCTGGACGATGTCGACCATCCGCGCCTCCAGGAGGTCGCGGAAGGCGTAGCGGGTGAACAGCCGCTCGCCGGTGGCGATCGGGTAGCCGAGGCCGCCCGCGATCTGGGGCAGGCAGTGGAGGTGCTCGGGCAGCACCGGTTCCTCGACGAACAGCGGGTGGATGGGTTCGAGCTCGCGCAGCAGCGCTTTCGCCATCGGCCGGTGGACGCGGCCGTGGAAGTCGATGGCGACGCCGAAGTCCGGCCCGCCCGCCTCGCGCGCCTCGGCGGCGCGGGCGACGGCGGCGTCGATCTTGGCGTGGGAATCGACGATCGCGAGCTCCGGCGTGCCGTTCATCTTGATCGCGGTGAAGCCCTTGTCCTTCACTTCCTTGACCTGACGGGCGATGTCGCCGGGGCGGTCGCCGCCGATCCAGCAGTACATCCGCATCCTGTCGCGCACTGCGCCGCCCAGAAGCTCGTGGACCGGCACGCCGAGGGCCTTGCCCTTGATGTCCCACAGCGCCTGGTCGATGCCCGAGATCGCCGAGGTCAGGATCGGCCCGCCGCGGTAGAAGCCGCCGCGGTAGAGGGTCTGCCAGATGTCCTCGATGCGGCGCGGGTCGCGGCCGATCACGTAGTCGGCGAGTTCGTGCACCGCCGCCTCGACGGCGTTGGCGCGTCCCTCGATCACCGGCTCGCCCCAGCCCGAGATCCCTTCGTCGGTCTCGATCTTGAGGAAGCACCACCGCGGCGGGATCTGCCAGGTCTGCAAACGCGTAATCTTCATTCCAAGTCACTCCAAAATCAGGACAGCGGCCACATCACGATCTCGGGGAAGAACAGGATCAGGCCGAGAACCACGAGCTGCATCAGGATGAACGGCAGCAGCGATTGGAAGATGTGCTTGAGGCTGATCTCCGGCGGCGCCACGCCCTTGAGGTAGAACGCGGCGGGGCCGAACGGCGGGCTGAGGAAGCTCACCTGCATGTTCACGCAGAACAGCACGCCGAACCAGATCGGGCTGAAGCCGAGCTGCACCACGATCGGCACGAAGATCGGCAGGGTCAGCATCGCGATGCCGATCCAGTCGAGGAACATCCCGAGCATGATCAGGATCAGTTGCATCGTCATGATGATGACGATCGGGTGGGCGTCGATGCCGAGGATCGTCGAGGAGACGAAGCGGTTGCCGCCCATCAGGTTGTAGACGCCGACGAGGGTCGCCGCGCCGATGCCGATCCAGATGATCATGCCGCAGGTGGTGATGGTCTGCATGCAGCTTTCGTGGATCAGCTTCGGCGTCAGTTCGCGGCGGATGATCGTCGCCGCCAGCACGCCGAGAACGCCCATCGACGCCGCCTCGGTCACCGAGGCGATGCCGGCGTAGATCGTGCCGAGCACCATGAACGCGATCGCCGCGGGCATCACCACCGATTTGATCGCCTCGATCCGCTGAACCTTGCGTTCCTCGGGCGAGACGCGCGGCATCCGCGGCGCGAGCTCGGGGTTGAGGAGGCAGCGGCCGAGCACGTAGGTGGCGTACATCAGCGCGAGGATCGACCCGGGGGTGAAGGCGGCGGTGAACAGGTCGGCGATCGAGACCGACGCCATCAGGCCGTAGATGATCAGCACGATCGACGGCGGGATCATCGTACCGAGCGAGCCGGAGGCGCAGACGATGCCGATCGACAGGTTGCGGTCGTAGCCGAGGCGCAGCATCTGCGGCAGCGCGAGAATGCCGAGCAGCACGATCTCGCCGCCGATGATGCCGGACATGGTGGCGAGGAAGAAGCCGACGAACAGCGTCTGCAGCGCCACGCCGCCCGGCATTCGCCCGGCCAGCACGCGCATGCCGTTGAACAGATCCCTGGCGATGCCCGATCGATCGAGCAGCGACGCCATGAACACGAACATCGGCACCGCCACCAGAGAATATTCGGTGATGAAGCCGTAGACGCGCGAGATCACCAGGGGAACCGCGTTGGGGCCGAACCAGCCGACGGTGAAGATCAGCGCGACGAGGCCGGTGACGAAGGCGAGGGGAAGGCCGGTGAGCAGCAGCAGGAAGATGCTGCCGACGAGCACGTAGGTGCCCCACTCGATGCCCATGGCTTGCAGGCCGAGTCCCATGGTTCAGGCTCCCTTCTTCGCGGCGACGGCGCGCAACGCCTGGATCAGGTGCAGGACGGTCTGGATCGTCATCACGATCAGCGCGACCATGATGATGCCCTTGGTGAGGGTGGGGAACGGCGGGTTCCAGCTGGTGCCGGAGCGCTCCAGCGTCCACGCGCCCAGGGGGGTGTGGGAGGAGCGCCAGAACAGGGTGTAGGCGGCCCAGCTCATGCCGCCGCAGAAGCCGAGCGCGATCACGCCGTTGACGACGTCGAGCCAGTTGCGGATCGCCGGGCGTACGGTGTCGTAGATCACCCGCACGCGGATGTGTTTGTTGCGGGCGAGCGCCACCGGTCCGCCCACCGAGAACATCACCGCGATCAGGAACACCGTGGTCTCGTGCACCCAGCTCGTCGGGCTGTCGAAGACGTAGCGCGAGATCACCTCGCCCACGGAGATCAGCATCGAGACGAACACCAGCCAGGAAAAGCCCTTGCCGACCCATTCGACGGCGGCGTCGAGCGGGTTGGTGATCTCGCCGTCGGCGGCGTGACGCTCGGGCTCGGGCGCGGCGGACGGAAGGGGGGAGGGGTCGGTGGTCATGGGAAGTCGCTCCGGGTGGCGGGGAGCTTCCGGCCGGGCGGACCGGCCGGAAGCGTGTCGGCGGGGGTCAGATCATTCCGCGTTCGGACATGAACGCGGTCACCGACTTGAAGAACTCGCCGCAGAGGTCGTTCTTCTTCGCCCAGTTGGCCCATTCCTTCTGGGCGATCTGGCGGAACTTGACGCGCTCCTCGGGCGCCATGTCGACGATGTGGATGTTCGGGTCCTTCTTCGCCTCGGCGACCGCCGCGAGGTCGAGCTTCTTCAGGCGGAACACGAGGTCGTAGGCGAGCTTGTCGGTGGCGGTGACGAGGATCGCCTTGAGGTCGGGCGACAGGCCGTCCCAGATCTTCTTGTTGATCGAGACGTCGACCATCGGCAGCGAGTGGAAGCCCGGGTACGACGGATAGTTGGCGAACTTGTGCAGGCCCTGGGCCTGGTTGGTGGCGAACACGGTGTAGTCGGCGGCGTCGATCACGCCCTTTTCGAGCGCGGTGTAGACTTCCGAACCCGGCAGGTTCACCGGCGCGGCGCCGGCCTTGGCGAAGATGTCGTAGACCATGCCTTCGGGGGCGCGGATCTTCAGGCCCTTGAGATCGGCGACGGTGCGGATCGGCTTCTTCGACGGCAGCGCCTCGAGGCCGGTGGCGGCGGCGCCGATCATGTGCAGGCCGTAGGGCTCGACCAGCTTGTTGTAGAGCGCTTCGCCGCCGCCGACCTTCATGTATTCGAGGAATTCGAGCGGGTTGCCCCACGCGCCGACGAGGTTGCCCATCATCGAGAACGCCGGGTTGATGCCGGAGAAGTACGACGGATCGGTGAGGTGGCCCTGCAGGATACCGGAGCCGACCGCGTCGAGGGTCTGATTGTGCGGCACCACCGCGCCGGTCGGAAGGATCTCGATCTTGATCCGGCCGCCGGACATCGTGGCGACGTTCTGCGCCCATTCCTGCTTGTACTTGAAGGTGGGCTCGCCCGCGGTTTCCGAGGTCTGGAAGGTCCATTCGTATTGCGCGGCGGCGGCGGTGGCGGTCATCAGCGCCAGGCCGACGGCGGCGCCTGCGAGGCGCGTCACGGTCTTGCCAATCATCGAACGATCTCCTGGTTTATTGGGGGTAACCCTGCACGAAACTGTTGGTTTTGATGGGCGTCGTGCGCGCCGCTCCTCCCTGGTGTGCCCAGGTCCGCCTTGGTGCGGTTCATCACCTGCACCGCCGCTTCCGATGCCGCCTGCGGCTGGCGCAGGCGGATGCATTCCATCAGCGCCCGGTGGCGCTTCAGGGTGTCGTAGAGCTCGGCCGCCGAGGCGTTCGACTTGCGCACGATCAGCTGGATCGACGGGCGGAGGATGTGCGCGAGCTGCGACCAGATGATGTTGTGGGTGGCGCGATAGATCGCGGCGTGGAAGGCGACGTCGGCGTCGTCGAGCGCCTGCTGGTCGAAGGCGCGGCCGTCGGCGGGGTCGACCGCCCGTTCCATGCCCTGGAACGCCTCCTCGATCTGCGCGAGGTCGCGCGCGGTCGCCCGTTCGGCGGCGATCGCGGCGATGAACGGTTCGACGCTCTCGCGGAACTCGAACAGTTCGTTGAGGAAATCGATGTTGGGGTCGGCGAAGTCGACCATCCAGCGCGTCACCAGCGGGTCGAGCATGTTCCAGTCGCGATATTCGGCGACCACCGTGCCCTGTCCGGCATAGCGGCGGACGATCCCGAGCGCCACCAGGGTCTGCAACCCGGCGCGTACCGACACCCGGCTGACGCCGAAGCTTTCGACCAGTTCGGTCTCCTTCGGCAACAGGCTGCCCGGCTTGGTGCGGCCGGAGAAGAGCTCGCGCGCGAGGCGTTCGGCGACTTGCGCGCCGAGATCCCGTCCCTTGACCTGGCGTTGGCTGCGCAGCATCGGTGCTCCTGCCCGTCGGAGTGGGTCGTTCGAACCTGTTTAGCGCATGTCATACATGAACTCAAGCATGTCTGACTTGAATCCGGCCGAATTTCCGCCGAATTCGCCGTGCTCATGGGCGGATTCCGCTTATGCCGATGCGGAATGCACTCTGGCGGAACGAGAATTTCTAAGGAAAAGTAGAAGACTATAGCGCATCCAAACGATGCGGCGAGCGAGCGTCGGCGCCGTCGCGCGATGCAGGGGATGAAATATATGCCGTTATGGATATATCTAATGGCCACCTACTCGTGGCAGTGGGGTCCGACTCGGCGCGCGCCTTCAGATGGGCGCGCCGATACGGTTCTCCGCCAGCACTTCGCCGACGAGATAGAGCGACCCCGCCACCAGCACCCGGGTGCGGCGGGAGCGCGCCGCTTCGAGGGCCTCGGTCCACGACCGGCGGACGGCGACCTCGGCCACTCCGGCGGCGCGGGCGGCGTCGGCGAGGATCTCGGGGTCGAACGGCGCGGGCGCCGTCGGCACCGGCACCGCGGCGACCCGCGCGAGGTGGGGCGCGACCGCGGCGAGGTAGCCCGCCGGGTCCTTGGTGGTCTGCATGCCGAGGATCAGTTCCAGCGGGCCTTCCTTCGCCCAGGCGGCGAGCACCGGCGCGATCGCCTCCCCGGCGCTGGGGTTGTGGCCGCCGTCGAGCCAGAACGGCCGCCCCAGCATGCCGACCGCCGCGCCCGCGTCGAGGCGTTGCAGCCGCCCCGGCCAATCGATCGCGGGGAGGGCGCGGGCGACCAGTTCGGGGGTCGGACGGACGAGCCCGGAAGCGTGCAATGCCGCGATCGCCAGCGCCGCGTTGGCGATCTGGTGCGGGCCGGGCAGCACCGGACGCGGCGCGTCGAGGATGAGGCCCGGCGCCTCGACGCGGAAGCCGTCGGCGGTTTCCGCGTATCGCCAGTCTTCGCCGCCGAGCCATAGCGGCGCGCCGAGCAGGCGGGCGCGGGCCAGAATCGCCGCCGCCGCCGCCTCCGGTTGCGCCGCGCTCGCGGCGGGCACGCCCGCGCGCAGGATTCCCGCCTTCTCGGCGGCGATTTCGGCGAGAGTGTCGCCGAGGTAGTCCTGATGGTCGAGCCCGATCGCGGCGAGCACGCACGCCGCCGGGCGGGCGACGACGTTGGTGGCGTCGAGCCGCCCGCCGAGCCCGACTTCGAGCAGGCAGAGATCCGCCGGATGGCGCGCGAAGGCCAGCAGCGCCGCCGCCGTGGTGGCCTCGAAGAAGGTGATCGGCCGCCCGGCGTTGATCGCTTCGACTTCCTCCAGCAGCGCGGCGAGCGCGCCGTCTTCCGGCAGGCGGCCGGAAATCCGGATGCGTTCGGCGAACCGCACCAGATGCGGCGAGGTGTAGGCGTGGACGGTCATCCCCGCTGCCTCGGCGAGCGCCCGCAGGGTCGCCACCACCGAGCCCTTGCCGTTGGTGCCCGCGACGTGAATCACCGGCGGCAGCCGGTCCTGCGGATCGCCGAGATCGGCGAGCAGCCGCGTCATGCGGTCGAGGGAGAGGTCGATGACCTTGGGGTGCAACCGCGCGAGGCGGTCGAGAACGGCGTCAAGCATCGGAATCCTGGGCGGAAATCAGCGGTTTCGGGCGGTAGGTGAGGATCGTCGCGCCGGGAACCGGGCGGCGCAGGATGTCGAGCAGCGCGGCGATCTCGGCCTTGAGGTCGCGACGGTCGGCGATGCGGTCGACGCGCCCCGCCGCCAGCGCCGCCGCCGCGTCGCGCACGCCTGCCCGGGGGGCGAGGAACTCCGGCGTGTCGAGCGCCGCGAACGGATCGGGCGCGGGCGGGCCGAGGCGTGCGCCGGGCTCCGCCAGCACCACGTCGGCCTGCAGCAGGAGGGTGTCGGTGACCGCCTCGAACGCCGGGTCGGCGAGCACCGCGATCACCGGCAGGCTGCGCTCGGCGAGCTTCTTGATCGCCAGCCCGACGCGCGGCCCCTGCACCAGCGCCAGCGCGCCGTCTTGCATCCGCGGCCCCATGCTGCCGGTGACGACGATCAGCGGCGCGTCCTGCAACGCCGCCAGTTCGGCCGCGGCTACCAGCGCTTCGCCCGCCGCCACGCCGAAGCTGCCGCCGAGGAACTGCGGCTCGAACGCCGCCACCACCGCCGCCTCGCCCTCCAGGCGTCCGTGCGCCACCGCCACCGCCTCCGCCTCGCGCGACAGCGCCGCCGCTTCCTTGAGCCGCTCGCCGTAGCGCTTCGCGTCGCGGAACCGGAGGGGATCGGCGGCCGCGCCCGGCAGTTCGATGCGGGACCAGCTCTCGGAATCGAACAGCAGCGCGAAGCGCCGCTCCGCCGGGAGCGTGAGGTGGTGGTCGCAATGCGGGCAGATCCGCCAGTTGGCGTCGAGATCGCGGTGGAACGCCGTCGCTCCGCACGCCGGGCAGGTCACCCACTGCGTCTCGCGCACCGGTCGCGGCTGCATCCAGCGCTTCAGCGTCGGCCGAACGAAGTTGGTGAGCCAGCTCATGCGGACCTCATGGCAAACAGGCCAGGGGGTTCACCTCTGGACCCCAGGCCCCTTTCCCGGTTTTTGCGCGAAGCGCGATCACGCCCCGTCGTCGGACAAGGAATAATCCGTTCCGTGGGAAAAACAAATGGGTTCCAAGGGCCCTCGGCCCCTGGCGGGGCGCAGGGGCCGAGCCCCCGCGCTCCGAACTCAGGCTCGCGCGCCGTGCACGCCCTTGGCGAGTTGGGAGACGAACGCGGCGACGGCGGGGATGGTTTCCGGCGTCGCCCGGCCGTCCGCGGTCAGCGTTGCGGCGAGGGTGTCGATCACCGCCGAGCCGACCACCGCGGCGTCGGCGACGCGGGCCATTTCGGCCGCGTTTTCGGGGGTCTTGATGCCGAAGCCGACCGCGATCGGCAGTCCGGTGTGCTTGCGGATCCGGGCGACCGCCCGTTCCACCTGGGCGGCGGCGGCGGAGCGGGTGCCGGTGATGCCGAGCACCGCGACGTAGTAGAGGAAGCCCGAGGCGTGGGCGAGGATCTTCGGTAGCCGCGCGTCGTCGGAGGTGGGGGTGGCGAGGCAGATGAAGTCGAGCCCGTGGCGGTGGAGCGCGGGGGTGAGTTCCCCGGCTTCCTCCGGCGGCACGTCGACGACGATTACGCCGTCGGCCCCGGCGGCCGCGGCGTCGGCGGCGAAGCGGTCGGCGCCGTAGCTGTCGATCGGGTTGTAGTAGCCCATCAGGATCACCGGCGTGTCTTCGTCGACGGCGCGGAACGCCTGGAGCTGGGCGAGGGTGGCGCGCATCGAGGCCCCGGCCTTGAGGGCGCGCAGGGCGGCCTTCTGGATCGAGGGGCCGTCGGCCATCGGGTCGGTGAACGGCATGCCGAGCTCGACGACGTCGGCCCCGGCCTCGGGGAGGGCCTGCATCAGCGCGGTGGCGGTGGCGGCGTCGGGGTCGGTGGCGGCGACGTAGACGACCAGGGCGGCGCGGTCGGCCGCCTTGAGGGCGGCGAAGCGGCGGGAAAGGCGTTCGGTCATGATCAGATCTCCTGGCCCATGGCCTTGGCCACGGTCTCGACGTCCTTGTCGCCACGGCCGGAGAGGCAGGCGAGCATGATGTGGTCCTTCGGCAGCGATCCCGCGACCTTCAGCACCTGGGCGATGGCGTGGGAGGATTCGAGCGCCGGGATGATGCCTTCGTGTCGGGTGGTCTGGTGGAAGGCGTTCAGGGCTTCCGCGTCGGTGATCGACACGTACTCGATCCGTCCGGCGTCCTTGAGCCAGGCGTGTTCCGGACCGACGCCGGGGTAGTCGAGGCCCGCCGAGATCGAATAGGCTTCGGTGATCTGACCGTCGTCGTCCTGCAAAAGATAGGTGCGGCTGCCGTGGAGCACGCCGGAGCGGCCCTTGCCGAGCGAGGCGGCGTGCTCCTCGGTGTCGGTGCCGTGGCCCGCGGCCTCGACGCCGACGATCTTCACCGACGGGTCGTCGAGGAACGGGAAGAACAGGCCGATGGCGTTGGAGCCGCCGCCGACCGCGGCGTAGAGGCTGTCGGGCAGGCGGCCTTCCTTGGCGCGCATCTGCGCCTTCGCCTCCTCGCCGATGATCTTCTGGAACTCGCGCACCATCAGCGGGTAGGGGTGCGGCCCGGCGACCGTGCCGATCAGGTAGTAGGTGTCCTCGACGTTGGCGACCCAGTCGCGCATCGCCTCGTTCATCGCGTCCTTGAGCGTCGCCGCGCCGGAGGTGACCGGGCGGACCTCGGCGCCGAGGAGCTTCATGCGGAAGACGTTGGGCTGCTGCCGGGCGATGTCGGTGGCGCCCATGTAGATCACGCACGGCAGGCCGAACAGCGCGCACACCGTGGCGGTGGCGACGCCGTGCTGGCCCGCGCCGGTCTCGGCGATGATGCGGGTCTTGCCCATGCGCCGGGCCAGGAGGATCTGGCCGATGCAGTTGTTGACCTTGTGCGCGCCGGTGTGGTTGAGGTCCTCGCGCTTGAAGTAGATCTTCGCGCCGCCGCAGATCTCGGTGAGGCGCTCGGCGAAGTAGAGCGGCGAGGGACGGCCGACGAAGTCGGCGAGGTAGCCCTTCATCTCGGCCTGGAACGCCGGGTCGGCGGCGGCCTCGGCATAGGCGCGCTCGACTTCGAGGATCAGCGGCATCAGGGTTTCGGCGACGAAGCGGCCGCCGTAGGGGCCGAAGTGGCCGCGGTCGTCGGGACCGGCGGAGAAGGTATTCGGAAGACGCGTGTTCATGTTTACATGCTCGACGGCTGGGCGGGCGCGCTACGTGGCGGCGACCCGCGGAAAAACGGACGAACGACGCCCGCGGGCGTCGGAAAACCGGAAGGGAGCGTCACCAACTCGCGCGCGCGTTCTTGGCGGCGCGGAGGAACGCGGCGATGCGCGCCGGATCCTTGACGCCCGGGGCGCTTTCGACGCCGGAGGAGACGTCGACCGCGCCCGCGCCGCTTTCGGCGACCGCGCGCTCGACGTTTTCGGGCGTCAGGCCGCCCGCCAGCATCCACGGCGTTTCGCCGCGCCAGTCCTGGAGCAGATGCCAGGGAAAACTGCGGCCGAGACCGCCGGGCCGGGTGTCGGCCGCCACCGGCTTGGCGTCGAACAGCAGCCAGTCGGCGTGGTCCTCGTAGGCGAGGGCGCGCTCGACGTCGGCGGTGTCGGCGACGCCGATCGCCTTCATCACCGGCAGGCCGAACTCCAGGCGGATCTGGTCGACGCGCTCGGGGGTCTCGCCGCCGTGAAGTTGCACGAGGTCGAGGCGGAACTGCCGCAGAACTTCGTCGAGTTCGTAGTCGGTGGGGTCGACGAACAGGCCGACCTTGGTGATTTCGTCGGGCAGGGCGTCGGCGAGATCGGCGGCGGCGGCGGGTGCGATCGCGCGCGGCGAGCCGGGGTAGAACACGAATCCGGCGAAGTCCGCGCCCGCCTCGACCGCGGCGTCGAGCCCGTCGGCCTCGGCGAGGCCGCAGATCTTGACGAGCACGCTCATGACGGCGCTCCGGCGGGCAGGCCGATGCCGACGGCGATCCGGCGCGCCGCGTCGCGCGGGTCGGCGGCCTTGGTGATCGGACGGCCGATCACCAGGATGTCCGCCCCCTCGGCGAGGGCCTCGGCCGGGGTCATCACCCGCTTCTGGTCGTCGGCGCCGCCCGCCGCCGGGCGGATGCCCGGCACGATCCGCAGCAGGTGGCCGAATTCGGCTTTGAGGCTTTTCGCCTCGTGCGCCGAACAGACGATGCCGTCCATTCCCGCCTCGGCGGCGAGGGCGGCGAGGCGGCGGGCCTGATCGGCGACCTGCGCGCCGACGCCGACGCCGCGCAGGTCGCCGTCGTCGAAGCTGGTGAGCACGGTCACGGCGATCAGCCGGGGCGGCGCGGCCGAGACCTTGTCGGCGCTCTCGTAGGCGGCGTCGCGCGCCGCCTTCATCATCGCGAGTCCGCCCGCGGCGTGGAGCGTGAGATAGCGCGGCTTCAGCGGAATCACCGCCTGCAGCGCGGCGGCGACGGTATTGGGAATGTCGTGGAGCTTGAGATCGAGGAAGATCTCCTTCCCCGAGGCGCGCGCGACCTCGCGGATGCCGTCCGGCCCGTTGGCGCAGAAGAATTCGAGGCCGAGCTTGAGGCCGCCGACGTGCGCGGCGATCTGCGCCGCGAGGCGGGTGGCGACGCCGAGGTCCGGCGTGTCGATGGCGCAGAAGATCGGATTGGCGGTCATGGAACTATCCTTGGCACTGACGCCCCGAGTGTAGAGACTCCCGGGGCGGGACGCCAGCGCGCCGATAATCCGGTCTCAGGCGGCGGTTCCGGGCGGCGGCAGGGCGGTGGCGGCCTCGGCGGCGGCGGCGCGGCCGCGCAGGCTCGCGGCGTCCGCCTCGGCGACGCGGGCGCGGGTTTCGGCGTCGCGCGCGCGGCGGGCGGCGCGGCCGCCGGCGACCGTGCCGCCGATCAGGAGGCCGAGCACTAGCCCGAGCGCGAGGCTGCCGAGCGCGGTGAGGTAGACCGGGATCGACAGCGTGAACGGCAGCGGCCAGAGATCGAGGACGATCATCTGACGGTTGGCGACGGCGAAGCCGATCGCCGCCACGGCCAGGGGGAGTCCGATGATCCAGGTGAGGATGCGCAGCACCGTGAGACTGTCCTTCAGGCGGTTTCTTCGCCGTTGATGAGATCGCGCAGCTGCTTGCCGGTCTTGAAGTAGGGAACGACCTTGGAGCCGACGCGGACGGCGTCGCCGGTGCGCGGGTTGCGGCCGGTGCGGGCGTCGCGGGTCTTGGTCGAGAACGCGCCGAAGCCGCGCAGTTCCACCCGGTCGCCGCGCGCGAGCGCGAGGGTGATCTCTTCGAAGATCGTGGCGACGATGCGCTCGACGTCCCGCTGGTAGAGGTGCGGATTGCGCTCGGCGAGACGGGCGATCAGTTCAGACTTTGTCATAGCGTGACATCCCCGAGGTTTCGACGAAGGGCGGTTCCGCCCCGATGCATGCCCGAAGCCCTGGGCCGCCGTGCGGGGGGCCGCGCGGGGGCCGAAAATCGACCATTCGATGTAGCTGCTACCGACACTGCCAGATTTCAATCCCCCCTTCAAGGTTAAGTGGTTTAGCGGAAAGCCCTTTTTACATGCGGAATCGCGCAAGCGAAAACGCCGCCCCGAAGGGCGGCGTTCCGTGAGGCGTAAAGACCGGTCCGCAGGATTACGGGTTGGCCTTCTCGTCCTGAGCCTGACGCAGCGCGGCGCCGAGGATGTCGCCGAGCGAAGCGCCGGAATCGGTCGAGCCGTATTCCGCCATCGCCTGCTTCTCCTCGTCCATCTCGCGGGCCTTGATCGAGAGGGTGAGCTTGCGGCTCTTGGCGTCGATCTGGATGATCTTCGCGTCCACCTTCTCGCCGACCGCGAAGCGCTCGACGCGCTGCTCGGAGCGCTCGCGCGACAGGTCGCCCTTGCGGATGAAGCCGGTCGCGCCGCCCTCGGCCGCCGACACCTCGAGGCCGCCGTCGGTCACCTGGGTGACGACGCAGGTCACCACCGCGCCCTTCTTCAGGCCTTTGGTGGCGTTCTCGAACGGGTCGTTGGTGAGCTGCTTCAGGCCGAGGCTGATGCGCTCCTTGTCGACGTCGACGTCGAGGATCTTGGCGGTGACGGTGTCGCCCTTCTTGAACGACTTCACCGCTTCCTCGCCGCTCATCTCCCAGGAGATGTCGGAGAGGTGGACCATGCCGTCGATGTCGCCCGGCAGACCCACGAACATGCCGAACTCGGTGATGTTCTTGACCTCGCCCTCGAGGGCCGAGCCCACCGGGTGGTTGGCGAGGAAGTCGGTCCACGGGTTGGACAGGCACTGCTTGAGGCCGAGGCTGATGCGGCGCTTGTTCGGATCGACGTCGAGCACCATGACTTCCACTTCCTGGCTGGTCGAGACGATCTTGCCGGGGTGGATGTTCTTCTTGGTCCAGGACATTTCCGAGACGTGCACGAGGCCCTCGACGCCCGGCTCCAGCTCGACGAACGCGCCGTAGTCGGTGATGTTGGTGACGCGGCCGGTGAACTTCACGCCGACCGGGTACTTGTTCTCCACGCCCGACCACGGGTCGGCCTCGAGCTGCTTCATGCCGAGGCTGATGCGCTGGGTTTCGGAGTTGAAGCGGATCACCTGGACCTTGATGGTCTGGCCGATGCTCAGCGCCTCGGACGGGTGGTTGATGCGCTTCCACGCGATGTCGGTGACGTGCAGCAGACCGTCGACGCCGCCGAGGTCCACGAACGCGCCGTAATCGGTGATGTTCTTGACCACGCCGTCGAGGATCTGGCCTTCCTTGAGGTTCTCGATCAGCTCGCTGCGCTGTTCGGCGCGGGTCTCTTCGAGCACCGCGCGGCGCGAGACGACGATGTTGCCGCGCGAGCGGTCCATCTTGAGGATCTGGAACGGCTGCGGCTGACCCATCAGCGGCCCGATGTCGCGCACCGGGCGGATGTCCACCTGGCTGCCCGGCAGGAACGCCACCGCGCCCGACAGGTCGACGGTGAAGCCGCCCTTGACGCGGCCGAAGATCACGCCGTTGACGCGCTGGTTGCCTTCGAACGCCTTCTCGAGCTCGTTCCACGATTCCTCGCGGCGCGCCTTCTCGCGCGAGAGCACGACGAGGCCTTCGCGGTCCTCGTAGCGGTCGACGAACACCTCGATGGTGTCGCCGATCTTGATCTCGGCCTTGTGGCCGAATTCCTTCAGCGGCACGCGGCCTTCGGATTTGAGGCCGACGTCCACCAGGGCGAAGTCGTTGTTGATGCTGACGATGCGTCCGGTGAGAACCGAGCCTTCGAGGCTCGCGTTCTGCGCGAACGATTCTTCGAGAAGGGCGGCGAAGTCTTCGTTCGCGGCGGGGATCATTCCAGTTTCGGTCATGCCGAACGTATTCCTTTCTCGTGTCGCTATCCGGGCCAGCCGGTTTTTCCGGCGGTCTTGCCGCGTGCGCGACCATGTTGCAACAAAAACCGCCGCAGACGCGGATGCGCCGTGCGGTGGTCGGCTCCAGGGTACTCTACTACTTCAACCGGCGACGGTCCTCTCCCGGACCAGGACGGCCGCTCGGTCGAAGACCATATCGGCGTCCATCGCGGTGGTGTCCAGGACCACGGCGTCTTTTGCCGGGGCGAGGGGGGCCACCTTGCGGTCGCGATCACGTTCGTCGCGGGCGAGCATGTCCGCGAGAACGCGCTCCTGTATAGCGTCGATGCCCTTGGCCCGCAACTCCAAGGTGCGCCGCCGCGCGCGCTCCTCCGCGGAGGCGGTGACGAAGAGCTTGAGGTCGGCCCCCGGGCACACCACGGTACCGATGTCGCGGCCGTCGAGAACCGCGCCGACGCAAGGGCTTGGCGGGGCGGCGGCGAACCCGCGCTGGAACTCCAGCAGCGCCGCCCGCACCGCGGGGATCGCCGCGACCTTGGAGGCGGCCTCGCCCGCCGCCTCGGTGCGCAGGCGGGGCGACTCGATGAGGTCGAGGCCGAGCGCGCGGGCGGCGGCCTCGGCGGCGGCGGGGTCGGCGGGGTCGCCGCCCGCGTCGAGCACGGCGACGCCGACGGCGCGGTAGAGCGCGCCGGTGTCGAGGTAGGCGAAGCGGAACGCGGCGGCGAGGCGGCGGGCGAGGGTGCCCTTGCCCGCGCCCGCCGGGCCGTCGATGGCGATGATCATGAGAGGTCGGCTCCGAGGCGGGTCATCAGGCCGGCGAAGCCCGGGAACGAGGTGTCGACGGCGCGCACGTCGTCGATCCGTACCGGCTCGGCGCTCGCCAGCCCCAGCACCAGGAACGCCATCGCGATGCGGTGGTCGAGGTTGGCCGCGATCGTCGCGCCGCCGCGCGGCGGCGCGCCGGTGCCGGTCACGACGATGTCGTCGCCCTCGGCGCGCACCGTCGCGCCGCAGGCGGCGAGGCCGTTCACCACCGCGTCGAAGCGGTTGCTCTCCTTGACCCGCAGCTCGGCGAGTCCGCGCATCCGGGTTTCGCCCGCGGCGTACGCGGCGGCGACCGCGAGCACCGGGTATTCGTCGATCATCGACGGCGCGCGCTGCGGCGGCACCGTCACGCCCGCGAGCGCCGAGGCCTTGACGCGCAGGTCGGCGACCGGCTCGCCCGCGACCTCGCGCGGGTTTTCGAGGGCGATCTCCGCGCCCATTTCCCGCAGCGTCTCGAACAGGCCGAAGCGCAGCGGATTGGTGCCGACGTTTTCGAGCACGATCTCCGACCCCGGCACGATCAGCGCCGCCACCGCCGGAAACGCGGCGGAGGAGGGGTCGGCGGGCACCGCGAGGCGGCAGGGCCTGAGCTGCGGCTGGCCGACCAGGGAGATGGTGCGCGCGCCGTCTTCGCCGGTTTCGACGGAAAGCTCCGCGCCGAAGCCCCTGAGCATCCGCTCGGTGTGGTCGCGGGTCGGCACCGGCTCGATCACGGTGGTGACGCCCGGCACGTTGAGCCCCGCCAGCAGCACCGCCGACTTCACCTGCGCCGAGGCCACCGGCACGGTGTAGCGGACCGGCGCTGCGGCGCCGTTGCCGCGCATCGCGAGCGGCAGGCGGTCGCCCTCGCGCGCCAGGAACGACGCGCCGAAGAGGGTGAGCGGCGCGATCACCCGCTTCATCGGGCGGCTACGCAGGCTGGCGTCGCCGGTGAAGCAGGCGGCGATCGGGTGGGTGGCGACCAGGCCCATGACGAGGCGCGCGCCGGTTCCGGCGTTGCCCATGTCGATCACCTCCGCCGGTTCGGCGAGGCCGCCGACGCCGACGCCGTCGATCGTCCAGACGCCGTCCGCGCTCCGGGCCACGGTCGCGCCCATCTGCCGCATCGCTTCGGCGGTGCGCAGCACGTCCTCGCCTTCGAGCAGGCCTTCGACGGTGGTGCGGCCGATCGCCAGCGCCCCCATCATCAGCGCGCGGTGGGAGATCGACTTGTCGCCGGGAACCCGGGCGGCGCCCGAAAGCGGCCCGGCGCGGCGGGCGGACAGCGGCTGGTGCGCATCGGCGGGGGCGTCGTGGGTCATCGCGGCATCCGTGATCTGGGGCATTCGCGGCGGTGGTAGCATATTTGCGGACCGGGCGCGACACTCTCGGCGCGAAGCTCTTCCGCGCGGCGCGGCATCCATGGTAATGGGGATTCGAGGGGCTGCGCTTCGCGCACCGCGAGAAAACGCTTTGACAGGTAATTCGCTTCGTGGCAAATGCGCCTTCCGGCCGCCGGACTCCCGCGCGGACCGGAGCGAGGCGCCGTGAAGGAGGGTGATTCGTGACGAAGCCGGAATGGGGAACCAAGCGAACCTGCTTGAACTGCGGCACGCGGTTCTACGACATGCAGAAGACGCCGATCGTCTGCCCGAAGTGCGGCAGCGAGAACGCGCCCGACGCGGTGAGCAAGGCGCGACGGGGGATGAAGAAGGCGCCGGTGCACGCCGTCGCGGAGGCCAAGCCGAAGGCTGCGCCGGTCGCGGGTGACGACGACGCGCTCGACGACGTCGACATCGAGGTCGAAGACGACGAGACCGACGAGGCCTTGATCGAGGATGCCGACGACCTCGCCGAGGACGACGACATGGCCGAGGTGATCGACCACCTGGGGCCGGAAGACGACGACTGAGGACGGCGGATTTCGGGATTTTTCGGGCTTTTCGCCGACCCCGCATTTTTTGCTTGCGGAGGGAAAAATCCCGGACTAACTTGCCGCCTCCCATGCACCGCCGGGGACGCGAGAAACCGGCGGAGCGAAGGTTCGGGGCCGTAGCTCAGATGGGAGAGCGCTTGAATGGCATTCAAGAGGTCAGGGGTTCGATTCCCCTCGGCTCCACCATCGAAACCCACCGCCTAAAGCGGTGGGTTTCGTCGTTTCCGGGGGAAGAGTCCGCGCGCGGGGTCAGTCGCCGCCGCGGCAGACCAACTGCCCGGCGAACTGCGGCAGCAGCCCGTCGATCTCCGGCACGATCTCCTCGATCAGGAGGGTGCGGCAGGCGTGGAGCACCTTGTCGACCAGGGACTCCGGCTCTTCCTGGCGCGCGATCAGAAAGATCTCCCGCTGGAACTGCGGACGCGGGGTCTCGCCGAGCACCAACTCCGGCAACAGGTCGCGCCCCTGCAGCAGGCAGATCGGCGTCGAGAGCGCCCAGCCCGCGCCGTCCCGCACCAGTTCCAGCATCACCCGCGTGGTGTCCGCCTCGATCGAAAACGGCATGTGCAGCCGCAGGCGCGTCAGATGCGCGTCGACCATGCGCCCGGACGCGGACCGCCGCGAGTACCGGATCAGCGGCAGGTCGGCCTCGGCGAGTTGCCGCCAGGTCGGGCTCCTGAGCGACGACAGCGGCGCCGCCTTGGGGAGAATCAGCAGACTCGGCTCCCGCAGGAGAAAATGGCGGCGCAGGCCATCCACGTTGGCCATCGGGTCGCTGCTGACGATGATGTCGACGTCGCGGTGGATCAGGTCGCCGCCGATGCTCGGCGCGATTCCCGACATGATCGAGATCTGCCCGGCGTAGTCGTGAAGGTGCCGGACCAGCCCCGGAGCCAGCTTTTCCGATAGCGAATCGACGATCCCGATGCGGATGACCCGTTTGATCGCGCGGCTTTCCCGGATCATGTCGATGACGTTCTCGATTTCCGCACAGTGATGGCGCAGCCGGTCGCGCAGCAGGGTCGCCTCCGGCCTCGGCGCGATCGGCCGGACGTCGCGGTCGAACAGGGGCAGGCCGATCCGCTCCTCCAGCTTCTGAACGTTCTGGGACACCGCCGACTGGGAAATCCCCAGCATCTTCGCCGCCTGCGTGAAGCTGCCGCATTCGCAGGCGGCGAGAAACGATTCGATGATGCTGCCGAACACCTGCGAAGGCGGAAGACCGCCACGGGATCTGTGCGGCATGGGGCGTTGGTCCTTTCCGGCGTGCGCGGCGGGGTGTCCCGACTCCGGCTCTCCCCCATCCGGCGGGGGCGGGAGATGGCGAACATTAGTTTTGCTTATTCAGCATGACTCCCGAATGCAAGGGCCGCAAGGTGATTCCATGAAGAAACTCAAATCATATCACGTGGAACGGAACAGGGAGTTATGTCATGGAAAGCGAAAGCGAACATTTGACGGAATTGCCCGGTAAAGGTGTGAGCAACGCATCTGAATCCCGCACGGAGTCCGAGAATAGAAAATTGGACCAGCATCCGTTCTACATGCTGGTCATGATTCTCCTCATCGTATGCATTGCCGCGAATTTCATCCCCAGCGGCGTGTTCGAGCGCACGGTGGTGAACGGGCGGACCCTGGTCGACCCCAACTCCTTCCATTACGTCGACAAGCGCTACGTCGGCGTTTCCGACTTCTTCCTCTCCTTCTTCGCCGGGTTCAAGGCGGCCAGCGGTCTGATGGCGATGGTGCTGTTCGTCGCCGGGGCGTTCGGCGTGATCAAGCACATCGGCCTTCTCGAAGCGTCGATCAAACTCCTCGCGAGCAAGCTCCGGAACGTCCACTTCCTGCCGATGACCTTCATCATCATGCTGGCGTTCGGCACGCTCGCCTCGCTCACCGGCATGTACGAGCTGATGATCGTGCTGGTTCCGCTGGTGGTGCCGCTCTACCTGCGCTTCGGCTACGACGTCATCGTCGGCACCGCGGTGGTGCTGGTGGCGGCGTGCTCCGGCCTCGGCGCGGGGATGACCAACCCGTTCTTCACCGCGATTTCGCAGAACATTGCCGAGCTTCCCCTGTATTCGGGCATCCTCTTCCGCCTCGCCACCTTCCTGACCCTGCTGGTGATCGGGTTGATCTTCATCTACGCCTACGCGCGGCGCGTGAAGGCCGACCCGACGCGCTCGGTGGTCTACGGCATGGAGGTGCGCTTCGAGGAGATCTCCGACCTCGAATTCCGCATGACCCCGGCGCTCGTCCGCGCCGCCGTGGTGTTCCTGGCGATGTTCGCGTTCCTGCTCTACGGCACCATCTTCCGCCAGTTCTCGTTCGCGGAGATGTCGGCGACGTTCATCGCGATGGCGGTTCTCGTCGGCCTCGCCTACGGCGCCACGCCGAACCGGATCTGCCACATGTTCTCCCAGGGGATGTCGGAACTGCTGGTCGCGGCCCTGGTGATCTTCTTCGCGCAGGCGATTCTCCGCGTCATGGACGACGCGAAGGTGATCGACACGGTCATCCACTTCCTCGCCGGGATGGTCGAGGGCGTGGGGGTGCACGCCAGCGCGATGCTGATCTTCTGCGTGCAGACGGTGATCAACTTCCTGATTCCCTCGGGAAGCGGCCAGGCCACCATCACCATGCCGATCATCGTGCCGCTCGCCGATCTCATGGGCGTCCACCGTCAGGTGGCGATTCTCGCCTCGCAGCTCGGCGACGGCATGTCGAACTTCATCTTCCCGACCAACGGCGCGCTGATCGCGGTGCTGTCCGTCGCCGGGCTGCCCTACCTCAAATGGCTCAGGTTCTTCGCGCCGCTGTTCGCGCTGCTGTTCGTCGCCGCGATGGCGCTCGTCGCGACCGCGGTGTCGATCGGCTACGGCCCGTTCTGAGCTCCTTCCCTCCGGATCCTGACGAAAAGGCGAATCCCATGCGTACAGAGAGCGACGCGCTCGGTTCTCGGCAACTCGAAGACGACGTCTACTACGGCATTCAGACGCAGCGGGCGCTGGAGAACTTCGCGATCTCGAACACCACCGTGGCCGACATTCCCGGCTACGTCGCCAGCATCGTGACGCTCAAGAAGGCGGCGGCGCTCGCCAACTGCCGCATCGGCGCGCTCGACGCGGATGTCTGCCGCGCCATCTGCCGCGCCGCCGAAGCGGTTCTGGCGGCGCCCGATCCGGCGGAGTTCCCGGTCGACATCTACCAGGGCGGCGGCGGCACGCCGACCAACATGAACGTCAACGAGGTGCTCGCCAACCGCGCCAACGAACTCCTGACCGGCGCCAAGGGCTACGACGCCGTCCACCCCAATACCCACGTCAACATGGGGCAGTCGACCAACGACGTGATCCCGTCGGCGATGAAACTGACGATGCACGGGTTGCTCGGGCATCTGCAAACGGCGGTGGCCGGTTTCGCCGCGGAGCTGCGGCGCAAGGAGGAGGCGTTCGCCGACGTGGTGAAGGTGGGGCGCACCTGTCTTCAGGACGCCCTGCCGATCACCCTCGGGCAGCAGCTCAGCGGCTATCGCGGCGCGTTCGAGCGGGCCGCGGCGGCGATCGGCGAACTCCGTCCGCACTGTCTCGAACTGCCGATGGGCGCGACCGCGATCGGCACCGGCTTCGGCACCTTCCCCGGCTACGGGGATGCGCTGGTGGCGGCGCTGCGGGAGGAAACCGGACTGCCCGTCGGTCTCGAATCCAACCTGTTCGACGGGTTGCAGAACGCGGACTTCTGGATCTCGGTGTCGGCGGTGCTGAAGATCACCGCGACGCATCTGAACAAGCTCGCGTCTGATCTCCGGATCGTGTCGTCCGGGCCGCGGGCGGGGCTGTCGGAGCTGCGGCTGCCGGCGGTCCAGCCGGGGTCGTCGATCATGCCGGGCAAGGTCAACCCGGTGATGCCGGAAATGGCGATGCAGGTCTACTTCCGGGTGCTCGGCAACGACGTGAGCGTTTCGCGGGCGTGCGAGGGCGAACTCGACCTCAACGTCTGGGAATCCCTGATCCTGCATTGCCTCGCCGAGTCGACGACGCTGCTCACCGCCTGCCTGCCGCTGATGGCGGAGAAGTGCATCCGCGATCTTGCCGTCAATCGCGAGGTCTGCCGCGCCAACGCGGAACGGTCGCTCGCCCTGTCGACCGCGATCGCCACCGAGATCGACTATCCGACGGCCTCGAAACTGGCGAAGCAGGCCGAGCGCGAGGGCAAGAGCGTCAAGGACGTGGCGGTCGAGACCGGGCTGCTGTCGGCCGAGCGCGCCGAGGCGCTTCTGGACCCGCTCACCCTCACCTCCCCCGGGCGGTTCAACGCCCTGTTCGTCGGCAAGGCGCGCCGCGAGGCTCCCGCCGAACACCGGTGACGCCCCCCGGCGCGGCGGGAGCGGATCTCCCCCTCGCGCCCGCCTGCGGGAGCCCGGCATGCGCCGCGCCCCGGGAGACCCTCGGTCTCCCGGGGCTTCGCGCATGTGAAATGAAAAGTTGTTAAATTAACAACATTATTCGTTCGGCCGGAGTCGCTCGCGCATGCGCGGCGGCGAGGTCTCCGGCCAGGGCGCTTCGCACCGGTTCGCGACCGGCGGTCGAAGACGCTCCGGCCCCCGGCGTTCCGGGCGATTTTCGGGTATCTCCTCCTGAAATTTCAACGGACAGCCGCAGGCGTAGCGCCGGGCCGCCGTGCGGCGGCCCCGGTGAGGGCGGTGTCCCCGCAGGAAGTGTCCGATCAACATTTTTTGGAAAGAATTTGACATATAATGTTCATTATCACACCATTTGCGTAACAACCCTGGATGGGGCAGCGAATCTGAGGAGCGACGGATGACCGGGTTGCCGCGGGTGGTCTGTATGGGCGTCGTGACCGTCGACGCCATCGCGTTGGTTGAACGATATGCGGCGGCCGACGAGCGCGTCGTCGCCGAGGACGTGATCATCGCAGGCGGTGGACCGGCCGCCACGGCGGCGGTGGTTTTGGCGCGCCAGGGGGTTCCGGTGGCGTTCGTCGGCCGGGTCGGCGCGGATGCATCGGGCGAGCAGGCGATCCGCCTGTTGCAGGACGAGGGCGTCGACGTTTCGGCGGTGCTGCGCGACGCCGCGGTCCGCACCCAGGCGTCCTGCGTCGTCGTCTCGCGGGAGACCGCGTCCCGCGCGATTTCCACACTTGAGGTGCCGCCGCTGCCGCCGGTCGAACGGCTGCATCCGCGCGCGGCGGAGCTGATCGCCCGCGCCGAGTGGCTGCACACCGATCATCTCGGCTTCGCCCCCGCCGCCGCGTTCCTGCGCGGGTTGCCGCCGGAGGCGCGTCCGCGCCTGTCCGTCGACGCGGGCAATCCGGTGGCGGACCTCGATCCCTCGATCCTCGACCTCTACGTGCCGACCGCCCAGTCGCTGGCGCGGACCTTCTCCCGGCCCTGCACTCCGGACGGCGTCGCCGCGGCGGCGCGGCAGGCGCTCGCGCTCGGCGCGCGCGCGGTCGTCGCGACCGACGGCGGCAACGGCTCGGCCGCCTGGTGGAGCGACCGCTTCCGCCCGGGCGAGGCCGCGGGAGAGGTCGCGGGTCCGGCGTTCCGCGAGGTTCTCTTCAAGTCCTCGCTCGGCGCCGGCGACGTCTTCCACGGCGCGCTGCTGTCCGCGGTCGTGCGCGGCTGCGGCTGGGCCGACGCGCTCAAGCAGGCGAACGCCACGGCGGCGCTGTCGTGCCGCGGGCTCGACGGCCGCAGCGCGGTGCCGGATCTCGACGAACTGCGGCGCCGCCTCGGGGCCGACGTCTGAACCCGAAAGCGGATTTCTTTCAAGGAGCAAGTGGTGAGCAAATCTACGCACGCGTGTACCCTGGCCGATATCGCCCGGCCGTCCGGCGGCTTCGCGATGGTCGCCGTCGATCAGCGAGAGGCCCTGCGCCTGATGTTCGCGGCGGCGGGGGCGAAGACGCCCGTCGCCGACGCGGTTCTGACCGAGTTCAAGGTCGCCGCCGCCGAGGTCCTGTCGCCCTATGCCTCGGCGCTCCTCGCCGACCGGCAGTTCTGCCTCGACGCGATCCTGGAGCGCGGCGCGCTCGCCGCCGGGTGCGGGCTGATCGCCGCCGCCGACGACTTCCTTCCCGGCAACGGCATTCCGGTGGACGCCGTCGGCATCGATCGCGCCGTCGATCCCGCGGCGATGCGCGCCGCCGGGGCGAAGGCGATGAAGCTGCTGGTCCTCTGGCGCGCCGACGAATCTCCCGACGAGCGCCGGGCGATGGTCGCCGAATTCGTCGCGCGCTGCCGCTCCGCCGGGCTCGTCAGCATCATCGAACCGGTGGTCCGGCCGCCGCGCCGCGGCTGGTCGTTCGACCGCGAGGCCGCGATCCTCGCCGCCGCGCGCGAACTCGGCGACTCCGGCGCCGACCTCTACAAGGCCGAGATGCCGCTCGGCGGGCAGGGCCCGGCGCGCGAACTCGCCGCGGCGGCGCAACGCCTCGGCGAGGCGATCGCGATGCCGTGGGTGATCCTGTCCTCGGGGGTTCCCGCCGAGCTGTTCTGCCGCGCCGTCCGTATCGCGACGGCGGCGGGGGCGTCGGGCTTCCTCGCCGGGCGTGCGGTGTGGGCCGCGGTGGTCGGCGCCGAGGATCCCCGCGCGATGCTGCGGGACATCTCGGTGCCGCGCCTGCAACGGCTGGGCGAAATCGTGGACGAGGCGATGGCGAAACGCTGACCGCGCCGGGATTCCGACGCCACAAAAAAACAGAAAAATCTGTCATGGGAGGAGAGTATGGAAGTCAAACAGATCGTGTTCTCCGACATCGGCGTGGTCGAGGTCGAGACGGTCGCGGTCGCACCCGCGCCGCTCGCACCCGGCGAGGTGCGGATCGCGCCGGCCTATCTCGGCATCTGCGGGTCCGAGCAGCACGTCCTTGCGGGCGGGCACCCGTTCGCCAAGCCGCCGATGGTCACCGGCCATGAGATCTCGGCGGTCGTGACCGAGATCGGCGCGAACGTCGCCGGGATCGCGGTCGGCGACCATGCGGTGGTCGACCCGATCATGGCGTGCATGTCCTGCCGCGCCTGCCGCGCCGGGCGCTTCAATCTCTGCGAGCCGCCCCAGGTCGCCGGGTTCCGCGCGCCCGGTTTCGGGCGGTCGTCGCACGTGGTGCCCGCGCGCAACGTCCACGTCGCGCCGAAGTCGCTGCCGCTCGACGTTCTCGCGTTCGCCGAGCCCGCCGCCTGCGCCCACCACTGCGTCGGCCGCATGCCCGAGGCGGCGCGCGAGGACGTGCTGGTGATCGGCGCCGGAACCATCGGCCTGTCGATCGTTCAGGCGCTCCGGATCATGGGGGCGGGCGCGATCACGGTGGTCGAGCCCGACGCGCGCAAGCGCGACCTCGCGCGGAAGCTCGGCGCCCGCCGGACGTTCGCGCCCGGCGAGCTGGCGTCCGCCGAAACCTTCACCGGCGTGATCGACGTAGTCGCCGCCCAGGCGACCCTCACCGACGCCTGCACCCGCGTGGTGGCGGGCGGCACGGTGGTCTGCATGGGCGTGCCGACCGGGCCGCGGGAAATCCCGCTGCCGAGCATGCAGCGCTTCGAGCGCGACCTGATCAGCTCCGGCATGTACGTCCCCGGGGACTTCGACGCGGTGATCGGCTGGCTGACCGACGGTCGGTTCGACACCTCGGACCTGATCACCGACGTGTTCCCGGTCGACCGCGCGCCCGAGGCCTACGCGCGCGCCAGGGATCCGGCTTCGATCAAGGTGCTCGTCAAGTTCGGTGCCTGACGGCGGCGCGCCCGGAACGCCCGCGGCGCTCCGGGCCGGTCCGCCTCTTTCCCAAGGTTTCGGCTCTCAGCAGGGGCATGCCATGAGGACTTCAGAGACTGCATATGTGATCCGCCACCCCCAGGACGTGATCGACCTGGTCAACGCCCATCCGGCGATCCGCTCCGGCGTCGGCGTCACGCTGATCGCGCTCGGCGGCATTCTCATCGACGCCTATCAGGCGACGATGATCGGCTTCGGCAACAAGTTCATCGCCGCCCAGTTCGGAATTTCGCCCGGCCTCGCCGCCACCGTCAACGCGTCGGTGCTCGTCGCCGCGCTGATCGGCGGCCTGCTCGCGAACCGCGTGATCAACGCGATGGGGCAGAAGCGCGCCTTCCTCTTCGGCATGGGGCTGTGCACGCTCGGCGCCGCCGCGGTCGCGTTCGCGCCGAGCATCGGCTGGCTACTGGTCTGCCGTATCGTCATGGGCATCGGGCTCGGCATCGACTTCCCCCTCGCCACCAGCGCGGTGGCCGAGCTGCGCGGCGCGTCGTCGAAGAAATCCGGCACCTCGGTCAACCTCTGGCAGATGGGGTGGTACATCTCCACCACGGTCGTCTACCTCGTGCTGCTGCCGCTGCACTTCGCCGAGGTCGCGGACGCCGCGCTCTGGCGCTACGGCATCTTCATCGGCGCGGGCTTCGCGGTGGCGGTGATGATCCTGCGCTATGCGTTCATCGGCGAATCCGCGATGTGGGCGGCGCGCGCCTCCCGCTTCGAGGAAGCCTGCCGGATCCTCAAGAGCCGCTACGGCATCGACGCCACGGTGGCCGCCGACGCGCGGCGCGAGGAGGAAACTCCGGTCCGCCTGCAGGGCGCCTACGGCGTGCTGTTCCGCGGCGACTATTTCCGGCGCACCGTCCTCGGCTGCATCGTCGCGACGATGCAGGCCTGGCAGTACAACGCGGTGGGCGTCTATCTGCCGCTCACCCTCGCCGGAATCCTCGCCGGCGGCCTGACCGGCGCGCTCGCCGGATCGGCGGCGGTCAACATCCTCTGCGGCGTCACCGGCGGAGCGATCGGCTCGATCATCGTCCGCCGCTTCGGCGCGCGCCGCCAGTCGATGATCGGCTTCGGCCTGGTGGTCGCCTGCCTGCTGGTGCTCGGCTATCTCGGCAAGTCCGACCCGTGGCTCGCGCTGGTTCTGCTCGGCCTGATCATCTTCTTCCACTCGGCGGGGCCGGGCGGACTCGGCATGACCATCGCGACGCTCTCCTATCCGCCGTCGATCCGTCCCGCCGGGGTCGGCTTCGCCCGCGCGATCATGCGCACCGGCGCGATCGCGGGTCTGATCTTCTGGCCGATCGTTTGGCAGACCCTCGGCACCGATGCGTTCTACTGGCTCGCCCTGGTGCCGTTCGTCGGCTTCGTCACCTGCGCGGCGATCCGTTGGGAGCCGATCGGCGTCAACGTCGACGCCGAGGACGCCTCGGTTCTGTCCCGCATCGCGATCAAGGAGTCCGCAGCATGACCACCGGTACGAAACCCGAGAGCGTCGCCTTCGTCGGCCTCGGCACGATGGGAGGAGCGGTGGTCCGCCGCCTCGCGGGCGGCCCCTGGACGGTTCGCGTCCACGATCTGTCGGCCGCCGCGATCGAACGGGCGGTGGCTTGCGGCGCGGTCGCCGCGCCGGATGCCGCCGCGGCGGTGGCGGGTGCGCCGGTGGTGTTCTCCTGCCTGCCGACCCCCGAGATCGTCGAGGAATTCTGGACCGCGCACGCCCGCTTCCTCGCCCCCGGCGCGATCGCCGTCGATCTCTCGACCGTCGATCCGGCGACGTCGCGGCGGCTCGCCGACCGCGTCGCCGCCGACGGCAAGGCGGCGTTCGTCGCCTGCACCCTCGGCAAGACCCCGGCGCTCGCGGAAAAAGGCGAGATTCCGGTGTTCGTCGGCGGCGACGCGGCGGCCAAGGCGCGGCTGCGGCCGGTGCTGGAGCGGATGTCGAACGGCATCTACGACATGGGCTCGGTCGAAGGCGCGACGATGTTCAAGCTGATCTCCAACCTGATCGGCATGACCAATCTCGCGGTTCTCGCCGAGGGCTACGTGCTCGCCCGCGCCGCCGGCATCGACGCCGAAACCTATACCGCCGCCCTGCGCACCACCGGCGCGTGGTCGACCCAGGCGGATATCCGCCAGGGGCTGATCGCGGGCGGCGATTTCGCCCCGCGCTTCGCCGTCGATCTGGCGGCGAAGGATCTGCGGCTGTCGGTCAACATGGCGGCGACCTGGGGCGTGCCGACCCCGGTGGCGGCCGCCGCCCTCTCGGCCTTCTCGCTCGCGCGGGCGGCGGGGTTGGGCGCGCGGGACGCCGCCGCCGTGGTGGTTCCCCTGGCCCCCGCCGCGGGATCGGAGCGGTCGGAGGCCTAACGTCTGCAGGAGGATGGCCGCCGACGCGGCCATCGTCCCTCTCGCAATCGTCCGGAGGGAGTTTCCGTAGATGAGCAAGGTTGATCGGGATACGGCGGACGGCCTCACCGGCGCGCCGATGCGCAAGGTGGTGATCGCCAGTTTCGCCGGCGCGCTGCTGGAGTGGTACGATTTCTTCCTGTTCGGGACGGCCTCCGGGATCGTCTTCGGCAAGCTGTTCTTCCCCGGATCGGACCCGACGATGGGGATGATCGCCGCCTTCGCGACCTTCGGCGTCGGCTTCCTCACGCGGCCGCTCGGCGGCATCGTCTTCGGCCATTTCGGCGACCGCATCGGCCGCAAGGCGACGCTGATCTGGACGGCCGCGATCATCGGCACCTCGACCTTCCTGATCGGCCTGCTGCCGACCTACGCGGAGATCGGCGTCGCCGCGCCGGTCCTGCTCGCGCTGCTGCGGCTGCTTCAGGGCTTCGGCCTCGGCGGCGAGTACGGCGGCGCGGCGCTGATGACGATCGAATCCGCGCCGCAGAGCCGCCGGGGGTTCCTCGGCTCGCTGCCGCAGACCGCGGCATCGGCGGGGATCATGCTCGCCACCGGCAGTTTCGCGCTGTGCAACGCGCTGCTCACCGAGGAGCAGTTCCTGAGCTGGGGCTGGCGGCTGCCGTTCCTCGCCTCGCTGCTGATGCTGTTCGTCGGCCTCTACATCCGCGTCCATGTCGAGGAAACCTGCGACTTCCGCGCCGCGACCGCCGAAGCCGACGCGGCGGAGCCGGATCGCCCGCTGCCGATCGTCGAGCTGTTCCGCGGCTACCGCCGCAACATCGTCCTCGCGTTCGGCGCGCGGCTGGCGGAAACCGTGGCGTCGAACGTGATCAACGCGTTCAGTATCGCCTATCTGGTGGTGGAACTGCACTTCGACCGGGAGACCGCGCTCACCGGCATGCTCGCGGGGTCCGCGATCGGCATCCTCGTCTGTCCGGTGGTCGGCTGGCTGTCCGACCGGCTCGGGCAGCGCCCCCTCTATCTCGTCGGGGCGGCGTTCTGCGCGATCTTCGTGTTTCCGTTCTTCGGCCTGCTCGACACCCGCGAGGTCTGGCCGATCTGGGCGGCGTTCGTGGTCGCCTACAATCTCGGGCCGACGACGATGTTCGCGGTCCAGCCGACGATGTTCGCGCGGATGTTCGGCACCGGCGTGCGCTACACCGGGCTGTCCTTCGCCTATCAGTTCTCGGCGATCCTCGGCGGCCTGACGCCGCTGATCGCGTCGACGCTTCTGACCCTGGGCGGCGGCCGGCCGTGGTACGTGGCGGCCTATCTGGCGGTGATTGCGGCGATTTCGTTCGTCTGCGTGTGGATGATCGGGAGCGACCGCGCCGATCCCGCGCATCCGTCTTCCGAGGAGGTCCGATGATGGCGGTTTCCGAGCTTTCCCCCTACCTTGCCGTGCGTGCGGCGTTCGATGCGCCGTGGCCGGGTCCGCGCGGGCCGCGGATCGTGCTGCGCAACGCCGATCTGGCGGTGACGATCCACCCCGAGGACGGTTGCCGCATGACCTCGCTGACCGCGTTCGGCTTCGAACTCCTGCGGCCGTGGATGCCGCAGCGCCGGGCGTTCCAGTACGGTTGCTTTCCGATGATCCCGTGGGTCGGGCGGATGGCGGGCGGCCGCCTCCGCTGCGGCGGCGCGGACTACCGCCTGCCCGTCAACAAGCCGCCGCACGCGCTGCACGGCATGGCCTGCTTCGGCCCGTGGCGGATCGTCGAGACCTCCCCGGAGGCCGCCGAATGCGCCGTCGACCTCGGCGATCCCTGGCCGTGGCCCGGCGTGGCGACGCAGCGGTTCGAGCTCCGGAGCGACACGCTGACGATCTCGCTCTCGGTCGCCGCCGAGCGGGACAGCTTCCCCGCGGCGGCGGGCTGGCATCCGTGGTTCCGCAAGTGGCTGGGTGACGACGCCGGTCCCGCCGCGGAGAAGCTGGCTGTGGCGTTCTCCGCCGACTGGCAGGAAGAGCCCGGCGACGACGAGCTTCCCACCGGGCGGCGGATCGCGCCGCGCCCCGGCCCGTGGGACGACTGCTTCGGCTTCGTCGGTCCGATGTCGGCCCGCCTCGTCTGGCCGGACCGGCTGCGCCTCGACATGTCGTCCCCCGCCCATGCGATGGTGGTGTACGACAAGCAGCCCGACGCGGCCTGCGTCGAGCCGTTGTCCGGCCCGCCCAACGGCGTGAACACCCAGCCGTTTCCGGTCTCTCCCGGCGCGCCTCTGGTGGTGACGACGCGCTGGAAAATCGCCCGCCTGGGTGGGTAGCCGGCGGGAATCTCTCAAGATTTTGTCTATTTTTCCGTTCAAATGTTGTTAGATTATCGAAAGACGCTATCAACCTTCGGAACGCGGACGGAAAAGATGACCGGGGAAACGGACGGCGACGAGGTCCCGACGGCGGCGCAGACCTTGCGCTATCGGGATGCGCCGCGGCGGCGGCAGGCGATCGTGGAGTGCCTCCAGTCGGCCGGGTACATCGGTATCGACGACCTCGCGCGGCGCCTCGGGGTTTCGGAGATGACGGTGCGCCGCGACGCCCGCCGCCTTCATCGCGAGGGACGCGTCGTCGCCCTGCGGGGGGCGTTGAAGCTTCCGACCCTGGACGGCGGCACCGGGCTGCCCGCCGCCGAGTACCGGGATCGCGCCGAGGCCGCCCAGGCGGCGAAGATGGCGGTCGGACGGCTCGCCGTCGCGGACATCCGTCACGGCGACGTGATCGCCGTGGACGCCGGAACCACGGCCCTCGAAGTCGTCCGCGCGCTGCCGCGGATGTTCGACGGCACCGTCGTCACCCATTCGATTCCGGCCATCGACCATCTCCTCGGCCTGCCGTCGACGAAGACCATCGGTCTGGGGGGCGACGTCTACCGGCCGAGTTGCGCGTTCGTGGGGTCGGTCACCGTCGAGACCGCGAGCCGCCTGCGCGTGCGGACGTTCTACCTCGGTGCGGCGGCGGTCGACGCGCGCGGCATCTACGCCTCCGCCGACACCGAACGCCTGGTCAAGCAGACGCTGATGAGCATCGCGGATCGCGTCGTGCTCGTCATCGACCACCGCAAGTTCGAGGCCACCGCGCCGGTGTTCCTGTGCAGTTGGGGGCGGCTCTCGATGGTGATCTCGGATCGCCCGCCGCCGCCGGAAATCCGCGCGCAGCTGCGGGAGCAGGGCGTCGAGGTGGTGCTGCCTCCCGCCGAGTGATCCTCCCGCCGCGGAGGCTCCGGTCTCAGGACACCGTGACGGTCCAGGCCTCGGGCATGCGCCAGGCCGCGGCCCAGGGTTCGATCTCGTCGCCGGGCATCGGCCGGGCGATGCCGAAGCCCTGGGCGAAATCGCAGCCGTAGCGCAGCAGCGGCAGGCCGTGCTCAAGGGTTTCGACGCCTTCGGCGACGGTGACGCGGCCGAAGCTGCGCGCCATCGCGACGATGCTCCGCACCAGCGCCTGATCCTCGGCGTCGTCGAGGATGTCGGCGACGAACGACCGGTCGATCTTCAGAAGCGAGACCGGCAGGCGGCGGAAATAGGTGAGCGAGGCGTAGCCGGTGCCGAAGTCGTCGAGGGCGAAGCGCACGCCGAGGCGGGTGCAGTCCAGCATCCGCCGCGCCGCCGCGCCGAGATCGTGCATCACCGTGGTTTCGACGATCTCGAGTTCCAGTCCGGCGGGCGGCAGCGACGGAAACTCGGCGAGAATCGCCGCGAGCCGGGCGACGAAATCGGGCTGCTGGAGGTGCCGCCCGAAAAGGTTGACCGCGACGGTGAGATCGAGGCCGCGCTCGCGCCACGCCTGCCGGTGACGCAACGCCTCGCGCAGGATCCATTCGCCGAGCGGCGGCGCGAGGTCGGAGTTTTCGATCTCGGACAGGAACTCGGCGGGCGGCAGCAGGCCGCGTTCCGGGTGCTGCCAGCGCAGCAGCGCCTCGACGCCGTCCACCGCGCCGCCCCTGAGATCGACGCGCGGCTGGAAGTGGAGTCGGAACTCTCCTTCCGCGAGCGCCGCCGCCATTCGCGACGCCTGGGCCTGATGCGCGAGGAGCTTGCGGTCGCGCTCCGGGTCGAAGACGTGAAAGCGGTTGCGGCCCTTGCGCTTGGCTTCGTACATCGCCTGGTCCGCCTGGCGGATCAGGGCGTCCGGCTCGATCGCCGGGCCGAGGCGGTGGACGGCGATGCCGATGCTCGCGCTGGCGCTCACCGCGTCGTCGCCGACCGTGTAGGGGCGGGCGACGGTGTCCAGCAGGCGCGCGGCGATGCCCTCGATTTCGGCGGTATCGGCGAGCCCGCACAGCAGCACCACGAACTCGTCTCCGCCCATCCGCGCCACCGTGTCTCCGGCGCGGGCGTTGGCGATCAGCCGGTGCGCCACTTCCATCAGCACCAGATCGCCGACGTCGTGCCCCCAGAGATCGTTGATCGGCTTGAAGCCGTCGAGGTCGAGGTAGCACACCGCGACGAGTTCGTCGCGCCGGGCGGCGAGCGCCTGACGCATGCGGTCGGCGAGCAGGGTGCGGTTGGGCAGGTCGGTGAGGGAGTCGTGCTGCGCGAGGTACTCGATGCGCTCGTGATGCGCCTTGGCGTCGGTCACGTCCCTGACCGCGCCGACCACCACCGGCTCGCGGTGGTGCCGCTCGATCCGCCCGACGCCGTGAATCCAGCGCAACGCACCGTCGCGCGGCCGGTGGATGCGGAACTCGATGTCGAACGCCGCGCTTCCGAGGCGGTCGCGGTCGTCGAAGTAGGCGCGCACCCGCGGCAGGTCTTCTGGGTGGATCAGCGCATCCCAGCCGCTGCGGGTGTGGGGGTATGCGGAATCGATGCCGAACAGCCCCTCCTGCTCGGACGACGCGGTCCAGATCCCGGTGCGCAGGTCGAGGGTGAACGTGCCGAGCCCGCCGACGTCGCACGCCGCGATCAGCGCCGCGTCGAGGGCGCGCACCTTGCGCAGCGCCGAGGCGAGCCGGGCGTTGGTGGTGGCGAGGGCAAGGGCGTGGCGGCGCTGCCGCGTCCAGGCGCGGTAGAGCTCGCGCGCGACCAGCACGACGAACGCGATGAACGCGCCGAGGCCGCCGAGAGCGGCGACCCGTAGCCGCCGCCACTCGGCGAGGTAGTCGGCTTCGGTGATCGCGCAGACGGCCCGAAGCGAGCTGTCGCCGAGACGGCGGACGGCGACGATGTGGGCCTTGCCGTCGACGGTTTCGCGAAACACCGCACTCTCGCGCTCTGCGCCGAGAGCCGCATGCAGCGCGGGCGAGAGGGGGCCGGTCCCGCGTTCCGTCACGATCGGCGTCGCGTCGTTCGCCATCAGCGCGAGGCGGTCGTGCGGGCCGAGGGCGTAGCCCGCGATCATCTGGCGGAAATAGGAGAGCTTCACCGGAACCGCGACGATGCCGCCGAAGCCGCCGTCGGTGGTCTTGTAGGCGCGGGCGAAGACCAGGACCTCCTCTCCCGAGACCCGGGCGGTCAGGGGGCGGCTGATCTCGAGGCGGTCGCTCCGGCCTTCCGCCAGGGCACGGAAGTAGGCGCGGTCGGCGACCGAGAATTTCGCCTGGCGGTTCGGGCCGCCGTGGAAGCGCACCACGCCGTCCGCGTCGGTGACCGAGAAATCCTCGGATTCGCCGACGAGCGCGAACTGGCGCGCGATCAGGGAGCGAATCGCGCGGTGGGATCGCGGGTCGTCGGGGTGCAGGTTGCCGATCTCGCCCGCCACCGTCAGCAGCGAAATGTCGATCTTGTCGACGGTGTTGCCGACCGAAAGGCCGACCGCCTGGGCGAGATCCCGGGCGGTGATTTCGGCGCGCCGCAGGTCGCGGGTTCTGAGGGCGTCGAGCCCGAAATACGCGGCGGTCATGGCGAATCCGGTCAGCACCGCTACCGCGAACACCAGCGCCACCACGAATTTTCCGCCCGAGGGCCTTTCCAACGCGTCCCCACCCCTGCCATACGCACCTTCGGAGCAGGTGCCGCGCGCGAAGGATCATAGCATGGTATGCTTAAGAGAAAGCAAATGGAGTGTCTGCTTTCGTGGGAATGGTGCTAGACTAACGAAGTGGATCGGTAAAGCCAGGAGGACGCCATGACTCCGTTGCCGAAGCCTTGTACCGTTCATGGACTCGACGCCGCGACCGGAGCCGACCGCTCCGGATTTCGTCCCCGCCGCGTGCGCCGTCCGCGCCGTTTGTTCCGCAAGCCCGACCTGCCGCCCGCCCCCGGATGGATGCGGTGCGCGGTGATCGGTTTCGCCGCCGGGTCGGCGCTGGCGCTGCTGTACGTCGCCGGGATGTTCGACCCGCTCCTGCGGCTGCTGGCGTGGTACGGCATCGACCTGGGCGGATGAGAAAAACGCCCCGCTGCCCGCGTGCGGGTAGGGGGTAGTATGAAATATATCTTTCAGGAGAGATGGGCGTTGACTTTCGTCCGCCCGTCGCGGTACTCCCGTGATCCACGGTCCCCGGCCCGCGCGTGCTCCGCGCGGGTCCCGCCGCCCTCCACGGCTTGACCGCAAGCCCGAGCGGCCCGGCGCACGGCCCCGCCTCTTCCCCCCGGAGGCGGGGCCGTCTTGCTTTCAGGCGCGGTTGAGACGGTGCGCCGCGAGCACCGCGAGATAGCGCAGGGCGAGCTGCGGCAGTTGCAGCGGCGCGAGGCGCAGGGCGGCGAGGAACGGCGCCCGCGAGCCGGGCACGTCGCCGTGGTTGACGTGGAGCGAGGCGATGTAGAGCTGCGCGTGCGCGAGGCGCAGGCGGCGCAGGCGCTCGCGTTCCCGCGCGGGCACGCACAGGGCGATCCGCGGGTCGGCGAACACCTGCTCGACGGTGCGGCCGTAGCCCGCCGCCTTGCTCATCCAGGTGTGGCTGCTGCCGCCGGGGACGACGCGGTATTCGAGAGCGACGAAGCCCGGCACGCGGACGAACCGCCCGGCGGTGGACAGCAGCACCCACGCCGCCCAATCCTCCGAAACCTCGAACGATTCGCGCCAGCACTCGGTGGCTATCACCGCATCCTTGCGGACCACCGCGACGCCGCCGTTGACGAGATGGTTCTCGCGCAGGAACGCGGCGGTGACGTCGCCCGACGGGCGGCGGCGGCGCGGCAGCAGGCCGCGCACCCGCGCCTTCAGCGAGCCCTCGCGGGTGAGCGGGCGGCCCGCGAGGTCGATGCGGACGTTGTCGGCATAGGCCAGCACCGCCTCGGGCTGCGCGCGCAGAGCGTCCTCGAGGGTGGCGAGGGCGGTGGGAGTGAGGCGGTCGTCGGCGTCGAGATAGCAGATCAGATCGTGACGCGCGTGGTCGGTGCCGGTGCGGCGCGCGGCGGCGATGCCGCGGTTCTCCTGGCGGACGCAGCGGATCCGCGGATCGCCGCTGGCGGTCGCGACGGCGGCGGTGGCGTCGGTGGAGCCGTCGTCGACGACGACGATCTCGAAGGTGTCGCGGGTTTGGGCCAGCACCGAGGCGACCGCCTCGCCGACGAACGCCGCCGCGTTGTATGCGGGAATCACCACCGAGACCGCCATTTCGCGCCTCCTGCCGGGTTTCGCGCTCTGCACATCGGCAGGGAAGGGGTGGGTTTCAAGGGCGGAGGGGGAACGCCGGGCGCCGCGGTTTCGTTGGGTTGGACCGAGGGAGCCGAGATGCCGGGACGCCGCACCACCCTGACCCTGACCGAAGTGATCGACCGCATGGTCGGCGCGGGCGCGGGCGCGCGCGTTTCCGGAGACGAGTTGCTGGCGGTGTTCGGCGAGCGCAGCTACGGGCCGATGATCCTGGTGCCGAGCCTGCTGCTGGTGTCGCCGTTGAGCGGGATTCCCGGATTCTCGGCGCTGATGGCGATCGCGATCGTGCTGATCTCCGGGCAGATGGCGCTGGGGCGGCCGACGCCGTGGCTGCCCGGCTTCCTGCGGCGGCGCAGCATCGCCCGGAACCGCCTCGAACGCGCCGCACCGGTGTTGCGCCGGGTCGCGCGGGTGGCCGATGCCGCCATCCATCCGCGCCTGCAGGGGCTCACCGGCGCGGTCGGCGGCCGCGTCGTCGCGTTCGCGTGCATGTGTATCGGCCTGGTGATTCCGCCGATGGAGATCGTGCCGATGACCAGTTCCACCGCGGGCGCGGTGGTGGCGGTGTTCGCCCTCGCGCTCACCGCCCGCGACGGCGCGCTGGCTCTGGTCGCCGTCGGTCTCGCGGCGGCGGGCGTCGCGGTCGGCGTCGGCGTCCTCGCCTAACGCAGTGCCCGCAACGTCGCGAGGCGGGTGCGCATGTCCGGCAGCGCGCCGCGGGCGAACGTGCGGACCCGGGCGTCGCCGCCTTTGGCGGCGTAGCTCTCGAACAGCTGCAGAACCTCGCGCCGCTCGGCTTCCAGCGCCTGGAGATAGCGCGGGGTGAAGCCGTCGCCCGCCTTCATCAGGCTTTGCAGACGGTCGCCGCGCTCTCCGTCGACGCGCTCGGGGAACGCGAGCCCGGCGGCGTCGGCGGTCCGCTTCAGCGCCACCATCGCCTCGTTGGTTTCGACGATGGTGCGCCGCGCGAAGTCGCGCACCGCGTCGTCGCGGGAGAGGTGCAGCGCCATGCGGCTTGCCTGCACCTCGAACATGTCGCCCACTGCGGCCCGGTCGACGAGCTCCTGAGCATCGGCGGCGCGCGCCGGGGCGGCGGCGAAGACTCCCAACAAGGCGGCGAGCGCCAGAACCCACACTCTCACTTCGCGGTCTCCTCTGTTCGCTTCATTCGGGCAGGGGGATGAACTCGGTTTCTTCCGGCACCGGGTCGAAGCGCCCGGTCTTCCAGTCCTGCTTCGCCTGCTCGATGCGGTCCCTGCGCGAGGAGACGAAATTCCACCAGACGTAACGCGGTCCGTCCATCGCGTCGCCGCCGAGGAACATCGCCCGCGACGCGCGCACCGCGGTTACGGTGATACGATCGCCGGGACGGAAGATCAACAGCGCCGGAGCGGCGAAGCTGTCGCCGGAGATCTTCACCTCGCCGTCCACCAGATAGACGGCGCGTTCCTCGTAATCCGGATCGAGGGGGGCGGAGGCGCCGGGCGCGAGCGTCACCTCGGCATAGAACCACGGCGAGGCGGTGGCGACCGGCGAAACCGCGCCGAACGCCCGCCCGGCGATCAGCCGCGCGGCGGCGCCGCGGTCGGCGACTTCCGGCAGGCGGTCGGCGGCATAATGCTGAAACGACGGCGCGATCTCCTCCTGCGCGGCGGGCAGGGCGATCCAGGTCTGCAGGCCGAACATCCGCTGTCCGCTCGCGCGCGCCGGCTCGGGGGTGCGCTCCGAGTGGGCGATGCCGCGTCCGGCGGTCATCAGGTTCATCGCGCCGGGGCGGATCTCCTGAACGTGTCCGGCGCTGTCGCGGTGGGTCACCGCGCCGTCGAACAGGTAGGTGACGGTGGACAGACCGATGTGCGGGTGGGGGCGCACGTCCATCCCCCGGCCGCCGACGAACTGCACGGGTCCCATCTGGTCGAAGAAGATGAACGGGCCGACCATCCGCCGCTTCGCGTGCGGCAACGCGCGCCGCACCTCGAAGCCGCCGATGTCGCGGGCGCGGGGAACGATCACGAGGTCGAGGGCGTCGCAGCTCGGGGCGTCGCCGAGCACCGGGTCGGAAGCGGGTTGCCAGCTCATCGGCGGTCCTCCTGCGGGGGAAGACCAAGAGATGGCGATCGGGGCGGGAATTCCCACCCCGATCCGCCGAACCGCGTCAGCGCGCCGCCATCTGGGCGAGCGGCGTGATCGTGCGGCGATGTTCGCGCAGCACCGGCAGCGCCGCCTCGGCGAAGCTCTTCAGGCGGACGTTGGTGCCCTCGGCGGCGTAGCGCTCGAACAGCGCCACGGTGGCGTCGTGGGCGGTCTTCTGCTGCGTCACGTAAAGCTGCTGGGCGTGGCCGTCGGATTGCAGTTCGGCCGCCTCGAGCTTGTGGATCATGTCGTCGTGGGTGGTGTCGAGGGCGTAGGGAACCGCGAGGTTCTCGCGCTGCGCGATGGCGTTGAGCCGGGCGTTGAGGTCGGTATGGTCGACCACCATGCGCTTGGCGAACGCCTTGACCCGCGAATCCGGGGAGGCGGTGGTGGCGAACAGTCCGGACTGGAACTCGTACTTGCCGCTGATCGCCGCCTTGGTGACGAATTCCTGGTCGCTCATCGCCGCGAACGCGGGCGCGGCGGAAACGGCGAGGAACGCGGCCGTGAGTACGGTAAACCGTTTCATGGTCTTTGTCCTCCGATCGGTGGAACGTCGCCCGGTCGCGCCGGGCACGCGAGACAGAACGGCGAAGACCGCGTTTACGTTCCACCCGGTCTCAGAGGCCGAACTGGTACTTCACCACCAGAACCAGCTTCAGCCCCTCGGTTCCGAGCGCGCGCGGCCGCGGCACCGCGCCGCTCGCCGCGCGCACCGCCGCTAGGGCGTCGGCGTCGAGCGCGGCGTCGCCGGAACTGCCGGCGAGCGAGATTTCCGCAAAACCGCCGTCGCCGCCGACGGTGAGCGCCACCGCCGCGTTGCCGATCAATCGCCCGCCGCCGAGGGCGCGGCGCGCGTGGACCGCCTCGGCGAGGGCGTCGAGGTATTCGGCGAGGGCGGCGCGGCGGCGGTCGGCGGGGTTCTCGGACGCGGGATCGGCGGGGGCGGCCTGTTCCAGCGAGATCGGCGCGGCGAGCGCGAGGCCGGTTTCCGCGCCGGTGAGCGAAACCACCAGCGCCGCATCCGCCGGAGCGGCGGGCGGCGGCGTCCACGGCACCGCGAGCGCAGCCCAGTGCAGCGCGGCCGAGACCGCCGCCGCCGCCGCGATGCGTTCGCCGGGGGTCATGGCGCGGGCGCCACCGGCTGCGCGGCGATGACCAGCCGGTCGCCGCCGTTGTCGCGGATCGCGTTGACCGCCTCCATGAATGCGCCGACCTGCGCCTCGCGATCGGGAATCAGCAGAATCGGCCGGGTCTTGGCCTCGCCCTCGCCGTTGCGGCGCACCAGGAAGGCGAGGTCGCGCAGGGTGATGGCGCGGCCGTCGTGGCCGAGGGTGCCGTCCGCCGCCAGGGTCACTTCGAGCGGCCGCCCGGCGTAGGCGCGCGCCGCCGAGGATTTCGGCAGCCGCATCTCGACGCCGTGCACCGCGAACGCCGCGGCGAGGACGAAGAAGATCAGCAGGATGAACACCACGTCGAGGAGCGGCGTGACGTCCGGCAGGGCGCTTTCGCGGCGGCGGCGGGCGAGCGGGATCATCGCGCCGCCCCGTCGGCGAGCACGCGGTTGGCGAGCTTCGCCAGCGCGAACGCCACGCCGTCTTCCCGGCGCAGGAACGCCTGATGCGCCGCCACCGCCGGAATCGCGATGATCAGCCCGGCGGCGGTGGTGAGCAGCGCCTGCCAGATGCCGCCGGCGAGCAGGGTCATGTCGAGCGCGCCCTGGGTTTCGGCGAGGCGCGAGAAGGTTTCGATCATTCCCAGCACGGTGCCGAGCAGGCCGAGCAGGGGGGCCACCCGGCCGGAGATCGCGAGCAGGCCGAGGCGGGAGTCGAGGCGGCGCACGGTTTCCTCCACCGCCACCGCCGCGGCGCGCTCGCGCGCCTCCGCCGATCCGGGGGCGAACAGCGCTTCGGCGAGCGGCAGCAGTTCGGGCGCGGCGTTGCCCACCTGCGCCCGCGCGGTCTCGGCGTCGGGCGCGTTCAGCAGCGCCCGCTCGCCCTCGGCGAGGCGGAGGGTGGAGAACGCCACCGCGCGGTCGAACAGGATCGCGAGGGTGGCCACCGACAGCGCCAGCAGCGGCCACATCAACGGGCCGCCTTGGTCAATCCAATGCATCGCAGGGTTCCTTGACGAGGCCGCGCCAGACGCGGCGCAACGCCGCGGCGTCGAGGTCGCGGCCGATGATCAGCACGAACGGCGGCTCGGCGGCGGGCTTGCGCGGCGCTTCGAGCGCGGCGCGGCCGGGAACGTACTGCACCACCACCGGTTGCGGTGCGTCGTCGAGCCGCGCCAGTCCCTTGATCCGCATCACTCCGGGCGGGCTGGCGGCGAGCGCCGCGAACAGCGCCGCGCGGTCGATCCGCGCCGCAAGGTCGAACCGCAGGGCCGAGAAGCCCTCCTCGCCGTGGGTGACGTGGTGATGATCGCGATCGTGATGATGATGATGGCCGTGATGGTGGTGGTGCGCGGGCGGCGGCGCGGCGGGCAGGGTGCCGAGGGCGGCGGGCGGCACCCGGCCGTGATCGGCGGCGATCAGCCGGGCGCGCGGGTTGCGGCGGCGGATCTCGGCGGCGACCGCGGCCTGCGCGGCGGCGTCGACGAGGTCGCATTTGTTGAGCACCACCACGTCGGCGGCGGCGATCTGAGCGGCGGCGATCTCCGAGGTCGCGAGAGTTTCGGCGAAGCGCTCGGCGTCAGCCACCGCCACCACCCCGGCGAGCCGCGCGAGATCGCCGATCTCGGCGAGTTCCTCCCGCAGGTTCAGCGGGTTGGCGAGGCCGGTGGTCTCCAGCACCACGATTTCCGGCGAGAGCCCCCGGGCGAGGCGGCGTAGCCCGGCGGCGAGGTGTCCGGCGAGCGAGCAGCAGACGCATCCCGCGTCCATCGTCAGCACCGAGCGCTCGCCTTCGAGCAGGTGGGTGTCGACGCCGGTTTCGCCGAGTTCGTTCTGGATCACCGCCACGAGGCGGTGCTGGGCGGCGTGGAATTCGATGAACTGGTTGAGGAAGGTGGTCTTGCCCGCGCCGAGGAAGCCGGTGAGGACGTAAAGCTCGGGCAGAGTCGCCGCGTCCGGCTCGGCGGCGCAGACGGCGTAGGGGGCGACGTCTGCGGGCGCGGATGCCTCGGGCCAGAGCGCCGCCGCCGCGCCCCAGGCGAGCACTTCGGTGACGCAGTCGCCGCCGTCGCCGGGGATCGCCGCGAGCGCGCCGTTCGCCTGGCGCGCCCGCAACGCCGCCGGAGCCGACACCCGCCGCGGCGGGTGGGGGGACGTCTCCGTCGCGGCGGAAACTCCGGCGGCAAGCACGCGGAACAGGTCGCGTGCGAGTTCGAATGCGGGGAGGTCTTCCTCCGCACCGCCCGGCGGCACCAGCCAGCCGCCGCCCTCGCGGGCGAGGCCCTCGGGGTGGACGATCCGCCGCCGGGTTTCGGCGGTGAGCGCGAGCGCGAGGTCCTGCCCGGCGAGGCCGATGCGGAAGCTGCCGATCGCGCAGGCGGCGGCGAGTTCGGGATGCGCGGGAAAATCGCGGAACGCCGCCGCCGTTCCGGGGCGGAGGGCGAGGATCGCGGCGTCGAGGGCGACGCGGTCGAGGATCGGGTCGTCGTCGCCGGGGAGGTAGAGCAACAGGAATCCGGCCTCGCCGCGCGCCGCGTCGGCTTCGGTGGGCCAGACCCCGAACACGCCGGGGCGGTTCGCGACCCGGCAGGTGAAGGCGCGGGGCGCGCTCGCGCACGGCGCGCAGCCGAGCCAGCCCGCGGTGCGGCGGAACCCGGCGCACAGGCAGGCGGCGGTCATCCAGGTGACCGGCAGGGCTTCGAGGACGGCGGCGGTGGGGCGGAATTCGCCCGGGCCGAAGATCGCGCTGCGCATGGCGGGCCTCCGTGGCGGGTGGGGCGGGCCGCGCCCGGAGGCGCGGCCCGTGACGGTTGGGTCAGAAGGTGATGGTGTCGCCGTTGCCGAGATAGTCGGGCGACGAGGTGCGGAAGCGCGCGGTGCCGCGCACCACCGGATAGCCCGCCTCGATGAACTTCTTCGCGGTGAGGTGGCCGGTGCAGTGGTTGCAGCCGACCCGCTCGAAGTTCCACTGGCCGAGGGAGATCACCAGATCGTCGTACTTCGGATCCCAGTCCTCGAACGGCGAGATGTGGAGCCCGCCGTAGATGCCGTAGAAGCGGTCGTTGTCGTACTTCAGCTTCTGGTGCGCGGTGCTGGTCATCTGCAGGATGCCCTGATGGTTGCACCCCGAGATCAGCACCAGCCCCTTGTCCTTGACGTTGAAGGCGAGCGAGGTCTCGCCGTAGACGCGGGTGATGATCGGTACGTCGAACTTGATCAGCATCATACCGGGGCGGATCAGCGTCAGTTCCTTGTCCACCACGATCGGCTCGCCGCGGTAGCCGGAGTCCTTGATGTAGTTCATCCCCTCCTTGTAGAAGCCGTTGTGGGCGTAAAGCGGCAGATGGTCGTTGTACTTCATCGCCACCGGGAAGCCCCAGAAGTGGTCGAAGTGCTCGTGGCTGAGGATCAGCGCCTCGATCTCGCCGGATTGGAGCATCCGGTCGATGCCCTCGCGCTTGAAGCTCTGGTCCATCCAGTCGTAGGACCAGCCGACGTCGAGCAGGTACTTGTGCTTGGTGCCGTCGAGGTCCTCGACCTCGAGCAGGCAGGAGTAGCCGCCCGGGTTGTCCGGGTGCAGCGACTGCTTGGCCTGATGCGCCCAGGCGGCTTCGAGATCGCCCGGGATCATCTTCTTGATCGGCGCGATGGCGTCGGCGTAGGACGATTTTCCCGGTCCCTTGCCGTTGCCGAACGGCGGCCAGCCGATCGTGTACTGGTCGACGAGCAGGCCGCCCGAGGTGCGGATGTCCTCCATCAGATGGGCGTTGTTGAACCAACTGGTCTCCGAGATCGAGGTGACCTTGACGCTGCGGACGGCGCCGAAATCCTGCTGGGCGCGCGCCACCTTGGGCAGGCGGTCGTAGGCCGAGCCGGTGTAGGAATAGAGCCCCATCGCCCCGAAGGTGCCGGCGATCGCGCCGGTGGCCGCCCCCTTGACGAAGTCGCGGCGGGAAGTGGTGATGTCGTCTGTCATGATTGTGCCTCCTTCCCCGTGCTCATTTGACCATCTGGATCTGGCCGACGTACGGCAGCAGGAAGATCGCCACCGCATAGGTGGCGGCGCCTGCGACCGCGCCGACCGCGAGACCGCGGGCGAGCGAGGGGGTCCAGCGGACGTCGCTGGCGACCCGTTCCTCCGCGGTTTCGTCGAGCTCGGCTGCGGTCTTCGGAACCGCCCGCCAGCCCGGCCAGCCGTCCATGAACCAGATGTTCACCAGGAACAGGTTGATCAGCCAGATCATCGGGATCATCGGGAACTGCTGCGGGTGCGAGATGCCCTTCTGGGTGCCGAGGAAGAGGTGGGCGTAGCGGTAGTAGAGGAAGTACACCGCCATGCCGATCAGCGCGCTCACCACGGTGCGCACGAGGACGTTGACCGGGCGGCTGAACTTGGTCGGCCAGTTGCCGCAGTAGAACGAGAGGAACAGCACCCCGACGAGCCAGAAGATCGCGCTTTCGCCGACGTGCAGCCAGCGCCAGTCGGGCGCCATCTCGCGGCGGGTGCCGCGGATGTTGAGGCCCCACGACAGGTCCTGGGCGTAGAACAGGAAGAAGCACAGGCAGAACGCCACCGCGACGATGCCGAAGAACGCGGTGGTGCGGCGCAGCCAGTCGGTCTTGATGAGGTTGAACGGGTAGCGCTGCCAGATGCTTTCGTACACCCACACCACCACCGTGCAGCACATGATCCAGGCGATGTGGAAGTTGCCGGAGACGGTGTTGGCGAAGCTCTCCCAGTAGGGCGGGGTGATCGCGGTGTACTGCTGCCAGGGATAGAACAGGATCGCCATGTGCGAGTGCATGGTGACGAAATAGACCACCGTGGCGAGGAAGAACGTCACCACCGCGATGGTGATGCCGCGGGTCGGCTGGGTCAGCTTCTGCCACGGCGCGTTTTCGCACGCCACCACCCACGACGGCGCTAGCCACGAGGCGATCGCGGCGAACATCATGATCGCCTCGGTGGCGTATTCCTCGGCATAGAAGTGGGTGAGCCCCATCGCCTGCAGGCGTTCGGGGTTGAAGTAGGCGATGCCGTAGCGCCCGAGGATTCCCATGAAGAACCCGTCGATCAGCAGGATCATCGCGCCGACGCAGAACGCGGTGAGAACCACCCCTTTGACCGCCGGATGGGTGCGGTCGAGCCAGGCGTGGCGGAACGGCCAGAAGTCGAAGATGTAGGCCAGCCAGATGAACAGGATCAGCAGCCAGCGGCACACCATGTAGCCGACGTAAGGCGTGTACATCCGCATCACGCCGCGCGGATCCTGGAAGATCCACCAGGTGACGCCGAAGATCGCGAAGACGACGAGCATGTTCGCCAGGACCGGCAGCGGCCCGTCCCAGCGTTTGACGAGCTTCCGCCGTTCAAGATAACTTAACCCCCGATTGTCCGCTTCCATGAGACAACCTCCCAAGATGTGGACGGTCCGGTGCGGGGGCTGCGACTTGCCGGTCCGGGCCCCCGCGCCGTCAGCGTCCGCGTTGCGTTTCACCAAACGTGTCGTGTCCGACCCCGAGCAGCTCGGCGAGCCGTTCGGGGGTTTCGTTGGCGGGGTCGATGCCCCGCGCCATGGCGAGGCGGAAGAGCGCGTCGCGCGCCTCCCGCGCCGCCTCGGCGGGCGCCGCTCCCTCCCTGGGGAGCGCCCGCAACAGCCTGAGCGGATTGAGGAGGTCGCGGCGCTTCATGCCACCGCCTCCCGCAGCTCGCCGCCGCCCATCATCGCCGCGAAGGCGTCGAGTCCGTGCGCTGCGAGCGGCACCGCGCGCCGCGCGTCGCGCGCCTGCAGCGCCTGCAGCAGGCTGACGTGCAGCGCGAAGAAGGATTCCACCACCGCCTTGTCCATCGTCGGGCGCACCGCGAGGCCCTGCACCTGCGCCAGTTCGCGCGCGAGCAGGGAGAGGAACGGGTTGCCCGCCACCCCGGCGAGGACGACGAAGAAGGTGAGGTACTCGCGCGCGGTCTGCGCCGGGTCGCGGTTGACGAGGAAGCGCCCGAGCCGCGCGGTCACGGTTTCGAGGCGGCGGGCCGCCTCGGGCGTGCAGCGGTGGGCGGCGCGCGCCGCGAGGTGCGGGCCGAGCGCGCGCAGGGCGTCGAGCGCGGCGGCGGTGTCGGCGTGGAGCGCGCTCTCGGCCTCGGCGTCGGCGTGGGTGCCGACGTAGCAGCCGCTGCGTCCGCGCACCTCCACCCGGCCGCGGGCGGCGAGCGCGACCAGCGATTCCCGCACCGTGGTGCGGCTGAAGCCGAGGCGGCGCGCGAGTTCGCGCTCACCCGGCAGGCGGTCGCCCGCGCCGAGGCCGAGCCCGGCGATGAGATCGAGAATGCTGTCGGTGCAGGCCTTGGCCATCCGAACCCCCTTGGTCCGACCAGTTAGCCGCGAGCGCGATGCGGAACGTGGACTTTCCTCCTGAAGTTATCCCGCCCATGCGGGCGGGCCAAGCGCAATGCGGCTCTGGTCGGGCCAGTGCCGAGTCGGCCTAAGCCGCCAGTTGCGAACGGTTTTCAGGTGGTATCGGAGGTGGGCGGATGGGTGGGGCAGAAGACTGGTCGGACCAGTGTTCTAGAGCTCTGCCGAAGTCTCGCGCAAACCTTCGAGAACCCGCGGCAATTCCGCCCAGAGCGCGTTCGCGAGCCCGGCGAATACCGGCACGTCGGGATCGTCGAAGGCGTGCGGCGCGGTCGAGCAGAAGATCACCACCTCGCGCAGAATTCCGCCGACGAAGCACGGCAGCGCGACGTAGGAGCGGATCCCCTTGGGGATGAACAGTGCCCAGTCGATCGGCTTGATGCTTTTGGTGGTGTCGGCGACGAGCACGTGGTCGAGGTCGAACAGCACGATGTTTTCTGCGATCGAGCCGGGGTAGGGGTGGCTGTCGGCCTCGGCGACGCTTTCGAACGGGCGGCCGACGCCGGTCACCGCCACCCGCCCCTCGCGGATGAAGATCTGCGACAGCATCACCGCGTCGACGCGGCCCGCCTGATGCGTCAGCAGCACCTCCAGCATGCCGCGCAGGTCGGCGGCGCGGAAGAGGTCCTCCGCCACCGCCGGGGCCGGGGGCGGCGGCGCCGCCGGTCCGTCCTCGCGCGGCAGCGGGCGCGGGCTCAGCGAGATCCACAGATGATGACCGCCGTCGCGGTCGTAGGCGCGCACCCGCGCCATGCACACCTGCGGGCGGCCGTCGGCGGCATGCAGGGTGAGCAGGCCGTTCCAGGCGCGGCTGAACAGCAGGCGTTCGTAGATGTCGCGCAGATAGGCGTCGGAGTTGGCGGCGAACAGGTGGCCGAGGTCGAGGGCGGCGGTTTCCGGGTCGAGGCCGAAGGCGTGCCGTGCCGCGCGGTTGGCGGCGGAGATCCGGCGGGTCGAGAGGTCGACCATGAACACCGGGTTGTCGAACAGTTCGACGTGGGCGGCGAGCCCGGTCTCGCTGCCGCGCTGAAGGATGCCGTTGGCGAGCCCGGTGCAGTCGGCGAGCAGGCCGAGATAACAGAAGGTCATCTCGGGGTCGGGCATGCCGAGGATGTAGAGCCAGCGCATCAGTCCGTCGGAGCCGTGGGCGCGGAACACCTCGGAAACCGGCTGGCGCTGCCGCAGGCGTTCGTGGAAGCGGGCGAAGGCGGCGCGGTCCTGCGCGGCGAGGATGGCGTCGCCGCCGGTCTGATCCTGCAAAAGGCGGGGAATTTCCTCCTCCAGGCCGGGGATGGCGTGGTCGGTGAGGAAGCTGATCTCGTTCTTGACGAGGTCGGCGCGCCACACCAGCGCGGGCACGGTGCCGATGTCGCTGGACAGCAGGCGCAGCAGACGGTCGTAGGGCAGGCCCGCGAAACTCTCGGCCATCGGTACACTCCCGGTCTGCGCGGAAACCGGGAAACTCTCGGCCCGGGGACGCGCGGTTGTCAAGCCCGCGGGCGGTCTGGTCGGGCCTCGTCGCGGTCGATGGTGTAGCCGACGTTGCGCACTGTGTGGATCAGCGGCTTGAGCGGCGTGGGCACGAACAGCTTGCGCCGGAGCGAGGCGACGTGCTGGTCGAGCGCCCGCTCCTCGGGGTTCCACGGACGCCCGAGGGCGTGACGCGAAAGCTCCTCGCGCGAGACCGGCGCGCCGCGCTGCGCGATCAGGGTTTCCAGCACCCGCGCCTCGGTCACCGACAGCACCGCGGTTCCGCCCGAGGGCAGGGTGACGAGGCGGGACGGTAGGTTGATCGAATAGCCCTGCACCTGCACCGGTGCTGCGGTCCTGGGGGCGCAGCCCTCGTCGGCGCGGCGCATCACGCTGCGGATGCGCGCCAGCAGTTCGCGCGGGAACACCGGCTTCGACATGCAATCGTCCGCCCCGAGTTCGAGGCCGATGGTGCGGTCCACCGGGTCGGCGCGTTCGCACAGCACGATCAGGCGCGGCCGCACGGCGCGGGCGAGGATCCAGCGCGCGAGGTCGAGCGGCGGCGCGTCGGCGAACTCGGTGCCCGCCACCACCAGCGAGGGCGTGCCCTGAAGCACCGCGGCGCGCGCCTCGGCGGCGCTGCCGACGGTCAGGACGGCAAACGGTTCGGAGGCGAAATAGGTCGCGAGATCGTTGAGGATCTGGGGGTCGCGGTCGGTGATCAGAACGGTACGTGGCATCGAGTCTCTCGTCCCCGGGTGCCGGGGCTGCGGGCGACCCCGGGGGCGGAGCCGACGGCACGGGGATTTTGTCAGCGAAATGTGAGCGTCATCACAGAAGGTTTACCGAAGCGGTGCGTCACGCGCAACCGAATCGCGAAAGCATACCATTGGGCGGCTCACGAGTCGCTGGTTTTTGCGGAGCTTTTCCAATTCGCATCCGTTCGCGTCGGTTGGCCCCGCCCCCCAAAAGCGCTGACAATTGCAGCGTTGATCCGTCGCGGACATCGGGCGAGTGTCGGAACGGGATGGGCGTCTCATGCGGAAGTGTGAAGGGCGTGGTTTCCTGGACTAAGTCTCGTGATGAACGAATGAGCGATGGGCGGCAGTGTCCGAGCGTAAAATGGAAGAGGTTGTCGAGTTTGTTCTCGGCCCCGAGGTGACGATCAAAAACGTTCGCCAGGTGTCGGACCGGATCAGCGAAATCCTTCTCGCCGGACGCGATCTCTCCATCCGTGCCGCAGATTTGGAAAGCGGCGACGTAACTCTTGTCCAGATTCTCATCGCCGCGCGCAAGTCGGCCGCAGAACGCGGTTGCCGGGTGTGCGTCGAAGACCCGTCCCCCGCTTTGACGGCGTTGTTGCGCCGCTGCGGACTCGCCGCGCTCTGAGGGGGGCGCTGGGGCTACCGGCAAGGGTATGGGGGAAGTGAGATGAGCAAGTCCATTCTGTGCGTCGACGATTCGGCGAGCATGCGGCAGATGGTGCGCATGACGCTGGCGGGGGGCGGATACGCCGTCACCGAGGCGGTCGACGGCGCCGACGGCCTCGCCAAGGCGAAGGCGCAGAGCTTCGACCTCGTGCTCACCGACCTCAACATGCCCAATCTCGACGGCCTCGGGCTGATCCGCGGCCTGCGCGCGCTGCCGGGCTACAAGGGCGTGCCGATCGTCTTCCTCACCACCGAGAGCCAGGCGGACAAGAAGCTCGAGGCCAAGAGCGCGGGCGCGACCGCCTGGATCGTCAAGCCGTTCCAGCCCGACCGCCTGCTCGCGCTGGTGGGCAAGGTGCTGGGATGATCGCCCCCGCCGATCCTGCCGAAACCTTCCGCCAGGAGGCGCAGGACCTGCTGGTGCGGCTCGAGGACGTGCTGCTCGACCTCGAGAGCAATGCCGACCCGGCGCTGATCGATACCGCCTTCCGCGCGCTCCACACCCTCAAGGGGTCGGGCGCGATGTTCGGCTTCCAGGATCTCGCGGCGTTCGCCCACGTGGTCGAGAACACCTTCGACCGCCTGCGCAAGACCGGCGCGCGGCCGGGGCCGGATCTCGTCGCCACCTCGCTGGCGGCCAAGGACTTCATGCGCCAGTTGGTGCTCGACCCGGCGGCCGCCGAACCGGCGATCGGCGAGGCGCTGCTCGCCGAACTCAAGCGCCTCGACACCGTCGACGCCGCGCCCGCGCCGCGCGCGGTCTACGACATCCGTTTCGCGCTGCCGTGCGACTGCCTTGCCACCGGCACCAACCCGCTGCCGCTGCTCGACGAACTGCGCGCCCTCGGCGAGTGCGAACTGACCGCCGACACCGACGCGGTGCCGCCGCTCGAAGACCTCGATCCCGAGCAATGCCTGCTGCGCTGGCGCGCCCGCCTCGTCACCGACAAACCCGCGTCGGCGATCGAGGACGTGTTCATGTTCGTGCTCGACGACATGGAGCTCGATATCGCGCGCGTCGACGATCGCCCGGCCGTCGACGCGCCGGTTGCGCCCGCCGAGGCGCCCGCGGCTCCGGCCGCGCAGACCGCCGCGGCCACCACCACCGGCATCCGCGTTTCCGCCGAGCGCATCGACAGCCTGATGGATCGGGTCGGCGAACTGGTGATCGCGCAGTCGCGCCTGCGGCAGATCGCCCAGGCCAGCCACGACCCGACGCTGCGCACGATCGCCGAGGAGATCGAACGCCTCGCCGCCGAGCTGCGCGGCGCGACCATGGGCATCCGGATGATCCCGATCGGCCAGCTCTTCGGGCGGTTCCGCCGCGTCGTCCACGACCTCGCGCGCGAACTCGGCAAGTCGGTGCGGCTGACCACTGCGGGCGAGGAGACCGAGCTCGACAAGACCGTGATCGAGAGCCTCGCCGACCCGCTGATGCACCTGATCCGCAACGCCATCGACCACGGCCTCGAAGACGCTGCCGACCGCCGCGCCGCGGGCAAGCCCGAGGCGGGGACCATCGCCCTTGCCGCCCGCCACTCCGGCGCGCAGGTGCTGATCAGCATTTCCGACGACGGCCGCGGCATGAACCGCGAGCGCATCCGCGCCAAGGCGGTGGAAGCGGGGCTGCTGCCCGAAACCGGCGAGGTCTCCGACGCCGAGCTGTTCGGCGCGATCTTCGCGCCCGGCTTCTCCACCGCCGCCCAGGTCACCGAGGTTTCCGGCCGCGGCGTCGGCATGGACGTGGTCAAGCGCACCGTCGAAAGCCTGCGCGGCTTCATCGAGGTGTCGAGCACGCCCGGCGCGGGCTCCTGCATCACCCTGCGGCTGCCGCTCACGCTGGCGATCATCGACGGTCTGCTGGTGCGGGTCGGCGAGGGGCGTTACGTGATCCCGCTGTCGTCGGTGGAGGAGTGCGTCGAACTCGCCGAGGGCGAGACCGGCGGCACCGAGGCGCGCAGCTTCCTCAACATCCGCGACGAACTGGTGCCGTTCCTGCGCCTGCGCGAGATGTTCGCGGCGGAAACCCCGCCCGATCCCTATCAGAAGGTGGTGATCGTCGCGTCCGGCGAGCAGCGCGTCGGTCTCGTCGTCGACCAGATCATCGGCGACCACCAGACCGTGATCAAGTCGCTGTCCCGCCTGCATGCGGACGTCGCGTCGTTCTCCGGCGCGACCATCCTCGGCGACGGCAGCGTCGCGCTGATCCTCGACGTCGTCAACCTGATCGCCGCGGGGCGCGCGCTCGAACAGCGCCTCAAGGCGTCGTGAGGGAGGGGCCGGGAATGACGATTGCCCGCGAAGTCCTGACCTTCGACCTCGAAGGCGAGATTCTCGCCGTCGACGCCCGCGAGGTGCGCGAGATCCTCGATCTCGCGCCGGTGACGCGGGTGCCGGGGGCGCGCCGCTTCGCCGACGGACTGATCAACGTGCGCGGCCAGATCGTGCCGCTCGCCGACCTGCGGCTGAAGTTCGGCATGAAGATCTCGCCGCCCACCGTCGACACCCGCATCGTCGTCGTCGAAACCCGCGTCGACGGCGAACCCGCCGCGGTCGGGCTGCTCGCCGACCGGGTGCGGGAAGTCGCCGAACTCGCCCCCGAGGCGATCGCCGCCACGCCCGACATCGGCCTGCGCTGGCGCGCCGAATACCTGCGCGGCATCGGCAAGCGCGGCGGCGAACTGATTCTGCTCATCGATCTCGAAAACATTCTGGCGTCGTCCGGCGCCCGACCCGGCAGAACGCCAGAGGAGGCGTAATCATGCGTATGACCATCAAATTCAAACTCGCCCTCGCATTCGGCGCGATCGTCGTGCTGATGGTCGGCTCGGGCGGCCTCGCGATCCGGTCGATGGGCGAGCTCAACGACAACCTCGCGTCGATGGGCCGGGTGTCGGCGGAGCGCGTGCGCCTCGCGCTCGAAATGCGCGGCGCGATGGGCGAGGTCGGCACCCGCACGATCTACGCGGTGATCAACACCAAGGACGAGGACATCGACGCCAATTCGGCGGGCGCGCTCGCGGCGATTCAGCGCACTCGTACCCTCGAGGCCGAGTTGCGCAAGATCGCCACGCCCGAGGTCCGGTCCAAGCTCGACGACTTCCTGCGCGCCCTCGATCCCTACGCCCAACACGTCGCCAAGGCGCGCGAGCACCTGCTCAAGAACTCCGACACCAAGGCGCGCGCGCTGTCGTTCGGCGAGGCGGCCCAGGCCGCCGACGCGCTGGTCGAGCCGCTCGCCGCCCTCGGCCAGCGTGCCGACGCCGATCCCGCGGCCGGGCGTCTCGCCGCCGTGGCGGCGCGGATGACGGCGCTGGTGGGCGAGATCCGCGCCCTCGAACGCGGCATGATCCTCGCGCCCGACAACGAGACGATCGCCCGCCTCGACCGCGACGCGGTGGCCCGGGTGCAGGCGTTCAACGCGCTGCGTCCGCGGCTGTCCGAGGCGGCGCTTTCCGAGGCCGACCGCCGCCGTGCCGAAGCCGTCGAGACCGCGGCCGCGCGCTTCCTCCGCGCCGACGACGACCTGCGCGCGACCGCGCGGATCAACAGCGTTGACGGCGCGAAGGCCGAAATCGACGCGGCACGGCCGATGCGGGTGCAGGCGCAGGGGCTGATGGACGACATCGTGCGGATCTCCACCGACGGCATGGCCGCCGACATCGTCTCGGGCGAGGCGACCTACGCCGCCGCGCGGGCGACGATGCTGGGCGGTCTCGGGCTGTCGCTCGCGCTCGCGCTCGTCGCCGCGGCGTGGATCTCGATGGCGATCAACCGCGGCCTCAAGCGCGCCGCCGATCTCGCCCAGGCGGTTTCGGGCGGCGATCTCACCCGCACCGCCGAGACCGCGGGCCGCGACGAGATCGACGACCTGCTCGAACACATCAACGAGATGGTCCGCCGCCTGCGCACCGTCGCGGGCGAGGTGCTGGGGGCGGCGTCGAACGTCTCTTCCGGCAGCGAGGAGTTGTCCTCCGCCGCCGAGGAACTGAGCCAGGGCTCCACCGAACAGGCGTCCGCCACCGAGGAAGCCTCCTCGGCGATGGAGGAGATGGCCGCCAACATCAAGCAGAACGCCGACAACGCCGGGCAGACCGAAAAGATCGCGCGCCAGTCGGCCGCCGACGCGCAGACCAGCGGCAAGGCGGTGGAAAAGGCGGTGGCGGCGATGCAGACGATCGCCGAAAAGATCGTGATCGTGCAGGAGATCGCCCGCCAGACCGACCTCCTCGCGCTCAACGCCGCGGTCGAGGCGGCGCGCGCGGGCGAGCACGGCAAGGGCTTCGCGGTGGTGGCCTCGGAGGTGCGCAAGCTCGCCGAGCGCAGCCAGGCGGCGGCCACCGAGATCAGCGCGCTGTCGTCCGACACCGTCAAGAGCGCCCAGGAGGCGGGGCAGATGCTGCTGCGCCTGGTGCCCGACATCAAGAAGACCGCCGACCTGATCGAGGAGATTTCCGCCGCCTGCCGCGAGCAGGACATCGGCGCGGAACAGATCAACCAGGCGATCCAGCAGCTCGACACCGTGACGCAGCAGAACGCCGGGGCCTCCGAGCAGATGTCGGCGACCTCGGAGGAGCTTGCCGCCCAGGCCGCCGAACTGCAGAAGAACGTCGCGTTCTTCCGCCTCGAAGCCGGTGCGCCCACCGCTCCGGCGGCGCCCGCGGCGCCGAAGCGCAGCCGTCCCGCGGTCGCCCACGTCGCGACGCAGACGCTCGCGCGTCCGGCGGCGAAGCGCGCCAACGGCGCCCGCAATCCCGGCGTCCACCTCGATCTCGTCGGCGCGGGCGCGGACCGCAGCGACGCCGAGTTCGAACGGTTCTAGGGAGGGCGTCCGATGACCGGCGTCGCGCGCGGCGAAAAGTTCGTCACCCTCGGCGTCGACCGCGAGATCTTCGCGGTCGGCGTCGACGCGGTGCGCGAAATCCTCGATCCGCGGCCGATGGCGGCGCTGCCGCACGCGCCCGCGTTCCTGAGCGGCATCATCGACGTGCGCGGCGACGCGGTGCCGGTGCTCGACCTCCGGCGCAAGCTCGGCCTCGCGCCCGCGCCGCTCACCGAGCATTCGCGCATCGTCGTCGTCGAGGTGGCGATGCCGGAGCGGGACCTGGTGCTCGGGCTGCTCACCGACCGCGTCTTCGAGGTCACCGAGCTCGACGACGACAGCGTCGGCGAGGCCCCCGAGATCGGCGTCCGCTGGCGCTCGGAATACATCCGCGCGATCGGCCGCCGTCAGGGCCGGTTCGTGGTCGTGTTCGATCTCGCGCGGCTGTTCGGCAGCGAGGAGGCGGCGCTTCTCGCCGATGTCGCGGAATGACCGCCTTGGCTCGCTCCGACGACCGCTTCGACCTGACGCAGGACGATTTCGAGCGCCTCGCGCGCTTCATCGCCGAGGCGAGCGGCATCCGCATCACACCGCCGAAGAAGATCATGATCGAGGGCCGCCTGCGCCACCGCGTGCGCGCCCTCGGCTTCGCCGACATCACCGAATACTGCGACTACCTGTTCCGCGAGGACGGCCTGGCCGACGAGGCGGAGCGGATCATCGACGCGGTGAGCACCAACAAGACCGACTTCTTCCGCGAGGCCGAGCACTTCCATTTCCTCACCGAGGTCGCGCTGCCGCGTCTGGTGCGCGCCGGTCTGTGCGGGCAGGGCGAAACCCTCCAGGTCTGGAGCGCCGCCGCCTCGACCGGCGCGGAGGCGTATTCGCTGGCGATGACGCTCGCCGACTGGTCGCAACTGGTGCACCCGCTGCGCTGGTCGATCCTCGCCACCGACATCTGCCGCGACGTGCTGGAAACCGGCGCGGCGGGCATCTACCCCGAAGCGACGATCGCGCCGGTGCCGCAGGAGATGCGTCGCCGCTACCTGCTGCGCTCGCGCGACCGCGAGGCGGCGCTGGTGCGGATCGTGCCGGAGCTGCGCGCCCGGGTGGCGTTCGCGCGCCTCAACCTGATCGACACCGCCTACCGCCTGCCCCACGCGATGCAGGTGGTGTTCTGCCGCAACGTGCTGATCTATTTCGATAAGCCGACCCAGATCAAGGTCCTCGCGCGGATCTGCCAGAGCCTCGCGCCGGGCGGCTTCCTGTTCGTCGGACATTCCGAAACCATCACCGGATACGCGTTGCCGCTGCGGCAGGTCGCGCCGACGGTGTTCGAACGTGTTTAGGATGATGTGATGCCGGTCAAGGTTCTCGTGGTCGACGATTCCGCCTCGGTGCGCGAGGTGCTGTCGGAGATCCTGTCCGCCGATCCCGAGATCCGCGTGATCGGCGTCGCCGCCGATCCGTTCGTCGCGGCGCGGCGGATCCAGGACGAGGCGCCCGACGTCATCACCCTGGACGTCGAGATGCCGCGCATGGACGGCATCACCTTCCTGCGCAAGCTGATGAGCCAGCATCCGATTCCGGTGGTGATGTGTTCGTCGCTCACCGAGGACGGTTCGGAAACCCTGATGCAGGCGCTCGAGGCGGGCGCGGTCGACGTCATCCTCAAGCCGAAGCTCGATACCCGCGCGCAGTTGCGCGAGGCGGCGATGCGCATCCGCGACGTCGTCAAGGCCGCCGCCTGCGCCCGGCTCAAGCCGTTGCGCCCGCGCGCGCCGACGCCGGAGAAGAAACTCACCGCCGATGCGGTGCTGCCGCCGCCGCGCGCGCACGCGATGGCGCGCACCACCGAAATGGTGGTGTGCGTGGGCGCCTCCACCGGCGGCACCGAATCGCTGCGCGAGGTGCTCACCGCCCTGCCGCCCGACGCGCCGGGAATGGTGGTGGTGCAGCACATGCCGGAAACCTTCACCACCGCGTTCGCGCGCCGCCTCGACGGCCTGTGCGCGGTGGAGGTGAAGGAAGCCGCCGACGGCGACGCGATCCTGCGCGGCCGGGTGCTGATCGCTCCCGGTAACCGTCACACCCTGATCCAGCGTTCCGGCGCGCGCTACCACGTTTCGGTCAAGGACGGGCCGCTGGTGACGCGCCACCGGCCGTCGGTGGACGTGCTGTTCCGCTCCGCGGCGCAGCACCTCGGCGCGAACGGCCTCGGCATCCTGATGACCGGCATGGGCGACGACGGCGCGGCGGGCCTGCTGGAGATGCGCACCGTGGGCGCGCGCACGGTGGCGCAGGACGAGGAGACCTGCGTCGTCTTCGGTATGCCGAAGGAGGCGATCCGCCGCGGCGCGGCGCAGAAGGTTCTGCCCCTGGGGGCGATCGCCGGAGAGATCCTGCGCGTCGACCGCACCCACGCGGGAGGCGCGTGATGACGCGCCCGATCGCTCAGCGCCTGCGCGAGATCGCCGCCGCCCTCGATTCCGGGCACCGGCCCACCGAACGCGCCTTCCTCGCCGTGGGCGGCGCGCTCGCCGAGGCGGAGGCGGGGCTGGCGCAGGTCGGACGCGACCTTTCCGATCTGTCGCTGCGGATGAGCGAGGGCGAGGCGGCCACCGCCGCCGCCCGCCTCGGCGAAGCCGCCGATCAGGTGATCGGCCTGGCGGCGGAGGGCGGCGTGGCGGCCGGGGTGCTGGCCGGAGTCGCCACGCGCACCGGCGAGGTGGCGGTGCTGCTCGACCGCCTGCGCAAGATCGTCTCCGAGGTGCCGGTGCTGGCGCTCAACGCCAAGGTGCAGGCGGCGATGCTGCCGCACGGTGCGGCGGAGATGGCGGTGTTCACGGTCGAGATCGCCCGCCTCGGCGGCGCGGCGCTCGCCAGCCTCGAACGCACCGGCGAACGGCTCGTGCGGCTGCGCGGCCTGCTCGGCAAGGCGCACGCCGAGGTCGCCGCGTTCGACGGCGAGAAGGGCGGCGAATGGGAGGCGGTGCGCGGACGCCTGCGTCAGGCGCTCGGCGCGATCGACGCACGGCGCGACGACGCGGCGCGCTCCACCGCCGCGATCGGCGAGCGTTCGGTCGAGGTGGCCGCCGAACTCGCCGCCGCGGTCGGCGAAATGCAGATCAACGACATCGCGGCGCAGCGGGTCGCCCACGTCGTCACCGTGCTCGGCCTGGTCGCCGAGATCGTTTCGGGCGGCGAGGTCGAGGCGATCGCCGGCATCGCGCCGGAACGCCGCGCTCCCCTGGCGGGCGCGGTGCTGCGCCTTCAGGCGGCGCAGCTCGCCCGCACCCGCGCCGACTTCTGCGGTCAGGCGGAGGCGCTCGGCGGCCGCCTCGCGCGGCTGGCGGAAACGATTTCGGGCGTGCGCGCGCTCGCTCACGACGCGTTTGGCGGCCGCGCCGGGGGCGCGTCGTTCGTCGGCGATCTCGAACCCGGAATCGCCGCCACCCGCGACCTTCTCCAGCGCACCGAGGAGGCGCGCCGGGCGGTGCGCGGGCTGACCGACGCCACCGCCGCCGACTTCGCCGAAATGACCGCCGATCTCAAGGAGATCCGCTCGATCGACGCCGACGTGCGGGTGATGGCGCTCAACGCGACGCTGCGCTGCGGCCGTCTCGGCGCCGCCGGGCAGGCGCTCGCGGTGGTGGCGCAGGCGCTGCGCGGCTGCTCCAACCGCACCGAGGAACAGGCGCGGGCGCTGTCCGCCGCGCTCGCCGGAGCGATCGCCGAGGCGGCGAAGATCGAGGCGGGCGACGGCGGCGACGGCGGCGCGCTGACGGCGATGGAGGACGGGATCGGGGTGCTGCGCGGCCTTGGCGAGGTGCTCGACGCCGCGCTCGCCGGGCTCGATGCCGAAACCGCGCGGCTGTCCGCAGGACTCGCCGCCGCCGCCGGTCGTTTCGACGTGGCGCGGCGCGTCGGCGAAGCCCTCGACCGCGCGGTCGCCGAAATCGGCGATCTCGCCGACGCGGTCGATCCGGAGCGCAGCGATCCGGCGGCGCTGCGCGCCGAGGTCGAGGGCCTGCTGGCAGGCCATTACACCATGGACACCGAGCGGACGGTCCACGCCCTGTTCGCCGACGACGACGCGCCCGCAGCCTCCGACGACCTCGACGAGCTGTTCCTGTGACGGCGGCGATGCGGCGATACGAGACCATCCGTCTCCAGTCCGGCTTCATCGGCGACCTCGACGCGGCGTGCGCCCGGCCGGGCGGCGCGGCGCTGATCCTGGTGGGGATCGGCCGCCTCGACTTCGTCAACTGGAACCTCGGCTTCGACGGCGGCAACGCGGTGCTCGACGCGGTCGCCGGACGCCTCGAAGCGATCCTTCCCGGGCGACCGATCGTCGAGCCCTGGCCCGGCAAGTTCGCGCTGGTGGTGGAAGGGGTCGACGCCCGCGAGGCGATGCACATGGCGCACCGCGTCGTCGCGCAGTGTTCGGTGCCGCACGCGATCGGCGGCGCCAGCCTGTTCAATCCGCCCTACGTCGGCGTCGCCCTTTCCGAGCCCGGGGGCGACGGCGCGCGGCTCCTCCGCAACGCGCTGTTCGCGATGGAGGACGCGCGGCGGCAGATCCTCGGCGCGGCGCAGCTTTACGACCCGGCGCACAAGACCCGCATCGAGTACGACTTCCGCATCGAGAACGCGATGCGCGAGAGCTTCGAGACCGGCGACCATTTCCGCCTCGCGTTCCAGCCGCTCGTCAGTCTCGACGGCACGGCGCGGCTGATCGGCTTCGAGGCGCTGGCGCGCTGGATCCATCCGGAGATGGGCGCGGTGCCGCCGGACCGCTTCATTCCGATCGCCGAGCGATCCGGCCTGATCCAGGGGCTCGGCAACTTCATCCTGTGGGAGGCGTGCCGCCATCTCGTCGAATGGGACAAGATCTCCCCCGCGCCCCTGAGTATGAGCGTCAACCTCTCGGCGGTGCAACTCGCCGCGCCGGGGATCGAGGACGCGGTCGAGGAAGCGTTCGACACCACCGGCGTCGATCCCAGGCGGATCAAGCTCGAAGTCACCGAAACCGCGCTCGCCTCCGATATCGAGACGGTGGCGAAGAAGCTCGCGCGCCTGCGCGAGACCGGGGTGTCGATCGGCGTCGACGATTTCGGCGCGGGCTATTCGTCGCTCGGCCAGCTCGACCACTTCGGGCTCGATTTCATGAAGATCGACAAGAAGCTGATCCAGGGGCTCGACGCCGACCGCCGCCGCATCGAACTGGTGCGGCTGACCATCGCCCTCGGCAAGCACCTCGGCATGGAACTGATCGCCGAGGGGATCGAGACCGAGGCGCAGAACCGCATCGTCTCCCACCTCGGCGCCGATATCGGCCAGGGCTATCTCTATGCCCCGCCGCTCCCCGCCGCGCGCGCCGCCGAATGGGTGCGCGCGGGCGGTGCGGCGGCGGCCTGATCTACACCAGCTTCGCGGGCACCACCACGCGGTCGAACTCCTCGGCCGAGATGTACCCGAGCGCGAGCGCCGCCTCCTTCAGCGTGGTGTCGTGCGCGTAGGCGTGGTGGGCGATCTCGGCGGCCTTGTCGTAGCCGATCACCGGCGAGAGCGCGGTCACCAGCATCAGCGACTGGTCCACCGTCGCCGCGATCTTGCGCGTGTTGGCCTTCATCCCGCGCACGCAGAAGCGGTCGAACGCGTCCATCGCGTCGCCGAGCATGCGCGCGCTCTCGACGACGTTGTAGCCGATCAGCGGCTTGTAGACGTTCATGTCGAGGATGCCGCCCGCGCCCCCCATGCCGACCGCGACGTCGAGGCCCATGACCTGGCAGGCGACCATCGTCAGCGCCTCGCACTGGGTGGGGTTGACCTTGCCCGGCATGATCGAGGAGCCGGGCTCGTTGGCGGGCAGCTCGATCTCGAAGAACCCGGCGCGCGGGCCGCAGCCGAGCAGGCGGATGTCGCTCGCGATCTTGTAGAGGGAAACCGCGAGGGTGCGCAGCGTGCCCGAGGCCATCACCAGCGCGTCGTGGGCGCCCATCGCCGCGAACAGGTTGGGTGCCGGGGAGAACGGCAGGCCGGTGATCCGCGCGATCTCGCCGATCGCTTTGTCCTTGAAGCCTTCGGGCGCGTTGATGCCGGTGCCGAGCGCGGTGCCGCCGAGGCACAGGCGCATCAGCCCGGCGAGGGCGAAATCGAGGCGGGCGACGTTGTCGTCGAGCATCGCGGCGTAGCCCGAAACCTCCTGGCCGAGGGTCATCGGCACGGCGTCCTGCAAGTGGGTGCGGCCGATCTTGACGATGTCCTTCCACTCCCCGGCCTTGTCCGCGAGGGCGTCGCGCAGGCGCGCGAGGGCGGGCAGGGTGCGGCCGTGGATGATCTGCGCGGCGGCGATGGTGACGGCGGTGGGGAAGGCGTCGTTGGACGACTGCGACATGTTGACGTCGTCGTTGGGATGGATCGGCTTTTTCGAGCCGATCTCGCCGCCCGCGATCTCGATCGCGCGGTTGGAGATCACTTCGTTGACGTTCATGTTCGACTGGGTGCCCGAACCGGTCATCCAGACGTGGAGGGGGAAGTGGCCGTCGAGCTTGCCGTCGAGGATCTCCTGCGCCGCCCGTTCGATCAGCTCCGCCTTTTCCGGGGCGAGCCTGCCGAGGTCGCGGTTGGCGCGCGCGCTCGCCAGCTTGACCAGCGCCTGGGCGCGGACGATCTCGCGCGGGATGATGTCGTTGCCGATGTGGAAGTGGTGGAGCGAACGCTCGGTCTGCGCCCCCCAGTATCTGTCGGCGGCCACCTCGATCGCGCCCATCGAATCGGTTTCGCGGCGGCTTTTCGCTTCGCTCATCGTGCCTGTCCTCCGGTGTGAAGTTTCCGGAGCATAAGGTGGGGCCGACGGCGGCGGAGCGACAGGGGTCAGCAGACCCGGCCCATCCAGCGGACCCGGCCGAGGCAGCGGGTGGCCGCCGCGTCCTCGGGCGAGAGGGTCTCGGTGGCGTAGGCGGGGTTGTCGGACTTCACCACCACCGAGCCGTTGAGCAGCCGCTGCACCCGCTTGATGCGGAAGGTCGCGCCGAGCGCCAGCAGGTAGATCGCATCGTCGCGGAAGTCGGTGACGCCGGTGTCGACCAGCAGCAGGTCGCCGTCGCGGATCGTCGGTTCCATGCTGTCGCCCACCGCGGTCGCCATCGCCACCGTTTCGGCGTGCGGGCACCCGGCGCGGCGCAGCCAGTTGCGGTCGAGCGCGAGGCGACCGACCGCGAGGCCGCGCGCGATCGTGTCCGATCCCGGAACCTGGAGCCAGGGGATCGGCACGAAGTCGTGCGGCGATCCCTCCGGCATGCCCCAGTGCGCCGCCGCCGGGCGCCCGGTGAGCAGCCAGTCGATGGACACCCCCGCGGCCTCGGAGATCCGCACGAGGTGCGGCGCCTTCGGGGTGGTGCCGGCGTTCCAGATGCGGTCGAAGGTGCTGCTGGGAATACCGACCCGCTTCGCCCAGCCGAACGGGTCCTCTTCGCCGATCAGAAGCGAAAGTCTGTTCCTGAATTCGGGAACGGCGGCCGGGTCACCCTCGATGCTCATCGCGTTCGGCTCCGTGTCGTCGAGAACCGCAGCAACGCACGCGCTTCCTCTGTGACTGGAGGCGGGGGCGTGGGCGCTGCCGGGGGAAAAAGACGGGAATTTCGTTGTGCGCGAATCCTTGACCATTCCTGTTTTCGGTGCAAAATTGTTTCCGTAACCAGAGTTGGTGTTGTGAAGATCAGAAATTCTGTCCGTGCGGGGAGGAAAAGGCGTCTGAAGACATAACGGAATTCTCGGAAAAGCTGTGCCCTTCGACGCATCCGGCGTTCGCTTGGGCATTCGGCGACCGGCTCCACGATCAGCGGTTGCGGTTCGGCGACATCGAAACATCACCCGCGCATGCGTCTTTCGGCTCATGCGAAGGGGCGGCGTTTATCCAGCGTCTCCGGAATCAGTATAGCACCGCCAAATCCAATTGGAACAGCGGGCGTCTCGGCCGCCATCCGATGGGGGAGGACGGAATCCCACACGGTTGACGAAGGCGAGCGGCGACGCCCGCCCGGGTTGAGACGTTTCCGAATTCGCTCCTCATCACGGGTGTGCCCGTCGAGGCGAGAGAATTCCGCCTCCTTGGGTTGTGTCCGATAACCGCCTTGGGCGCGCCGTCCGGGCTCCGGTATCGGACTTTTCACCTCGTCACCGGAGGGCGTCGTTCCCTTCGGTCCACGCCAAAGGGAGCTTGGGATGCGAAATCTGTCGATCTTCGGGAAGGTGAGCGTGCTTGCGGCGCTGTTGTGCGCCGTCGCCGCCGCGATCGGTGCAATCGGGCTCTATGGGCTGAACACCTACGACGCCCGCCTCAGCGAATTGTCCAACCGCGGCAATCGCGCCGTCTACGCCGAACGGGTCAACGGTCTGATCTACGCGGTGGTGATGGATTCCCGCGGCATCTACCTCGCATCCTCGGCGGACGAGGTGGAGAAGTTCGCTCGCCCGCTGCTTACCAACCTCGAACGGATGAACCGCGAGATCGCCACCTGGAAAACTCACGTGCCGGCGGATCTGATGGCGACCTTCGAGGCCGACGTCGAGCGTCCCGCCAAGGCGTTCGCCGATTTTCGCGCCGAGACCGTGCGCTTGGCGCGGACGCAAGGCGTCGCGGCGGCCTCGGCGTTCGGCAACAACGAGGCCAACCGCACCAACCGCAAAGCCTTCGGCGACAGCGTCGAGAAGACCGTGGGCGCGAACGTCGGCGCGATGGATGCGGTGATCGACGCGCGCGCGGCGTTCTTCCGCCAGCAGGTGACGTTCCTCGCCGTGGTGCTCGCGGTCGGGCTGGCGCTCGCGGCGGGTCTGGCGGTGGTGATCGGCCGTCGGATGATCGCCGCGCCGGTGACGGCGATGACCGAGGCGATGCGGCGTCTCGCCGAGGGCGACAAGAGTGTCGAGGTTCCCGCCGAGGATCGCCGCGACGAGATCGGCCGGATGGCGGGCGCGGTCGAGGTATTCAAGCGGAACGCGATCGAAGCCGAGCGCCTCGCCGCCGAACACGAGGCGCAGCGCGCCGAACGCGAGCGGCGGGCGGAAACCATCGAAAATCTTGCCCGGGAGTTCGACGAGCGGGTTTCGGGCATGCTCGGCATCGTCACCGAGGCCTGCGCCGAGATGGATGCGACCGCGCAATCGCTGTCGGCGAGCGCGTCGCAGACCAGCCAGCAATCGGGCGCGGTGGCGAGCGCGAGCGAGCAGGCGTCGGCGAGCGTGCAGACCGTCGCCACCGCCGCCGAGGAACTCTCCGCCTCGATCGGCGAAATCGCGCGGCGCATTCAGGAAGCGCACGACGCCTCGCGCGCCGCCGCCTCGGAGGCGGAGCACACCGACGAACTGGTCAAGGGGCTGGCGGAGAACTCGGCGCGGATCGGCGCGGTGGTCAGCCTGATCACCGACATTGCCAGCCAGACCAACCTCCTGGCGCTCAACGCCACGATCGAGGCGGCGCGCGCGGGCGAGGCGGGCAAGGGCTTCGCGGTGGTGGCGGGCGAGGTGAAGAACCTCGCCAACCAGACCGCCAAGGCGACCGACGAGATCGGCCAGCAGATCGAGGCGGTGCAGGGCGCGACCGCCAACGTGGTGTCGGCGATCGCGGGCATCGTCTCGCGCATCGGCGAGGTCAGCGAGGTGTCGGCGGCGATCGCCTCGGCGGTCGAGCAGCAGGCCGCCGCCGCCAACGAGATCGCCCGCAACGTTCAGCAGGCGGCGGCGGGCACCCACGAGATCTCCAGCAACATCGTTGGCGTCAGTCAGGCCGCGGGCGAAACCGGCGCGGCGTCGCAGCAGGTGCTGTCGGCCTCGCGCTCGCTGTCGCAGGAGGCGGTGGGGCTGCGCGGCCTGGTCGAGGAGTTCCTGGGCGGCGTGCGCGCCGCCTGACGCCGGAGGCGCCGCCCCGCCCGAAGCGGGGCGGCGTCAGCCGATCGGCAGGCGGACGACGAAGGTCGCCCCCTGGGTTTCGGTCTCGTCGAGGAACAGTTTGCCGCCGTGCTTGCGCACGACGATGTCCTGACAGATCGACAGCCCCTGGCCGGTTCCCTTGCCCACGCCCTTGGTGGTGAAGAACGGGTCGAAGATGCGGTCGCGCAGGGCCTTCGGTACGCCCGGGCCGTCGTCGGCGACGCGCACCTCCACCCATCCGTCGTCGTGCCGGGTGGCGATGCGGATCCGTCCGGTCGCGCCGTCCGCCCGCTCGCCCACCGCGTGCGCGGCGTTGATCACGAGGTTGAGCAGAACCTGGTGGATGTCGGACGGGTAGCAGAGGATCTTGGGCAGTGCCGGGTCGAGGTCGGTGGTGAGTTGGGCGACGTGCTTCCACTCGTTGCGGCAGACGGTGACGGTGGATTCGATCGCGGCGTTGATGTCGGTGCCGACCTTGGCGCCGCCGCCGGGGTGCGAGAAGTCCTTCATCGAACGGACGATCTGGGTGACGTGGCCGACGCCCTGGAGCGCCTGGCCGATCGCGTCGGGGTATTCCGCCAGCACTTCCTTGACGTCGAAGCGCGCCAGCACCGCCTCCGCTTCCGGCCATTGGGCGCGCACCTCGGCGCAGGCGGCGGCGATGTCGGGGAAGGTATCCTGGATGAAGCGGAGGTTGTCGCCGACGTACTGGATCGGCGTGTTGATCTCGTGCGCCACGCCCGCCGCGAGTTGTCCCACCGAGGCGAGGCGGGAGGCCTGCAGCGCCTCCCTCTGAGCCGCCTTGAGCGCGTCGATGCCGCGGAAGCTGATCACCGCGAGCCTGCGCCGCCCGGCTTCCTCCAGCGGCGCGGCGGCGTAGGCGACCGCGAGGCGGCGGCCGTCGGCGGTGTGGAAGGCGGCGTCGTCGTCGGCGAAGGCCTTGCCGTCGGCGATCACCGTCCGCAGCGGTCCGTCCTCGAACGGCACCGCGCGGTCGTCGCGTTCGAGCTGGAAGACCTCGTCGGCGAGGCGTTCGAGCAGCACCTCGGCGCCGAGCCAGCGGTGCGCCGAGGGATTGGCGAACACGATCACGCCGAAGCCGTCGATCAGCAGCACCCCCTCGAACAGGCTGGAGGTGATGCCCATCAGGCGGTTGCGGCTTTCCTGCAGCGCCTGGTCGAGGCGGATGCGCCCGGCGATTTCGGTGGAAAGTTCGCGGGTGCGCAACTCCACCTGCTGCTCCAGCAGCTTCTGCTGGTTGGCGAGGGTCGCCTCGTAGCGCTTCCGCAACGAAATGTCGCGGAACACCAGCACCGCGCCGGCGAAGCCACCGGTCCCGGCGATCGGCGTCAGCACGTATTCGGCGGTGAACCGCGCGCCGCCGGCGCGGGCGCACGACAGTTCGCCGCCGAGCGCCTCCGGCCCGGCGAGCGGAAAGGCGGGCAGATCGGGCGCGCCGAGGGCGAGCGCGGCGGCGCGGCCGAGAAGGAAGCCTTCGTCCGCCGCCAGCATCGTCTGCGCCGCCGGATTGGCGAACCGGACCCGTCCCTCGGCGTCGAGTTCGACGATGCCGTCGCCCGCCGCGCCGAGAATCAGTTCGTAGCGCGAGGTGAGGCGTTCGAGCTCGGCCTCGCGCTGCTTGATTTCGGTGACGTCGGTGCGGATCCCCACGACGCCGCCGCTTTTCAGGCGGTTCTCGCGATTGATCAGCCAGCGGCCGTCGGCCATCCGTTGCAGCGTCGCCGAACCGTCGGCGGCGCGGTGGGCGGCGAGCCGGGCGGCGAGGAAGCGGTCGAGCGGTTCGCCGGAATAGCCGTAGAGCCCCCGCGCCGCCACCAGACGCATCACCTCCTCGAAGGTGCTGCCGATCGCCTCGGCGCGGTCGACTGTCGGAAACATGTCGTGGAAGCGTTTGTTGAGCAGCACCAGGCGGTCGTCGGCGTCGTAGAGGGCGAAGCCTTCGCTGAGCGTCTCCACCGCTTCGGCGAGCTGCTGTTCGGCGTGGTGGGCGCGGCGTTCGGCGGCCACCTCGCGGGCGATCGTGGCGCGGATGTTGTCGAGGGTGGCGGAGAGCCCGCTCTCGTGGGTCAGCATGCCCTCGATCTCGCAGGCGAGCGCGGCGCTCGCGCCGAGGTGATGGGTGAGGCGCCGGGTGGTGTCGGCGCGCAGTCGGTTGATGATCTCCATCCGGCGGAGCTGCGCCAGCGTCGCCGCCGCCTGCCAGTGCGCGTAATGCACCGGGAAGCGGTCGATGAGGTCGTCGGCGAGGTCGCCGCCCCGCGCGTCGAAGAACGCCACCGCGGTGAGGGTCTGGTTGAGGCTCACCCCCATCATCTCACCGAACGACGAGAATCCGGCGACCGGGCACGGCCACGTGCCCGCGAGGCGGTCGAGGTCGGCGGCGTTGTCAACGCGCCGGAGGATACAGTCGATCGCCAGCGCGCCGAGCGGCGGCGGCTTATCGGCGAAGAAGCGGGCGACGTCGGCGCGGGTGGTGGCGACGAAGTCGTCGGCGGCGATCAGCACCAGTTGGTCGCCGGGGTGAACGTCGCAGAAGAACGCGAGCGCACCGTCCTCGCCCACCTCGCGCACCGAACGCACGAAGATCTCGCCGGCGATGTCGATGCCGAAGGAGTATCCCGCGAGCGCGGCGGCGAGGTTTTCGCGGGCGACTCCGAGACGGTCGGCGAGCACCGCCGCCGCCGGGCGTGCGGTTTCGGCCTCGGCGTCGAGCAGGGTGGAGACGACGCGGCGCGAGACGTCGGCGTCGACCACCACGAAGGTGCGCGCGGAGGGCCGGAAGTTGTGGCTCTTGAACAGGCCGTAGCGGCGGCCGGGGGCGAGCTTGAGCAGCGCGGTGACGGCGTGGCCGTGGCGCACCGCGCGGCCGGTCCACACCGGCGTCGGCGCGTCGAGGCGCGCCGCCCCCGCCGATCCGCCGACGAAGGCGAGCGGCAGACGCCCGCAGGCGAACACCGCCTCGGTCAGCAGCGCCTCGCCGCCGGTGGAGCCGTCGCAGAAGGTGAGCGCGAGCGTATCGCGGACGTCGAGCGGAAACGGCGCGCGCACCGCGTCGAGCTCCGCCGCCAGCCGCGCCGCCCGCGCCGCGCGCGGTTCCTCCCGCGCGCCGAGGTCGAATTCGAGGAGGTGGACCGCGGCGATCAGGTCGGGCGGAAAGATCGCCACCACCGCGTCGGCGTGGGCCGCGTCGCACGGGCGGTAGAGCGGGCCGCCGCCGGGTGCGGCGATCTCGCCTGCGCTCGGCGCCGCCACCAGCGGCGTCGGCCCGGCGGCCGCGGCGAGACCGGCGGCGGTGGCGGCGAAATCGAGGAACGGCGAGACGAACGCCACCGCGAACCGGGCGCGCCCGGTGGGAAAGACGAAGGCGTCGGGGTCGATGCGCCCGCCGGGGGCGATCTCGACCCGCACCTGTTGGGCGAGCATGGCGGCGTCGGGCACGGTCGGACTCCCTGGCGCGAAGGCGAGCGTCCAGTTTAGCGCGACAGTTGCGGACGCGAAAGCCTACTCCCGCGTCCGCAGTTGCGAAACGTATTCGTTGCGGAAGGTGGAGAGCGAGCTTTCCACCACCGTCACCGCGCCGTCGATCAGCGCGCAGCGGCCGCAGCCGGGAAGGATGCGGCAGAGGTTCTCGAGCGCCGCGAGGTCGCCCTCCGAGCCGTCGCCCGCGTCGATGCGGCCGAGGATGCGCGACATCTGATAGGTGCCGCTCTTGCAGGGCGGGCACTGGCCGCAGCTGCCGTTGGCGAAGAACTCCATGTATTCGACGATCTTGCGCACGATCGACGTGCCCTCGGAAATCACGATCATCGCGCCGGTGCCGAGGCGGGAGTTGCGCGCCCGCACCGACTCGAAGTCGAGCGCGACGTCGAGGTCCTTGGCGGTGAGCAGGGTGTTCGACGGCCCGCCGGTGAACACCGCCTTGAACTCCTTGCCCGAGAGCATGCCGCCGCCGTGGACGAACACCAGGTCGTGCAGGCTGGTGCCCATCGGCAGTTCGTAGAGCCCGGGGCGCAGCACGTCGCCGGAGAGCGAATAGAGCTTGGTGCCGACCGCGTCGCCGAGGCCGAGGCCGCGATACCACGCCGCGCCGCGCTTGAGGATGTGCGGCAGGTTGGCGAGGGTCTCGACGTTGTTGATCACCGTCGGCGCGCCGAACACGCCGGATTGCGCCGGGAACGGCGGCTTCTTGCGCGGGAACGGGAAGCCGCCCTCGATCGTCGAGATCACCGCGGTTTCCTCGCCGCCGATGTAGAGGCCGGAGCTTTCCACCACCGACAGGCGGATCGACTTGCCGACTGCCGCCTGCGCCGATTGCAGCAGGTCGTCCACCAGCCATTGTCCCACCGCCCGGCGCATCGCCGCGAGGCCGGTGGTGTGGTGCGGGTTGACGTAGAAGAACACCTGATTGGCGCCGGTGGCGACGGCGGCGATCAGGCCGCCCTCGATCACCGCGTGGGGCGTGTGTTCGAGGAGATGGCGGTCCTTGAAGGTGCCGGGCTCGTCCTCGTTGCCGTTGCAGACGATCGCCTTCTCGGTGGCGGCCTGAGCGGCGAGCATCTCCCACTTGCGGGCGGTGGGGAAGCCCGCGCCGCCCATGCCGCGCAGGCCCGCGTCGGCGACCGTGACGATCGCCTGGGCGGGATCGGCGATCGCCGCCCGCAGCCCCTGACCGCCGCCGATTTCCAGCCATTTCGCGAGGTCCGCGCCGATCTGGATCGCGGGGTCGAGCAGAACCTGGGTCATCGCGAGCCTCCCTGAACGGCCGGGCGCGAGCGCAACCGCGCGTCGGCGGCGAGGTCGAAGTTGCCGTAAGGCGGGAAGATCTGCGGCCCGCGCGCGTCGAGCGACAGTCCGGCGAGGGTGAGCTTGCGCTGCCAGTCGTGGATGTGGCCGATCCCGGCGCGGCTGGCGTAGGGCTCGGCGACCGCGTCGGCCGCCCGCGCCCCGGCGCGGCGGCCGAAGCTGATGATGTCCAGCAGGGCGTTGCCCATCATCCGGTTGCGGCCGTGGATGCCGCCCGAAACCTCGCCGACGCAGAGGAGCCCCGGCACCGCGCTCGCACCGTCGCCGTCGATCGCGACGCCGCCGTTCTGGTAGTGCAGGGTCGGGTAGACCAGCAGCGGCTCGGCGGCCGGGTCGAGGCGGCACTTGGCGGCGAGGTGGGCGAGCGAGACCAGCGTGGTTTCGAGGATGCCGGGCTTCTCGCGCACCAGCGTCGGCACGTCGAGGAACACCCCGGTCTGGCCGTCGCGGGCGATGCCGCGGCCCTCGGCGCATTCGCGCAGGATCGCGCTCGCCACCACGTCGCGCGGCTTGAGTTCGTCGACGAAGCGCTCGCCCCGGCCGTTGACCAGCTTCGCCCCTTCCGAACGCGCCGCCTCGGAGATCAGCCCGCCCGCGAGATGCGCCGGGTGGGCGATGCCGGTGGGGTGGTACTGGAAGCTGTCCATCTCCCGCAGCTTCGCCCCCAGGCGGTAGGCGAGCACCACGCCGTCGGCGGTCGCGCCGTAGTGGTTGGAGGTGGGGAAGCCGTTGAGATGCAGCCGCCCGCTGCCGCCGGTGGCGAGGATGGTGCGGCGCGCCCGCACCAGCACGAAGCGGTGATGCTCGATCGCGTAGAGCACCGCCCCGGCGCAGCGCCCCCGGTCGTCGGAGAGCAGCTCCACCGCCGGGCTGCGGTCCGTCACCTGGATGCCGCGATGCAGCGCCACCGCCTCGCGCAGCACCCGCATCATCTCGAGGCCGGTGAAGTCGCGGTAGGAGAGGATCCGCGGCGCGGTCGCGCCGCCCGGGGTCTTGCGCCGCAGGCTGCCGCCGAACGGGCGGTCGTCGACGGTGTCGAACGCCATGCCGAGCTTGATCAGCCAGCGGATCGCGTCCGGCCCGTCGAGCGCCATCTGCGCCACCAGATGGCGGTCGGCGGCGCGGTGTCCGGCGGCGTAGGTGTCCTCGAAGTGGCGCTGCGGGCTGTCGTCCTCGCCCACCGCCGCCTGGATGCCGCCCTCCGCCATCACGGTGTTGGAATCCCCCAGCAGCAGCTTGGTGGCGAGCGTCACCCGCGCGCCCGCGCCCGCCGCGGTGAGCGCCGCGGCGCAGCCCGCGCCGCCGCCGCCGATCACCAGGATGTCGGTGTTGAGGGTTTCCGCTCCGGCGATGTCGACGTCGTCGATCAGCGCGTTGGTCTGCAGCAGCGCCGCGACCTCGGGCTGGCACAGCATTCCGGCGTTGACGCCGACCGCGAGCGGCACCGGCCGTCCGCCGATGCTGTCGGGGTGGAAACGGTGCAGCAGTTCGGCGGCCGACAGGCCGTCGTCGCGCATCGGGTAGTCGCCGCGGGCGGCGCGCAGGGCGTCGAGGGCTTCGGCGAACGGGATCACGGGCGGTCCTCCGGGCGGTCCACGGCGGTCACGTCGACGGTCAGCCGGCCGCTTTCGATCTGGCGCAGGCGCCGCATCAGCTCCACCGGCCGCAGGGTCAGCGCGGCGAGGGCGCGGCGCACGAACAGGCCGAGGTGGTTGGGGCGGATGCGCTCGGGGCAGGCGAGGGTGCAGAGGTTGCACATGATGCACTCGGAGAACACGTCCTTCGCCGCCTGCACGTCGCCCGAGACCGCGTATTCCACGCCCTTCTGCACTTCGAGCCCGCGCGGGCAGGCGCGGTCGCAGCCGCCGCAGTGGCGGCAGTTCTTCGCCTGCGGGAACACCTCGTCGACGGCGTCGAGAATCTGCCAGCCGTCGGTGAGGGTTTCGAGATCGTAGACGTGCGGCCGCTTGGGCTGGAAATAGGAGACGAACGCCACCTGCATTCCGGCCTCCACCGGGGTCTCGCAGGCGAGCTCCATGGTGACGTCGCGCGCGCCCTCGCGCCGCACCATGCAGCGGCACGATCCGCACACCCCCTGGCCCATGCAGCCGACGTTGGACACCAGCTGCCCGCCCGAGGCGGCATACGCCTGGATGATCGATGCGGTGGGCGGGGCCGTCACGTCGCGGCCTTCGATCACCAGGGAAACCGTGTCGTCGCTCATCGGCACCTCGCAACTTCCGGGAAGCGGACAGGATGGGGCGGACCTACCCGCCCGTCAACGGGGACGAAAGACCTACCCGCACCGGCCGAAAGGCGGGTGCGTGCGGCTTCTCGGCGAAATCCGCGCGCGGACCGTCGGCGAGCGCCCCGCGGATCGTCCGCAGTTCGTCCGCGTGGGCGGTCAGCAGGTCGACGAGGCGCGGGTCGAACATCCGCCCGCGCTCTTCGGCGATGTAGGCGAGCGCGTCGGCCTCCGGCCAGGCGCGCTTGTAGCAGCGCGCCGAGAGCAGCGCGTCGTAGACGTCGGCGACGGCGGTGATGCGCGCCATCAATGCGATCTCCTCGCCCTTGAGGCCGCGCGGATAGCCTTGGCCGTCCCAGCGCTCGTGGTGCTCGTGGGCGATCGTGCAGGCGGCCTGCATCAACGGCCGCGTCGAGTTCTGGAGGATGCGGTAGCCGATCGTGGTGTGGGTCTTGACGATCGCGAACTCGGCGGGGGTGAGCCTGCCGGGCTTGGCGAGGATCTCCTCGGGAATGCCGATTTTGCCGACGTCGTGCAGCGGCGACGCGCCTTCGAGGATGTCGAGGTCGGCGGCGGCGAGACCGAGCTTCTCGCCGAGGAAGCGCGAGATCGCGGCGACCCGGCGCACGTGGTTGGCGGTTTCGAGCGAACGGGCCTCGATCACCTCGCCGAGCGTCGCCACCAGTTCGCGCTGGGTGTCGATGATCTCGCGGTTCATCGCGAGGACGCGGGCGTTGCTGCGGTTGACCATGCGCTGACCGCGCAGGGTCGAGACCGCGAGCGCCAGCATCGTTGCGAGCATCGCGATCAGCGCGCCGGCGGGCACGAGGATGCGGCTGTGACGCTCCCACAGGCTCTGCGGGCGGTTGAGCACCACCGCGCGGTCGGGGATGCGGGCGGGAGGGATGCCGTGGGCGGCGAGCGCGGCGCGGTCGTAGATGTCGACGTGCGCCGGGGTGGCGGGCAGCGGCAGGGCGGAGGCGCCGTCGAGCCAGCGGATCAGCGCCTGCGCGGCCTCCTCGCCGAGACGGCGGCCGTTGAGGGTGCGTCCGCCGATCGCGCCGCCGCCGATCTCCGACGCCCACGACGCGTAGACCGGGGCCGGTCCCGCCGCGGCGAGGCGGCGCGCCACCTCGCCCTCGGGGAACGCCTGACCGGCGGCGTCGCGGAAGAACGGCACGAGGTAGACGATCGCCTCGGCCGGGAGGGCCGAGATCGCGTCCTCGAGTTCGCCGATGGTGCGGTCGACGAGGTCGTGGAGACGTACCGGCAGCTTCGCCACCGCGAGGTCTTCGCGGATTTCCCGCGCGATCGCGGTGCCGGTGACGGTGGAATCGGCGACGATGTAGACCTCCCGCGCGCCCGGGTTCTGCGCCAGCGCCTGCGACAGGGTGCCGAAGTGGTCGGCGATCTCGGGCAACGCCGCCACCACGGGCGCGCGGGGCCGCGGCGCGTCGGCGCCGTTGATGCCGCCCGAGACCGTCGGCGCGTCGCCGAAGATCGCGCGGCCGTAGTCCTCGACGAAGCCGAACGCGGTGTTGTCGGTGGTGATCGCGCCGTCGATGCGGGTGTCCTGGTATTTCGAGGCGAGGATCTGCGCGAGTTCGGCGAAGTAGGCTTCGGCCTGGACGTATTTGGAATCGAGGTACTCGATGCGCACGTGGGGCGGGCAGGGGAGCGCGCCGAGCGTGGCGACGATGCCGTCGTTCTGGGTGCGGGTCCAGGAATAGTCGGGCGCGTAGGAGTGGATCACCAGCACCGTGCGCGGTTCGCACTCGGCCACGGCCGCCGCGCCCGAAGCGCACAGGCCCGCCGCCGTCCACACTCCAAGCCATGCGCGCATCGGGGGAAACTGCACTCCGGCGCCCCTTCGCCAAAACCAAAGGTAGTGGATGATATGTATGCCCGGATCCGGAGGAGTCGAGCCCCGCATACGATTTTATGCGATTTTCAGCGCCGCTCCAAGCCTTGCTGCGCCGACGCCCACAGCCGCTGCACCTCGCGGTTGTCGTGCTCGATCGCCCGGTAGAGGCGGATATCCATTTCCATCACGAACTCCGGTCCGCCCGCCGCCACCAGCCGCCCCTCGGCGATCTCGCGGCGGATCGCGCTTTCGGGCATCCAGGCGAGGCCCTGCCGCTCCAGCGCCGCCGCCTTGAGCGCCTCGGACATCGAGTTCTCGTAGCGGAACGCGAGGCGCGGCCCGAGTCCCTCGCGGACCGCGATCACCTCGACGACGCGGCCGAGGAAACTGTCGGGGGTGTAGCAGAGATAGGGCAGCGGCCCGCCGTCCGCCGCGCCGAGGTCGTAAAGCGGGCGGCCGTCGGCGCCGGGCGCGCACACCGGCAGCACCCGGTCGCGGGCGAGCCGCAGCGACGGATAGCGGCTGGTGTCGACCGCGGTCGGCACGATCGGGTGGGAATAGCACAGCATCAGGTCGCACGCCCCCGCCACCAGCGCGTCGATGCAATCGTGCACGTTGGTGGCCGCCATCCGCGTCTTGAGCGGGCCAAGTTGCGCCTCCAGGTCGCGGATCCAGGCGGGGAAGAACGACAGCGCGAGGGTGTGCAGCGCCGCGAAGGCGATCACCGGGCCGCCGCCGGAGACGCGCCCCTGGGCCTCGGCCCGCGCCTCGGCGAGCCCGCGCACCAGTTCGGCGGCGGCGGCGCGGAACGACGCGCCGGCGGGGGTGAGCGCGGCGGGGTAGACGCTGCGGTCGATCAGCCGCGCGCCGACCCAGAGTTCGAGATTGCGGATGCGGCGGCTGAACGCCGACTGGGTGACGTTGCGGGCCTCGGCGGCGCGCGAGAAATTGAGCGTCGCCGAGAGCGCGAGAAAGTCCTCCAGCCAGTCGAGTTCCATGGCGTCCTCCCGGGGTTTGCCTAAGAATGAGACACCATCAGTCCGTTTTTGCATAGCCAAGACCGAATCGGCGTTTGACCTCGCCGCCGCGCCGCGCCCATTCTGGGGGCGTCCGATCATCAAGGAGTGTCCGTCATGCTGGGTGTCCTGGGGGGCATGGGCCCGCTCGCCACCGTCGATTTTCTCGCCAAGCTGGTCGCCGCCGACGTCGCGGAGACCGATCAGCTCCACATGCCGTTCGTGGTGCGCTCGGTGCCGCAGATTCCCGACCGCTCGCGCGCGATCATGAAGGGCGGCGAGAGCCCGCTGCCCGCGCTGCGCCAGGGCATGCGCGCGCTCGCGGCGATGGGCGCGACGGTCGCGGCGATTCCGTGCAACACCGCCCACCACTGGGCCGAGGCGCTGACCGGGCCGGACCTGCCGCCGATTCTCCACATCGTCGACGCGGTGGCCGATCAACTCGCGCGGATTCTGCCGGACGGCGGACCGATCGCGGTGCTCGCGACCGCGGGCACCCGCGCCGCGCGGGTCTACGAAACCCGCCTCGACGGCGCGCGCTGGCCGGTGCAGGAGATTCCCGAGGCCGATCTCGCGGCGGTCGGGCGCGGCATCACCCTGGTCAAGGCGGGGCGTCTCGACGCGGCGCGGACCCTGTTCGCCGAGGCGGCGGCGGCGCAGCGCGCGCGCGGCGCGGCGGCGATCGTGCTCGCCTGCACCGAGATTCCCACCGCGTTCCCGCCCGGCGACGACGTCGTCGACGCCACCCAGGCGCTCGCCGAGCGCTGCGTGCGCTGGTACCGCGAGAGCTACGCCGGGTTCCCGCCCGCCGACGCCGGGGCGATCCGCGCCGCATCCTGAGCTTGACCGCCTGCCGTCCTCCCCCCACCTGCCTCAAGGCAACGGGCGGGAGGGACGGCATGCTGGCGGCGATGGTGTTGGGGGGATTGGCGCTTCTGGTGGCGGGCGGCGACCTGCTGGTGCGGGGCGCGGTGGCGGTGGCGCGGCGCGCGGGCGTTTCGCCGCTGGTGATCGGCCTGACTCTGGTGGGGTTCGGCACCTCGACGCCGGAACTGCTGGCGAGCGTGCAGGCGGCGCTGATGGGCTCGCCCGACATCGCCGTGGGCAACGTCGTCGGCTCCAACATCGCCAACATCATGCTGATCCTCGGGCTTGCCGCGCTGGTTTCGCCGGTGGCGGCGGATGCCCCCGGCGTGCGGCGGGATCTCGCCGTGACCGGGTTCGCGACGCTGGCGGTGGTGGGGCTGCTGATCTGGGGCGCGGTGCCGCGCTGGGTCGGCGGCGCGCTGCTGGCCCTGCTCGCGCTCTATACCCTCGGCACCCTGATCGCCGACCGCCGCGACGCGGCGATGGCGCGCCTGCGCGAGGGCGAGGCCGAGCTCAAGGACACCCGGGAGTTCGCGCCCGGGGTATGGACCGGCGTCGGCCTCACCGTCCTCGGCCTCGCCGGAGTGATGCTGGGGGCGCGGTTCCTGGTGTCGGGCGCGGTGGAGCTGGCGTCGCGCTGGGGGGTGTCGGAAAGCGTGATCGGCGTCACCGTGGTGGCGATCGGCACCTCGCTGCCCGAGCTCGTCACCGCCCTGGTGGCGGCGGCGAAGAAGCAGAGCGACGTCGCCCTCGGCAACGTGCTCGGCTCCAACATCTTCAACGTTCTGGGGATTCTCGGCGTGACCGCGCTGGTGACGCCGATCGCGGTGCCCGACGAGATCGCGGCGCGCGACACCTGGATTCTCGCGGTGAGCATGGTCGCGCTCGCCGCGGCGGTGCTGGCGCTGCGGCAGATTCCCCGCGCCCTCGGCCTCGCCCTGCTGGCGGGCTACGGCGTCTACGTCGCCGGGTTGGCGGGCGGGCTCGGCTGATCGTAGCGGGCGGAGAGGAACACCAGGCCGTCGGGCGGCGCGGTCGGCCCGGCGGCGGCGCGGTTTCGGGCGTCGAGGGCCTTCTGCACCTGGCGGATCGTCCACTTGCCCTCGCCGACCAGCTTCAGCGTGCCGACCATGTTGCGCACCTGATGATGCAGGAACGAGCGCGCCGAGGTGCGCACCTCGACGATCTCGCCGTAGCGCGAGACTTCGAGTGAATCCAGGGTCTTGACCGGAGATTTCGACTGGCAGGCGACGGCGCGGAAGGAGGTGAAGTCGTGCCGCCCGACCAGCACCTGCGCCGCCTCGTGCATTGCCCGGGCGTCGAGGGAGCGCTGCACCCACCACACCCGCCCGGCTTCGAGCGCCGGGTGCGCCGGGCGGTTGAGGATGCGGTAGAGATAGCTGCGCCCGGTGCAGGAGAAGCGGGCGTGGAAGTCGTCGGGCACCGCCTCGGCGGCGAGCACCGCCACGGTCTTCGGCTTGATGTGGAAGTTGAGCGCGGCGCGCACGGTTTCGGGCTTGTCGTCGCGCGGGCAGTCGAAGTGGATCACCTGCCCCTCGGCATGCACGCCCGCGTCGGTGCGGCCGGAGGCGAAGGTGGCGCAGGGGCGGCCGCAGTAGGCGGCGATCGCGTCCTCCAGCGCCGCCTGCACCGAAGGGCCGTTGTCCTGGCGCTGCCAGCCGACGAAGCCGCGGCCGTCGTATTCGACGATGAGTTTGATGCGCGGCATCAGGCGAACGCCGTTCCGGCGGGAACCGCGCGGCCGTTGAGGAAGCCCTTCGCGTCCACCGGCTTCGCACCCGCGCGCTGGAGCAGCGTCAGCCGCACCGCCCCCGTGCCGCACGCCACCCGCAGGCGGTCGTCGAGCGCCGTGCCCGGCGCGCCGTCGCCCGGTTCCACGGTCGCGTTCAGCACCTTGACGCGCTCGCCGCCGAGTTCGCACCACGCGCCGGGGAAGGGGGAGAGGCCGCGGATCCGCGCGCTCACCTCGGGCGCGGGCAGGCTCCAGTCGATGCGCGCCTCGGCCTTGTCGATCTTGTGCGCGTAGGTGACGCCCTCGGCGGGCTGCGGCGTGCGGATCGCCGTGCCTGCCGCCAGATCGGCCAGCGTCTCGACCGCCAGCCGTGCGCCGAGCGCGGCGAGGCCGTCGTGGAGGGCGGCGGCGGTGGTCTCCGGGCCGATCGGCAGGCGGCCGACCTTGAGCATGTCGCCGGTGTCGAGCCCCGCGTCCATCTGCATGATCGTGATGCCGGTTTCGGCGTCGCCCGCCATGATCGCACGCTGGATCGGCGCCGCGCCGCGCCAGCGCGGCAGCAGCGAGGCGTGGATGTTGACGCACCCCAGGCGCGGCGCGTCGAGGATCGGTTGCGGCAGGATCAGCCCGTAGGCCGCCACCACCGCGACGTCGAGCCCGAGGGCGGCGAACGCCGCCTGCGCCTCGGCCGGTTTCAGCGAGACCGGGCAGCGCACCGGAATCCCGAGCGCCTCGGCGCGCGCCTGCACCGCCGAGGGCACCAGCTTGTAGCCCCGGCCCGCGGGGCGCGGCGGTTGCGAATAGACGCACGCGACGTCGTGGACCGCGGCCACCGCGTCGAGCGCGGCGGCGGCGAAATCGGGCGTTCCCATGAACGCCACGCGCAGGCGGCTCATAACCTTCCCCCCGGAAGCGCCGCGAGTCCTCAGGCGGATTCGCGGGTGGTTTCCTTCTTGAGCTTGCGCAGGATCATGTTGCGCTTGAGCGACGAGAGATAGTCGATGAACAGCTTGCCGTCGAGGTGGTCGATCTCGTGCTGGACGCAGGTGGCGAGCAGGCCGTCGGCCTCGATCTCCCGCCGGTTGCCGTCGCGGTCGAGGAAGCGCACCTTCACCCGCGCCGGGCGCTCGACCTCGGCATAGTGGGAGGGGATCGACAGACACCCTTCCTCGTAGACGTTCATCTCCTCGGATTCCCACACGATTTCCGGATTGACGAAGGCCATCGGCGCGGGCGGATCGTCCTTCCCGGCGACGTCGAGCACCAGCAGGCGCTTCAGCACCCCCACCTGCGGCGCGGCGAGGCCGATGCCGGGCGCGTCGTACATGGTTTCCAGCATGTCGTCGATCAGGCGACGCAGGTCGTCGTCGATCGTCTCCACCGGTTTGGCCCTGGTCTTGAGACGGGGGTCGGGGGCCACCAGAATCGGCAGAATCGCCATCCGCGCGGGTATCCTTGTTGCAAGTTCCTATCAATGGGGAAATAGGGCCAATTGCCCCCCTGCGTCAAGCAGCCTATCCTTTGCGCCAACCAAGGAGGAGACATGAGTTTCGGAGTGGTGGAGGCGGCGGCGCTGGCGCTCGTCGTCGGAGTTGCGGGCGCGGCGCTCGCATGGTTCGCGGCACGGCCGAAAGGGCCGCAGGGGCCGGACCCGATGCTCGGCGAGCTGGCCGGGCGGCTGGCGCAGATGGCCGAGACCCAGGCGGCGAGCCAGGCGATGCTGGCGGAGCGGATGCAGGCGCAGGAGCGCGCGCTGGCGAAGGCGATGGACGACCGCCTCGCCGAGGTGACGCGCCGGGTCGGCGAGGGGCTGACGGTCTCGGCGGAGAAGACCGCCGCGACCCTGCACGACCTGCGCGAGCGCCTCGCGGTGATCGACGCGGCGCAGCAGAACCTCACCGCGCTCTCCACCCAGGTCGTCGGGTTGCAGGATATCCTCTCGAACAAGCAGGCGCGCGGCGCGTTCGGCGAGGTGCAGATGCACGACATCGTCACCGCCGCGCTGCCCGCCGAGGCTTATACCTTCCAGGCCAAGCTCTCGAACGACCGGCGCGCCGACTGCCTGCTGATGCTGCCCAATCCGCCCGGGCCGATCGTGATCGACGCGAAGTTTCCGCTCGACGGCTATCAGGCGCTGCGCGACTGCGGCGACGATCCGGCGCGCAAGGTCGCGCAGCGCCGCTTCGCCGACGACGTGCTGAAGCACATCAAGGACATCGCGACGAAATACATCATCCCCGGCGAAACCGCGGAATCGGCGCTGATGTTCCTGCCCTCCGAGGCGGTCTACGCCGAGCTGCACGCCAACTTCCGCAGCGTCGTCGAGGAAAGCTACCGCAGCCGCGTCTGGATCGTCTCGCCCACCACCCTGATGGCGACCCTCAACACCGTGCGCGCGGTGCTGAAGGACGTGCAGATGCGCAAGCAGGCGGGCCGCATCCAGAAGGAGGTCGGCACCCTGCTGGAGGACGTCGGCCGCCTCGACGACCGGCTGAAGAAGCTCTTCACCCACATCGGCCAGGCGAGCGCCGACGTCGATCTGGTGCAGAAGTCGATGACCAAGATCACCAGCCGCGCCGAACGCATCGAGGCGGTGCAGCTCGGCGCGCCGGAGGGGACCGAGCTCGGCCTCGCCCCGCCCGAGGCCGCTCCCGGGGAGGCGGGCTGATGGAGGTTCTGGGCGTCGAGATGGCGGCCCTGCCCGCCTGGAAATGGGCCGTCGCGGGGCTCGCGCTGATGGCGCTCGGCAGCTGGCGGGATTGGGGGATCCTGCGCGCCGTCGGCATGGGTGGCCTGTTCACCGCGATGGTCGCCGCGCTCACCGACGCCGGAGGGGGCGAGCAGCTCGCGTGCTGGATCGGCTTCAGCGCCCTCTCCTGGGTCGGCGGCCGCCGCTACCGCCGCCGCGACGCGGCGCGCGCCGCCCGCCTCGCCGAGATCCCGGGCTTCCGGCTGATCGGCCGGCGCGGCACCGTGGCGACCGCGTTCCGCAACGGTCACGGCACGGTCGAGGTGGAGGGCGAAACCTACGCCGCCCGCGCCGACGACAATCTCCCGCAAGGCACCCGGATCCGCGTCGTCGGCGCCGACGAGGAGGGGGTGACGGTGAAGGCCGCCTGAGCGGGCGTCACGTCACCCCGCGCACCACCCCGATAATTTCGTTGATGGCGTGGAGAACGTCCTGGATCCAGGGGTTCTTGATCCGGCGGGCGAGCTGCTCCTTGAGCGAATTGGTGACGGTGGCGGTGGCCTCGGCGTCGGCGTCGAGGTCCCGCCCTTCGCCGCTCGACGCGCCGACGGCGTTCTGCAGGGCGACCATCTCCTCGGCCAGCGCGCCCTGCCGCACGCCCTCGACGACGTCGCGGATCGCGGCGACGTCGTCGCCGAGCAGGATCGGCTCCAGCATCGCGAACAGGGCACGCACCCGGTCTTCGTAAACCGGCAGGAAGCCCTCGAACCGGCCGCCGTGCGGGAACGCGGCGAGGCGCGCGGCGAGAATCAGGTACATCAGGCGGAACAGCGCGTCGGCGGCGGAGAGGTAGAGCCGCGCGAGATCGCGCAGCGCGTCGCCCCGCGCGGGCACGCCGCGCGGGTGGTCGCGCAGCGCCAGCGCCAGATCGACGAACGCACGGGTACGGAAGTCGTAGGCCATCGCGCCCTCCCGGTGGTGATCCGCCAGAGATGGGCGCGGCGCGGGCGCGGGCCAAGCCCCGCGCGGCGGTCAGGGGACGCGCGGCGCCCCCTGCGCGGCGATCAGGACGCGCCCGGCGGCGGCGTGAGCACGATCACCGAAGTGGCGTCGATCTCGCGGCGGCTGTAGAGGCCGGCTTCGTCCAGCTCGCCGGTCACCGACACCCGGTCGCCGACCTCGAGGGCGCGCACGTCGGCCGCGCCCGCGTCGTCGTCGGCGTCCACTTCGAGCCGCTGGTCGCCGCTTTCGAGGGTGAAGTCGTCGCCGGTCTTGGCGACCACCCGGCCGGTGACGATCACCCAGTCGTCGGCGCCGAGCAGGCGGTTGAGGCGGGCGACGTATATCGATTCGGCGGCGATCCGGCGGCGCTCGAAGACGTTGCTGTCCATCCGGCCGGTCACGCCGATGCGGTCGCCGGGCTGCATCCGGCCCGCGTCGGCGGCGGCGAGGCCCCGGAGGCCGACTTCGATCGATCCTTCGCCGGTGGCGAGAGTCAGGCGGTTGCCGTCGATCGCTGCGACGGTGCCGGTGAGGCTGATCCAGTCGGCCGCCGGAGCGGTCCGCGACTGGAGCGGCGGTTGCGGCGCGGAGGGCGCGGGGTCCGCCGCCAGCGCCGGGGCGGCGAGCAGCGCGAGCGCGCCGCAGGCTCCCAGCAGGTGGGTGCGCACAGACATGGCTATCTCCTCGGTTTGCGGGTCAAGGTCAGGACTCCAGCGGCGTCACCTTGACGGCGTCGATCTCGCGGCGTTCGAACAGGTCGCCGTCGTCCATCCGCCCGGAGACGCGCACCCGGTCGCCGACGTTCACGGCGTCGGCGCCGTCGGCGTCGTCGGCGTCCACGAGAATCCGGAGGCCGCCGCTCCGCAGCACCAGACTGTCGCCGCTCCGGTTCTCGATGCGGCCGGTGATCGAGACCCATTCGTCGTCTGCGGCCATCCGCCCCTCGGTGCCGGTCAGCGGCCGGTCTGGGCGGCCCCCGGCGGCGGCGAGGGTGGCGCCGAGGCGCACGAGGTGGATCGAGGTGGCGTCGAGTTCGCGGTCGCGGAACAGGCCGTCGTCGACGCGGCCGGTCACGGTGACGCGGTCGCCCGTCCGCAGCCGACCGACGTCGGCGTCGGCGAAGTCGTCGAGGTCCACCTCGATCGCGTCGCGGCCGGTGTCGAGGGTGAATTCGTCGTCGTCCACCGCCCGCACGCTGCCGCTGAGGCTGATCCGCTCGCCCTCCGCCGCGGTGGCGAGCGGGCGCTCCGGCGCGACGTCGGGGGTCTGCCCCGTGGCGGGGGCGGCGAGCAGCGCCAGCGCGCAGCCGGCGGCGGGAAGCAGGGTTCGGTATCGCATGGCCATCTCCCTTCGTGATGCGCAGCGCCGGTTGCGGCGGTCTGCGACGTCGTTCGACAGGCTCATGGACTCAACGACCGACCCCCGGCGCGGAGTTCCGGAATTCAGCCGATTTCGAGGCGGGAAATCCGGCCGTCCGCGAGGGTGAAGAGATAGTCGAGCGCCACCGGGCTGCCGGGAAAGTCGCCCGCGACGGTGGCTGCGACGCGGGCGCGCGTGCCCTCGACGGCGATCGCGGAAGGGGTGGCGGTGCAGCGGTATTTCCGCTGCGTTTCCACCACCCAGGCGGCGATCTCGGCGGTGCCGCGGCGGGGCAGTGCCTCGTCCACGACCACGGCGTCGAGGGTGAAGCAGAGGGCGGCGCGCGGGCCGTTGGCGGCGTTGGCGGCGGCGAAGTAGGCGGCGATCGGGGTGGGAAGGTCGGGCGGCATCGGCGGCTCCATCGGCGTTGGGGAGCCGACAGATTGGACCGGGTCGCCGTCAGAAACCGTCAGCACGGACCCGGCGGCGGCGCAGCATCGCCATTCCCACCGCGCCCGCCGCCAGCAGCGTGCCGTAGGCGAGCCCCAGCAGCAGGGCGGTGCGCCGCCACTCCGCGAGATAGTCCGACGAGGCGAGCCCGACCGCGATGAAGAGCGGGTATTTGCCGACGCGGGTGAAGGTGACGGTGCGCGCGGTGCCGTCCCAGGTGCCGCCGGAGTAGTAGGTGGCGCGGGCCGCGCCGCTGTCGAGCAGCGCCCGGAGCTCCGGCGAGATGTTGGTGTTGCCGCGGAACAGGCGCTGCGGATCGGGATGGCGGACGACGATCCCCATCGACGGATCGCGCAGGCTGATGCCGCCGTGCGCGCCGATGTCGAGCCGCGACAGGAAATCCTCCACCTGGCTGAGCGGCAGCCGCGCGAACGCCACGCCGATGAACTCGCCGTCGCGCGTTTCTACCCGGCGCGAGAGGTAGAGGCCGTCGGGGTCGGTGGGCTCGGCGCGGGGCGCGATGTAGAGCCCCGAAGCGCCCGGGGTGGCGCCCGCGACGAAGAATCTCTGGGTCGTGACGTATTCCTGGAGGGTGGCGCGGTCGGTGAATCCGCCGGTGGTGTAGATCACCCGGCCCTCCGGGTCGGCCAGGCCGAAGCGGCTGGTGTCGGAGAGCGCGGTGACGTTGCGCGCGAGGAACGCGTCGAGCCGTTCGGCGGCGATGCGGCCGGAGCGGGCGTTCTGGGTGGCCTCGTGAGCGAGGGAGAGCAGCCCGAGGTCGATCTGGTCGAACAGTTCGACGAAGTAGTTTTCGACCAGCAGCGCGAGGTTGCGGCTGCCGGTCGCCGCCGCGTCCTGCGCATCGCGCCAGGCGTTGCCGAGCGCAACCGCGACGAGCGCCCCGATCGCGAGATAGAGCGCCGCCAGGACCGCCATCGCGCGGCCGGTCGAGTGGATCGCTCGGAACATACGCCCTCCCGCAGTGTCGCTACCTTGCGTTGCGTTTCATTGCCGCCGTGCAATCGTTTCTCTCGCCATCATATGGTTTCGCGGCGGCGCGATGCAAATCGTCCGGTGGCGGCTCGCAGGCGAGCCGCTCCTGCCATTCGGCGAGCAGCGCGGCGCGGCGCTTGGGCGTGCGCTCGGCGAGAACTTCCGCCGCGGCGATGCGGTCGACGCGGAAATGGCGGAAATCCGCGCGCGTCTCGCACCAGGCGTCGAGGATCCGGGCGGCGTGGAGGAAGTCGATGGCGAACGGCCACACCACCCGCTCGGTGGTCGCGCCCGCCGCGTCGGTATAGGTGATGCGCAGCTTCCGCTCGCCGCGAATCGCGCGGCGCAGGGTGTCGAGATCGCCCCCCTCGGCGATCTCCCACCACACCGCGCCGGGGCGCGCCACCGGCGATTCGATCGCCGCCCGGGTCTCCGGCGGCAGCACCGCGGCGATCTTGCCGAGCGCCTGGCGCGCCGCCTGCCGGAGCGTGGCGTCGCCGCGCTGGCGCACCGTCGCGAGGCCGAGCAGCAGCGCCTCGGTTTCCTCGGCGTCGAACATCAGCGGCGGCAGGAACAACCCGGGCGCGAGGACGTAGCCGACCCCCGCCTCGCCCGACACCGGCGCGCCCGAGGCGGCGAGGGTGGCGATGTCGCGGTAGACGGTGCGGGTCGAGACCCCGAGTTCGGCGGCGAGGGCGGCCGCCGTCACCGGACGGCGGCGGGCGCGCAGGGCTTGCAGCAGATCGAGCAGACGGGCGGTGCGGGTCATGGCCGATCATCGCACATTCGCGCGCCCGAATCCGTCAGGATTGGCGCGGTAGGTCTTATATGTGATAATTCGCGTGTTAAGGTTGCCGAGTCGCTCCGACCATGTCACCTGAACGCGAGTCTCTGATCCGGTCCCTGTTCGAAACCTTCGTTGCCCGTTACGCCCTGCGCGACGAAAGCCTGCTCGGCATGTTCGGCGAGACCTTTTCCGGCTATACCGTCTGCGGCGAATTTCTAGTCCACGACCGCGACCGCTGGGCGGAGATCGTCCGCGCCGACTTCGCCGAGGCCGCGTTCCTGCGCATCGACGTCATCGATCTGACGATGCAGGATTTGGCCGAAGACGTCGTCTCGGCGCTGGCGCTGTTCCACCTCCACCTTCCCGACGACGATCCGCTGGTGGCGCGCGAGATGTTGCGGCTGTTCCTGGTGTTCCGTCGCGAGGCGGGGGAGTGGAAGGTGGCGCACAGCAGCTATTCCGCCCCCTATCATCTGCGCGACGCCGACCGGATCTTCCCGCTCGACAGCCTTGCCGCCCGCGCCGCCGAACTCGAACGGCTGGTGGAGGAGCGCACCGCGCGGCTCGAACGCGCCAACAGCGCGCTCGAAACCCTGAGCTACACCGACGATCTCACCGGCATCGCCAACCGCCGCGCCTTCGACCGCCGCCTGCGGGAGGAGTGGCGGCGGGCGCGCCGCGGCGAGACTCCGCTCGCGCTGCTGATGCTCGATCTCGACGTCTTCAAGCACTACAACGACCGCTACGGTCATCTCGCCGGCGACCGCTGTCTCGAACGCATCGCCCGCCTGCTCGCGGGGTCGGTGCGGCGCGCGGGCGACCTTGCGGCGCGCTTCGGCGGCGAGGAGTTCGTGGTGCTGCTGCCCGGCGCGGACGCCGACGAGGCCCACGAGGTGGCGATGCTGATCCTGCGCAAGATCCGGGCGCTCGCGCTGCCGCACGAGGAGACGGCGACCGGCATCGTCACCGTCAGCATCGGCATCGCGGGCGAGATTCCGGCGGGCGGCGACCCGCTCGACCTGGTGCGCCGCGCCGATGCCGCCCTCTATCGTGCCAAGCGCGCCGGGCGCAACCGCATCGCGTTCGAACTCGACGACGCGCCGTTCGCGGTTCGCCCCGCACACCCCGGCGAGGCCGCCGAGATCGCCGCGCTGATCGACGAGGCGTTCCGCGACGCCGCCCACGCCTGCGGCTTCGAGGGCGAGGTGTTCCTCGCCCTGCGCCGCGCCGATGCGCTGGTGGTTTCGCTGGTGGCGGAGGTCGGCGGCGTGCTCCTCGGACAGGTGGCGGCATCGCCGCTCAGTCTCGACGGCGCGCCCGGCTGGGCGGGCATCGGCCCGCTCGCGGTGCGCCCGGGAACCCGCGGTCACGGCGTCGGCACGCGATTGATGGCCGCCTGCCTTGCCGCCCTCGAGGAAGCGGGGTTCAAGGGCGCGGTGCTGGTGGGGGACCCCGCCTACTACGGCCGGTTCGGATTTTCCGCCCGGCCGGGGCTGATCTTCCCCGGCGCACCCGCCGAAAACGTTCTCGGCCTCGCCTTCGGCCCCGAGGAACCGCAGGGCGTCGCCGCCTTCCACCCGGCCTTCGACGTTGCGCTCTGACTCTTGACGGAACGGCGGCGCCCGCCCAAGGTGGCCCCCGCGCGCGACAGGGGAGCGGACGAATGCCGGAAACTGGACCGACCTGGAAACTATCGCTGGCCGGGGAGGCGACGGTATGCGTCGCGCCGACGCTCGCGCAGATGACTCCCTACGTGCTGCTCGAACAGGAGGACTGGTTCGAGGACGAGATCCGCTTCGTCCGCCGTCTCGTCGAGCCGGGGATGACGATGCTCGACGTCGGCGCCAACCACGGCGTCTATTCCCTTGCCGCGGCGTGCCGGATCGGCGGCGGACGGATCTGGGCGTTCGAACCGGCGTCGGCGCCGCGCGCCCGTTTCGCCGAAAGCGTCGCCCTCAACGGGTTCGGGACCGTCGTCGCGATTCTGCCGGTAGCCCTCTCCGATACCGAGCGCACCGTCGAGATGGCGATCGCCGAGAACAGCGAACTCGGCAGCCTGCACGGCGGGGCCGGTCCCGCCGAGACGGTGCGGGTGCGCACCCTCGACGCCTGCGCCGCCGAGCACTTTCCCGACGCGCGCATCGATTTCGTCAAACTCGACGCCGAGGGCGAGGAAGTCGCGATCCTGCGCGGCGGCGCGCGGATCTTCGCCGAACAGTCGCCGCTGGTGATGTTCGAACTGCGCGAGGGCGCCAAGGTCAACGCGGGCCTGCCCGAGGCCTTCCGCGCCCTCGGTTACGATCTCTTCGTGCTGGTGGCGGAGGCCGGTCTGCTGTTGCCCGCGACCGGCGCCGAGGAGGCGCTCAATCTCTTCGCCTGCAAGCCCGACCGCGCCGCCGCGCTCGCCGCGCGCGGGCTGCTGCTGCGGTCCGAAGCGGAACTGCCGCGCGAGCCCGCCGGGGTCTCGCCTGCCGATTTGGCGGAGCGTCTCGGCGGTCTGGAGTGCGCCGCGGCCTGGCGCGGCGCCTGGAATCTCGCCCTGGTGCGCCGCCTGCCGGGGCCGTACATGTTCGCCCTCGGCACCGCGCTCGCAGCCGCCTCGGCCGCGCCGGCGCGTCGGGTGGCGCTGTGGCTGGCCGCCTGGACCGAGCTCGCGCGCCTGCCGGCCGCGGTCGCGTCGCGAACCGAGGTCGATCTCCTCAGGCTCCACCTGCTGCATTGCCTCGGCCGCCGCGCCGCGGCGCATCGGCTCGCGCGCACGTTGGAGCGGCAGTTCGGCACCCGCAAGGCCCAGGTGGATTGGCCGTTCGTCGCGCCTCTGGCGGCGGATTGGCGGCGCGCGACCGGTCAGACGCCGGAGACCTGGGCGGCGTACCGGGTCGCCGAATACGTCACGATCCACGGCGCGGCGTCGTCGTACTTCCTCGCCGACATCGTCTGCGGGCGCGTCGGCCTGCACCTCGGCGATCCCGACCGCAGCGCGCGGATCTGCCGGACGATCGCTCTCGCGACGGCGAAACGGCTCCGCCGCGGGGAAGGCGGCGGAGCCGTGGTGATGGCGGCCAACGCGGCCGCGTGGCGCGACCTGTCGGCGGAGATGCTTTACGCCTCGATGCCCTCGAACAGCACCGAGGACAGGTAGCGCTCGCCGGCGTCGGGGAGGATCACCACGATGGTCTTGCCGGCGAACGCGTCGTCGGCCGCCAGGCGCGCCGCCGCCGCGACCGCCGCGCCGCACGAGATGCCCGCGAGGATGCCTTCCTCCCGCGCGAGACGGCGGGCGAATTCCACCGCGTCGTCGTTGCTCACCTGCTCGACCCGGTCGATCACCGACAGGTCGAGGGTTTCGGGAATGAATCCGGCGCCGATGCCCTGGATCTTGTGCGGCCCGGGCTTGAGGTCCGCGCCCGCGAGCTTCTGGCTGATCACCGGGCTCGCGGCGGGCTCCACCGCCACCGAGGTGATCGCCTTGCCCTTGGTGCCCTTGATGTAGCGCGAGATGCCGGTGATGGTGCCGCCGGTGCCGACGCCCGAAACCAGCACGTCGACCGCGCCGTCGGTGTCGTCCCAGATTTCCGGGCCGGTGGTCTTCTCGTGAATCGCCGGGTTCGCCGGGTTCTTGAACTGCTGCGGCAGGAAATACCGCGCCGGGTCCGAGGCGGCGATCTCCTCGGCGCGGCGCACCGCGCCCGCCATCCCTTCCGGCCCGGGGGTGAGGATCAGGTTCGCGCCGAGGAACTTCAGCACCCGGCGGCGCTCCAGGCTCATCGTCTCGGGCATCGTCAGGGTCAGCTTGTAGCCCTTCGCCGCCGCCACGTAGGCGAGCGCGATGCCGGTGTTGCCGGAAGTCGGCTCGACGATCTCGACGCCGGGCTTCAACAGGCCCTTTTCCTCGGCGTCCCAGATCAGCGCGGCGCCGAGGCGGCACTTCACCGAATAGGCCGGGTTGCGGCCCTCGATCTTGGCCAGAACCGTCGCCTTGCCGGGGGCGACGCGGTTGAGCCGCACCAGCGGGGTGCGGCCGATGGATTCGGCGTTGTCGGTGAATATCCTGCTCATCGTCCGTTCCTTAGACGGTTTGGTGTCCGGCACCAAAGATCGGAACGATTGCGCGGAATGTCAATGTGATTTTACACTAATAACACTTAAATTAGTGTAATTACTCCAGCCGCCGCCGCGCCCGGAGCGCCGCGGCGATCGTGCCGTCGTCGAGGAATTCCAGCTCTCCGCCCACCGGTAGCCCGTGCGCGGGCGCGGTCAGCCGCACCCCCGAGCCCTCCAGCCGCTCCGCCGCATAATGCGCGGTGGTCTGCCCGTCCACCGTCGCCGGCAGCGCCAAAATCACCTCCTGCACCCGGCCGTCGAGCCGCCGCAGCAGCCCGGCGAAGTCGAGTTCCTCCGGCCCCACGCCGTCGAGCGGCGAGAGCAGGCCGCCGAGCACGTGATAGCGCCCGCGGAACGCCGCGGTGCGCTCCAGCGCCCACACGTCCGCCACGTCGGGCACCACGCACAGCAGCGCGTCGTCGCGCCGCGGATCGGCGCAGATCTCGCACGGGTCCTCGGTGTCGTAGTTGCCGCACACCGAGCACGGCTTCACCCGGCTCAGAACTTCCTCCAGGCTGCGCAGCAAAGGCGCGCCCAGGCTCTCCCGCTTGCGCAGCAGATGCAGGACCGCGCGCCGCGCCGACCGCGGCCCCAGCCCCGGCAGCTTCGCCAAAACCGCTACCAATCGCTCAAGCTCGATGCTGCTCATGATGGGATCGCTATAAATCAAAAAAACAAGGCCGGGCTCTGCCCGGACCCGCACAGGGCCTCAGGCCCTGTGTACCCGTTCGTTGGGTTTTTCCGCGAAGCGGAATCAAACCATCACGCTGCGTGACGGATGTATAGCGCTTCGCGCGAAAAACCAAAACGTCCGGGAGGTGCGGAGGGACCGAGTCCCTCCGCGAACTCTTACTTTTTACGCCCGTCTCAGAACGGCAGGCTCATGCCGGGCGGGAGCTTGAGGCCGCCGGTGAGGGCCTTCATTTCCTCGGCGTTGGCGGCTTCGGCCTTGGCCTTGGCGTCGTTGTGGGCGGCGAGGATCAGGTCTTCGAGGATTTCGGTCTCCTCGGGGTTGACCAGGGACTTGTCGATCTTGACGCCCTTGAGTTCGCCCTTGCCGTTCAGGGTGACGGTGACCATGCCGCCCGCCGCCTGTCCCGCGTACTCGCTGTCGGCGAGCTTCTGCTGGAGTTCGGTCATGCGGGCCTGCATCTGCTGCGCCTGCTTCATCAGGCTGCCGAGGTTCTTCATTCTTCGGTCTCTCCGGTGTCGGCATCCGTCGGGGCGGCGTCGGCGAGCGGCGCGCCGGTGAGGCGGACGCGGGTGATGGCGGCGTCGGGGAAGGCCTTGAGCACGGCCTGGACCAGCGGGTTCTGCGCGGCTTCCGCCTCGCGGCGGCGTTCGGCGGCGTCGGCCTGCTCCTGGAGGGTGTCCTGGCCTTCCTCGTCGGTGGTGGGGACGATCGCCCACGGGCGGCCGGTGAGGGCGGCGAGGGTGTGGCTGAGCTTGTGCGCGAAGTCGCGGTCCATGCCCGGCTTGGGGTGGTAGACGATCTTGCCCGGTTCGTAGGCGACCAGCCGGACGTCCTGATAGAGCTGCGCGGCGAGGCGCAGGTCGCGCTGTTCGGAAATGAAGCCGACGAGCGCCTCGAAGCTGGCGGGCAGGATCACCGCGCTGGCGGTGGGGGCGCTCTGCGGCTGGGCGGGCGCGGCGACGAACTGCGGCTGCGTCGGAGCCTCGCCGCCGTTGATCGCCATGCGTGCGCCGCCGCCGCCCGGTCCGCCCGGACCCTGCGGCGGGCGCGGCGGCGGCGGATTGCCGGAGAGCGCCTTCAGGGCGTCGGCCGGGGTCGGCAAATCGGCGGCGTAGATCAGGCGGATCAGCACCATTTCGGCGGCGGCGAGCGGATTGGGGGCGAGGCGCACCTCGTCGAGCCCCTTGAGCAGGATCTGCCAGGCGCGGGTGAGCACCGCCATCGACAGGGTTTCCGCCATCGCGCGGCCGCGCACCCGCTCGGCCTCGGGCAGGGTGGGGTCGTCGGCCGAGGCGGGGACGACGCGCACCCGCGTCAGCCAGTGGCTGAGCTCCAGCAGGTCGGCGACGATCGTGGACGGGTCCGCGCCCATCGCGTACTGCCGCGCCAGGAGGTCGAGGGCGGTCGCCGCCTCGCCCTTCATCGCCGCCTCGAACAGGTCGAAGGTGAGACCGCGGTCGGCGAGGCCGAGCATGTCGCGCACCTGTTCGCCGGTGACCTCGCCGTGGCCGTGGGCGATCGCCTGGTCGAGCAGCGACAGGCCGTCGCGCACCGAGCCGTCGGCGGCGCGCGCGATCAGACGCAGCGCTTCGTCGGCGATGGCGGCGCCTTCCTTCTTCGCGATGTTGGCGAAGTGGGCGGCGAGTTCCTCGGCGGCGACGCGGCGCAAGTCGAAGCGCTGGCAGCGCGACAGCACCGTCACCGGCACCTTGCGGATTTCGGTGGTGGCGAAGATGAACTTCACGTGCTCGGGCGGCTCTTCGAGGGTTTTCAGCAGCGCGTTGAACGCCGCGTTCGAGAGCATGTGGACTTCGTCGATGATGTAGATCTTGGCGCGCGCCGAGGTCGGGCGGTAGCGCACGCCGTCGAGAATCTCGCGGATGTCGTTGACGCCGGTGCGCGAGGCGGCGTCCATCTCCAGCACGTCGACGTGGCGGTCCTCGGCGATCGCGCGGCAGTTGGGGCAGACGCCGCAGGGCTCGGCGGTGGGCTCGGTGAGGGTGCCGTCGGCGCCGGTGCAGGTGAAGGCGCGGGCGATGATGCGGGCGGTGGTGGTCTTGCCGATGCCGCGCACGCCGGTAAGGATGTAGGCGGAGGCGAGGCGCTTCGCCGCGATCGCGTTGCGCAGGGTGCGGACCAACGCTTCCTGGCCGATCAGGTCCTCGAAGCGGGTCGGGCGGTATTTCCGCGCGAGCACGCGGTAGGCCTGATCCGGCGTTTGGGTGGGTTCGGGACTATCGGCGGTCACTGTGCGCCCCAATGGTGAAACTGCGGGCGGCCCGCGCGCCCGTGGCGGGCGGAAGAGGGTGAGACTGGCGACGACCCAGACCGGAAATCGTTACGGCTGCTTCCTTCCGGACCTGACCGGGTTGGCGACGGGCCTGCCCGCCACCAGCCTCGCCCCATATATCGGCGGAATCCCGGGTCGACGCAAGGCCGAATTGCCGCCACCGCCAACCCGTTGACGTCACTCCGCTTGCGCGCGGGCGCGACGGTTGGCGAAGCGGAACGGCGGTGCCGAAAAGCAGCCGAGGACGCGCAGCTCCTCGGTGAAGAACTTGAGCTCGTCGAGCGCGAGGCGCACCGGGCGCGAATCCGGGTGCCCCTCGATCTCGGCGAAGAACTGGGTGGCCACGAACGCGCCGCCGATCTGGTAGCTCTCGAGCTTGGTCATGTTCACGCCGTTGGTGGCGAAACCGCCCATCGCCTTGTAGAGCGCGGCGGGCACGTTGCGCACCCGGAAGATGAAGCTCGTCACCACGGTGCCGTCGTCCTCGGGCTGGGGCATCGGCTCCTTCGCCATGATCAGGAAGCGGGTGGTGTTGTAGGCGGCGTCCTCGACGTTGGTCATCAGCGACACCAGGCCGTGGATCTCCGCCGCCAGCGACGAGGCGATCGCGGCTTCCGTGGGGTCGCCCAGCTTCGCCACCTCGGCGGCGGCGCCCGAGGTGTCGGCGGTGACCAGCGGGGTGAGCTTCATCGCGCGGATCAGCTTGCGGCATTGCGAGATCGCGTGGACGTGGCTGCGCACCCGGCGGATCGAATCGAGGGTCGCGCCCTTCACCGCCAGCAGGTGGTGGTGCACCTCCTCGTATTGCTCGCCGATGATGTAGAGGCTGGAGTTCGGCAACAGGTGGTGGACGTCGGCCACCCGTCCCGCCACCGAGTTGTCGACCGGGATCATCGCGAGCTGGGCCTCGCCGTCGGCGACCGCGACGAACGCATCTTCGAAGGTGGTGCAGGGCAGCGCCTGCATTTCGGGGAACACCCGCGCGCAGGCGATCTGCGAATAGGCGCCGGGGAAGCCCTGGAAGGCGATCCGGCCGCCTTCGTATTTCTTCGCGATCTCTTCGTACATCGGCCCCAATCCGTTCAGTGGCGTTCGGCGGCGAGAATTTCGCGCGCCCGTTCAAGGTCTTCGAGAGTATCGACACCGAGCGGCACGGTGTCAACGCGCACCGCCCAGAGCGAAAGGCCATGCTCCAGCGCGCGCAGCTGTTCGAGCTTCTCGCGCGCTTCGAGGATGCCCTGCGGCCAGCGCACGAAGCTTTCGAGCGCGGCGCGGGTGTAGGCGTAAAGCCCGATGTGGTGGTAGAGCGGGCCGGGGTTGGCGGGCACGGTGGCGCGGCTGAAATAGAGCGCGCGGGCGGCGGGCCAGGGGTCGGCGTCGGCCGGGTCGAAGGCGGCGACCGCCTTCACCACGTTGGGGTTGGTCTTCTCTTCGTCGCGCGCGATCTCGGCCACCAGGGTGCCGATGTCGGCGCGGTTGTCGATCAGCGGTTTGAGCGCGGCGCGGATCAGCGCCGGGTCGATGGTCGGAAGGTCGCCCTGAACGTTGATGACGGCGCGGTGCCGCCCTTCCGGGTCGATCCTGGTGAGCGCCTCGAAGATCCGGTCCGAGCCCGAGGGGTGGTCGGGATCGGTGAGCACCGCGACGCCGCCCGCCGCTTCCACCGCCGCCTTGATCGCGGGCTCGGCGCACGCCACCACCACCGGGCCGACCTGCGCCGCCACCGCGCGCCGCCACACCCGCACGATCATCGGTTGTCCGAGAACGTCGGCGAGCGGCTTGTCGGGCAGGCGGGTGGAGGCCATTCGCGCCGGGATCATCACGATCGGCGCGAGGTCGGAAAGGGCTTGGGGCGAAAGGTCGGCCATGGCGGAGCATCCAGGAGGAAGGGACGCCCGGCACTCTAATCTCGCGGCCGTCCCGCGGCAAATCCGTTTGCGGGTTTCGCGGTCTGGATTTTTCCCGCACACTGCCCATGTCAGAAACGAGTTTTCCATAAGCACCAATCTCTCCGGGGGCGGGCGGGCATTCATGTTGAGGGCAATCGGCAACGGAGCGGCGGGCGTGGTTCTGGCGCTCGTCGTGATTGTGGGGGTGAACGTCTACGGCGGCCTGCTGGTGCCGGTCGGCGCGCCGGAGCGGATCGCCAAGATCGAGGGTCTCGCCTCGGCGGGCGGCGCGCCCGAACAGGAACTGAGCTTCCCCGAGCTTCTGCAGCAGGCTTCCGCCGACGACGGCCGGAAGGTCGCGAAGAAGTGCGTGTCGTGCCACACCTTCGAGCCGGGCCAGCCCGCCAAGGTCGGGCCGAACCTCGCGGGTACCGTCGGCCGCGACAAGGCGTCGAAGCCGGGCTTCGCCTATTCCGCGGCGCTCACCGGCCTGCCGGGCAACTGGAGCTACGAGGACCTCAACACCTTCCTCACCAAGCCCGCCGCGTTCGCGCCCGGTACCAAGATGACCTTCGCCGGTCTGCCCAAGGCGAAGGACCGCGCCGCGGTGATCGCCTACCTCGCCTCGCTCACCGACAACCCGCCGCCGAAGCCGAAGCCCTGACGCCGCGGTCGTGAAAAAAAGCCCCCGGAGCGATCCGGGGGCTTTTTTTCGGTGCGCCGCTCAGGGGATCGGGCAGGGCGGCAGACCGACCGCCGCTTCGCTGAGGCGGAGCGCGACGTCGCGCTTGCTCACCGCCGAAGCCGCGCCGCGCTGCGCCAACTCGTGATAGGTCACCGCCGAGGCGACCAGCGCCTTGCCCACCGCGTCGCACGCGCCCTGGCTCTGCGGCGTCGTCACCACCTGGACCGAGCCGCCGAGGATGTTGGCCTGCATGTGGGTCTCGTCGAAGGTCACCGGGATCGGCAGCGGCGTGCAGGGCTTCTGCGCGTCGTAGTGCGGAATGATCGCCGGGCGGATCAGATACGGGCCGCCCTTGAGCGCCTCGGCCAGGGTCTTGGTGTCGATCGTCCGCAGCGGTCGCCCGTAGCCCATGGTGCGGTCGCAATAGGTGGCGATCTGGTGGTACTGATCGGTGGAATCGATCGCGAGATCGCCGAAGGCGATCGGCACCCGCGCGTCGAAGCTGGTGTTGTCGATCCGCACCGTGCCGCGGGCGTAGATCGCGTAGGTGCGGTTCGGCCCGGAGTTGGGTTCGAAGCGGGCGATCACGTAGTCCACCTTGAGACCGCCCGGATCGACGATGTTGGTGAGAAACGGGTCGTTGCGCTGGGATTGATCGGGCAGCGCGAACGCGCGCTCGGCTTCCGCATAGGGCATCAGCAGCGCGTCGCGGAAATCCGCCCGCGCCGCACCCGAAACCGCAACCGCGCCGACCCCGGCGAGCGCCAGGGTCCGGCAAATCGAAATCGCTCGCATCGTGCATCCTCCACGTCGTCGTGGCATTTGACGTCGTTCCGCGCCTGCGGTTTTGCAAGCGTGGGCCATACCGATAAGCCGAAACCCCGCCATTCGGTTCCCCGGGTTGTTTTGGAAACGCCGCCGTGCGAGGGTGGCCGCCGGATCAACGGACGGGAACCGGTCATCGTGGGCAGAGGATGGAGACGCGCCAAGGCCCACGTGCCCGAGCTCCTGAAGCTCGCCCTGCCGACCATCGCGATGCGTTCGGGCGCGCTGATCATGGTGATGGTCGACGTGATCATGCTCGGCCATCACGCGTCGGACGAACTGGCGGTCTACAGCCTCTCCCAGGGGCCGGTTTCGACCCTGATGCTCGCCGCCCTCGGGTTGCAGATGGGGGTGATGATCGTCACCGCGCAGCTCTTCGGCGCGGGGTGCGACGCCCGGTGCGGCGGCGTGTGGCGGCGCGGGCTGCCCTACGCGCTCCTTACCGGCGGGGTGGTGGCAGTGATCTGCGCCGCCGGGCCGCAGCCGTTCCGCTGGCTCGGGCAGGAGGAGCATCTCGCGGTCGGTGCGGCGGAGGTGACGCGGATTCTCGGCCTCGGCCTGCCCGGCTACCTCGGCTACCTCGCCTCCGGCTATTTCCTCGAGGGGCTGAAGCGCCCGTGGCCCGCCACCTGGCTGATGCTCGCCGCCAACGCCCTCAACGCCGCCCTCAACGCCTGGTGGATCGGCGGCGGTTGGGGGGTGGAGGCGATGGGCGCGGCGGGCGCGGCGTGGGCCACCACGGTGGCGCGCTGGTTCCTCTGCATCGCGGCGGCGGCGTGGGTGTGGAACCTTTCCGATCACGTGCGCTTCCGGATTCGCGAGCCCGCGGCGCGCGATCCGGCGGGCGCGGCGCAGCAGCGGCGGCTGGGCTACGCGGCGGGACTGTCGATCGGCTTCGAGGCGTTCGGCTTCTCCGCCCTCAACGTGATGTCGGGCTGGTTCGGGGCGGAGGCGCTCGCCGCCTATGCGATCGGCATCAACATCCTCGGCACGGTGTTCATGGTCGCCCTCGGCGTCGGCGCGGCCACCAGCGTGCGGGTCGGCCACGCGGTCGGGCGCGGCGATCCGGCCGACGCCGAGGTGGCGGGCTGGACCGGTCTCGGCCTCGACGTGCTGCTGGTGGCGCCGGTGTCGCTGGCGTTCGCGGCCGCGCCGCTGGCGTTCGCCGGATTCTACACCGACGATCCGGCGGTGCGCGCCGCCGCCGCCGCGCTGGTGCTGTGGATGGCGGCGATCCTGCCGTTCGACGGCGCCCAGGCGGTGATGTCGAACGCCCTGCGCGGCTGGGGCGAGACCTGGGCGCCCAGCCTGCTGCAGGGCAGCGCCTACCTGCTGGTGATGATGCCGGCGGGGTGGTGGCTCGGCAGCCGCATGGGATTCGGCGTGTCCGGGCTGTTCGCGGCGATCCTCGGCGGCAGCATCGTTTCGTCGGTGCTGCTGTGCATGCGGTTTCGTTACCTTTCGCGGCGCGGCCGTAACGAAATCTTGCGCGAGTCGGTGCCGACGCCGTTATGATCCCCCTGCGACTCATGCTAACCTGACGTTCCACCGCGAGGATCGAGATGCGCGACGCCGAGACAGCGACGACCGAGGCACCTCCCCAGGCCGGGCGGTTGTCCCGCCGCGCGGCGCTCGGCTTCGGCGCGGCGGCGCTCGCGGGGTTCGCCGCGCCCGCGGCGCTGGCGCAGCCGGTGCGGTTCTTCCGCATCGCCGCCGGGCCGATCGGCGGCACGATGTTCCCCGCCGCCGGGTGGATCGCCCAGGCGATCAGCAATCCGCCCGGCTCGCGCCCGTGCGAGCGCTACGGCAGCTGCGGGGTGCCGGGGTTGATCGCGATGGCGCAGTCGACCGAGGGCAGCATCGCCAACATCGAGGCCCTGCGCGCGGGAACCATCGACGCCGCGCTCGCCTACGCCGCCACCGCCCACGACGCGCGCGTCGGCGCGGGCGCGTTCAAGACGCCGTTTTCCGGCCTCTGCGCGGTCGCCTCGCTCGCGCCCGAGCTGGTCCACGTGCTGGTGCGGCGCGGCGGCCCGATCCGGACGATCGGCGATCTCAAGGGGCGGCGCGTCGCCGTCGGCGTCGAGGCGGACGGTCCGGCGGGCGTGGCCGAGGCGGTGCTGAAGGCCCACGGCATCGGCCCCAAGCGTTATCGCGCCATCGCCCTCAATCCCGACGCGGCGGCGGGCGCCCTGGCGTCCGGCGAGATCGACGCGATGGTGTTCCTCGCCCGTCCGCCCGCGGCGGTGGCGCGGCAGATGATCGCCGACCACGGCGGTGTCCTCCTGCCGCTCGACCCGGAGCGGATGCGGGCGGCGATCCACACCGATCCCTACCTGTTCGTCGCGGCGATTCCCACCGACGCCTACGGCGCCGCCGCGCCCGCGCCGACCCTCGCGACCCTGCCGGTGCTGCTGGTGCGGGCGGATCTCGACTCCGCCCTGGTCGCGGCGATGAGCCGCGCCCTGTGGCTCGCGGTCAAGGATGCCGAGGGCGACCACCCGCTCGACCGGCAGAGCTTCGCCGCCGCGCAGATCGGCCGCCGCGGCGTGCCGCTGCATCCGGCGGCGCAGACGTTCCGCGACGAGTTGCTGAAAACCGGCGGATGACGTTTCCGGGCGGAAAGCGTTGCAGCGCGGGCGGCGGTCGGGTAAATAGATACGATACTGAAACAAACTCCCCGCTTGCCGCTATCCGGCGGACGGCCCGCCCGCCCGAGGTCAGGTGATGCCCAACAAACTCTCTCCCGTCGAAGCTCTGGATCTCTGGCAGAGGGTCAGCGTCGCGAGCGTCCGCCAGGACGCGCCCGACCTCTCGGCCCGCCAGCTCGCGCTCTTGCTCACCGTCTACCTGACGCCGCCGCCGCACACCGTGCGCGGCCTCGCCGAACTGCTGATGATTTCGAAGCCCGCGGTCACCCGCGCGGTTGACCGGCTTTCGGAGCTCGGCATGGTCAAGCGCAAGGTCGACGACAAGGACCGCCGCAGCGTGCTGATCCAGCGCACCGTCAAGGGTTCGGTGTTCCTGAGGGAGTTCGGCGACACCATCGTCGCCGCCAGCGGCGACAACTCCGAATGAAGTTGCCGCGCCGCGGATTCGATTCGCGGCCGGTACGATTCGCCCGGGCGTTTACGAGGCGCGGGTGAACAGCGAGCGGACGATGTCGGTGAGGGTGACGCCGAGCTTGTCGTCGTCGGTGACGGTGACCTCGCCGCGGGCGATCAGGATGTTGTCGGCGAACACGTCGACCGGTTCGTCGGTGCGGCGGTCGAGTTCCACCACCGCGCCGCGGCCGAGCTTGAGCAACTGGTGGACGCGCAGGTCCGCCTTGCCCAGCACCACCGAGATCTCGACCGGGACGTCGTAGATCGCCTCCTTGCTGGGGGTGCGCCCGGGCGCGCCGCCGACGGTGGGCGCGGCGGCGGATTTCTTCGCCTCCTCGGCCTCGATCTCGGCCATCGCCGCGGCCATGTCGACGTCGTCGTCGGCCTGGGCGGCGCGCTTCTTCGCCTCCTCGGCTTCGATTTCCGCCATCGCGGCGGCCATGTCGATGTCGTCGTCGTCGTCGGCCATCGCCGGTCCTCACGCCTGTCCCAAGCGCGGCAGTCTAACCCGCGCCGGGTTGCCGAATCCTTAACTCAGCGCCGCGTCGAGCAGCGCGCGGGTGTAGGGGTGGGCGGGGGCGTCGAGCACCCGCTCCGCTGGGCCCGCCTCCACCACCTTGCCGTCCTTCATTACCAGAATCTCGTCGGCGAGCGCGCGGATCACCTTGAGATCGTGGCTGATGAACAGGTAGGCGATGTCGAGCCGCGCCTGGATCCCGCGCAGCAGGTCGACGATCTGCGCCTGCACCGAGACGTCGAGCGCCGAGGTCGGCTCGTCGAGGATCAGCAGCTTCGGCCCGAGGATCAGCGCCCGGGCGATGGCGATGCGCTGGCGTTGCCCGCCCGAGAACTCGTGGGGATAGCGATCCTGCATCGCCGGGTCGAGGCCGACCTCGGCGAGCGCCGCGCCGATGCGGGCGCGGCGTTCGGCGCGGTCGAGCCCGGGGGCGTGGATGTCGAGCCCTTCGCCGACGATACCGCCGACCGAGAGGCGCGGGCTCAGCGAGCCGTAAGGGTCCTGGAACACCACCTGCATCGCGCGTCGCAGCGGCCGCAGCGCGTGCCCGGACATCGCCGAGATCTCGCGGCCGTCGAAGCGGATCGCACCCTCCGCGCCGATCAGCCGCAGCAGCGCGAGGCCGAGGGTGCTCTTGCCCGAGCCGGATTCGCCGACGACGCCGAGGGTGCGGCCGCGCTTCAGCGACACGTCGACGCCGTCGACCGCCTTGACGTAGCCGCGGGTGCGACGCAGCACTCCGCCCTTGAGCGGGAACCACACCTTGAGGTTCTCGGCCTCCAGCACGGTTTCGGGCGTCGCGCCGGTGCGCGGCGGACGCGGCGAGGGCTGGGCGGCGAGCAGGCGGCGGGTGTAGGGGTGGCGCGGCGCGGCGAACAGGTCGGCGGTCGCCGCGCTCTCGACGATCTCGCCCGCGGTCATCACGCAGACGCGGTCGGCGAGGCGGCGGACGATGCCGAGATCGTGGGTGATGAACAGGACCGCCATGCCGAGGCGGCGCTGGAGATCCTTCAGCAGGTCGAGAATCTGCGCCTGGATGGTGACGTCGAGGGCGGTGGTGGGCTCGTCGGCGATCAGGAGGTCGGGATCGTTGGCGAGCGCCATCGCGATCATCACCCGCTGGCGCTGGCCGCCGGAGAGTTCGTGGGGCAGGGCGTCGAGGCGGCGCTCCGGGTCCGGCAGGCCGACCAGCGACAGCAGTTCGACGATCCGCGCCCGCGCCGCCGCACCCTTCAGGCCCTTGTGCAGCGCCAGCATCTCGCCGATCTGGCGGCCGATGCCGTGGAGCGGGTTGAGCGACGTCATCGGCTCCTGAAAGACGATGCCGACGCGGCCGCCGCGCACCTCGCGCAGTTCGGCCTCGGCCATCGTCAGCACGTCCTCGCCGTCGAACACGATCCGCCCCGCGGGGTGGCGGGCGTGGCCGGGCAGCAGGCGCAGGACCGAGAGCGCGGTCACCGACTTGCCGGAGCCGCTTTCGCCCACCAGCGCCACGGTCTCGCCCTTGGCGACGGAAAAGCTCACGCCCTTGACCACCTCCGGCCCGTCGCCGAACGCGACCGAGAGGGCTTCGACGGAAAGGAGCGGGGCGCCGGTCATCGCGTCTTCCTCGGGTCGAAGGCGTCGCGCACCGCCTCGCCCACGAACACCAGCAGGCTCAGCAGCAGCGACACCACGACGAAGCCGGACAACCCCAGCCACGGCGCCTGGAGGTTGTCCTTGCCCTGGCGCAGCAGGTCGCCCAGCGACGCCGAGCCCGGCGGCAGGCCGAGGCCGAGGAAGTCGAGACTGGTGAGCGCGACCACCGCACCCGAGAGCACGAACGGCAGGAAGGTGATGGTCGCGACCATCGCGTTCGGCAGCACGTGGCGGACGACGATGCGGATGTCGGACAGGCCGAGCGCGCGGGCGGCGCGCACGTATTCGAAGTTGCGCGCGCGCAGGAATTCGGCGCGCACCACGCCGACCAGCGCGGTCCACGAGAACAGCAGCAGGATCGCCAGCAGGGTCCAGAACCCCGGCACGATCGCCGAGGAGACGATGATCAGGATGAACAGTTGCGGCAGGCTCGACCAGATTTCGAGAAAGCGCTGGAACACCAGATCGACCCAGCCGCCGAGGTAGCCCTGCGCCGCGCCCGCGGCGACGCCGATCGCCGACGAGGTGATCGCGAGCGCGAGTCCGAACAGCACCGAGATGCGGAAGCCGTAGATCAGCCGCGCCAGCACGTCGCGGCCCTGGTCGTCGGTGCCGAGCCAGTTGACCGCGCTCGGCGGCGCGGGGGTCGGGCGGCCGAGGTCGAAGTTGACGGTGTCGTAGGAGAAGCGGATCGGCGGCCACAGCATCCAGCCCTCGGCCGAGATCTTCTCGGCGACGAACGGGTCGCGGTAGTCGGCCGGGGTGGGGAAGTCGCCGCCGAAGGTGGTCTCGGGGTAGTCCTTGAACACCGGGGCGTAGAGCGCGCCGCCGTAGCTCACCAGCAGCGGCCGGTCGTTGGCGATGAACTCGGCGAACAGCGAGATGCCGAACAGCGCGAGGAACACCCACAGCGACCAATAGCCGCGCTTGTTGGCGCGGAACGCCGCGAGGCGGCGGCGGGTCATCGGCGAGAGGTCGAGGCGGCCGGGCATCGGCTAGGCCTCCCGCGCCGCGAAGTCGATGCGCGGATCGACGAAATGGTAGGTGAGGTCGGAGATCAGCCCGAGTACCAGGCCGAGCAGCGAGAACGCGTAGAGGGTGCCGAACATCACCGGGTAGTCGCGGTTCATCGCCGCCTCGAAGCCGAGCAGGCCGATACCGTCGAGCGAGAAGATCACCTCGATCAGCACCGAGCCGGTGAACAGCATGCCGATCAGCGTCGCCGGAAAGCCCGCGATCACCACCAGCATCGCGTTGCGGAAGACGTGGCCGTAGAGCACGCCGTGCTCGGACAGGCCCTTGGCGCGCGCGGTCAGCACGTACTGCTTGTTGATCTCTTCGAGGAACGCGTTCTTGGTGAGCATCGTCAGGCTGGCGAAACCGCCGATCACCAGCGCCGCGACCGGCAGCGCCATGTGCCAGGCGTAGTCGAGGATGCGCATCGGCCAGGAGAGGTCGGCCCAGTCGTCGGAGGTGAGCCCCCGCAGCGGGAACCAGTTGAGATAGCGCCCGCCCGCGAACACGATGATCAGCAGGATCGCGAACAGGAACCCCGGAATCGCGTGACCGACGATGATCGCCCAACTGGAGGCGACGTCGAAGCGCGAGCCGTCGCGCACCGCCTTGCGGACCCCGAGGGGAATCGAGATCAGGTAGATGATCAGCGTGCTCCAGATGCCGAGAGAGGCGGAGACCGGCAGCTTTTCGAGGATCAGGTCGAGCACCGAGGCGTCGCGGAAGTAGCTTTTGCCGAGGTCGAAGCGGGCGTAGGACTTCACCATCAGCCAGAAGCGTTCGGCGGGCGGCTTGTCGAAGCCCATCTGGTGTTCGAGGTGGGCGATGAACGCCGGGTCGAGCCCCTGCGCGCCGCGATACTTGGAGGACAGGCTGCTGCCCTGGCCCGGCGCGGGGCGGGCGGTTTCCGCCGCGCCGGTGCCGGAGAAACGCGCGGTCGCGTCGGTGGTCTGGCCTTCGAGGCGGGCGAGGATCTGCTCGATCGGTCCGCCCGGCGCCAACTGCACGAACACGAAGTTCACCGCGATGATCCCCAACAGGGTCAGCGGAATCAGCAGCAGACGGCGAACCACGTAGGCGAGCATCGAGCCTCCCAGCCAACACGCGCCAGGGGCCGCGTAGGCCCCTGGAACCCGGATAGTTTTGGGGCGCGCGCGGGGCCGCGTCAACCGTTTGCGGCAAACCCCGCCCGGCGCGGCGGGGCCGGGGCGCGCTTACGGCACCTGCACGCGGTCGCGGAGGCGGTAGGCGGGCTGGCCGGGGCGGGTGGCGGTGAGGCGGACGATCCATTGGCCCTTGAACGGCAGGCGGGTGGTGGCCTCGTAGGTGCCCGGCCCGGTGGGGCGCAGGCTCATGTCGACGTCGTGACCGGTGACGGTGGGGCGCTCGATCCGGGCGGCGACGACCAGCCCGTCGGCCGGGCGGCCGGTCCTGTCGGAGACGGTGAAGCGCCAGCGCACCACGCGGACGTCGCCCGCCTCCGGCGTGGTTTCGGCGATGCCGAACGCGGCGGTCCAGCCGAGCCCGGCCTGGGCCCGTTCGGCGGCGATTTCGGCGTTGTAGGCGTTGCCCTTCTCGAACGCCCGCTCGACCGCGAGGCCGGAGAAGGTGGAGGTGGCGAACTTGACCATGGTCATGTTGACCGCGAACACCACCGCGAACCCGGCGACGAAGATCCAGGGGTACCACCAGCCGGGTTTGCGCGCCATCGCCCGCCTCACGACCCGGGAACCGCGAAGGGCGCGCGTTCGACGACGCGCGCGCCGGTGGCCGCGGATTCGAAGATCATCTCGACGTGGTCGGTCTTCGCGCCTCTCGGCACGGTGACGTAGACGCGGAAGGTGCCGACGGTGTCGCCCTCGACCGGCAGGTCGACCGCGGCGGCGTCGCGCGCGCCGTAGCCGACGACGTTGAGGTTCGCCTCGGGCGCGCCCGCGAGCGAGAAGCGGAAGGTCTGCGGCTCGCGGCGCATGTTGAGCACCTTGACGGTGTAGCCGTTGCGGATCGAGCCGTCGGACATGCGGACGTAGAGCGGGCTGCGCTCGTGCAGGACGTTGACGGTCTCGCGGTGGCGCATCGTCAGAACCGCCAGCATCGCCGCCGCGACGATCAGGAGAATCGCGCCGTAGACCAGGGTGCGCGGGCGGACGAGGCGGATCTTCGTCGGCTTGCCCTTGGCGCGGGCGACCTGGTTGGCGACCGAATCGTAGGAGATCAGGTTGGGCGGACGGCCGACCTTGGCCATCACGCCGTTGCAGGCGTCGATGCAGAGCGCGCAGCCGATGCAGGCGAGCTGCGAGCCGTTGCGGATGTCGATGCCGGTCGGGCAGACCTGCACGCACATGCCGCAGTCGATGCAGTCGCCGCGGCCGGAGAAGTCGCCGCCCTTCGGCGCCTTGCCGCGCGGCTCGCCGCGCCACGCCTCGTAGGTGACGATCAGCGAGTCCTCGTCGAACATCGCCGACTGGAAGCGCGGCCACGGGCACATGTAGATGCACACCTGCTCGCGCGCGTAGCCCGCGAACAGGAAGGTGGAGGCGGTGAACACCCCCCACATCGACAGCATCCAGCCGCTGGTCTCGCCCGCGAACAGCGCGCGCGTCGAGTCCACCGCGTCGGAGAAATAGATCAGCCAGGTCCAGCTGGTGGCGAGCGCGATCGCCAGCCAGATCGCGTTCTTGAGCAGCTTGCCCCCGGCCTTGGCCGCCGACAGCGGCTGCTTGTCGAGCTTGATGCGGGCGTTGCGGTCACCCTCGACGGCGCGCTCGACGGCGACGAAGACGTCGGTGAACACCGTCTGGATGCAGGTGAAGCCGCACCACACGCGGCCGAACAGCGCGGTGGCGAAGAACAGCCCGACCGCGCCGAGGATCAGGATGCCGGTGAGGTAGTAGACCTCCTGCGGCCAGATCTCGATGCCGAAGAAGTAGCCGCGCCGCCCCGACATGTCGAGGAGGATCGCCTGATCGGCCGCCCCCGGGCCGCGATCCCAGCGGATCCAGGGCGCGACGAAGTAAAGCGTCAGGAGGAGAAAGTTGACGCGGGTCTTGAGGGTGCGGAAATGGCCGCTCGCCTTGCGCGGATAGACCTTGCGCGTCGCGGCGAAGAGCGAGCGGCCTTCCGTGGCGTGGGTGGCATCGGGCATCGAACGCTACTGACCTCCACCGAGGGAATGGACGTAGATCGCCACCTGCTTGATGTCGACCTCGGACAGCCGGCCCGACCAGAACGGCATCACGCCGTGACGCGGCGCGGTGATCTGCGCGACCACGTCGTTGCGGGTGCCGCCGTAGAGCCAGATCTGGTTGTTGAGGGCGGGCGCGCCGTTTTCCTTGGTGCCCTCGCCGTTGGCGCCGTGGCAGACCGCGCAGTTGGCCTCGAACAGCGCGTGCCCCGCCTCGGCGCCCGGCTTGCCTTCGGAGAGGGCGAGCACGTAGTCGGCGAGGGTCTGGATCTCGGGCCGCTGGAGAATGCCGTCGCGGCCGAACGCGGGCATCAGCGAGGCGTGGCTCTGCGGGTCTTCGTTGCGCACGCCGTGGGTGATGGTGGCGACGACCTCGGGCAGGGTGCCGCCCCACAGCCATTCGTCGTCCACCAGCGCCGGATAGCCGCGCGCGCCGACGCCGCCGACGCCGTGGCAGGCGGCACAGTTTTCCTTGAAGATCACCTCGCCGCCGCGCATCGCCACCTGGAGCAGGTCGGGGTTGGCGGCGATCGCCGGGGCGTCGAGCGAGCGCATCGGTTCGAGCCAGGCGGCGCGGGTGTCGGCAGTTTCGGTGAGGTTGTCGCGCAGGGACGCGCGCGAGGAATACCCCAGCATTCCCGCGAAGTAGGCTTTCGCCGCCGGGAACGACGGCATCAGCACCGCGTAGCCCACCGCCCACACCACGCAGACCATGAACACGATCACCCACCAGCGCGGCAGCGGGTTGTTGTATTCGGCGATGCCGTCCCACTCGTGGCCCATGGTCTTCGGGCTCTCCGCCGAGGGTTTGGATTCGCCGTGCGTGTCGTAATGCGTCTGGTCGACCATGTTCCGCCCCCTCAACCCTTCTTGTCGTTCGAGGGCGGCGCGCCCTCGTCGTCCTTCAGCGGGATCTGCGCCGCGTCGGAGAATCTCTTGCGGTTGCGCGGCCAGAACGCCCAGACGACCACGCCGACGAACAGCGCCATCAACCACAGACCCCAGATCGACCGCAGGAAATCCACCACCTGATCCATCGTGCCCTCAGCGGTCCGCCTGGCCCGGGTCGAAGGCGGTGAAATCCACCATCCGCCCCAGCACCTGAAGATAGGCGATCACCGCGTCCATCTCGGTGAGGCGCCCGGGGTTGCCGTCGAAATCGCCGACCGCCGCCTTCGGATAGCGCGCCAGCAGCGCCTCGGTGTCCGCCTCCGGGTTGGCCTGCGCGGCGGCGTCGGCGGTCGCGTTGGCGATCATTTCGTCGGTGTAGGGATCGCCGAGGAACTTGAGCGTCTTCAGATGCTCGCCGAGATCGTCGGCCTTGAGCGTCGTCGTCGCGAGGTGCGGGTACCCCGGCATCACCGAGCCCGGCACCACCGCGCGCGGGTCGATCAGATGGCGGACGTGCCAGTCGTTGGAGTACTTGCCGCCGACCCGGGCGAGGTCCGGTCCGGTGCGCTTCGACCCCCACTGGAACGGGCGGTCGTACATGCTCTCGGCGGCGAGGCTGTAGTGGCCGTAGCGCTCGGCCTCGTCGCGGAACGGCCGGACCATCTGGCTGTGGCAGAGGTAGCAGCCCTCGCGCACGTAGATGTTGCGCCCGGCGAGTTCGAGCGGCGAGTAGGGCCGCATCCCCTTCACCTTCTCGATCGTCGATTCGATCGTGAACAGGGGCAGGACCTCGACGATGCCGCCGATCGAGACGGTGACGAACACCGCCAGGAACAGCACCAGCAGGTTCTTCTCCGCCTTGGCGTGAAGCAGTTTCGACATCAGTGCCGTCCCCCCGTCTATTCAGCCGGCGCGCTCTGCGGCGCGGTTTCGAACGGGCGCTCGACCCGCACGTCGCCCTTCACCGTCCGGTACATGTTGTAGGCCATCACGAACCCGCCGATCAGGAACAGCAGCCCGCCGACGCCGCGCAGGACGTAGTAGGGATGCATCGCCTCGACCGTCTCGACGAACGAATACTGGAGGAAGCCCCACGAATCGTAGGCGCGCCACATCAGCCCCTGCATGATCCCCGAGATCCACATCGCGGTGATGTAGAGGACGATGCCGATGGTGGCGATCCAGTAGTGGTAGGACACCAGCCGCATCGAGTAGAGGCCGCTGCGCTTCCACAGCACCGGCACGAGGTGGTAGAGCGCGCCGAACGAGATCAGCGCCACCCAGCCGAGCGCGCCCGCGTGCACGTGGCCGATCGTCCAGTCGGTGTAGTGGCTCAGGCTGTTCACCGCCTTGATCGACATCAGCGGGCCTTCGAAGGTGCTCATGCCGTAGAACGCCACCGAGGTGACGAGGAAGCGCAGCACCGGGTCGGTGCGGAGTTTGTCCCACGCGCCCGAGAGGGTCATGATGCCGTTGATCATGCCGCCCCAGGAGGGCATCCACAGCATGATCGAGAACACCATGCCGAGGGTCTGCGCCCAGTCCGGCAGCGCGGTGTAGTGGAGGTGGTGCGGCCCCGCCCAGATGTAGATGAAGATCAGCGCCCAGAAGTGGACGATCGACAGGCGGTAGGAATACACCGGCCGCTCCGCCCGCTTCGGCACGAAGTAGTACATGATCGCGAGGAAGCCCGCGGTGAGGAAGAAGCCGACCGCGTTGTGGCCGTACCACCACTGGGTCATCGCGTCCTGCACGCCGGTGTAGGCGGTGTAGCTCTTCGCGCCGAAGACCGACACCGGCACCGCGAGGTTGTTGCCGACGTGGAGCAGCGCGATGGTGACGATGAACGCGAGGTAGAACCAGTTGGCGACGTAGATGTGGGGTTCCTGGCGCTTGAGGATGGTGCCGAGGAACACCGCGAGGTAGGCCACCCAGACCACCGTCAGCCAGATGTCGACGAACCACTCGGGCTCGGCGTATTCCTTCGACTGGGTGACGCCGGCGAGGTAGCCGATCGCCGCCATCACGATGAACAGCTGATAGCCCCAGAACACGAACCGCGCCAGCGCCTCGCCGCCGAACAGCGAGGCGCGGCAGGTGCGCTGCACCACGTAGAACGACGTGCCGATCAGCACGTTGCCGCCGAAGGCGAAGATCACCGCCGAGGTGTGCAGCGGCCGGAGGCGGCCGAAGGTGGTCCACGGCAGATCGAGGTTGAGCACCGGGAAGGCGAGCTGGAAGGCGATGTAAACGCCGACGAACAGGCCCACCAGCGCCCAGAACACCGAGGCGATGGTGAACTTCTTGACGATATCTTCGAGGTAGGGCTCGGCCCCGGCGTTGAGCGCCACTCCGGGCGAGGTCTGGACGACGGCGGTCATGCGGTTTCCTGCCTTTCGGGGCGCGGGCGGTCCCCAACCTGAATGCGACGGACGGTTGCACGCGACGAGAGACTTAGGCAGTCGGCGGAAGATGTCATCCCCCTGTCGCGCGGGCACCCGTCCATCAGCTTACCCTTTCACCGCGACGAAGAACACCCGCCGGAACGGGAACACCGTGACGCCGTCGGTGCGCTTCGGATAGGCGGCGCGCAGGCGCGCGCGGCACGCTGCTTCGAAGGACGGGCGTTCGTCGGCCTCGAGCGCGTCGAGGAAGGGGCGAATCGCCGTGCCCTTGACCCAGTCGAACACCGGGTCGTCGCCCGAAAGGTGGTGGTAGTAGACGGTTTCCCACACGTCGAGGCGCGCCGAGAACGGCGCCAGCATCTCGTCGTAGACCTCGGGCGGCGAGACCGGCTCGGGGCGCAGCAGCGGCACCAGGCGCTCCCGCCACGGGCCGGTGGCGAGGGTCTCGCCGAGGGCCTGATGCGCGGGCGCGGCATAGTTGCGCGGCATCTGCACCGCGAGCGCGCCGCCCGGCTTGAGGAAGCCCATCAGCCGCGGCATCAGCGCGGCGTGGTCGTCGAGCCAGTGGAGCGCGGCGTTGGAGTAGATCAGGTCGAGGCGTTCGGGCGGCTGCCAGTCGCCGATGTCGGCGCGTTCGAGGCGGATGCGCTGGCCGTCCTCGGGCGAGAAGGCGCGGCCGATGCCCTCGCGCGCGACCGTCAGCATCTCCTCCGAGAGGTCGACGCCCCAGAGCTTCGCCGCCGGCCAGTGGCGCGCGATCAGCGCGAGCTGCGCGCCGGTGCCGCAGCCGAGATCGACCCCCGCGGAAATGGTTTCGAGCGGGATGCGCGCGAGCAGGTCGTTGGCGGGGCGGGCGCGTTCGTCGGCGAAGGCGGCGTACTGTCGCGGGTCCCAGGTGGTCATGCTAGCGGCGCTCCGCCTCGTCGAACGCGTTCTTGATCATGTTCATCACGAACAAAGCGCAGGCGATCGCGACGATCAGCCCGACGGCGTAGACGTAGTCGTCGCGGGCGTGCGCGGAGATGAACAGCCCGAGCAGACCGAGCGCCGCGCCGATGCCCCCCGAGATCCAGTTGCCGATCCACCGCATCGCGGTATTCTCCCTTTTTCGTCCGTAAGATGGCCCCTCGTTCAGAAGTGGGCGCATTTTCGCCCGCCACAAGGGTGCGGGCAACCGCCGATGCGATCCCGCCGTGCGCTCCCCATATCCCTCCGGCAGCCGCGGGCGAACCCCGGCGGAATCGGGTTGACTTGGCGGAAGCGACACTCTATAAGGCCGCTTCTTCGTTTGAGAAGTCCCGCACAAGAGGAGTTGGAAGCGTGAAACGCACCTATCAACCCAGCAAATTGGTCCGGGCGCGTCGGCATGGTTTCCGCTCGCGGATGGCCACCGTCGGCGGACGCCGCGTGATCGCCAACCGCCGTCGCCAGGGCCGCAAGCGCCTGTCCGCGTAAGTCCGGCACGCAGGACTGCGGGGATGACTGTGGTCCTGAGGCTGACGCGCCGCGCGGAATTTCTGCGCGCCGCGCGACAAGGACGCAAGTTCGCAACGCCCGGCCTGGTTCTCCAGGCCGTGGCGACTCCGCATATCTGCCGCGCCGAGGGTGCGGCGCGGCTCGGCTTCACCGCCAGCCGCAAGGTCGGCGGCGCGGTGGTGCGCAATCGCGTCAAACGTCGGCTCCGGGCCGCCGCGCGCGAGGTCGTCGCCGCCCGGGCCGAAGCCGGATACGACTACGTGCTGATCGGCCGCCCGCAGACCGCGAACCGGCCCTTCGCCGCGCTGTTGCAAGATTTGGAAACCGCACTCAAGCGTCTGGGGCGTCTGGCCGAGGAGCCGGCGCCGCATCACCCCGGCAACGGAACGCCGTGATGACCGAGATCGTGCGTCGCCTTCTGATCCGCGCGCTGCAGCTGCCGATCCACGTCTATCGGCTGGCGATCTCGCCGATGATCGGGCCGCGCTGCCGCTTCCAGCCCACCTGCTCCGCCTATGCGCTCGAAGCGCTCGCGCGTCACGGACCGGTCAAGGGCTCGTGGCTGACGATCCGGCGGATTTTACGTTGTCACCCGCTCGGGGGTTTCGGCTATGATCCGGTGCCCGAACCGACCTCCCGTCCTCGTAACTCTGGATAGACCCCAACGATGTCCGAACAGCGTAACGTCATCCTCGCGGTGATCCTCTCGATCGCCATTCTGCTCGGCTACCAGTACTTCTTCATGAAGCCGGTGCCGCAGCAGGCGGTGCCGCCGCAGCAGCCCGCCGTTTCGGATTCCGCGGCGCCCGAGGCGCCCGCCGGGGTCGCTCCCGGGGCCGAGAGCGCCCAGCCGGCGCAGACCTTCCGCACCCGCGAGGAGGTGGTGGCCGAGGGCGACCGCGTGAGCATCGACACGCCGCGCCTCAAGGGCTCGATCTCGCTGGTCGGCGGCCGCCTCGACGATCTCACCCTCGCCACCTACAAAGAGACCGAGCAGCCGGACAGCCCCGACGTCACCCTGCTGTCGCCCTCGGGCGCGCCCAAGCCCTATTTCGTCGAGATGGGCTGGAGCACCTCGGACACCGCGGTGAAGCTGCCGAACGCGCAGACCCGCTGGTCCGCCAACGGCGCCAAGCTCACGCCCTCGACCCCGGTCGAGCTGTGGTGGGACAACGGCGAGGGCCTCACCTTCATCCGCACCCTCGCGGTCGACGAGCGCTACGTCTTCACCGTTACCCAGCGGGTCGAGAATTCCACCGGGCGCGACGTCACCCTCTATCCCTACGGCCTGATCGCGCGCGTCGGCCTGCCGAAGCTCGAAGGCTACTCGGTGCTGCACGAGGGCCCGCTCGGCGTCGTCGACGGCAAGCTCGAAGAGGTCAAGTACGACAAGCTCAAGGACACGCCGTTCTCCGCCACCACCACCGGCGGCTGGGTCGGCATCACCGACAAGTACTGGCTGACCGCGCTGCTGTTCGACCAGGGCACCCAGGTGCAGATCAAGTTCGCCCACCGCACCGCGGGCGGCGTCGACCGCTATCAGGTGGACTACCTCGCCGCTGGCGTGACGGTTCCGGCCGGGCAGTCGAAGGAGGTCACCAACCGGGTGTTCGCGGGCGCGAAGGAGGTCAAGACGATCTCCGCCTACGAAGAGAAGTTCGGCATCGACAAGTTCGACCGCGCCATCGACTTCGGCTGGTTCTATTTCCTCACCAAGCCGTTCTTCTACATTCTCGACTACCTCTACAAGCTGTTCGGCAACTTCGGCCTGGCGATCCTCGGCTTCGTGGTGCTGCTGCGCCTCGCGATGTTCCCGCTCGCCAACAAGTCCTACCGCTCGATGAACGCGATGAAACGCGTGCAGCCGGAGCTCAAGAAGCTTCAGGAGCGCCACAAGGACGACAAGGCCCGCCTGCAGCAGGAGATGATGTCGCTCTACAAGCGCGAGAAGGCCAACCCGATGTCGGGCTGCCTGCCGATGCTGATCCAGATCCCGGTGTTCTTCGCCCTCTACAAGGTTCTGTTCATCACCATCGAGATGCGCCACGCGCCGTTCTACGGCTGGATCACCGACCTTTCGGCGCCGGACCCGACCAACGTCTTCACCCTGTTCGGGCTGATCCCGTGGACGCCGCCGGAGCTGATGCACCTCGGCATCTGGCCGCTGCTGATGGGCATCTCGATGTGGCTGCTGCAGAAGATGTCGCCGACCCCGCCGGACCCGACGCAGGCGAAGATCATGCAGTTCCTGCCGATCATCTTCACCTTCATGCTGGCGAAGTTCGCGGCGGGCCTGGTGATCTACTGGGCGTTCTCGAACTGCCTCTCGATCCTCCAGCAGTACGTGCTGCTGAAGACCGAGAAGCCCCTCGCCCACCATCAGCATCCGAAGACGTGACGATGGCGGATCCCGTCGTCACCGCCGAAGAGGAGAGGGCGCGCCTGGAAGCCGGGCGCGTCCTTTTCGCCCAATCGTGCGACTTCATGCTCGGCGTCGCCAAGGCGGCGCAGCTGCCGGTCACCGGGCTCGACGAGATCGCCTTCGTCGGCCGCTCCAACGTCGGCAAGTCGAGCCTGATCAACGCGCTGACCGGCCGCCGCACGCTCGCGCGCACCTCCAACACCCCGGGCCGCACCCAGCAGCTCAACTTCTTCGACCTCGGCGGGCGGGTGATCCTCGTCGATCTGCCGGGCTACGGCTTCGCCAAGGCGCCGAAGAATCAGGTGGACGGCTGGACCCAGCTGATCCTCGACTATCTGCGCGGACGCCGCGCCCTGGTGCGGGCGATGCTGCTGATTGACGCGCGCCACGGGCTGAAGGATAAAGACCGCACGGTGATGTCGACACTGGACGCCGCGGCGGTCAACTACCAGATCGTCCTGACCAAGGCCGACAAGGTGAAGGCTTCGGAGCTCGACGCCGTGATCGGCGCCACCCGCACCGAGGCCGCCACCCATGTCGCCGCCCATCCCGACGTGCTCGTGACCAGTTCGGAAACCGGTTTCGGCATCGCCGAAGTTCGCGCCGTTCTCGCCGAAATCGCCGCCCGCGGCTAGCCCGCGTTGCCCGAGGAGCCCTGCCGATGACCCCCATGGAGGAGCCGATGCTCACCATCTCTCCCGACGACCCGGTTGACATGCTGGTCAAGGCGCGAACCCTCTCCGAGGCCCTGCCCTACATGCGCAAGCACGCGGGCAAGACCTTCGTGATCAAGTACGGCGGCCACGCGATGGGCGACCCGGATCTCGCGGCGCAGTTCGCCCGCGACGTGGTGCTGTTGAAGAAGGTGGGCATCAACCCGATCGTGGTGCACGGCGGCGGGCCGCAGATCGGCCGCCTGCTGGAGCGGATGAAGATCCAGAGCACCTTCATCGACGGCCTGCGCGTCACCGACGCCGAGACCATCGACATCGTCGAGATGGTGCTCTCGGGCAAGATCAACAAAGAGATCGTCACCTGGGTCAACGACGCGGGCGGCCTCGCCATCGGCCTCTCCGGCAAGGACGGCGACCTGGTGCGCGCGAAGAAGCTCACCCGCACCCAGAAGGACCCGGAATCCAACATCGAGAAGGTTCTCGACCTCGGTTTCGTCGGCGAGCCCTACGCGGTCGATCCGCACATCCTCAACACCTTCATCAACTCCGACATCATTCCGGTGATCGCGCCGATCGGCGTCGGCGACAACGGCGAAACCTACAACATCAACGCCGACACCTTCGCCGGGGCGATCGCCGCGGCGGTGGGCGCGGCGCGCCTCTACATGCTCACCGACGTTTCGGGCGTGCTCGACAAATCCGGCAACCGCCTCACCGATCTGGTCGCCGCCGAGGTCCATGGCCTGATCGCCGACGGCACGATCTCGGGCGGCATGATCCCCAAGGTCGAAACCTGCCTCGACGCGGTGGAGCAGGGCGTGGAGGCGGCGGTGATCCTCAACGGCAAGGTCGCCCACACCATCCTGCTGGAAATCTACACGCCGCAGGGCGCGGGCACCCTGATCCGGAAGCAGTGACGATGGCGGCGCTCGACCGCGCGCTGATCGATCTGGCGCTCCGCCTCGCCGAGGCGGCGGCGCCGGTGGCGAAGCGCTACTTCCGCCAGCCGATCCCGATCGACGACAAGGCGGACGCGAGCCCGGTCACCGTCGCCGACCGCGAAATCGAGCAGACCCTCCGCCGCATCCTCGCCGTCGAGCGCCCGGAAGACGGGGTGATCGGCGAGGAGTTCGAGACGGTGCGCGAGGGCGCGCGCCACACCTGGGTGATCGACCCGATCGACGGCACCCGCAGCTTCATCACCGGCAAGCCGTGCTTCGGCACGCTGATCGGCCTGCTGCACGAGGGCGAGGCGGTGCTCGGGGTGATCAGCCAGCCGATCACCGGCGAAACCTGGCTCGGCGCCGCCGGTCACGCCTCGACGATGAACGGCGCGGAGATCCGCGTGCGCGGCGGGCGCAGCCTCGATCAGGCCTACCTCTATTCGACCGGGCCGGAGATCTTCCGCGCGGACGACGAACGCGCCGCCTTCGCCCGCCTGTCGGGCCGGGTCAAGCACACCCGCTACGGCGCCGACTGCTACGCCTACGGCCTGCTGGCGATGGGCTGCGTCGATCTGGTCTGCGAGGCGGGGCTCAAGGTCTACGACTACGCCGCCCTGCTGCCGGTGATCCGCGGCGCGGGCGGGTTGATTTCCGACTGGTCGGGCGAGGCGCCGGTTCTCGCGGCGTCGGGTACGACCGGCCGGATCCTCGCGGCGGGCGACGGCGCGCTGTTCGCCGCCGCGCAAGAGGCCCTCGCCGAACCGTTCTGACCACTGCGAAAAAGGGGGAGCGCCGATGACCGCGCAATGGATTCGTTGGGTCGCGTGGGTGCTGCCCGCGATCGCGCTGACGGCGCCGCTCGAAGCCGCCGAGCCGCGCCACGGTCTGGCGATGCACGGCGCGCCCGCCTACCCGGCGGACTTCACCCACTTCGCCTACACGAATCCGGAGGCGCCCAAGGGCGGGCTGCTGAAGCTCCATGCCCTCGGCGGCTTCGATACCCTCAATCCCTTCACCCTCAAGGGGATGTCGGCGGCGGGTCTCGGCCTCACCTACGATACCCTGATGGCCGCCGCGCAGGACGAGCCGTTCACCGAGTACGGTCTCGTCGCCGAAACCGTCACCGTGCCCGAGGACCGCGCCTGGGCGCGCTTCGACCTGCGGCCGGAGGCGAAGTGGCACGACGGCCGCCCGATCACCCCCGAGGACGTGATCTTCTCCCTCGAAACCCTGCGCGAGAAGGGCGACCCCTTCTACCGCAGCTACTACGCCGGGGTCGCCAAGGTCGAGAAGACCGGACCGCACGCCGTCACCTTCACCTTCGCCGAGGCGGGCAACCGCGAGCTGCCGCTGATCATCGGGCAGATGCCGGTGCTGCCGAAGCACTACTGGCAGGGCCGCGATTTCGCCGCCACCACCCTGGAGCCGCCGCTCGGTTCCGGCCCCTACAAGGTCGCGAGCTTCGAAACCGGCCGCACCATCACCCTCGAACGGGTCAAGGACTACTGGGGCAAGGACGTTCCGGCGAACGCCGGCCGCTACAACTGGGATACGATCCGCTACGACTACTACCGCGACACCACCGTCGCGCTCGAAGCCTTCAAGTCCGGCGCGTTCGACATGATCGGCGAGTACGAGGCGAAGAAGTGGGCGACCGCCTACGACTTCCCCGCCGCCCGCGACGGCCGGGTGATCCGCGCGGAGATCCCCAAGCACACGCCTTCGGGGATGCAGGGTTTCGTCTACAACACCCGCCACCCGGTGTTCGCCGACCCCCGGGTGCGCGAGGCGCTCGCCTACGCCTTCGATTTCGAATGGACCAACGCGGCGCTGTTCCACGGCGCGTATTCCCGCACCAACAGCTATTTCGACAATTCCGAACTCGCCGCGTCGGAACTCCCGTCGCCCGCCGAGCTGAAGCTGCTGGAGCCGTTCCGCAAGGACCTGCCGCCCGAGGTCTTTACCCGGGTCTACAAGGCTCCCGTCACCCAGGGGCCGGACGGTATCCGCGCCAATCTCCGGATCGCCCTCGCCAAGCTGCGCGCCGCCGGATACGCGCTCAAGGACGGCGTGATGACCGATGCGGCGGGGCAGGAGCTGCGGTTCGAGATTCTCGTCAACGCGATCCAGGCCACCACCTTCGAGCGCGTGGTTCTGCCGTTCGTCCAGAACCTCCGGAAGATCGGCGTGGTCGCCGAAATGCGCGTGGCGGACGTCAACCAGTACCAGAACCGCATGCAGCAGTTCGACTTCGACATGACCACCGGGTCGTTCCCGCAGTCGCTCTCTCCGGGCAACGAGCAGGAGGGGTTCTTCGGCTCGGCGGTCGCCGACCAGCCCGGCTCGCGCAACACCGCCGGGGTCCGCTCCCCCGCCGTCGACGCGATGATCCGCCACATCGTCCTCGCCAAGGACCGCGACGATCTGATCGCCGCCACCCGCGCGCTCGACCGCATCCTGCTGTGGTCGCACTACGTCATCCCGCAGTGGTTCCTCCCCTACGACCGCCTCGCCTACTGGAACCGCTTCGGCAAGCCCGAGATCCTCACCCTGCACGGCGCCGACACCTCCGCCTGGTGGATCGACAAGGCCCTCGACGCCAGGCTGGTGCGGTGAGCCGGGCCTTCCTGCGCCCGGCGCGAACCCCCAAATGAGTCGGAGCGCCGGAGGGACCGAAGCCCTCCGGCCGTCCCGATTTTCCGGAACCCTGCCATGGACGCCACCGCTGCCACCTGCCGCCACTGCGGCGAACCGACCGAGGGCGGGGCGGCGTTCTGCTGCGCGGGGTGCGAGGCGGCCTACGGCCTGCTCAACGGCCTCGGCCTGGAGGCCTACTACCGGCGGCGGACCTGCGATCCGGCGGCGCGGCCCTTGCGGCCCGACGACCTCTCGCCGCTCGACCTCGCGCCTGCGGTGGCGGCGGGGCCGGAGCCCGGCACCTCGCGTCTCGACGCGGTGGTGGACGGGCTGCACTGCGCGGCGTGCGTGTGGCTGATCGAAAGCCTGCTGGCGCGCGATCCGGCGGTGGCGTCGGCGCGGGTGAACATGACGACGCGGCGGCTGCGGCTGGTGTGGCGCGGCGGGCCGGAACTGGCGGGCGACATCGTCGCGCCGCTGCGGGCCGTCGGCTACCGCCTGCTGCCGTTCGACGCGGCGGTGCTGAAGAGCGCGGCGCAGGCGCGGCAGTCGGCGCTGCTGCGGGCGATGGCGGTGGCGGGGTTCGCTTCGGCCAACGTGATGCTGTTCTCGATCTCGATCTGGAGCGGCAGCGACATGGGCCCGGCGACCCGCGATCTGCTGCACTGGATTTCCGCGCTGATCGTGCTGCCCGCGGTGGCCTACGCGATCCGGCCGTTTCTCGCGGGCGCGTGGGGCGCGCTGCGGCGCGGCCGCACCAACATGGACGTGCCGATCGTCCTCGGCGTGCTGCTGGCCTGCGGCATGAGCCTGTGGGAGACCGCCACCGGCGGCGAGCACGCCTACTTCGATTCGGCGGCGGCGCTGCTGTTCTTCCTGCTGATCGGCCGCTATCTCGACGCGATCGCGCGCGGCCGGGCGCGGGCGAGCGCCGAGAACCTGCTGGCGCTGACGGCGGTGGCGGTGACGGTGGAACAGCCGGACGGCGGCCTCGCGACCCTGCGGCCGGACCGGATCGCCCCCGGCGCGGTGGCGCGGGTGGCGCCGGGCGAGCGCATCGGCGTCGACGGAACGGTGCTGACCGGCCGCTCGGACGTCGACACCCAGGCGATCAGCGGCGAGACCGCGCCCGCGGCGGTGGGGCCGGGCGACCGGGTTCACGCGGGCACGCTCAATCTCTCCGGCGCGCTGCGCATCCGCGTCGCCGCGGCGGGCGAGGGCACCCTGTTGGCCGAGATCGTGCGGCTGATGGACGACGCCGAGCAGGGGCGGGCGCGGGCGGTGGCGCTCGCCGACCGGGTGGCGCGGCTCTACGCTCCGGTGGTCCACACCCTGGCGCTCGGCACCTTCCTGTGGTGGTTGCTGGCGCTCGGCGCGGAGTGGCAGCGGGCGCTGCTGGTGGCGATCAGCGTGCTGATCGTCACCTGCCCGTGCGCGCTCGCGCTGGCGGTTCCGGCGGTGCAGGTGATCGCGTCCGGGCGGCTGTTCAAGCAGGGCATCCTCCTCAAATCCGCGACCGCGCTCGAACGTTTGGAGCGGGTCGATACGGTGGCGTTCGACAAGACCGGCACCCTCACCACCGGCGCGCCCGAACTCGCCCCCGGCGATTGGATCGCCGCCGATCTCGCCGCCGCCGCCGCGCTCGCCGCCGCGAGCCGTCACCCGCTCGCCCGCGCCCTCGCCGCCGCCGCGCCCGGCCACGCGCCCGCGCCGGCCGAGGTGCGCGAGGTTCCGGGCGACGGGCTGGAGGTGGGCGGCGCGCGCCTCGGGCGGCGCGAGTTCGCCGCGCCCGACGCGCCGGGCGGCGAGGGCGAGGGGCCGGAGCTGTGGTGGCGGCCCGCGCCCGGGGCCGCGGCGGTGCGCTTCGGCTTCGTCCAGCGCCTGCGGCCGGATGCGGCGGAGACGGTGGCGGCGCTGACGGCGATGGGTCTGACGGTGCGGCTGATCTCCGGCGACCGCCCGCGTCCGGTCGAGGCCGCCGCCGCCGGGGCCGGGATTTCCGACTGGACCGCCGCCGCCCGTCCCGCCGACAAGGTGGCGCGGCTGGCGGCGTGGAAGGCGCAGGGCGCGCGGGTGCTGATGGTCGGCGACGGCCTCAACGACGCCCCGGCGCTCGCCGCCGCCGAGGTGTCGCTGTCGCCCGCCTCCGCCGCCGATCTCGCGCAGACCGCGGCCGACGCGGTGTTCCAGGGCGAGCGGCTGCATCCGGTGGTGGAGACGCTGGCGGTGGCGCGCCGCGCCGGGCGGCTGGTGCGCGGCAACTTCGCGCTGGCGCTGGGCTACAACCTCGTGACCGTGCCGCTGGCGATGGCGGGGCTGGTGACGCCGTTGATCGCGGCGGCGGCGATGTCCACATCTTCCCTCGTGGTGATGGCGAACGCACTCCGCCTGATGAAACGGGACCGCCGATGAACATTCTTCTGCTGTTGATTCCGGCGGCGCTGATTCTCGGGGTTTTCGGGCTTGCCGCGTTCCTCTGGGCGCTCCGGAGCGGCCAGTTCGACGACCTCGACGGCGCCGCCAACCGCATCCTCTACGACGACGAACCCCGCCCCGAACCCCGCCGCCGCCGCGGACGGCCGCGGCGCTGACGGGGTTTTGCTTTTATTCCGGGTTGAAAAGCGATACATAGGCGACCGCCCCGGAGAGGGCAGGGACCGGCCATGGCGAACTTGGGACGGCCGGCGAAAAAGGTTCTGGAGGAGCACCCGATGAGCGTTGCGATGGCAACGAAGCCGGTGACGACGCGGGACTTGCGCGCCCGCAAGGGGGGCGATCCGATCGTCTGCCTCACCGCCTATACCGCGCCGATGGCGCGACTTCTCGATGCCGAGGTGGACGTCCTGCTGGTGGGAGATTCCCTCGGCATGGTGGTCTACGGCCTGCCGACCACGATCGGCGTGACCCTCGACATGATGATCAACCACGGCGCGGCGGTGGCGCGCGCGGCGCGGCACGCCTGCGTCGTCGTCGATCTGCCGTTCGGCGCGTATCAGGAAAGCCCGGAGCAGGCCTTCCGCACCTCCGCGCGGGTGATGATGGAAACCGGCTGCGCGGCGGTGAAGCTGGAAGGCGGCACCGAAATGGCGGCGACGATCCGCTACCTCGTCGAGCGCGGGGTGCCGGTGATGGCGCATATCGGCCTCACGCCGCAGTCGGTGCATGCGCTCGGCGGGTTCGTCTCGCAGGGCAAGACCGACGCCGAGGCGGAGAAGATTCTCGCCGATGCGCGCGCGGTGGCCGAGGCCGGGGCGTTCGCGGTGGTGGTGGAAGGGGTGCAGGAAGCCCTCGGCCGCCGCATCACCGCCGAGATCGCGGTACCGACCATCGGCATCGGCGCGTCGCCCGCGTGCGACGGACAGGTGCTGGTGATCGACGACCTGCTCGGCATGTTCTCCGAGTTCAAGCCCAAGTTCGTGAAGCGCTACGCCGAACTCGGCCCGGTGGTGACCGAGGCGGCGCGGACCTACGCGGCGGAGGTGAAGAGCCGCGCCTTCCCCGCGCCCGAGCACTGCTTCGGCGTCAAGCGCGCGGGAGAGCCGCGATGACCGCCGCCCTCGCCCCGGTCCCGGTGACACACCGGGTCGCCGACCTGCGCGCCCGGGTTGCCGCCTGGCGCAAGGACGGGCTCAGGGTCGCGCTGGTGCCGACCATGGGCGCGCTGCACCAGGGCCACCTGGCGCTGGTGCGCCGCGCCCTCGAACTCGCCGACCGGGTGGTGGTGTCGGTGTTCGTCAACCCGATCCAGTTCGGCCCGAACGAGGATTTCGACGCCTATCCGCGCACCCTCGACGCCGACCGCGCGCTGCTCGCCACGGTCGGCGCGTCGCTGGCGTTCGCGCCCTCGGTGGCGGAGATGTACCCCGAAGGCTTCTCCACCGCCGTCACCGTCTCGGGCGTGTCCGAGGGGTTGTGCGGCGGCAGCCGTCCGGGGCATTTCTCGGGCGTCGCCACGGTGGTGACCAAGCTGCTGCTGCAGACGCTGCCCGACGTCGCCTGCTTCGGCGAGAAGGACTATCAGCAGGTTCAGGTGATCCGCCGGTTCGTGCGCGATCTCGACATTCCGGTGGAGATCGTCGGCGTGCCGACGGTGCGCGAGGCCGACGGACTCGCGCGCAGCTCGCGCAACGCCTATCTCACGCCCGAGGAGCGCGCCGCCGCGCCGAACCTCCACCGCACCCTGCAGGACACCGCCGCGGCGATCCGCACCGGGTCGGCGGTGGACGCGGCGCTGGAGGCGGGCAAGCGCGCCCTCCTCGCCGCCGGATTCGCTGCGGTGGATTACCTCGAACTCCGCGCCGCCGAGGGCCTCGCGCCGCTCGCCGCGCTCGACCGTCCGGCGCGCCTGCTGGTCGCCGCGCGGCTCGGCAAAACCCGCCTGATCGACAACATCCCGGTTGAAGGAGCGTGACGTTGAGCAAAAAAGACGACGAGATGTACGACGAGATCAACACCCTGGTGGGCAGCCTCGCCCACGCGTTCGATCTCGAGGGCCCGCAGGCCGCCAAGGCGGTGGAGACCGGCGCGATGACCCTGCAACTCGGCGTCGACGCCGAGGGCGATCGCTACGTCCGCGCCGAATTCCAGGGCAAGATGGTGATGGTCTACCCCGGCCGCGCCAAGGAAGACATGGTGAAGGAGGCGCGCGTCGTCACCCAGCGCGACCCCGAAGGGTCGGTCTGAGCCCGCTCATTTGAGCTGGCTGTCCTTGTTGCCGCGGCGGTTGATCCCGCCCGGCGCCGGGCGGCGGTCGATCGCCGCCTGGCAGGCCACGCAGGTCTTCACCCCGGGCAGCGCGCGCCGCCGCGCCTCGGGAATCTCCTCCCCGCACTCGACGCACCAGGGCTCGCTCTCCCCCGAGGGCAGCTTCGCCCGCGCGCCCGCCACCGCATCGGCGACGCTGTCGTCGATCTGATCCTGCACCGCCCCATCCCGCGTCCACCCACCCGCCATCGCCGCCTCCTGCCTTCCCCCGAGAATAGGAAACCGTGCGACCGGTTCCAAGGGGCGAGAAGGGCCCGGAATGGGGCCGAAAGCGGACGGGCGGGTTTCGGTATCGAGGCCTAACTCGAGGCATAATAAGCCAGAGCGGCCTAGGTAAGGGCCGAACGTGGCGGGAAACCGCCCTACTTTTTATGCCGCACATACTTTTCTCCGCGCTACCTATGGGATACATTTTGTCAAATTGAGGGGGGTGTTATGGCATATTTGGAAGAAGTTTTTCGCCTTTCGGGCGTACCAACAATCACCTTTGTCCAGCCCGAGCGCTACGACGAGATTAAGGTTTCGGTTCGCACTCCAGGGCGCTGCCTAATTATCGAAGGCCCATCGGGGATCGGAAAAACCACTACGATCACAAAGGTTCTGGCCGATCTCGGGCTCGCCAGAACGGTTACAGTCTTGAGTGCGCGCCGACCGGCAGACATTGAGATGATTGAAGCTCTCCCCGAGATAAAAGATATCGGCACTGTAATTGTGGATGATTTTCACCGTCTTGGCGATGCGACAAAGTTGAAGCTGTCTGACTACATGAAACTTTTGGCGGACGCCAGCGAAGAGACATCAAAGTTGATTCTGATTGGTATCAATAAAGCAGGGCACCAGCTTGTTAAATTTGCGCATGACCTTGGTCTTCGTCTCGATGTATTTAAACTTGAGGCGAACCCCATTGAGCGTCTAGAGCAAGTTATTGCCCTTGGTGAGGTTGCTCTAAATGTGGAAATTACAGGAAAGACCGAAATTGCAGAGCGAGCGCAGGGAAGCTTTCAGCTCGTACAGCTCCTTTGCCATAAGCTATGCATCTTGGACAAAGTAACAGAAACAAAAGAAAATAAAAAATTGATTGAGACGTCTGTAAATGCAGCCCTTGAAGATGTTATATTTGATTTATCACGGCAATTTAAGGATGCCGCAATTACATTCGCTAGAGGTTCTCGCCTCCGTAAGGAAGGGCGTGCACCTTACCTGCATATTTTGAAGTGGCTTTCCGACTCTGAAGAATGGTCCCTCGATCTGGGTGAGGCGATGAATGCCCACCCAGAGATGAAGGGAAGTATTGGTCAGGTGTTGGATAAAGGTTGGTTGCAAGCTATTTTGAATGATCCAGAAAAAATCGATATTCTCGGCCCTTATTTTCATTTTGAACAATCCACGGGGGTCCTAAGCGTGGAGGATCCTAAATTAGTGTTCTATCTCAAGAATATCATTTGGCGCGTATTTACTCGGCAGGTTGGATACAAGGGAAGCTACTTCGGTAATAGGTATGACTTCGCGTTGTCTTTCGCCGGGGCCGATCGAAAGATCGCTGAAAAGCTATGTCAAACGCTGACGGAGCGCGAAGTGTCTGTTTTCTATGACGAAAATGAGCAATATCGCATCATAGCCCAGAACGTTGAAGATTATCTTGCTCCAATCTATCGAAGTGAAGCTGGGTACGTTGTTGCCCTCCTGTCACCGGCATATCCGACTAGAATTTGGACAAAATTCGAAAGCGACAATTTCAGAGAACGATTTGGAAAAAATGAAGTTATACCTGTGCGCTTCAAAAACGTGGTGCCGGGATTTTTTACAGAAGATGCAAAGTACGGTGGCGTTTTATTTGATCCTGACGGCGACGTTGATGCCCAAGTCGTCAAGATTGCGGATATTCTTTGTGCAAGGCTTGTCGAGGAACGTGACAAAAGCCAGATCGCTGAGGCGGAGGAGGCCGTTAGCGTCGCAGGGTAATCATGTGCTTCACCGCAGGCGTCCGCTTTCGAGAAAGGTTCCTGGCGCATTAGCGCACGGGGTTCGCGGCGGTGCGGCCGGGCGAGCGAAAAACTACATAAAAAACAATTATTTAATTTAACCGTGCATTTTCGCGCGCGACATTCGAACTCGGGCGGGCGGAGGTTTTTCCGGGTAGGGCGTCATGAGCATGGTTTTCGCGTCTTCCGCCGTTGCGGCAGCCCCCTCGGCTCCGGCGCGAAACTCTAGGCGGGTCGCGGTCCGCGGTTGATCTCGACGCGGTTGCGCCCCGCTTGCTTGGCGGCATACATCGCCTGATCCGCCTCGTTGAGCGCGCCGTCGAAGTCGATCGCGCGGTCGTGCGAGTGCGCCACGCCGATCGAGACGGTGAGCCGCACGGGGTTTCCCGAGGCTGTGGCGATCTCGGTTTCCGACACCGCCCTGCAGATTCTGCGGGCGATGTCGACGGCTTCGGTTTCGCCGGTTTCGATCAGCACCGCCGCGAATTCCTCGCCGCCGAGGCGGCCGAAGATATCGACCCCGCGCAGGGTGTTGCCGATCACCCGCGCCAGGGCGCGCAAGGCGGCGTCGCCGGTAGCATGGCCGAGGGTGTCGTTGAGGGTTTTGAAGTGGTCGATGTCGATCATCAGCAGCGCGAACGGACGGCGGTAACGTTGCGCGCGTTCGAGTTCGCGCACCGCGAGTTCGACGAAATGACGGCGGTTGAACACGCCGGTGAGGTAATCCGTCCGGGCCTGCGCCTCCATCCGCTCTTTCAGATCGCGTTCGAGCGCCAGCTTTTCCCGCATCACCAGCATCTCGACCGTCGCGTTCTGCGCCTCCTGCCGCGCTTGCCGCCCGCGCGCGTGGAGCATCGCCGCGAACAGGCCGCCGATGAGGAAGCCGTCGGCGACGAGAAGCTTCATGCCTTCGAGGTTTTCCTTGCTGGCGCTGAGAAGGCCTTGATTGGAGAGCCAGAAGATCGCGTTGACCCCGGCGATGACGATGAAGAACGCTTGCAGGGTGCGGCGGCGCGGCGATAGCTCCCGCCCCAGGGAAAACGCGACGACGACGAACAGCGGCCAGCTCAGCCTGACGACCAGCGCGTTGAGGGCCACCGCCAGATCGGTGCGCCCCAGGAGAAGCAGGGCGATTTCCACCGGAATGGCGAACGGCAGGGCGGCGAGCGCGCGCATCGGCCAGCGGGCGGGGCGGTAGGGGGCGAAGAGATCCCGGCAGAACAGCAGCGGCGTGAGGGCGATCCCGAAATAGAGGAGGGCGAACGCCGCGGGCGTCACCGATATCCGGAACAGGGCGAACGCCACCTGCGCCAGATGCCCGGTCGCCGCCGCGCCGAACAGCAGGTAGACCGCCTGATGGAGCGCGAACAGGCCGAAAATCCTTTGCCGGTCCAGAAGATAGCCTTGCAGCGCCCACACCAGCAAAGCCGCCATCGCGGTGGCGAAGAACACCATCGCCAGATCGCGCGCGGCATCGCGGCTTTCGGCTTCCCCCGGTCGAAGGGCCTTTACGTTCAACTGCGCGTGACTGTTGGTCTCCAGGCGCAGAAAGTATGTCGCTTCCGGCTCGGACGGCGTTACCACGAACCCGAGCGCGGCGCGCCGCCGATCCCGTTCGGCGAAGGGATGGTCGCTGCCGGTCGCGCGGGTCCGCCATGAGTTCGGGTCGCCCGGTCCCGCTTCGAACAGGCGGACATCGCTGAGGTAGGCGGGCAGGATGTAAAGCACCACGCTGCCGCCCTCGGCGGGAGCCCGCACCCGGAGCCGCAGCCAGTGAGCGGACCCGCCCACGCCTTTCCGGAACAAGGTCGCGCCCGGGATCGGCGTAAATTCGCGCCCGACCACGTCGGCGATCGTCATCTCCCGAGTCGGATCGTCGAAGGCGGCGCGCGCGACGATCAAATCCTCGGCCATCGCCGGGAGCGCGAACGCCAGCCCGAAGAGCAAGGCGAGAACGCCGAATGCGCCGACCCTCCCCGGACTCCCCATCGCTCCGTTCCGCTCCGTACGATCTGCCGCAGTTCGTGCCGAGCATACACCAGCCCCATCCCCCGAGCCACACGCCCGTCGATGGCTGGCTTCGGCGGGAGACTCGGATCGCGAGGCGCGTCCTGTTCGGGAAGGAAAGAGAGCGTCCGGAAAGCGCGCCGCGCATCGCGCGCTGGGCGTGGAAACGATATCCGATCCAGGCCCGGAGGCGGTTTCGGGAGCGGGTCCGCAGTGGGACCGAAAGCAGTCGGGCAGCCTCGGTATCCGAATGTCGGCGGAGGGGCTGCCCGCTTTAGCGTGTCGAGCGGATGTCTGCGTCGTGGGCGCGGCATCCGTGGTGGTTATGCGTTCACCACCAGCCGGTCCATCCAGACATCTTATGCTCCTTAATGGTTTGCAACGAAGGCATTCACAGTACCACGCCGTGAATGGGCGGGAAATCGTCATTCGAGACGATATCGCGGTTTCGGGAGGGAATGGCGCCGAGGTTTCCGCGACGGGGGCGAGTGCCGGACGAAAACAACCAATATAAAATGTTAAATAATTTTATGTTGACAATTTTAGTGTAAAATCCAATTTCGGGGGATCGCATTCTTTCGGGCAGGTTCTCATGAGCATGATTTCCGCATCGTCCGCCGTCGCGGCGGGGCCTTCGGTTCGGGGGCGGTTGGGAGGCAATCCGCTGGCGCTCGGCGTGGCGCTGGCGTTGCTGGCGTTGGGCGCGTGGTATCTCGACGCGGCGTTCGGCGCGCGGCAGGCGGCGCTCTATCTCGTCGGCGGCGCGCTGGGGGCGACGCTCTACCACGCGGCGTTCGGCTTCACCTCGTCGTGGCGGGTGTTCCTCGCCGACGGTCGCGGCGCCGGGCTGCGCGCGCAGATGGCGATGCTGGCGATCGCCTGCGCGCTGTTCTTCCCGGCCCTGGCGGCGGGCTCCCTGTTCGGCGCGCCGGTGCGCGGCTTCGTCTCGCCGGTGGGGGTGTCGGTGGTGGCGGGCGCGTTCCTGTTCGGCATCGGCATGCAGCTCGGCGGCGGCTGCGCCTCGGGAACGCTCTACACCGTCGGCGGCGGCAGTACCCGCATGCTCGTCACCCTCGCGGCGTTCGTGGCCGGGTCGCTGGCCGGCAGCGCGCATCTACCGTGGTGGTCGTCGCTGCCGCACCTTGCGCCGGTGTCGCTGGTGGAGACCCTCGGCGGCGGTCTCGCGCTCGCGCTCAATCTCGCGGTCTTCGCCGCGATCGCCGCCGCCACGGTGTGGATCGAGCGCCGCCGCCACGGCGCGTTGCGGCGCGACGCGCGGCGGACCGGATGGCTGCGCGGGCCGTGGCCGCTGCTGACGGGCGCGGTGCTGCTGGCGGGGTTGAACTTCGCCACCCTCGCCCTCGCCGGGCGGCCGTGGGGCGTGACCTCGGCGTTCGCGCTCTGGGGCGCCAAGGCCGCCGCCGCCCTCGGGGTCGACGTCGCGAGCTGGCCCTATTGGCAGGCGGCGGCGAACAAGGCGGCGCTCGCCGCGCCGGTGGCGGCCGACGTCACCAGCGTCATGGATTTCGGCGTGATCGTCGGCGCGCTCGCCGCCGCCGGGCTGGCGGGGCGGTTCGCGCCGACCTGGCGGATCCCGCGCAAGTCCCTGGTCGCGGCGATCGTCGGCGGCATTCTGCTCGGCTACGGCGCGCGCCTTGCGTTCGGCTGCAACATCGGTGCGTATTTCTCCGGCATCGCCTCGGGCAGCCTGCACGGCTGGCTGTGGCTGGCGGCGGCGTTCGCGGGCAACGCGGTCGGCACCCGCCTGCGCCCGGCGTTCGGGCTCGAGGTGGAGCGTACCCCGCGCGAAACCGCCTGCTGACGGAGCGGGAGCCGACCCGCGGCTCCCGCATGTGTCGCTCGTCGCTTTCCGATCGCCGCGGCGTGTGATACGCCAGAGCAGACAACGCGAAGGGCGGGGCGGTGAAGGAAGCGACGCGGCAGTTCCGTGACGGAGAGGTGATCTTCCGCGAGGGCGACGAGAGCCTGGCGGTGTTCCGCGTCGAGCGCGGCCGCGTGCGCCTCGTCAAGGCGGGCGGGAACGGCGGCGGGGTGATGCTGGCGGTGCTCGGGCGCGGCGAGATGTTCGGCGAGATGGGCATTCTCGACGGCGTCGCCCGCAACGCCTCGGCGGTCGCCGAGGGCGACGCGACCCTGACGGTGATCCCGCGCGCCGCGTTCCTCGACCGCTTGCAGAGCGATTCCGAACTGTCCCTGCGGGTGATGACCAAGCTGGTGCAGCGCCTGCGCGCCGCCGACGAACGCCTCGCCCGCGCCATGCCCGCCGATCCCGCCCAGGCGGTCGCGCCCGCGCCCCCGCCGGTTCCCGAACCCGAACCCGAGCGCACGCCGCGCGCCGGGCTGCTGCGGCGGCTGTTCGCCCGCCGCGCCGCCATGCCCGTCGAGGCGGAAGCGCCGCAGTCCGTCGGGCCGCTGCGGATCCTGGTGGCGCGTTTCTCCGACATGCCGGCGGTGGAAAGCACCTCGGTCGAGCAGGTGGCGCAGGCGCTCAACCTCGTGCCCGGGGCGCTGGTGCGCCGCCTCGACGAGATCGTGCCCTGGCCCGAAGACGACGTGCGCGACCCGGAGGCGGCGCGCCTCGCCGCCCATCGCGCGGCGCTGGCGCTGCTCGCCAAGGCGGGCGGCGACGTGCTGATCTGGGGGCGGGTCGAACCGATCGGCCGCCTGCTCGAAGTTCATGTCGCCGCCGCCGCCGCGCCGCACGAACTGCGGCTCGGCCGGGTGCCGCCGGTCGCCGCGGTCGGCGTGCCGCTGGAGGCGACGCCGGAACCGCTCGCGGCGCTGATCCGCGCCCTCGCGGTGGCCGCGCCGCTGGCCGAGGGCGTGCGCCGCGGCGGCAACCTGCTGCCGTCGCTCGCCGAGGACGTTGCCGCCGCTGCCGAAGGGCTGAAGCGCGCGGTGGCCGGATTCGCCGCTGCCGAACAGGGTGCGGCGTGGGTCGGCTGGGCCGCCGCCGCGTCGCTCGCCGCCGGAGCCGAGGGCGCGCCGGACACCCTGTGGGACGACGCCGCGCGGGCGTTCGAGGACGCCGCGCGCCGCCTGCCGCGCGCCGCCCGTGCCGACTGGGCCGACGTGTTCATCGGCCGGGCGCTGCTGGAATGCGCGCGGGTGGAGCGCGGCGCCGCCGCGCCGCCGCCCGAGGGAACGCCGTGGGACGCCGCCGCCGACACCCTGCGCCTCGCCCTCGAAGGGGTGCGGCGCGAGGAGCGGCCGTTCGAGTGGGCGCTGCTGCACGAACGCCTCGGCCTGATCGCCTATCGTCAGGCGCTGGCGGGCGGCGAGGAATCGGCGTTCAAGACCGCGCTCGCGCACTATCAGTCGGCGATTCAGGTCTATACCCGCGCCGACATGCCGCAGCGCTGGGCCGAGGTGGTCTCGGCGCTGGCGCAGGCGCTGCAGGTGTTCGGCGATCAGGTGGGCAGCGCCGCCGCGCTCGAACGCGCGGTCGAGCTGATCCGCGCCACCCTCGACGTGCGGAGCGAGGAGACCGCGCCGCTGCTGTGGGCGGCGTCGCAGAACAATCTCGGCTCGGCGCTGTTCCTGCTCGCCAAGCGGCGCGACAGCGCGGCGCTGTTCGAGGATGCGGCGGCGGCGTTCCGCAACGCCCTCGGGACCTATCAGATCCACGGTCAGGGCCGCCTCGCCGCGGTGACCGAGAAGAACCTCGCGCGCGCCGCCGACGCCGCGCGCTCGCGCGCCCGGCGCGACGGCCGCCTCGCCCAGCCCGAGTGGGCCGAGGAGGCGGTCGCGGGCGATCTCGAAAACCCGCCGTGAGCGAGCTGCCCGCCGCGCTCCGGCCCGCATGGGCCGAAGCCGTCGCGCGGATCGAGGCGGGGCGGGCCGCCGACGCCCTGCCCGGCCTCGCGCGGCTGGCCCGGGCCGCGCCGGAATTCGCGCCGGTCTGGAACGATCTCGGCGTCGCGCTGCGGCGCTGCGGCGATCCGGCGGCGGCCGAGGCGGCGACTCGCCGCGGCCTCGCGCTGCCGGGCGGCGATACCGAGGCGGCGTTCTCCAACCTCGGCAACGTGCTGCGCGACCGGGGCCGGTTCGCCGAGGCGGAGGCGGCGTTCGCCGCGGCGCTCGCGCGCGGCGGCTCCCCCGGCACCCGCTACAACGCCGCGCTGCTGCTGCGCGACCGCGGCCGGGCGGCGGAGGCGCTGGCGATGCTCGCTCCGGCGCTGGCGGCGCGCCCCGACGACCCGGCATGGACGTGGGAAGCCGCGCTGATGCTGCTGCAGGCGGGCGACTGGCCGCGCGGCTTCGCCGCCTACGAGGCGCGCTGGCGGCTGAAGGGCGTGACCCCGCCCAGCACCGGCCGCCCGTGGTGGACGGGCGAGCCCCGCCGTGGGCGCACCCTGCTGGTGGTGGGCGAGCAGGGGATGGGCGACGTGATCCAGTTCGCCCGCTTCCTGCCGTCGATTCCCGACGACGGGCCGGTGGTGCTGGCGGTGCGCAGGCCGCTGGTGCGTCTGCTGCGGGCCGCCCCGGCGCTGGCGCGGGTGGCGGTGACGGAGGCCTCCGCGACTCCGCCGCCGCACGATCTCCTACTGCCGGTCATGAGTCTGCCGCGGGTGCTCGGCGCGACCCCGGACACCCTGCCGCCGCCGCTCGACTTCCGCGTGCCCGAGGCGCTGCTGGCGCGCGCCGCCGCGCATCTTCCGCCGCGCGACGGGCGGCGGCGCACCGGCGTGGTCTGGGCGGGCAGCGCCGGACACCGCAACGACGCCAACCGTTCCGCCGGGCTCGCCGCGTTCCTGCCGCTGTGCGCCGACGAGCGGCGCGTGCTCCTGTCCCTGCAGGTGGGGCCGCGCGCCGCCGACCTCGCGCGCCCGGGCTACGCCGGGTTTCTCGCCGACCTCGCCCCCGCAATCGACGATTTCCTGGACACCGCCGCGTTTCTGCGGCAGATCGATGACCTGATCGCCGTCGACACCGGCATCGTCCACCTCGCGGGCAGCCTCGGGGTGCCGACCACGGTGCTGCTGCCCGAGGCCTGCGACTGGCGCTGGGGCGCGGGGACCGACGCCACGCCGTGGTACGCCTCGGTCCGCCTCGCCCGCCAACGCCGCCAGGGCGACTGGGCGTCCGCACTCGCCGCGGCGACGCGCGCCGACACCACATAGGAGACCGCCGCCGTGTCCCTGGCCGATCAGGTGAGCGCCGCACTGGAGAAGGAGATCGTCCTCGGCGAGCTCGCGCCCGGGCTGCACCTCGACGAGGGCAGCCTCGCCGACCGTTTCGGCACCTCCCGCACGCCGGTGCGCGAGGCCCTCGCCCGTCTTGCGGCGAGCGGTCTGGTGGAGCTGCGGCCGCGGCGCGGCGCGGCGGTGGCGGCGATCGACGACGCGGCGATGGCGCAGCGCTTCGAGGCGCTCGCCGGGCTCGAAGGGCTGTGCGCCTACTACGCCGCCGAGCGCATGACCGCCGAACAGCGCCTCGCGCTGCGCGACGCGCACCGCCGCTGCCGCGGTCCGGCGGAGTCGGGCGAACTCGACCGCTACGACGCCGCCGACATGATCTTCCATCGCCTGCTGATGGAAGGCTGCCGCAACGACATCCTGATCGAGCAGACGATCGCGGTGCGGCGTCTCGTCAAGCCGTGGCGGCGGCTGCAGCTCGCCGGTCCGGGGCGGATCGACGCGGCGTGGCGCGAGCACGAGGCGATCGTCGCGGCGGTGGCGGCGGGACACGCGGCGGAGGCCGAGCGCCTCACCCGCGCCCACGTCGACCATCAGGGCGAGGCCGCCGACAAGCTCCTCGGCGAGGCCGCCCGCGGCGGCGAGTCTCAGTCGATGCCGTAGGTGGAGGGCGGGATCACCTGCTTCGGCAGGTCCTTCGGCGCGTCGGCGGGAATCGCGTCGCCCCAGTAGTCGGGGTTGAGGGCGTAGCGCCACGCGCGCGGATCGCCGTCGCCGGGAGTCGCCGCCGCGATCGGCCCGGTGCCGACCGGCAGGGCGCGGAACTGCTCCGGCGTGCCCGCCGCCGCCATCCGCTCGGCGTACTCCTCGGAGCGGATCGAGGCGAAGTCCATCGCGAGGTTGCCGAGGAACTTCGGGTACGGCACGGTGAGCTCGAAGGTCACCTTGTCCGGCCCGTCCTGCCCCACCGACACCAGCAGGTCCCCGAGCCCGACGGTCCGGTAGTCGGCGGCGTCGCGGGCGTCGCGGAAGGGATGGTCCGCCTTCATCAGCCGCGCGAAGGTGAACACCACGTCGGCCGCCGAGAACAGATGCTCGGGGCGGTACGACGGCAGGGTGTGGAAGACCACGTTCCGGCGCAGGAAGAAGGTGTAGGACCGGCCGTCGTCGGAGACCTCCCAGCGGGTGGCGAGCCCGGCGACGATGCGGCCGCTGCGGCGGTCGTACTCCACCAGCCGGTCGAACACGTGACGGGTGGCGAGCCCGCGCGGATCGGGCGCGGAGGCGAAGCGCGCCGGGGCGATTCCCTCGGCGGGCACCGAGAAGCCCGTCACCGCCTCGGCCTTCACCGCCTCGCCCGGCTTCGGCGCGAGCGGCGCCGGGTCCCGGCGCACCATCGACGAACCGTAGGCGATCGCCGCCACCGCGAGCAGAACCACCGCGCCCTTGCCGTATCCCCTGGTGTCGATCTTCACCGTTCCCGTTCCCCTGTCGTCGGCCCCGGCAGAGAAGACGCGAACTCGGCGCGCGAATCAAGCTCCGGATCGGCGCGGGTCGCCTGCAGCTCGGTTTCGAGCCGGGCGACGCGCGCCTGCGCCGCCCACAGCCGCGCGTAGTCGCCGTTCGCCGTCAGGAGTTCGGCGTGGGTGCCGCGCTCGACGATGCGGCCCTTGCGCATCACCAGGATCTGGTCGGCATCCACCACCGTGGAGAGGCGATGGGCGATCACCAGCGTGGTGCGGTCGCGCGCGGCGTGCGCCAGGGTCTCCTGGATGTCGGCCTCGGTGGCGGTGTCGAGCGACGAGGTCGCCTCGTCGAACACCAGGATCGGCGGATCCTTCAGCACCGCGCGGGCGATCGCGACGCGCTGGCGCTCGCCGCCCGAAAGCTTGAGGCCGCGCTCGCCCACCAGGGTGTCGTACTTCTGCGGCCGGTGGACGGCGAAGTGGCGGATCCGCGCCACCTTCGCCGCCGCGTCGATCTCGGCGACGGTGGCGTCGGGGCGGCCGTAGGCGATGTTCGCGCCGAGGGTGTCGTTGAACAGCGCCGCCTCCTGCGGCACTAGGCCGACGGCGCGGCGCAGCGACGCCTGGGTGAGCGTGCGCACGTCGCGGCCGTCGATCTCCACCGTTCCGGCGGAGACGTCGTAGAACCGCAGCAGCAGCCGCGCCACCGTCGACTTGCCCGAGCCCGAGGCGCCGACGATCGCGGTCTTGGTTCCGGCGCGGACGACGAAATCGACGTCGTGCAACAGCGGACGCCCGTCGCGGTAGGCGAACGCGACGTGACGGAAGGCGATCTCGCCCGGGCCGCGCGGCAGCGCGACGGCGTCGGGAGCGTCGGCCACCTGCGGGGTTTCGTCGAGCAGCGCGAACAGCGCCTCCATATCGGCCATCGCCTGGCGCATCTGCTGGTAGGCGAGGCCGAGCAGGTTGAGCGGCAGATAGAGCTGGAGCAGGTAGGTGTTGACCAGAACGAAGTCGCCGACCGTCATCTCGCCCGCGCGGATACCCTCGGCGGCGAGCGCCATCAGCGCGATCAGCCCGGCGGAGACGATCGCCGACTGGCCGCCGTTGGTGAGCGCGAGCGAGCCCTTGCTCGCCACCGCCGCATCCTCCAGCCCGGCGAGGGCGGCGTCGAGGCGGCGGCGCTCGTGGTCCTCGTTGGCGAACGCCTTGACGGTTTCGATGTTGACCAGCGCGTCGGTCTCGATCGCCGCCACCGCGCCGTCGCGCGCGTTCATCTCGCGGCGGAACTTCAGCCGCCATTCGGTGACGGCGAAGGTGAAGGCGACGTATCCGGCGATGGTGAAGAACACGATCGCCGCGAACCGCCAGTCGAACGCCGCCCACAGGATCGCGGTGACGAAGGCGAGCTCCAGCAGCGCCGGGCCGGTGCGGAACAGCGCGAGGCGGAGGATCACGTCGAGGCCGTCGGTGCCGCGCTTGATCGACCGCGCCAGCGCGCCGACCCGGCGGTCGAGGTGGAAGCCGAGGGAGAGCGCGCACAGCCGCTCGAACACTTCGAGGCTGAGGGCGCGGACGGCGCGTTGCAGCACCCGCGCGAACACCGCGTCCTGCGCCTGGGTGAACGCCTGCTGCACCACCCGGGTGAGGCCGTAGGCGGCGATCAGACCGATCGGGATCGCCGCGAGCGCGTCCGCCGGGCGGGCGAGGGCGTCCACCGTCGCCTTGTAGAGCCACGGCACCGCCACGCTCGCGCATTTCGCCGCCACCAGCAGCAGCAGGCACGCCGCCACCCGCAGGCGCAGGCCCGGCGCGCGGCGCGGCCAGAGGTAGGGGAAGAGACGCGGGAGGATTGCCATGCGCGGCAGCCTAGCACGCCGCCCGCGGCATGCCCACATTCGTGCGGGATCCTCGGGGGGAGATGCGACGTGACGGCAATCGTTTGGTTTCGCGACGACTTGCGCCTGGACGACCACCCGGCGCTGGCGGCGGCGGCGCGCGCGGGCGGGGTGCTGCCCGCGTTCGTGCGCGATGCGGAGTTTCGCGTCGGCGGTGCGGCGCGGTGGTGGCTGCACCACGCCCTGGCCGATCTCGGGCGGCGGATCGCCGACGCGGGCGGCCGCCTCGCGATCTACGACGGCGACGCGGGCGCGGCGCTGGCCGAGGCGGCGCGGGCGGTGGGCGCGCGCGAGGTGCATGCGCTCGCCGCCCGGATTCCCACCGGGCGGGCGACGCAGGATGCCGCGGCGGCGCGCCTGGCTGCGGACGGGGTGCGTCTGGTCCTGCATCCCGGCGCGCTGCTGCACGATCCCGCCGCGATCCGCACCGGCGCGGGGCGGCCGTATACGGTGTTCACGCCGTTCTGGCGGGCGTTCGCGCAGACCGTCGCGCCGCCCGCCGCCGCATCCGCGCCGCCGGTGCGCTGGCGCGCCGACGCGCTCGGGTGCGCGTTGGCCGATCTCGACCTGCTGCCCGCGGCGCCCGACTGGGCGGGCGGCCTGCGCGAGGCCTGGACGGTGGGCGAGGCGGCCGCCGTGGCGCGGCTGGAGGATTTCGTCGGGACCCGCCTCGCCGCCTATCCCGCCGACCGCGACCGCCCCGACCGGCCGGGCACCGCGCGCCTCTCCGCCGACCTGCGCTGGGGGCAGCTTTCGCCCGCGCGGGTGTGGCGGCGGGTGCTGGCGGAGACCATCGATCCGGCGAAGGAGGCGGGGGCGTGGGCGTTCCTGCGGCAGCTCGGCTGGCGCGAGTTCGCCCACCACGTGCTCGCCGCGCATCCGCACCTGGCGACCCGCAACCTCCGCCCCGGCTTCGACGCGTTTCCCTGGCGCGACGCGCCCGCCGACCTGCTGCGCTGGCAGCGCGGCGACACCGGCTTTCCGTTCGTCGACGCGGCGATGCGGGAACTGTGGACCACCGGCTGGATGCACAACCGCGCGCGGATGGTGGCGGCGTCGTTCCTGGTCAAGGATCTGCGGATCGACTGGCGGTGCGGCCTCGCGTGGTTCGAGGACACGCTGGTCGACGCCGATCCGGCGCTCGATCCGTTCTCGTGGCAGTGGGTGGCGGGCTCGGGGGCCGACGCCGCGCCCTATTTCCGCATCTTCAACCCCGAAACCCAGGGACGGAAGTTCGATCCGGCGGGGGATTACGTGGCGCGCTGGCTGGGGCGGCGCGGCCACGCGGCGGAGCCGGGGGCGATCGTCGACCACGCCGAGGCGCGCCGCGCCGCGCTCGCCGCCGCCGCAGTGATGGCGCGCGTGGTGTGATAGTTGCGGAAGTTGTATCGTCAACCGCGTGAGTGATCCGGTTCATGGTTCGTCGGGGGCGCCGCGATCATTGTGCGATCCCATGGGTTCAGGCGCGCGGACTGCGCGGAGCGGAGGTTTGCGATGAAGCGCGGGTATGTGGTGGTTCCGGCGGTGGGGTTGGCGCTGGCCGGTCTGTTCGGCTTCGCGGTGATGCGCGAACGGGGGATCGCCGAATATCTCCGTCATATGCCCGAGCCGGTGCTGACGGTGGAGACGGCGCAGGCGGAAAGCCGCGCGTGGTCGCGCGCGGTCGCCGCCACCGGGCGGCTCGAGGCGGTCAACGGCGTCGACGTCGCGGTCGAGGTCGAGGGGCGGGTGCGCGAGGTGCTCTACGTTTCCGGCCAGCAGGTCGGCAAGGGCGAGGTGCTCGCCCGCCTCGACGCCGACACCGAGCGCGCGCAGTTGCAGTCGGCGCGCGCCCAGGTGCGGCTCGACCGCCTGACCGCCGACCGCTACCGCTCGCTGCGCCGCACCGACGCCGCCTCGCAGGCCAAGCTCGACGAGGCCGAGGCCAACCTCACGATGGCCGAGGCCGAGGTCTCGCGCCTCGAACGGGTGATCGAGAAGAAGGAGATCAAGGCGCCGTTCGCCGGCAGCCTCGGCATCAACCGCCTCGACGTCGGCCAGTACGTCTCTCCCGGCACCCACATCACCACCCTTCAGGATCTTTCGGGGATGCTGATGGATCTTTCGATCTCGCAGCGCGACCTGCCGGAGGTGACGATCGGCGCGCCGGTGGAAATCACCGTCGACGCCTATCCGGACCGGGTGTTCCGCGGCAAGCTTTTGGCGATCGAGCCGAAGGTCGATCTCGCGAGCGGCCTGATCGCGCTGCAGGCGGCCTTCCCCAACGACGAGCGGCTGCTGCGCCCGGGGATGTACGCCAAGGCGCGGATCGTCCGCCCGGCGATCGAGGGGCAGGTGGTGGTGCCGCAGGCGGCAATCAACTATTCGCTCTACGGCGATTTCGTCTACGTCGTCGCCCCCGACGACAAGGGCGAACTGCGCGCCCGGCAGACGGTGGTGAAGGTGCTCGACCGGCACGGCAACCTCGCGGCGATCGCCGAGGGGCTGAAGGCGGGCGACACCATCGTCGCCGCGGGTGGGGTGAAGCTCGCCAACGGCGCAAAGGTGAAGGTGGCGGAGACCCGCATCCTGAAAGACACGCCCGCGATCGGGCAGGATTGAGGGCCGGGCGATGCGTTTCACCGACATTTTCATCAAGCGGCCGGTGCTCGCCACGGTCGTCAGCCTGCTGATCCTGCTGCTCGGCCTCAAGGCGCTGTCCGGCATGCAGGTGCGGCAGTACCCCAAGCTCGACACCACCGTGATCACCGTCCAGACCACCTACGCGGGCGCGGACGCGGCGCTGATCCAGGGCTTCGTCACCGACCCGATCCAGAAGGCGGTGGCGAAGGCCGACGGCGTCGACTACGTCACCTCCACCAGCCGCGCGGGCGTCTCGCTGGTGACGGTGCGGGCGCGCCTCAACTTCGACCCCAACACCGCGATGACCGAGGTGATGAGCCAGGTTTCGGCGGTGAAGTCGGAGCTTCCGTCCGAGGCCGAGGAACCGGTGATCACCAAGACCGCCGGGCAGGACACCTCGCTGATGTACGTGTCGTTCTTTTCCGACACCCTCGCGGGGCCGCAGATCACCGACTACGTCGACCGGGTGGTGCGGCCGAAGCTCTCGACCGTGCCGGGCGTCGCCTCGGTGCAGATGTACGGCGCGCAGACCTTCGCGATGCGGGTCTGGCTCGACCCCGAGGCGATGGCGCAGCGCGGGCTGAGCGCGGCCGAGGTCAACGACGCGCTCGTCGCCAACAACTTCCAGGCGGCGGCGGGCTCGCTCAAGGGCTATTACGACCGCATCGACATCAAGGCGGGAACCACCGTCGCCGACGCCAAGGCGTTCGAGAACCTCGTGATCAAGACCAGCGACGCCGGGCCGGTGCGCCTGCGCGACATCGCCGAGGTGACGCTCGCCGCCGAAAGCACCGACACCCGGGTGCTCGCCGACGGCCGCGAGACCCTGTTCGTCGGCATCGACGGCACGCCGGATTCCAACGCCCTCGACGTCGTCGCCGGAGTCTACAAGGTGCTGCCCGAGATCGAGACCAATCTGCCCGCCGCGATCCGGATGAAGATGAACTACGATTCGACGATGTTCATCCAGGAATCGATCGACGAGGTGGTGAAGACCCTCGCCGAGGCGGCGCTGATCGTGATCCTGGTGATCCTGCTGTTCATGGCGTCGTTCCGCTCGGTGATCATTCCGATGGTCACGATTCCGCTGTCGCTGGTGGGCGTCGGCTTCGTCATGCTGTCGCTCGGCTTCACCATCAACCTGCTGACGCTGCTGGCGTTCGTGCTCGCGATCGGCCTGGTGGTGGACGACGCGATCGTCGTCGTCGAGAACGTCCACCGCCACATCGAGGAGGGGCACACGCCCTTCGAGGCGGCGATTCTCGGCACCCGCGAGATCGCCGCGCCGGTGATGACGATGACCGTCACCCTCGCCGCGGTGTACGCGCCGATCGCGTTTCTCGGCGGCGTCACCGGCGCGCTGTTCAAGGAGTTCGCGCTCACCCTCGCGGGGGCGGTGCTGGTGTCGGGCGTGATCGCGCTTACCCTGTCGCCGATGATGTGTTCGAAGATCCTCAGGGCCCATTCCGGCGAGGGGCGGATGGCGAAGCTGGTCGATACCTATTTCGGCCGCCTCTCCGCCGCCTACGAACGCACCCTGGCGCGCTCGCTCGCCGGGCGCGGCAGCACCGTGGCGCTGGCGCTGGTGATCCTCGTCAGCCTGCCGCTGTTCTTCCGCTTCAGCTCCAGCGAACTCGCGCCCTACGAGGACGAGGGCTTCCTGATCTCGGGCGTCACCGCGCCGGCCTCCGCCAACGCCGACTACATGACCGCCTACGGCCGCGAGGCCGACGCCCTGCTGGCCGACCTGCCGGAACGCGACGTGTTCTTCTTCGTCGCCGGCACCGACAACACCTACACCGGGTTCGCCGGGCTGGTGCTGAAGCCGTGGAGCGAACGTCATCGCAGCATCGGCGAGACCAAGGTCGAGGTGGAAACCCGGCTGGCGGAGGTGGCGGGGCTGCAGATGCCGGTCTACCAGATGCCGGCGCTGCCCGGCACCGAGGGTATGCCGGTGCAGTACGTCGTCTCCACCACCTCCGACTACCTGTCGCTCGAACGGGTGAAGACGGAGATCGACAAGCGGGTGCGGGAGTCCGGCCTGTTCGTGTTCTACGACTTCGACCTCAAGTTCAACCGCCCGGAACTGACGGTGACGGTGGACCGCGACAAGGCGGGCGAATACGGCGTGACGATGCGCGACATCGGCGCGGCGCTCGCCACCCTCTACGGCGACGGCTACGTCAACCGCACCGACATCCAGTCGAAGAGCTACAAGGTCATCCCCCAGGCGCCGCGCGCCTACCGTCTCGACCCCGAGGCGCTCGGCCGCGCCTATGTGCCGACGCGGACCGGCGGCGTCGTGCCGCTCACCGCCGTCGCCCATGCCGAGGTGTTGCCGCAGCCGCAGGTGCTCAATCAGTTCAACCAGTTTAACTCGGTGACGCTGGAGGGCGTGCCGATGCCGGGGGTGTCGCTCGGGCAGGCGGTGGCGTTCCTCGACACGATCTCCGCCGAGGTTCTGCCGAACGGCTTCTTCGCCGACTACGCCGGGCAGTCGCGCCAGTACAAGCAGGAGGGCAACGCGCTGGCGATGACCTTCGCGTTCGCGCTGGTGGTGATCTTCCTGGTGCTGGCGGCGCAGTACGAAAGCTGGCGCGACCCGCTGGTGATCATGACCTCGGTGCCGCTATCGATCGTCGGCGCGATGCTGCCGGTGGTGCTCGGCGCCACCACCCTCAACATCTATTCCGAGATCGGCCTCGTCACCCTGATCGGTCTGATCACCAAGCACGGCATCCTGATCTGCGAGGTCGCCAAGGTCGAACAGGAGGCCGGTCGGTCGAAGGCCGAGGCGGTGGCGCACGCGGCGTCGCTCCGGTTGCGGCCGATCCTGATGACCACCGCGGCGATGGTGGCGGGCGTGCTGCCGCTCACCCTCGCGATCGGCGCGGGCGCGGCCAGCCGCTTCGCGATCGGCGTGGTGATCGCTTGCGGGCTGTCGGTCGGCACCCTGTTCACCCTGTTCGTGCTGCCGGTGATCTATACCTTCCTCGCCGAGGATCACCGCGCCAAGGCCGCCGCCCGTCCGGTGGCGCCCGACTGATCGCGCCTCGCGCGGCGGCCCCCGGGGAGAGAACGCCTCTCCCCGGGGGCTTTTTCATGTCCGGACGCCTGCGCCGCCGAAAGCCGAGACCGCCGCCGTCGGTGGTCCCGGGGCGTCGGATCTGTGGTGCTTTCGTGGCCCGCGGCGGCTTTGCCGGTGTGCCGCCGCGATTGTCCGTGAAACGCCATGTTTCGGTGTTTATTTGGACAGAACTATAAAATCGAACTTTTCTAAAACAACATACGATCCACGAATTCGCCGCCAAGATTTATGACTATCGAACTGAAAATAAAGAACTTTATGACGAAAGTGTCGTTCCAGACGGACGCATGATCGTGGCGGAAAATATCTTTTTCTTGTGTTGACGTTGGAAATCGCCAACGGGCGCAAGCGCATGAGTGGGAAATCGGCAAGACACGAACGAAAGCGACTTGGATCTGCCAAGTAAGAACCCCGGAAAGATCTTGCGAACTTTTGGCGTTCTGGTAATCCGTCAGTCTGACGTGGCTTCGCGGCTTCCCGGGAAACGGCTCGTGGAGTGAGCCCCGTCAGTCAATTTTGTTGGGGGAAACCATGACTGCTGCTTCGTCCAGCGCAGGCATCTCGGCGAGCGCCGGGATGACCGCCGACCGCAAGAAGGAAATCATTGGTCTGTTTCTTGGAATTGCGTGCCTGCTCTACACCCTGTTCACCACGCCGCCGCAGGGGATCACGCCGTCGTCGTGGACGACCATCGGCGTCACCCTGCTGATGGCGGTCTGGTGGATGTTCGAGGCGCTGCCGATCGCGGTTACCGCGCTGGTGCCGCTGGTGCTGTTCCCGATTCTCGGGGTGATGGACGCCAAGACCGTGGCGCCGAACTACGCGCAGGATCTGATCTGGCTGTTCGTCGGCGGGTTCGCGTTGGCGTACGCGATGGAGACCTGGAACCTTCACCGCCGCGTCTCGCTGCTGGTGCTGAAGGTGTGCGGCACCAACCCGAAGATGCTGCTGCTCGGCTTCCTCGACCGCTCCTCCGAGCGGCGGGTTTTTCGTCGTCGGCTCCGGGGCGGGCGCCGGGTCGTAAGATGAAATGTATTCATGCAAAATACGGCTTAAATATGGCAAATTACGGATATTATAAATTATTCTCATCGTAAACCGCCGTATTTGAGCCTTAATTCGTGGAGGCCGAAGCGTATCGCGGAGTACAACGACGGCGTGTGAGACGGTGCGGCAGGGGGTGGAATCCGGCCGATAGCGAGATGAATTTCAAATGAAAATCAGAGATATGCCGGATGCCTCCGGGGGCTTCGGCACGTTCCGCGCGAACCTCTTGCGGGTGTCGCAAAATCCCAGGAATTCCGGGCGTTTTGCGGGATGGTTCGGTTTCGTGGCGCGGAGCGGCGAAAGCGAGGCGAATTTAAGTCTGAATCAGGGCAGAAATCGCTTGCCAGAATTTCATTCGAGAGCGAACCCTAGCTCACAGCGGACGTCGGGGTGGGAGGTATTCGTCGGCGCGCCGCTGAAACCGATTTCGTTTGGGGGAATCACATGACTGCTGCTTCGTCAAGCGCGGGCGCCTCGGCCAGTGCCGGGATGACCGGCGACCGCAAGAAAGAAATCATTGGTCTGCTCCTGGGTGTGGCGTTTCTGCTCTACACCCTCTTCACCGCTCCGCCGGAGGGCATTTCCGTCTCCGCGTGGAAGACCATCGGCGTGACCCTGCTGATGGCGACCTGGTGGATGCTCGAGGCGATTCCGATCGCCGTCACCGCGCTGGTGCCGCTCGTCGCCTTCCCGGCGCTCGGCGTGATGACCGCCAAGACCGTGGCGCCCAACTACGCCAACAACCTGATCTGGCTGTTCGTCGGCGGTTTCGCGCTGGCGTACGCGATGGAGACCTGGAACCTCCACCGCCGCGTCTCGCTGATCGTGCTCAAGATCTGCGGCACCAACCCGAAGATGTTGATCCTCGGCTTCATGATCGCCACCGGCTTCCTCTCGGCCTGGATGTCGAACACCGCCTGCGCGGCGCTGATGATGCCGATCGGCATGGCGATCGTGAAGATGGTGCAGGAGGGCGAGGGCCGCTCGGCGGTCGAGAAGAAGGCCGCCGTCAACTTCGGCATCTGCGTGATGCTCGGCATCGCCTTCTCGTCGTCGATGGGCGGCATGGCGACCCTGATCGGCACCCCGCCGAACGCGGTGATGGCCGGGCAGGTGGTGCAGATGACCGGCACCCCGGTGCCGTTCGCCAACTTCATGCTGGTCGGCGCGCCGATCGGCATCGCGCTGATCGCCGTCACCCTGTTCCTGCTGCCGGCGATGTTCCCGGTCAAGGCGCTCGACCTCTCCTCCGCCGGGGCGATCGTCGACGAGGAACTCGCCAAGCTCGGCCCGATGTCCAAGGGCGAGCGCCTGACGATGATCCTGTTCATCGTCACCGCGCTGTCGTGGATCCTGCGTCCGCAGCTGCTCAGCCTGCTGCCGTCGGTGGACGTCGCGGGCAAGGCGGTGCCGCTCAGCAAGTACATCACCGACTCGACCATCGGCATGGCGGCGCTGCTGCTCTGCTTCCTCCTGCCCGTCGACTTCAAGCGGGGCCGGATGCTGCTGGACAACAGCCTGTTCTCGAAGGGCATTCCGTGGGACGCGATCCTGCTGTTCGGCGGCGGGTTCGCGCTCGGCGGCGCGCTCTCGAAGTCGGGCGTGACCGAATACGTCGCCCAGCAGATGCAGGGCCTCGCGGGCATGAGCTCGATCGTGATCATGGCGGTGCTGGCGCTGGTGGCGATGCTGNCGGCATCGCGTTCGCCGCCTCGATCGGCGGCATGGCGACCCTGATCGGTACCCCGCCGAACGCGGTGATGGCCGGCCAGGTCGAGAAGATGACCGGCACTCCGGTGCCGTTCGCCAACTTCATGATGGTCGGCACGCCGATCTCGATCGTGCTGCTGGCCGTCTGCTGGTGGCTGTTGCCGGTGATGTTCCCGATGAAGGCGCTCGACCTCTCCCACGCCGGGTCGATCGTCGACGACGAGCTGGAGAAACTCGGCGTGATGTCCAAGGGCGAGAAGCTCACCTTCGCGCTGTTCCTCTTCACCGCGGTGTTCTGGATCCTGCGTCCGCAGATCCTCGACATGCTGACGCCGGTCAACATGGGCGGCAAGGCGGTCTCGCTCTCCAAGGTGATGTCCGACTCGACCGTCGGCATGCTCGCCCTGCTGCTCTGCTTCCTCATCCCGGTGGACTTCAAGAAGGGCCGGATGATGCTGGACAACAGCCTGTTCTCGAAGGGCATTCCGTGGGACGCGATCATCCTGTTCGGCGGCGGGTTCGCGCTCGGCGCGGCGCTCGACAAATCCGGCGTGTCGGCGTACGTCGCCGGTCAGATGAAGGGCCTTGCCGGGATGAGCTCGATCACCATCATGGGGTCCCTCGCGCTGGTGGCGATGCTGCTGACGCAGATGACCTCGAACACCGCGGTGGCGGCGACCTTCGTGCCGCTCGCGATCTCGGTGGCCCAGGGCGTCGGCGCGCATCCGCTGTCGATGGCGATCCCGGTGGCGCTCGGCGCGTCGCTGGCGTTCTCGCTGCCGGTGGCGACGCCGCCGAACGCGATCGTGTTCGGCTCGGGTCTGGTGCGTGTGCCGGACATGTTCAAGTCGGGCATGGCGCTCAACCTCATCGGCATCGTCATCACCCTCGTCAGCATGTACGTGATGATGCCGATCGCCTTCGGCGTGAAGCTCTGATCCGCCGCTGACGGCCGCTATCCAAGGCCCCGCCGCCCTTCCCGGGCGGCGGGGTTTTCGTTTGTCCGCGCCGGAAGCGGCGGTATTCGCCGCGACCGGGCCATTATCGCGGCGGTTGTGCCGCGGTTTCGGCAGGCGGCGGCGTTTCGCGCCGCGTCGGTCGGTTTCGGGAGTGCCGGGCGGTGGCGGGAGGCCGGCGCATGTGTGTCTGAAACGTGGCGTGGAAGACGGTTGCGGCGGCATGGACGCGAGGCGCTTCATTCCGACACAATTAAGCCTTTATTACGACACAACTTGCATATGGAAATTTTCTAAACCAGAGTGCGATCGCTGCATGCAGCTCGGATATGGACTTATAGTGTTTTGAAATATAATGAAAAAATTTTTAGCAGATTTTCCAATCTGAGATGGGATGTGCGGGAAAAATCCGATTTTCTCGCGTTGACGAACAAAATCCCCCGGCCGAACAAGCCCGTAACCGGGGTTTTTGTAGATGTTCCGGCGTGTGCACTTGAAAAGTGGAAATAAGAGGGCGCAAATCCCCTTGCCAAGTTTTCGCTTTCTGGTAATCCCTCAACCCTAGGCGCGGCTCGGCAGTGTCCCGGGAGATGGCCCGCGGACGAGGCGCGTCGGACCAATTTTTTGTTGGGGGAAAACATGACTGCTGCTTCCAGCGCAGGCATCTCGGCGAGCGCCGGGATGACCGGCGACCGCAAGAAAGAAATCATTGGTTTGTTCCTCGGTATGGCGTTCCTGCTGTACAGCCTCTTCACCGCGCCGCCGGAAGGTCTCACCGTGTCGTCGTGGAAGACCATCGGCGTGACCCTGCTGATGGCGACCTGGTGGATGCTCGAAGCGCTGCCGATCGCGGTCACCGCGCTGGTGCCGCTGGTGCTGTTCCCGGTCCTCGGCATCATGGACGCCAAGACCGTGGCGCCGAACTACGCCCAGGACCTGATCTGGCTGTTCGTCGGCGGCTTCGCGCTGGCGTACGCGATGGAGACCTGGAACCTCCATCGCCGCGTCTCGCTGCTGGTGCTGAAGGTGTGCGGCACCAATCCGAAGATGCTGCTGCTCGGCTTCCTGATCTCGACCGCGTTCCTTTCGGCGTGGATGTCGAACACCGCGTGCGCGGCGCTGATGATGCCGATCGGCATGGCGATCGTGAAGATGGTGCAGGAAGGCGAGAACCGCTCGGAAATCGAGAAGCGTGCGGCGATCAACTTCGGCATCTGCGTGATGCTCGGCATCGCCTTCTCGTCGTCGATGGGCGGCATGGCGACCCTGATCGGTACCCCGCCGAACGCGGTGATGGCCGGCCAGGTGATGCAGATGACCGGCACCGCCGTGCCGTTCGCCAACTTCATGCTGGTCGGCGGTCCGATCGGCATCGCGCTGATCGCCATCACCCTGTTCCTGCTGCCGGCGATGTTCCCGATCAAGGCGCTCGATCTCTCGGCCGCCGGGGCGATCGTCGACGAGGAGCTGGAGAAGCTCGGCCCGATGTCCACCGGCGAGCGTCTGACGATGATCCTGTTCGTCGTCACCGCGCTGTCGTGGATCCTGCGTCCGCAGCTGCTCAGCCTGCTGCCGGCGGTGGAGTTCGGCGGCAAGGTCACGCCGCTCAGCAAGTTCATCACCGACTCGACCATCGGCATGACCGCGCTGCTGCTCTGCTTCCTCGTTCCGGTCAACTTCAAGAAGGGCCGGATGCTGCTGGACAGCTGCCTGTTCGCCAAGGGCATTCCGTGGGACGCGATCCTGCTGTTCGGCGGCGGGTTCGCGCTCGGCGGCGCGCTCTCGAAGTCGGGCGTGACCGAGTACGTTGCCCAGCAGATGCAGACCCTCGCGGGCATGAGCTCGATCGTGATCATGGGGGTGCTGGCGCTGGTGGCGATGCTGCTGACGCAGATGACCTCGAACACCGCGGTGGCCGCGACCTTCGTGCCGCTGTCGATCTCGATCGCCCAGGGCCTCGGCGTCTCGCCGCTGCTGATGGCGATCCCGGTGGCGCTCGGCGCGTCGCTGGCGTTCTCGCTGCCGGTGGCGACCCCGCCGAACGCGATCGTGTTCGGCTCGGGCCTGATCCGCGTGCCCGACATGTTCAAGTCGGGCATGACCCTCAACCTGATCGGCATCGTGATCTCGATCGGCGTGATGGCGGTGATGATGCCGATCGCCTTCGGCGTGAAGATGTAACGCTTCCGCTTCGCCGGAAAGCTCCGCAACGACGCCCGCCGCTCCTCCGAGCGGCGGGTTTTTCGTCGTCGGCTCCGGGGCGGGCGCCGGGTCGTAAGATGAAATGTATTCATGCAAAATACGGCTTAAATATGGCAAATTACGGATATTATAAATTATTCTCATCGTAAACCGCCGTATTTGAGCCTTAATTCGTGGAGGCCGAAGCGTATCGCGGAGTACAACGACGGCGTGTGAGACGGTGCGGCAGGGGGTGGAATCCGGCCGATAGCGAGATGAATTTCAAATGAAAATCAGAGATATGCCGGATGCCTCCGGGGGCTTCGGCACGTTCCGCGCGAACCTCTTGCGGGTGTCGCAAAATCCCAGGAATTCCGGGCGTTTTGCGGGATGGTTCGGTTTCGTGGCGCGGAGCGGCGAAAGCGAGGCGAATTTAAGTCTGAATCAGGGCAGAAATCGCTTGCCAGAATTTCATTCGAGAGCGAACCCTAGCTCACAGCGGACGTCGGGGTGGGAGGTATTCGTCGGCGCGCCGCTGAAACCGATTTCGTTTGGGGGAATCACATGACTGCTGCTTCGTCAAGCGCGGGCGCCTCGGCCAGTGCCGGGATGACCGGCGACCGCAAGAAAGAAATCATTGGTCTGCTCCTGGGTGTGGCGTTTCTGCTCTACACCCTCTTCACCGCTCCGCCGGAGGGGATTTCCGTCTCCGCGTGGAAGACCATCGGCGTGACCCTGCTGATGGCGACCTGGTGGATGCTCGAGGCGATTCCGATCTCGGTCACCGCCCTCGCGCCGCTGGTGCTGTTTCCGGTTCTCGGCGTCCTGCCCGCCAAGCAGGTGGCGCCCAATTACGCCAACGACCTGATCTGGCTGTTCGTCGGCGGTTTCGCGCTGGCGTACGCGATGGAGACCTGGAACCTCCACCGCCGCGTCTCGCTGATCGTGCTGAAGGTCTGCGGCACCAACCCGAAGATGCTGATCCTCGGCTTCATGATCGCCACCGGCTTCCTCTCGGCCTGGATGTCGAACACCGCGTGCGCGGCGCTGATGATGCCGATCGGCATGGCGATCGTGAAGATGGTGCAGGAAGGCGAGAACCGCTCGGAAATCGAGAAGCGTGCGGCGATCAACTTCGGCATCTGCGTGATGCTCGGCATCGCCTTCTCGTCGTCGATGGGCGGCATGGCGACCCTGATCGGTACCCCGCCGAACGCGGTGATGGCCGGCCAGGTGATGCAGATGACCGGCACCGCCGTGCCGTTCGCCAACTTCATGCTGGTCGGCGGTCCGATCGGCATCGCGCTGATCGCCATCACCCTGTTCCTGCTGCCGGCGATGTTCCCGATCAAGGCGCTCGATCTCTCGGCCGCCGGGGCGATCGTCGACGAGGAGCTGGAGAAGCTCGGCCCGATGTCCACCGGCGAGCGTCTGACGATGATCCTGTTCGTCGTCACCGCGCTGTCGTGGATCCTGCGTCCGCAGCTGCTCAGCCTGCTGCCGGCGGTGGAGTTCGGCGGCAAGGTCACGCCGCTCAGCAAGTTCATCACCGACTCGACCATCGGCATGACCGCGCTGCTGCTCTGCTTCCTCGTTCCGGTCAACTTCAAGAAGGGCCGGATGCTGCTGGACAGCTGCCTGTTCGCCAAGGGCATTCCGTGGGACGCGATCCTGCTGTTCGGCGGCGGGTTCGCGCTCGGCGGCGCGCTCTCGAAGTCGGGCGTGACCGAGTACGTTGCCCAGCAGATGCAGACCCTCGCGGGCATGAGCTCGATCGTGATCATGGGGGTGCTGGCGCTGGTGGCGATGCTGCTGACGCAGATGACCTCGAACACCGCGGTGGCCGCGACCTTCGTGCCGCTGTCGATCTCGATCGCCCAGGGCCTCGGCGTCTCGCCGCTGCTGATGGCGATCCCGGTGGCGCTCGGCGCGTCGCTGGCGTTCTCGCTGCCGGTGGCGACCCCGCCGAACGCGATCGTGTTCGGCTCGGGCCTGATCCGCGTGCCGGACATGTTCAAGTCGGGCATGACCCTCAACCTCATCGGCATCGTGCTTTCGATCGGCGTGATGGCGGTGATGATGCCGATCGCCTTCGGCGTGAAGCTCTGATCTCACGGCTTCGGCCGGAAGCCCGCCGCCCTTCGGGGCGGCGGGCTTTTTTCATGCCGTGCGACCGGGGAACGCCTGCCCCGGAGGAGACATCGATGCAACCCGAAAGCGCCGCAATCGGGGCGGTGGGCAATCGCGGGCCCGCATCGGATGCGCCGGATGGCGGCGACGCTGAGCGCGTTTCATTCGGGGGCGTGGCTCCGTCAACAAATTAGGCAACAACGGGGCATATTGTCTGAACCATCGACATCGCGACATCAGAACCGCTCAAAAAGAACGCAATTCAACCACTATTTAGACGATACAGTGGTATCGAACCGTTCCAATCCGGAAAATCCGACGCCTCGAGCGTGTATCTGGAAAATCGGTAGTAACCGGAAAAAATTGACGAAAAGCCAGTCTGAGAGGCTTCGATACGGCGGTGGGATTTCGCCGAAAAATATCCTTTTCTCCGCTTGATTGGGGAAAAACCGATTTTTCCCAAGAACTTAATAAGACAAGATAGGCGCTTTCGCAGTTCCCACGGCGATCGTGGAAAAACCGTGGCGGAAATTCGCTTGCCATCTTTTTCCATCTGAGCGAACGCTCGTTGCAGACCCGCTCCGGCAACGTCCGCGGGAAATGGCTCGGGGATGGGGCGGGTCGGTCCAAATTTCGTTTTGGGGGAAAACATGACTGTTGCTTCGTCAAGCGCAGGCGCCTCGGCTAGTGCCGGGATGACCGGCGACCGCAAGAAAGAAATCATTGGTTTGTTCCTGGGTGTGGCGTTTCTGCTCTACACCCTCTTCACGACGCCGCCGGAGGGGATTTCTGTCTCCGCGTGGAAGACCATCGGCGTGACCCTGCTGATGGCGACCTGGTGGATGCTCGAGGCGATTCCGATCGCCGTCACCGCGCTGGTGCCGCTCGTCGCCTTTCCGGCGCTGGGCGTGATGACCGCCAAGCAGGTGGCGCCGAACTACGCGCAGGATCTGATCTGGCTGNCTGCGTGATGCTCGGTATCGCGTTCTCGGCGTCGATCGGCGGCATGGCCACCCTGATCGGCACGCCGCCGAACGCGGTGATGGCCGGCCAGGTCGAGAAGATGACCGGTTCGGGCGTCCCGTTCGCCAACTTCATGATCGTCGGCACGCCGATCTCGGTGATCCTGCTGGCCGTCTGCTGGTGGCTGCTGCCGGTGATGTTCCCGGTCAAGGCGCTCGACCTCAGCCAGGCCGGCGCGATCGTCGACGAGGAACTGGAGAAGCTCGGTGCGATGTCGAAGGGCGAGAAGCTCACCTTCGCGCTGTTCATCTTCACCGCGCTGTTCTGGATCCTGCGTCCGCAGATCCTCGGCATGCTGCCGCCGGTCAACATGGGCGGCAAGGCGGTCTCGCTCTCCAAGGTGATGTCCGACTCGACCGTCGGCATGCTCGCCCTGCTGCTCTGTTTCCTCCTGCCCGTCGATTTCAAGAAGGGCCGGATGATGCTGGACAACAGCCTGTTCTCGAAGGGCATTCCGTGGGATGCGATCATCCTGTTCGGCGGCGGGTTCGCGCTCGGCGCGGGTCTCGACAAGTCGGGCGTGTCGGCTTACGTCGCCGCGCAGATGAAGGGCCTCGCGGGCATGTCGCCGATCATCATCATGGGCGTGCTGGCGATGGTGTCGATGCTGCTGACGCAGATGACCTCGAACACCGCGGTGGCGGCGACCTTCGTGCCGCTCGCGATCTCGGTGGCCCAGGGCGTCGGCGCCCATCCGCTCTCCACCGCGATCCCGGTGGCGCTCGGCGCGTCGCTGGCGTTCTCGCTGCCGGTGGCGACCCCGCCGAACGCGATCGTGTTCGGCTCCGGCCTGATCCGCGTGCCCGACATGTTCAAGTCGGGCATGACCCTCAACCTCATCGGTATCGTCATCACCCTGATCAGCATGTACATCTTCATGCCGATCGCCTTCGGCGTGAAGCTCTGATCCGCGGCTGACGGCCGACATCCAAGGCCCCGCCGCCCCTTCCCGGGCGGCGGGGTTTTCGTTTGTCCGCGTCGAAGCGGTGGGGGAGGCGGATGGAAAAATTATGCGACTGTGGCCGAAACCAGTGCGCGAAGTGAATTTGATTCGATGCAGCCCTGGAATATGCCGGATTTCGCATGCATACGCCCATTCGGGTAGGCCGAAGCGCGGCGTAAATGCGGCAAAAATTTGGCGCTTGATATGAATTCACCTGGGTGCCGCCGCCCGTGGCCAAGTCCGCCGCAATAAAGACACGATTTTACCACAATCATCGTCGCCGATGCGGGAGGAAGGTCATTCCTCTGCGCCCTGGGCCCTCTCTAGGTGCGCACATAACGCACTGGAAACAGGACGAATTTCGACATCCGGAAACAAGGGGCCCGGCTGCCGCTTCTCGCGCGCCGCTCCTCGATCGCCGCTGATCCGATGCAAAAAATCATAGTTATTTCAAGCATGAGCCCGGGTTCGGCAAGACTTGTGGCCGACGGAATCTCAATCGTGGAAACAAGAAGGCGGAAATCCGCTTGCCAACTTTCCGGGTTCTGATACTCCCACCCCGATGGCGCCGCTCGGCAGTGTCCCGGGGGAGAGTCCGCGGACAGGGCGCGTCGATCCAATGTGTATTGGGGGATAACATGACTGCTGCTTCGTCAAGCGCGGGCGCTTCGGCCAGTGGGATGACCACCGACCGTAAGAAAGAGATCGTCGGTCTCTTCCTCGGCATCGCGTTCCTGCTCTATACCCTGCTCACCACGCCGCCGGAGGGGATCACCCCGTCGTCGTGGAAGACCATCGGCGTGACCCTGCTGATGGCGACCTGGTGGATGCTCGAGGCGATTCCGATCGCCGTCACCGCGCTGGTGCCGCTGGTGCTGTTCCCGGCGCTCGGCGTGATGAACGCCAAGACCGTGGCGCCGAACTACGCGCAGGATCTGATCTGGCTGTTCGTCGGCGGCTTCGCGCTCGCCTACGCGATGGAGACCTGGAACCTCCACCGCCGCGTCTCGCTGCTGGTGCTCAAGGTCTGCGGCACCAATCCGAAGATGCTGATCCTCGGCTTCATGATCGCGACCGGCTTCCTTTCGGCGTGGATGTCGAACACAGCGTGCGCGGCGCTGATGATGCCGATCGGCATGGCGATCGTGAAGATGGTGCAGGAAGGCGAGGGCCGCTCGGAGGTCGAGAAGAAGGCGGCGATCAACTTCGGCATCTGCGTGATGCTCGGCATCGCGTTCTCGGC